>JBEKMN010000141.1:0-6197 GCA_050008495.1 Terriglobia bacterium | reverse complement strand
TCGTTTGGTGGTCGGGCCAGAACTCAAAATCGTAGCGTAGGTCGAATCGTAGGGGCGAGCGGCGCTGGCCCCTGTGGCCGAATGCCATTCGTCCCCACCACCGACGAGGACGGCATTAGAATTGAGTCCGGTCTGATCCAGTCCAGCCCCTCCTGAGCCCCGAAGGGGCGACCCAGCCTAGCCCAGGCCTGGGCTAGATTAGAGCGCCCCTTTGGGGCTCGCCAGTCCGCGAAGCAAGACGATGCGCCATTATCGGGTCGGGGAATGCTCTGCCACAAGCGGGAAAGGAAGAAGTATCCGACCGCAAACCGCGCTCTTGGTCGAAGTAGGGATGCGCTTGATGTGGTCAATCAGCTTTTGATTCCGGTTGTCGATGATGTTGTGAGTGGGCATTATTCTTCGGCTTTCAGGATTTCTTTGGGGAGCCGGCTTAATACGAAGTCCCGAATGGCCAGACCTGAAGCCTGGGCCTGCCTTGCCACTTCAAGCGTGGGCCAGAAGGAATCGTCGTAGCGGAGTCGAACGGCGTAAGGTGTCAGCACTAACAAAATCGCCTGCCGCCTTTCGCAGCCAACCCCGCACGACATCAGCCTTTTCTTTCATACACGACCTTTTCTTCACGGACGGCCGTGGTGATGAAGGCCTGGGGTACAGCGCTCCAGTCAGTCACTTCTTCCGGCGTATACACCATCACGTCCACCGGCGCGTTTAATCCGGCCAGTGCGAGGTACAGCGGGGCGTCGGGCCGGTAGCTTGGCTCGCTGGATTCCTTGATCACCAGAACATCGAAATCGCTGTTGGGTCGGGCGTCGCCCCGTGCCCGGCTGCCGAACAAGATGATCTTCTCCGGCTGCGCCGTCTCCACGATGCGGCGGACGATATCGCCAATCAAATCGTTATTCGATGGATGCATGGTTCCAGAGCCGCTCAAATTGACCAGGGCGATCCAATGGACCTTTCGGCGAAAAGCGCGGTCATGCCTTTTTCTTCGGCCAACCGTAGATGTAGTGATCGTGCTGGCTCGCGCCGTCCTCGGGCATGGTCGCCATGATTTCAGGCGGCACATCCTGCATATTTTCGAGGATCACGTCAGCAATATGCCGGTGGGGGCGGCTGGCTGGACGCTCCTGTTCAGCGAGCTTCAGGAGCCACGCCTCAAGAGAAAGACCCTCCGCAGCAGCTTTCGCTTGCAGCGCTGCCGCCTGTTCGTCGGGAAGCTCGATCACCGTCATGAGAAATCTCCCACACCCCTCGTAACAGCGCCATCTTACGCTATTGGGGGAGGCTTTGTAACGTTCGTCACGCGGTTCGTCACGCTGGTCCCTTCGGGAGATCGCAGCCGGCACAAGCCAGAGCGAGATTCCTCGCTGCGCTCGGAATGACATCCCGCCCCGAAAGGGGAGTCTACACTATGGATGGCAGCGGCGGAAGAGCTGGGTAAGCAACTCCAGAGCCAAGTCCGTCTCCTCGCGTGAGATAGCGAATGAGGGGGCGAGGGTGAAGACGTTCTTGTAGTAACCTCCCACGTCCAGCACCAAGCCGTACTTGCGCCCAGCAATCTCGAGGTCGCCTTTCAGGCCCTCCGCAAAGATGCGGTCAGTGAGATCGCGGTCCGGCGTGACGCCGTCCGCCTTGCAAACCTCGAGGCGCAGCGCCATCCCCAGCCCATCCACGTCTCCGCCGAAACCGGTTCCCGATGGCAATCGCAAGTCCTTGACCGATAAGGCAAGCTTATCTTTTTAATGACTTACTTATCAGTTTGTGATAATGATAATTTATGGAGCGCGATCCGTCCCTGGACGCCCTGCTCGAACTGGACGGGCAGGTGTTGGTCATCGACCCGGAGACCAGACACTGGGTCCGGTTCGTTGTCCGCCGCGTTCCGGCGAGCGAGGCGAAGCCGCATGGCCTCGACTACTCGCTGACGCTGCATGGTCCTGGTGGTGAACGTTTGATGGGATTCGACAACGCGCATCAGGTGAGGGGCCGCTCGGGTCCGGGCGGAGAAACCGGCTCGACGTTCGATCACAAACACGGGCTGAAGGCGGTGCGCCCGTACGAGTACAGAGACGCGGCGACTCTGCTCGCCGACTTCTGGACGGCGGTTGACGCGGTTCTCCGCGAGAAAGGAATAGTGCCATGAAGACCCTTAAGATCGGAATCGCTTCCTACAAGGACATGAAGGCGCGAACGATGGCGATCGCGCGGGGCAAGCTCAAGCCGAAACCCGGAGATCCCAAGGTGTGGTTTACCTCGACCGAGAGTTTTGCGAAGGTTTTGTCGAACAAGAACCGCGCCCTGCTCGCGACGATCGCGGCGGGGCATCCGGTTTCACTTCAGGAGCTAGCCGCGCGTACCGGCCGCAAAGCATCCAATCTGTCCCGGACGTTGAAGACGATGGAGCAATATGGTTTCGTGCGGCTTCATCGCGGGGAGCGCGGACGGGTCCGGCCGGAAGTGCCATATCAAGCGATCTCTCTCGAACTCGCTTTCAGCGCTTGAGGCTGTGTCACTTTGATGAATTCGGCATAGGATCGTCAACAATATTGGCCGGGTGGCGCAGACGTGCGGCAGTTTGCATGTCTGCGATAGAACCCACGCCTGGCTGACGGTGATGAGGCCACAGCGAGAGGGGAAGCATAATTCGCAGACATCACAAAACGACGTCTGCGCCACCCGCGGTGAGCGGTGGTCAGTTGTCCGTCGTCAGTTGCAATGTCGTCAGTTGCAATTGTGTGTGGGCGACGTTTCGGTTACAATCGCCCTTGGTCCTCATGTTACTTCACCGCAGGGAGTAGATCGGCTTGAAACTGTAAAGACATTCGCAATCCTTGATTCGAACGAAGGTTTTCCCTGGAAAGCCAGGGGAGTGACTTTTTGTTTGCCTGGAGTAGAGAATGTCTTTGCTGAATGCTGCCGATCTTAGCTTCCAGTATCCTTCCCAATCTGACCCGCTCTTCCTAAAGGTTTCGTTTGAAATCAATCCAGGGGACCGGATTGGGCTGGTCGGTCCCAATGGGGCCGGCAAGTCGACGCTTCTCCGCATCCTCAGCGGAGAGCTTGAGGCGCACTCCGGCGCCATCGCGCGGCGCCAACAGCTCCGGGTGAGATATGTTCCTCAGGAGAGTTCCGCAGCCGGGGAGGAGGCGCTTGGAACTTACGTCCTGGGGGCGAATCCCGGCTTGGCAGAGATCCACCATGAAATCCGGCGCCTCGAGTCGCAATTGGATGACGACGAACGGGCCTGCAGCTATGCCGGGCTTCTGAGCGCTTTCGAGGAGCAAGGGGGGTTTCGGCTTGAAGCCGAAGCCGAGAAGGTTCTGGACGGACTTGGGTTCCGCTCTCGCGAGCGGGAGTTGCCCATGGCCCATCTCTCCAGCGGGCAACGCGCTCTCGCCGAACTCGCCAAGCTGCTGCTTGCCCCGACGGATCTCCTGCTCATTGACGAGCCCACCAATCATCTCGACATTGGCGCGCGAGAATGGTTGGAGGAATATCTCGCTCGTCTCGATGTCGCTTATCTTGTGGTGTCACACGACCGCGCTTTTCTGAACCGCGCGACCACGCGCACCTTTGAACTGCGGCGCCAGGCATTGGTGGTTTACGAAGGTAACTACGATTTCTACGCCGACCAGCGCGCCCTCCGGGAGTCACAAGCCTGGGAACGTTTCACCGTGCGCGAACGGCGGGCGGTGGCCGCTCGCCGGGCTGCCGAGCGACGCTTGGCGCTGGCGCGCCGGGTGGCCAAACCGCCCAGGGGTATCCGAGCAAGCAAAGACTTCTACGCGCACAAAGCCGCCAAGGTGGCTCGCACGGCGCGCATCCTGCGTGGAAGGGTGGTCCGCCAGCCCGCGGTGGAAAAACCCTGGCTGGAAGATCCCATCCCTTCGCTGGATTTTCCCAATGTTGCCCGGAGGAGCGGCGTCGCCCTCCGCGTGGAGGGCCTCTGCAAGGCTTTTGACGGGAAGGTCCTGTTTCAGAACCTGAGCTTCTATGTTCAGTCGGGAGCGCGTTGGGCGATCCTGGGCCCAAACGGCTGCGGCAAATCGACGCTCCTCCGGATATTGCTGGGTCAAGAGACAGCCGACGCAGGGACGGCGCAGTTCGGCGCCAAAATCCGGCCGGGTTACTATGCCCAAGAGGGCGAGAATCTGGATGGCGCCAGATCACCTCTGGAACTATGCCTTGAAGTTCATCCTGACGAGACGTGGGTCCGCACCATTCTCGGCTGCCTGCGCCTGCGGGGAGAAGAGGCGACGCACGCCCTAAAGAAGATGAGTGCCGGAGAACGCGCCAAGGTTGCCTTGGCGAGGCTGCTCGTCAGTGGGGCTGATTTCCTGCTTCTGGACGAACTCACCAACCACCTCGACATCGAAACACGCGAAGCGGTGGAAGATGCGCTCTTGCGCTTCCCGGGAACTATCCTGTTTGTTTCCCACGACCGCTACTTCGTCAAGAATCTGGCAGATGAGATTCTCGACCTCTCGCCCACGCTTTGATGTCATCGCGGGTATCCGATGTCAGGCGTCGAGGTGAGACATGGCGCCGACACCCGGAGCGTCCCGCCGGGTGGCGCAGACATGCGGCAGTTTGCATGTCTGCGATAGAACCGATGTCTGCGCCACCCGCCGAAATGGTCACGTGGCAGATTGCACCGTGAACGCATAGCCGCCGTGGTGAACGCGGCCACGCCGGGCAGTTATGCCGAGGTGGTTTTACCGTTCGACTGATGCCCCCCGCCAGTGTTTCACCAAGGGTCCAAATAGGAACTTGCCTGAAGCGAAGCTTTTCCGTTATCCTGAAGGCGATGGAAGTGCATTTCACCCCTGAGCAGGAAGCGCAGCTTGCGCAGATCGCCACCAATGCAGGCACCGGCCCCGAGCAACTGGTGAAGGATGTTGTGTTGCGCCTGCTTGAGGGAGAAACCCACTTCAGCACCGCCGCTCCTGAATTGCCGGTCTGGCACCTTGGCGGCGTAGGTGCTCTCCATCGACGGGACATTTACGACGATGTCCGTTGAGCCGGGGCTCATTGATGCGAATGTTCTGGTCTACGCAATGGACGCAGACGCCCCACAACATGCGGCGTCACGCGCCTTGCTCGAAGCTGCGCGTGACACGTCCGCAACTCTTTATGTGACCTCGCAGATACTCTGCGAGTTTTATTCCATCGTGACCAATCCGCGGCGAGTTCCAAAGCCGCGCTCTCCTGCCGACACATTGAGCGCGATTTCCGGTCTGCTCGCTTTTCTTCATGTGTTGCCTGTCCCGGTCCACACAGTGGAAGGGTTGCTGGGCTTGCTTCGTCGTCGCCCTGTGAGCGGTGGCGACATATTCGATTTGCAAATTGTCGCGACCATGAAGGCCAATGGCGTTCAGCGAATCTACACGTTCAATGCCGAAGATTTTGAGGTGTTTCCAGAACTGGCAGTTCTTATCCCACGGGCTTAACCCTCGTCGCATACCGAAAGGGGTCCAACTCGGACACGCGATTGAGAAATGCCTTAAAGCAGGTAGTCACGGTCAGTGCCGCCCTGATCGTGGGGCATCGCCACTTCAGAGATGCCTACCCACCACCCCCATGTTGCCGAGCCAACCGTGCCAACGATTTACCAGCGGGCTCGTTCCGCCGGGTGGCGCAGACATGCGGCAGTTTGCATGTCTGCGATGGACCCGATGGCTGGTTGATGGTTATGAGGCCACAGCGAGAGGGGAAGCACGCACTGATTGCGGTGTCAAATGCGGGGATTCTTCTCCCGCATGGCGGGATCAGAATGACACAGGGGAGGGGGAGTTCCGCCATCCGCCTTCTTGCTGCTATTGGCGGCAACGGCGGAAGAGCTGGGTGAGCAGCTCCAGAGCCAA
This sequence comes from Terriglobia bacterium, assembly GCA_050008495.1. Classification (GTDB taxonomy): domain Bacteria; phylum Acidobacteriota; class Terriglobia; order UBA7540; family UBA7540; genus CAVROP01. Next base: position 333 of record JBEKMN010000141.1, on the reverse strand, counting down.
GTCCGACTCCTCGCGTGAGATAGTGAATGAGGGGGCCAGGGTGAAGACGTTCTTGTAGTAACCTCCCACGTCCAGCACCAAGCCGTACTTGCGCCCGGCGATCTCGAGGTCGCCCTTCAGGCCCTCTGCGAAAATGCGGTCAGTGAGGTCGCGGTCCGGCGTGATGCCGTCCTCCTTGCAAACCTCGAGGCGCAGCGCCATCCCCAGCCCACCCACGTCTCCGATGATGCCCGGGAAGCGGCTTTGCAGTTCCTTGAGCCCGGCGAGGAAGTAGGCGCCTTTATCGTTCACCAACTTTTCGTAGTCTTCCTCCTCGAGCATCTTGAGCGTCTC
>JBEKMN010000140.1:0-6315 GCA_050008495.1 Terriglobia bacterium | reverse complement strand
CGGTAGAGCGCTGCGAGTTGTGCCGAGCGGCGTCGAGCCGCTGGGGAGTGAGACAAGTAGATTTGCGTAGAGACATAGTAACTCCATGAATTGGAAAGTTGGGAGCAGGGGCGGCAGGCGAGCCGTCCCCACCGAAGGTGAGACAGACTTTCACAGACCTTACAGCCTACCAGAAGGGGACAGATTTGTCAAGTATAAAATGCGTTACGTCACGTAATAGGCACCAGTAGGCAGGGCGAGCCCTACCCCTACAAGCTGTAGGGGGACGGCTTGCCGTCCCCTGATCGTGCAAGCTGCTGGGCTTTGATAGGGGCGGTTCGCGAACCGCCCCTACAGCGCAGGTGGATCCCCGCTCCCGGCAAGTCCAACTCTGCCACCGGGGCTCTGTGTTTTTCCGGCTTGACTTACCTCGGTTCGGCTGCGGCTACCTCGACGGGAAGGCCGGGACTAGTCTCTTTAATCAGGGCGGCCGAGGAACGCTGCGGCCCCGGGGGCTGGGCGTAGGCGTAAATCTCCTTGAACAACTCTTCGGGCCGAATCGGCTTGGAAACGTAACTGTCCATGCCGGCGGCGAGGCAGCGCTCCCGGTCGCCGGTCATGTTATGCGCGGTCATGGCGATAATGGGTAGGTGCTCGCCGGTGCCTGTTTCCTTCTTGCGGATCTCTGCCGTCGCATCGAATCCGTCCATCTCCGGCATTTGAACGTCCATGAGGACAGCGTCGAAGCTAGCCTTCTCCAAAGCCGTCAGAGCTTCCCGCCCGTTGTTGACGACCGTAACGACGTGCCCCCTCTTTTCAATCAGCCTCGCTGCCAACAGTTGGTTGATAGAGTTATCTTCAGCCAGCAGGATGCGAAGCTTCCGTTGACCATCGGGCAGAGAGCGGCATGAGATCAAGTCAGCACCCTCGGCGCGGTCGACAAGGACGGCATCACTGGACGCGCGCGCCTGAGTGGTGAAGTGAAAGCGGCTGCCTCGCCCGAGTTGGCTATCCACCCAGAGCTGTCCTCCCATCATCTTCACCAGGCGAAGCGAAATCGTCAGCCCGAGGCCCGTCCCTCCAAATCGCCGCACGGTTGAGCCGTCGGCTTGCGAGAAGGCCCCGAAGATGATCTCCTGTTTGTCCGTCGGGATTCCGATTCCCGTGTCGCGCACCACGAAATGTAATTGCAGTCGATCCCCTTCCCGGGCATCCACAGCCACTTCAAGTCCCACTTTGCCGCGATCGGTAAACTTGATGGCGTTGCTGACCAGGTTGATGACCACTTGCCGGAGCCGGGTGGGGTCAGCAATGATCTGCTCCGGCACGCCAGAGTGCACGTCGCAGGTGAATTCCAGATCCTTCTGTTGGGCGCGCAGCGCCAATGGTTTCGTAGCGAGCGCCAACCATTCACGCAGTCGGAAGGAGATGGGATCGAGATCCAGCTTGCCCGCTTCGATCTTGGAATAGTCCAAAATGTCGTCAAGGATACTCAACAGGGTCTCCGCCGACGTCTTAGCCATTCCCAGGTACTCGCGCTGCTCAGGGTTCAAGTCGGTATCCAGCGCCAGTTCCGTTGCCCCGAGGACTCCATTCATGGGCGTACGGATCTCATGGCTCATGTTGGCCAGGAACTCACTCTTGGCGCGGTTGGCGGCTTCAGCAGCCTCTTTGGCTTTTTGCAACTCCGATTCCGCTTTTTTCCGGTCCGTGATATCCAGGTAAAGACCGTAGACGCCGACCAGCTTCCCCGCCACCCTCAGTGGGACTCCATAAAGTTCGACATCGACGAGCGACCCATCTTTGCGGCGGCGCCGGGTGGTGAAATGAGCGTGTTGTCCTTCCTTCTCAACCTTGCTGCTGATCTCTGCCGCTTCCTCGAGCAACTCTCGAGGCGCAATCAGTTCATTCAACTGAGCTCCGGCAATTTCTTCCCGCCGGTATTGAAAAAGGCTCTCGAAGGCCGGATTGCACACCTGTACTCGGGTGTCCGAATCGACTACGACGATGGCGACCGGGCTGTTTTCCACCAGAGCGTTGAGGTAGGCGGTACGCTCCTCGAGGCTTCGCTCTGCCCGCTTGCGCTCAGTGATATCCTGGAGCGCGCCAAAGATGCGGACGGGGCGAGCGTTGGTGTCAATAACCACCCTTACGGCAGTGATCACGATGCGTTCTTCTCCACCTGGGCGTCGAACCCGAAACTCCTTCGCCGTAAAGCTCCCTGCGAGTGCTTCGTCGATAGTCTTGCGAACCAACCCTCGGTCATCCGGGTGAACTCTCGCCAGGAACGCTTCCCGGCTCGGCGAGACTTCACCCATTGGGTAGTCGAGAATCCGGAAAGTCTCTTCTGACCAGGCAGTCTCCCGGCCTCCTACCTCCTCTTCCCAGCTCCCCACATGAGCGAGCCGCTGCGCCTCGGCGTATTGCTCCTCCAGGGCAGCCTGCCGCTTGTACCGCTGCCGAATGATGTTCGTCTGACGCTTCACCCGCCGCCTCAAAATCAGCGCCCACGCGGCGGCCGCCAGGACAACGAGCATCGTGATTCCAAGCGCTTCGAGGGCGCGTTCGCGGGTCAACCAGGGCGGCCTCCGCAGGACGACAACTCCGTCCGGAGCATGAAAACGAAGCATGAACGATCTGGGCGCTCCGCTCCAATCGCTGTCGACAACGCAGACGCCCGTCACCTGAACAAGCGCGCCCTCACGCAGGGACTCCAATCCGTCCGACGGAACCCCGGTTTTTGAAACGGCGGTAAACATGATCGTCCCCTGCCGTAGAACCAGGACCGTTTCATTCGGGGTTCGAGCAATCTGTCCCAGGAGTCCCTGCATCTTCACCAGTTCCGAGTCAAACTGACCCTGAAGCGCCTGCGCCGCCGAAATCGAGACCGGATCGGGGACGCGTCCCGTGCTCGTCACTTGGAAGATAGAGTCTTCAAGCACGGGATGGCGATCCACCACGCCGAGGAAGCCCAGCACATCTACGCGGTCACCGGGCTTGAGGGGTGTCTGCTGTTTGCTTTGAATGCGGAATCCGCCCGAGGGATCGGACAGGTACGTCGCACCGTCCAGCTCGTGAAAGGCTACAACACCCCGCACATGAACGCGATGCCCGGATGGCTGATCGAGGGCGAATTGCTGCAATTCCGCAAGGGGGCGCGCTGGCAGCGAAAGAGCCTCCGGAGGAGCCGGTCCGATAACCCGGACCTGGGCAAGGCCAGGCACATAAAGCATCACGCCGATCTGCTGATTCAGGGCGTTCCGAACGGCTCCACAGTTGCCACGGATGAGAACCTCGGAGTCAATCAGGCGCTGCGAATCCTCGAGCTTGAAATTGGGGATCTGGGCCGTAATCAGCCCTCCATCCATGCCGATATCGAGAAACAGGTTTTTTGACTCTGGGTCGACGCCAGCGGTCCGGACAATCCCCTGAACCTCCACCCATTGCCCGTCCTCGTGAGTCGAGGCCATCTGGCCATAGGCTACTCGGGGCGCCGCCGGCAGAGCGCTGGTCCCGACCACTCGCCACCGTGGCTGGCCGATCTGAGGGGCAAAGTCAGGCTGCTCGCTTACCCCCTCGATCTCTATGACGTCGCCGGGGTCGAGCGCCGGCAAACCCCCAGGAAGGTCCACCCAGACGCCTCCCGTGGAGTCGTGCAGGAAAAGGTCTGGCGGCGCTCCGCCATAGTAATAAGTCACTACGGCGCGTAGCCGGATGGGGTAATTCTTAACAGCCTCGGAGCGGCTCAGTTGCAGAATTTGCCTCACGGTCGTCAATGGTGGTAGGCCCACGCTGGGGGTGGCCGCGGGCGAAGCCAAGACGCTGAGACCACTGAGAAGGGTTATGGCGAGGTAGCAGGCGAGTTCGGCATAGAACCGCTTGTGATGGTTTGGCACGCCCCTACGGTAACCACCAGCGTACGGCGCCGGGCGCTGGATAAGACGGTTCTGTGCCTTGCCCACTTCAGAGCAGGGCGAGTGGAGATCGGAAGCGTGCGAAAATGAAAACACTGCTGTCTCCGCCGGTCACCGTTGTTGGCCTGCCATCAGCCGCTCATGAGAAGTTGAGAGAGTAGGAGAGCCCGGGTCCACCTGGGCCGAAGACGAGTACCTCAATGAGCGGTCCGACTTTTTGGTTCCTAGCGTGCTTTGTAATCATTCAGGCTCACTCACGCACCTGTGAGCAGATTATGACGGCGCCACGTCAGCGTCTATGGTACAAGGGTACTTTTGTGGACCGACGCCATTCCGAGTGTATTATCGGCAGTTTTCGATAAAGCTATATCGATCCCGACCCATCCAGCACCAACACCCAGTCGTCGGCTGCCTCGTGGTTCTTGCCGGGAGGCGTGAATAGCCGGGTTCCAGTGTTGGCAACCGGCCTTCCGGGAATCGTTGTATACGCCCCGTTCGTAGGGTCGAACCACGCGGCATGGGCAGGCGCCCTCATACTCGCCATGGTGACCGTGATGGTTCGCGCCGTGGGCAGGTAGGCGATTACGCAGACACCGTCAGGAGTCTTGACGGCCGTACAGTAATCGCTCTGGCTGACGCGCGCCTCGAGAGTGGCGTACGTTCCCAGGCCGCTGGTCACCACCGTGTGGTCCTGGTCCGGGAGCAGGTCCAGCCAGGGCAGGGAACAGAAGAACGTCTTCCAGATCGAGGCCGCCGCAAAGCGCTGGTCTACAAGCGAAAGGAAAAGAACGCGGTGTTGCAACCCCGTGATAGAATTCGGCACGGTAGTCGCCACGGGAAAGGGGGCTTGGAGCGTCGATGAGTCTAAAGCACCTCTCGGTTATCGCATTCCTGGGAGCGGGGGTGTGCCTGGTTTGGCTGGCTTTCCAGAAAGTCCTGCTGGGCGCAGGACCGGTGACGATTGCCATTCAAGTCCTGGCGGTTCTGCTGATGATCTGGGCGCGCCTGACCTTCGGCCTGCGGAGTTTTCATGCGGCGGCCAACCCCACCTCGGGCGGACTTGTTACCCGCGGGCCGTACCGGTGGCTTCGCCACCCGATCTATTCAGCGATTCTGTATTTCGTTTGGGCGGGGATTGCGGCGCACCCTTCAGGAAGTTCCATTCTCGTTGCCTTGCTGGCCAGCGCTTTGCTGGGCGTCCGCATGGTTGGGGAAGAGCGTCTCCTCCGCGAGATGTATCCTGAATACGCGGAATACGCCCGGGACACGGCGCGAGTCCTGCCCTACATTTTCTGATCCGGCGATAAGGCCTTGCGCTTCACGGCCGGGAGGGTCCGCTCACTTTTTTGCATTCTCCGCTGGACAACTCAATATGTACGCGACAAATCGCTCCAGCCTGTTGACAGCGCGGCAAAGCCGCAACCAAATGCAGATTCTTCGCTTCGCTCAGAATGACATGTCATCCTGAGCGAAGCGAGGGATCTGCTTTTCTTCGCGCGCCGCGAAGAAACTCGCCCCTAGTGCTACAGAGGGGGTATGCTCATCGAGATCATGCTTCCGCGGGAGGAAAGGCCATGGATCGTAGAGTTTTCAATTCGACGTTGTTAACGCTTTGGGGGTCTTCTGCCATTTTGCGGAAGTTTACCGAGTCCGGGGGCGAGTCCGCTGCCTATGCCGCGACGCAGAGCGGCGCGTCTCGAACGCCCGCGCCGCCCAGCCTGGAGAATCAGTTCCGCGGCTATATCGTGGATCACCATTCACCGGATCCCCCTGCCATCACCTACCAGAACTTCGACCCTGACCAATGGTTCCGGCTCTACGAGGAAGCCGACCTGGATCACGTCTGGGTATTCTGCAAGGGGCATCATGGTGAAGCCTACTACCCAACCAAGATAGGACACATGCATCCCGGCCTGAAAGTTGATTTTGTGAAGGCGTTCAGCGATCGCCTGCGCCAAAAGGGCATCGCTTTTCATGCCTATTACTGCATCGGGTTTGACGATTGGGCGGTCCTCAATCACCAAGAGTGGGCGCTCCTGGACGAAAACGGCAAGAACCGCCGCGTCGAACCGGGAGGGGTTTCGCACTCCCAAGGGCAATTTCACTGGGCGTGTATCAACACACCATACCGCAAATACGTCCTCGAGCAGTTGACAGAAATCGTAAAGGGTTACAATCCCGACGGCTTTTTTCTCGATATCGTAGGCCAGCCACTCTGCTATTGCGCATCGTGTTCAGAACTTTACCGGTCCCGTTACGGCCACGAAATCCCGCGCGGCCCCGCCGCGGACCGCGACTGGCGAGAGACGGACGAGTTCCTCTACCAGACCACCCAGCTCGGCTTCGTGAAGGATGCCATCGCCACCGTGCGGGGACTCGGTTCAAAAGCCGCCATCACCGTCAATGGCGGCCACCTGGACTT
>JBEKMN010000014.1:0-69662 GCA_050008495.1 Terriglobia bacterium | reverse complement strand
GAGATCGCATCGACGCCAGCAGAATGATGCCGCAGGTGAATTGGCGAAAGGCGCGCAATGCACGCCGTCCGGGCGCGCCCGCTGAGGTCTCAGCGCCCGGGCCTCAATTGGCGGCGGTGAGTGCAAACGCGGAACGGACCGAGTGAACAGAAATCTGCCGTAGGGGCGGCCCTTGTGGCCGCCCCCCCGCCGCCACAAGGACCGCCCCGACAGCGTGAATGGGATAACAGAAGCGACCCCTCACCCGTCCCGTGCCGGCTGATGAAAACGCCGGCCGCGGGACACCCTCTCCCCAGGGGAGAGGGCTGTTCATCGTCTTGTTCTTGGGCGGGGAGACCCTACTAGTCTCACTTCTCCGAATTTTGGGGAGCACCTGGTACGAGTTGACCGTTGCGGAGCCGATATTCGCCGCCGCGCCACTGGAAGCGGTTTTTGCCGAAGCTGGCGAGCCAGAGAAGAAACGCCATGGCGTCCCACACCGGCAGCAGCCACATTCTCCCGCGCAGCGTTTGATCCCGAAGCCCCCGGGCGCCGATGAGCCACGTCATGGCCAACCTGAGTCCAAGGTAAGTCCCAAGATAGCCGCATCCCACGGCCACGGTCGGATGAATCGCGAAGGCGGCGAGCGACCACGGAAGTCCTTGCGTGAACAGCAGACCCAGATGGCCCCAGGGGCGCATGTGGCGCATGACGGCGAGCCAGCGGATGCGCTTGTGAATCAGTTCCGGCATGGAGGCGTAGTCCGGCACCGTCTGGATGGTGTAAGGCAGCAGGCGCACCTCGAAGCCGCGCTCTGCGATTAACCGGCCCACCAGAAGATCGTCTGCCGGCCGGCTTCCGAGCGAACGATACCCGCCGAAACCCTCGAGTTGGGTGCGGGTGGTGGCGATGGTCGGGCCGAGCGTGAACTTCACTCCGTCCAGTTGCCAGGCGGCCAGAATCCCGGCGTAGAAATCGGACACCATGCCAATGGTTTGCAGCTTTTGCGCCGGAGTTTTGGCGTCGATCGGTATATAGAAGCAGGTGACCGCGCCCACCTTGGGATCTGCCAGGGGCGCGACCACGGTGCGCAGATAGTCGGGCCTCACGCGCACGTCGCTGTCGTTGATCACCAGGGTCTCATGCTGCGCCTCGCGCACCAGGCGCGCCAGTTTCCCGACCTTATCATTGATGGCATGGCCATCCCCGCCGAAAAGAATGCGAATCCGCCGCTCAGGGAAATCACGCGCCAGCTTCTTGAGCACGGGAACCACCGGGGCATCCTTGTCTCCCACGCAAAACAGCAGTTCGTAATCCGGGTAGTCCTGGCGGCAAAAGCTGGCGAAGTTCTCATAGGCATCCGGGTCGAGGCCTCGAACGGGCTTGAGGTTGCTGACGGGAGGGGTGAAACTGCCCTGTTTAGAACTGGCTGGCGCGACGGGGCGGCGGAAAAAACGCCAGGAGCTGTACAGGACGATCAAATAATAGATGAAGGGAAACGTCGCGACCACCAGCAGGGAGTCGCCGACAATCTTAAGAAGCGTCATTTGAGTGTTGATTCCGGCCTGCGGCGCTTGATTTCCCGCAGTGAATAAATGGGTTTCTTCTGGGACTCGTAGTACGTGCGAGAAAGCATTTCGCCGATGAGGCCGACGGAAAGAAACTGAACGCCGGTGAGGAACAGAAGCATCGCGACAAAAAGCAGCGGCCCGTGGGCCAGCATGATGGCTCTGTGGAGCCATAGCTTCTCGTACAAAAGGAAGAGCGCGATGCCGCTGCCGGCGCCCACGCCGAGCAGGCTCAAGAGCCCGAAAAAGTGCAGAGGCCGGGTGGAATAATCGAGTAGAAACTTGATCCCGATTAAGTCGAGCAAGACTCGCACGGTCCTGGAGAGGCCGTAGTTCGACTTCCCCTTTTCACGCACCGTATTCTTGATCGGAATTTCCGTAGTGTTCGCCCCGGCCCAGCTCGCCAGGACCGGAATGAAGCGATGCAACTCCCCGTAGAGATGAACGTTCTCCAGAACCTCGCGGCGGTACGCTTTGAATGTCGTGCCGAAATCGTGCAGCGGAATGCCGGAAAGTTTCGCCATCATCCAATTGGCGATGCGGCTGGGAAGGCGGCGCGTGAGCCACGCATCCTTTCTGGCCACTCGCCAGCCGCTGACCACATCGTACCCCTTCGCCATTTGGGCCAGGAACTCCGGGATGTCTTCCGGGTCGTGTTGGAGATCCCCATCCATGGAGATGATGATGTCGCCTCGGGCAGAATCAAATCCCGCTTGCAGGGCCGGCGCTTGGCCAAAATTCCTCCGCAGCCGGACCACGCACACGCTGCTGTCGTTCGCGTAGATTTCATCCAGGATTTCGGGCGTTTGATCGCGGCTGCCGTCGTCCACAAACACCAGCTCGTAAGGCTGGCCGATGCGATTCAGCACTTCGGTGAGCCGCGTGTAGAGTGGTCGAACATTCTCCTGTTCATTGAACAAAGGCACGACAATGGAGATCATTTGCGAGGTCGCCATAATTAATAATCTGTATGCCAAGGTCTTTGGCCAAGAGTTTGACACCTGGCCGTGTCAGGGCTTGGTATTCCTTTTCTCGCTGCTCGAGCAGGCGCGTGGGCGTTTGCCTCAGCGCTTCATCCACAAGGCCGGGGTGACACATCAATTCACTCGTCCCGTCCGGGACCCGGCGGAGAATCTCGCGCAGGAGTTCCTCATCCAGAAACCCGGTGGCCGTGACACCGTAGAAATGCTCAGCGCACGCTACCCCCGCTTGCGGCAGCCGGCCGCGCCAGCCCCGGTAAAGAAGAGAAAGGGCGAGGCTGTTGAAGCGCTGTCTCAGGATCGTTGCCGTGGCGCGCGGAAATCGTCCCAGCAAATAGCCTAACGCGGGCCACGCCTCCGCCACAGAACGAATCCCCTTGATGCCGTATTGGCGGGCGAGCTTCAGGCTCATCTTGCCAAGCGCCGGCAGGGCATGCACGTGCTTGTGACTATCCAGATGAGTCGGCACAATGCGCGCGGCCAGAACCTTTTCAACCTGGGCGTGCAGCTCTCTCTCAATTTCGACCGCACGCACTCGACCCAGCAGCATCGCTTGCCACAGGCCGGCGGGTTTTCTCGCGAAGACCCCACGGCCATTTATGAGAGTGGGAACGGATGAAGCAGGGGCGACTGGTTTGCCTTCCGTGAGATTCAGATGAATGCCGACTCCTAAACGCGGGGCCAGGCGCGACAGCGCCGCCGCCGCCGCGAAAGCGTCGCCGTTTGCCAGCAGGGTTGTGCTGCTGAGCAGTCCATCGTGGTGCGCATCTATGATGGCTTGGTTAACCCCGTCCGTCAAGCCGAAGTCATCCGCATTAACGATGAGCCGCTTCATGCGCTGCCGCGTTTCCGCACTTCCATGGACCCCCTCACCCGGCCCGCCCCGGCTGATGAAAACGCCGGCTGCGGACCACCCTCTCCCCCAAGGGGGAGAGGGAAGATCAGATTAATACGAGTGCTTCTCCCCTCGCCCCCTTGGGGGTGAGGGGCCGGGGGTGAGGGGGCGTTGTGTAAATGCCAACTCACTCAATGCCGATCGCGCCCACATCGTACCAGCCATCGGATTGCCGGCCTTCGATGGCTAGGCGGACGGCCGGCTGTTCAGTTCGCGGGTCGAGAAGCGCTACGCGAACGCGGTAGTCACCGGGTTTTAGTGTGGCCGGAAGGTAAGCCGTCCCATCGTAAACCGCATCGCCGGGGCGCCACTTGCGCACGTCCACGGGCAGTTTGATGGTTGCCGATCCTGTAGGCGAGGTAATCTGCAGCGCAAGCTCGTAAGGCCTGTAGACAGGCGCAACGCCGGCATTGAGCCACCACATGTGTAATGGCGCCATCGTCCCGGCCTTCGCGCGGCGGGCGTACTCCAGCCGCCGGAGAACCAAGCGATAGCCCAGCTTCTTCTGAAAATCGTCGAAGCGAGCTTTCCACTCTGGCGGAATCGCCGACGATTTGATGTTAACGGAGGAGACGTGCCAGCGCAGCGCCTGAGCGAGAATGTAATCCACGTCCCAGCCCTGCTGCTTCCAGTAACCGGGGACCCAGCAAGTTTCCAGTGAAACGGGGCTCCGTTGCCATACGTCCTGGACACCGGCGCGCACAATCTGCTCCGGGTAGAGGTCGAACATGTGGCACCACCGGCCGCCGGTGGTGTCGCGCATGTCGCCCCAGCAGTCGAGCCGCCAGCCGGCGCCCTGCTGCGTGCCATAGGCGAGCGCCTGCTCCTGATCGAAGTTCATCAGCAGTGGGGTGCGCTTGAAAGCCTCGAGCCAGATGTCGATGAGAGCCTTCTGGTAAGGGAAAGGCGGCATGTAATCGCTCCAGCCCTCGCCCCAGTAGCCGACCGAGGAGATATCGACGCTGTCGAGATCCGGGTGCCCGTCGTAGCGCGCGCCCGCGGCCGCCACCACCTCGCCCCAGTATTTCAGGTAGAGCGGATCGGAGAAGTCCGGCTGCCAAATGTCGCCGTCCTTGTCCGTGGGCCGGTTGGCGCGGCGCGCGCCGGAGTTCTGATACCACACGGGCAGCGGATGCTTTTGATCGTAGGGCATCAGCCGGATGGCCAACGCTTGGCCGTGCGCGTGCGCCTCCGACAAGGCTTGGTCAATGATTTCCCAGCGAACCTTGCCCTGTTCCGGTTCGAGCTCCTGCCAGAACCAGCGGCAGTAGGAGATGGAAGAAGCAGGGAAGTCCGGCGGGGAAGTCGCCTCGCTGAGCTTAGCGGTGGGCCCTTCTTCCGACCAGCCCAGGCGGGCATTCAGGGCTTGGCCGCTGAAGCGCTGGAAAGTTTCAATGCCCATGCCGGGATTCACCAGTACGTCGTCGATGGGTTTTGGACGGACGATCACTGTTTCCTGCGCGGCGGCTGGAGAGGCCAATACGCAAAAGGAAAGAACGCAGATTAGTTTACGGATCATGATGCGACCTCACTTCACGGAAAAAGAATTTCAACTGGCAAATTTCAAATTTGAGAACATCTGAAATGCACCGTTTGGTGTTTGAAATTTGCAAAGATGGCAAGTCTCAGATCTAAGAACATCTGGAATCTGAAATCTGCTATCTGAAATTTGCAATTTGCCATTTGAAATCGTTTTGAGAACAGCCGCGAGTGAGGGCTTCGTTGCATTGTAATAAGGGAACTACTCTACCAGTCGGAGCCCTTCCGGTAAAGACTCACCGAAAATGCGCATGGCGTCAGCCTGTGCGGGTGGAACGTACTCGCGGAGGCCTCGGCTCAGGTCATCCGAGATACCCGTTGCAGTCAAACGCGCCATGGCCTTTTGCCGCAGATCCTGGTCGATGTCGCGCAGGTGATCACCGGTAAGTGATCCAAGCTGGACCACGGCCGATGCCGTTTCGACTGTAAATTCCGTAAGATCGAGCAGCGCTTGGAGCCATTTTGATGCGGTTTCAACCGAGACCACACAGTTGAGTGGACCGTACAGCGGGATGCGCGCACCCACCCGCCCGAGCGACCACAGCCAGGCCTTCTCGGCGGGTTCTTTGCAGATTCTGGCCAGCAACTCCTCGCCCAGCGAAGCCCGCAATGTCGCGGGAAGGTGCTCTAAGCTGGCTAGAAGGCGCCAGCCTTCGTGCTCGACCTGGCTGTTCAGCCGTCCGCTCGTTTTTTTTCCGCTGATTCCCAACAGGGCTCCGTACTTCTGGTACAGTTCGCGCTGCTGACCGGCGTTAAGCCCGCCTGCCACCCGGCGCCAAAGCACCAGCCACTCAACCTGGCATTGAGGATCATTGGGAAACGACGGCCCCGCAAGGTAAACCCGGCGCGCCTGGTTGATCCGCCAATCATCCAACAAGGCGCCGAAGCCGGGCCGCAGGCAAAAGCCAAACAGATTGAGCCAGCGAGCTTCGTGCCGGCGGCTCTTGGCGCGCCCGCCGGCAACCTCGGCGAGAACATCGCAGAGCGAACGGATCGTGGCCATGGGCCAGGAGTCTTTGCTGTGGCCGAGGGTGGCTTCGAGTTTGCTCACGATCGTTTCGGGTTGTGGCGGAGGAGTCCCCCCTGCTGTGGCGCGGGCATCTTGCCCGTGCGCCTCATGTGCTGAACCGAAGACCTCCCGAATCAGTTTCGCCGCGGCCTCTACCGTCTGGGTGGGGATGGGTGGAGGCGCCTGCGAAGGCGTCGCGGCAGCCTCTTCAGGCTGGGCTTCGTTGCCGCGCAGCTCGAACTGCAAGCGCCAGCGGTGCTGCGTCTTAAGCGACTCGCACCAGAGTTCGAGAGTTCCCACCTCCGTGAAGCTGGCGGTGAGCTGCACGCCTAATTCGATCTGGCGCGACTTCTTTCCATAGCGCAACAGGGTGACCAGCGGCGCGTGGCGGTGGACCTGGTTTGCGTCGAGAAGAGCGACTTCGCCGTGCTCGTCATGACGCGTGGTCGAACTGTAGAGCGTGAACGTGACCGGGCGATTGGTGAGGACTGCAAACTCACGATTCGGCAGCGGCAAAGTGGTGCCTTCTTCGACCCCGGAGGGCAGCACGCAGACGGCTTGGGGCGCGTGGTCCTGGGCGCCTTCCGATTGCACGCGGATGTAGTAGGTTCTTGCGCTGCCCGCCCTGATGCGCAGGCCACCGCCCCGCCGCACCCGGCCATAGTACGCAGCACCTATGGCCACGGCGCTCTCCGGGGTGTGGTTGCCAAGGATTTTCGGGCGCCAGGCGTTGCTGCCGCTGAACCAGCCCACGACTGCGTCGACGATCTTCTCCCGAGTGACGCCCGGAGCAAAGAAACCGCCGTTGAACAGGATGGCATCCGGACGGATCATCGGCGTGGGTGCTGAATCGCCTTCCTGTGGGGGGACGCCATGGCGTGCGCCTACAAGGAACGCGGCCAGATGCTTGGTGATCGCCGGTTCGGTCGCGTAGGGCAAACCCAGTTCGCGTAGACCAAAACGCCGGTCATGAGCGGGCACGTTGTCAGGAGCGGTTTGGGGAAGGAAACCGCCGGTCAGAACTTCCACCACCTCGTCCCGAGTCAGCTCAGAAGTGAGCGTCCCGCCGACGAGCGCTCGTCCGCTGCCCAGGACACTGATCGGAAGGCGGTCCAGAGCCGGGTCACTGAGCAGCCGCTCCTTAGCGGCGCAGCAGGTCCGTCTGAGCGCGTGGCGCTGGCGGAGGCTGAGCGTCGGAGCATGGAGTTTCTCCTCGACGCGCCGTGCCAGCGCCAGATCGAGGTTGTCTCCTCCCAATAGCAGATGCTCGCCAATCGCGATGCGCTCGAACTGCACTTGTTGGTTGGCGAAGCGAACTCGAATCAAACTGAAATCAGAGGTGCCGCCTCCAACATCACAAATCAAAACCAGCTCACCGTCCTTAAGCTCGATCTTTCCCGCGGGAGAACTGCGTGGGCGTCTTCCCGCCCGGCGCAGCGCGGGCGCCATATTTAGCGCGTCTTGATGAGCGGCGATCCAGGCGTAGAAAGCCGCCAACGGTTCTTCGAGTAAAGTCAGCTTTTCAAGTCCCGCCAGGTGCGCAGCCTCCACCGTTAACTCGCGCGCCTCTTCGTCGAACGAAGCCGGGACCGTCAAAACGATTTCCTGATTCTCGAATCGCATCTCGGCGCCGGGCGATGCGGCTGCGGAGGAATGATTCCACGCATTGCGCAGATGGGTGAGATAACGGGCCGAGGCTTCCACGGGCGAAACCATCGGTTCCGGAGGCTCGGCTCCCCACGGCAGAAGCTTGGCCCGGCGATCCACGGCTTCATGGCAGAGCCAGGATTTGGCGGAAGAGACCTGGCGCCCCGGCAGGAGTGCGCCTTGCTCGCGCGCCAATACACCGGCCACGGATTCCGGCCGCTCTTCCCAGGGGAGCTTCATGCTTCCTGCGGACAAATCCTGTTCGCTGGGGAAATAGAGAAACGAGGGCAACGTGGGCAGCGAGCGAACCTCACCCTCCGCCACCAGTTGCGGCACCTGGAATACCTGAATCGCTGATGCTTCCTGCTTATCGAGGTAGGCAACAACCGAGTTTGTCGTGCCCAGATCAATGCCGATGATGTAGCGGCTGGAGTCTTGCATTACTTATCTGTATCTCGCATCCGGGCAAGCGGTGTCATGCTGAGCGAAGCGAAGCATCTCCGCCGTTGTCCTCTTTTGTTCTTCCAGCAACTACGAACTGCAGAGCTTGTAGGGGGACGGCCTGCCGTCCCCTTTCGCCGGGCCGGCGGCAGGCGGGTAGGGCAAGCCCTACCCCTACACCATTTCAAAGCCGGGAAGCAGGACGGCACTCAGGGCCGCTCGGTTTTTTCACGGATGTTCAGCTCGAGCTTCCAGCGCTGCGCACCGTCGCGCGAGACGCACCACACTTCGAGTGTGCCCACTTCAGTGACGCGGGCTTCCAGGCGCACGGGCAATACCGTGCCCTCCTGGCCATCCAGTTTCAGCGTCACCTCGAGTGGGCTCAACTCTTCAATCTCATCGCCCCAATCTTCGAGCAGGCTGCCGATCTGATCTTGTTTGCGCACGCTCGAGCTCAGGAAACGAAACTCCGCCGCTTCGCCCACCACCAAGCCGAACTCCCGGTCGGGAATTTGCGCCTCCGTTCCCTCTTCCATCCCGAAGGGGACAACGCAGAGCGCCTTCAGCGGGGCTTCCATGCCGGGCACCGCGGGCAAAGCGCTCTCGATGCCGATGTAATAGGTGCGCGAGGCACCGCTGCGGATGCGCACGCCTCTTCCGCGCCGGGCCTTTCCGTAGTAGGCTGCGCCGCGGGCCACGGCGTGTTCGAGATCGGGAGTATCCAGAATCTCGCGTGATCCGAGCGGGTCAAAACCTTCTTCGCGCAACCAATCGTTGAGCACCTCAATGAGCCGGTCCCGCAGTACGGCCGCCTTCATTACCCCGCCGTTGAAAAGCACGTGCGTCGGACACGCCAAGCCGCTCCGGCCGCGGCGAATCTTCTCGAGTTCGGGGCTATCCTGAACTTGCCTCGAAAGGAATCGCGCCAGATGCCGGGTGATCGCAGCGTCGGCCGCGTAGGGCAAACCCAGTTCCTGAAACCCAATGCGCCGTTGCCGCGCCGGCATCTCGCTGCTCGCCACTTTAGGAAAGAATCCGTCCACCAAAACCTGCTTCAAATCTTCGCGCGTCAACTCAGCTTTGATCGTCCCGCCCACAAGCTTGGAGCCTTTGCCGAGCAAGGCAACCGGGTGCTTGTGGCTTTTCGGTTCCTCGAAGAGCCTCTCTTTGCCCAGCCGGCACTGATGCCACAAGCTGTGCAATTGCCAGATATCAATGTGATGTCCGTTGGCTTCCAACCGTTGTTGGAGCAGCCGAGCGAGCGCCAGATCCATGTTGTCGCCGCCCAACAGGATGTGCTCTCCCACGGCGACTCGCTTGAGGACCAGATCCCCGCCTGCCTCCGAAACACTGATCAGGCTGAAGTCTGTTGTCCCTCCGCCAACGTCGCACACCAGAATGAGGTCGCCCACCTTGACCCGTTTCCGCCATCCATCACCTTTGCTCTCCAGCCAGGCATAGAATGCCGCCTGGGGTTCTTCCAGCAGGGTGACGTTTTTCAAACCTGCCTGCTCGGCGGCGCGCCGCGTCAATTCCCGCGCCTCTTCATCGAACGAAGCGGGCACTGTGAGCAGGACGTCCTGCTCGCTGAGAGCCATTTCCGGCTTCCCCTTCGCATGGAGGTGGTCCCACACCCGTCGCAAGTAATCAAGGAAGTGCGAAGACGCCTCGACGGGCGAAAGCTTGGGCACTTCTTGCGGAGCCTGCCAGGGCAAGATGGGCGCAGTTCGGTTCACCGCCGCGTAGCAAAGCCACGATTTGGCCGAAGCGACAAGCCGCGACGGACTTTCGGCACCGCGCTTGCGCGCCAGTTCGCCCACTACGAACCGAGGTTCGCGCTCCCAGGGTAACGCCAGGCTGTCCTTGGGGAAGTCCAATTCGCCGGGGAGATAGAGAAACGATGGCAACAGGGTGCGGTCCGCAACTTCGTTGGGATTTACGAGCTGAGGTATTTCCTGGATAGCTATTTGTCCGCTTCCTTCTTCCAGGGCGGCGTCACAATGTGCGAGGGCCGAGTTGGTGGTTCCCAAGTCGATGCCAACGATGTACTTTGCGTCCAAATATGCCTCCACTTATAAGAGCACCAACCATTACCCAAAGCCGTCATTCCGAGCCGGCATGGACCTGCGGCGCTCCCCTTCGGACAAAAGTCGGCGCTTGGTCGCCCCCGGGCAAGCGGGGGTCCATCGTCGGTCCCGAAGCCGATGGATTCCCGCTTGCGCGGGAATGACCTGACTTTCGCGTGGTGCAGGGGCGGTTCGCGAACCGCCCCTATGGAATCTCGACTTCGGCGGGCGCAACCACGGTGCGGCCCTCGCCCTCGGGTAAAGATGGCAGATTCACTTGTGTTGCGCGCCACCCGCGATGCCGCAGCAGGCCCCGGAGTGGGGGTTTTCCCGTGACGTTGCCGATTACTTTGATAGCTGCCGGATCAAACCCCGCTTGCACCGTGACTGGGCGGTCCTCCTCCGAGGAGATAATGGGCTCGAGTTTCACATAGTGTTCCAGCGCCTGGCGGCAGCTTTGGTGGACACTTCGCACGGCGGCGCCCAATTGGGCATCCGGATACGGCGTCACATCCTCCGCAAAGAAGTCGATGAGCCGTCCCTCACGTTGCAGCAAAGCGAGCATCTGGACCGCGCGGTCGTAACTCGGCGGCCTTGCTTCGGCTTCTTGCGGGCGCGGTTTGTCAGACGGCGTGACGGGACCCCCAGCAGCCGGCGTCGCGCCCAATTCCAGGGCGATGCTCCCCGGAATCTGACCGTAAAGCAGAATAGATAAGAAACAACGCAGAGAATAACCGATTCTTTTTCCGAGCCCCATCAACGTGACTCCCGTCGGCAACGGCCGGGTTCAGAAGCGAGATGCCTTTCGAGGAATCGAATGCTCTTCCTTCGACACCTCCGATCTGCGCCTCCCCTAGTCGAGCATCGTTATCAGTGTGTGAACCAGAATCTCATTATACCTTAGCTCTTTGTGAAAGCGAGTTGTCGGCGCCCGCGCATGACCGCTCGGAATGAAAGGTCGCGGGCGACTCTCACCAGCTAGGCTCTGGGGTTAGCGAAGCGAGGGCGATACAAATCCTGAGGGCTAGCGCTCCGAGACAAGCCGGGGATCAGCCGCTCCGGGTCGTAGCGACGCTCAAGGAGTATCGCGCCGTATAATGATTACGAGTGCATAAGAATACGAGTTATATTACCGCTTTGGTACTTGAATGTCAAAATATTCAGGAATAGAGTAATGCCGCCTGCAGCAGCCGGGGTTGCGCCCTATGGCGGACTTAGGGCCGGGCTTTAGGCCGGCAAGCGCCTGGGAACTCGGAGCGTCGGAGTTGATTCACCATACCTGCGCCGGCTTAAAGAAACAGTGCTCATCTGCCGAACTAGTCGAAGGGAGGGGAGAATGATTTGGCTCGATTGGTTGATCGTAGCTTCGGTAGCGGTGCTAGCAGCAGTCATATTCAAACAATGGAAAGAACACTCACGTCTCGTAAACAATCGTGATACTTTTGCGCGAAGACTGAATCTTACCGTCTCTGGGACAAACGAGGGGGAAGGTGATCGGCGGCCACGGGAAGCGCTCGAAGCAGGTTCGGCGAAGCGGAGGTTTCCCACCGGCACTCACGCCTTCGCCTGCTACAAGCACAAGTTCGAAGAAATGGCGATGGGGCGCAGAGACGAGGAGGCCTCATTCTGGGAAACGGTCACCGCGCTGGCTTTCGAGGTTCAAGCCAGCCCGCCCCGTGGTCTGGAGCATTTCCAGGGGGTATCCAGGCTCGCCAGCCAGATTGCCACGCAGTTGGGATTGTCTGATGCGGAAGTCGAAGAGATCCGCGTGGCAGGCGTCGTTCACGATATTGGCAAGGCCCATATCCCCGAACAATTACGCTTAAAAGCCGACGTGCTGACGGCGGACGAGTTTGAGATCATGAAGGGCCACGCGGCCTGGGGAGCGCGGATGTTGGAGCCATTGAACGAGGAAGGCATTGAGGAAATCGTGCGTCACCACCACGAGCGGTTTGATGGCAATGGCTACCCCGACCACCTGAAAGGGGACGAGATTCCGTTGGGGGCGCGAATTATGTCGGTGGCGGAGTGTTTTGACTGCATGGTTTCCGAACAAGCTTACAAGTCCTCACGGAGTTTCGAAGATGCCGTCGCCGAGGTACTCCGCTGCTCCGGCACGCAATTCGACCCCGACGTCGTGTCGGCCTTTCTCGGCCAGATTCGAATGGAAGACGATTTTCGACGGCAGAACTGACGGGGCGAGTTCTTGGAAACGCGTCAGGGCATTGCTTTCGACAAAAATAGACACCCGCATTACGGTGATTTATGACCGAGGCCCGAAGCGGTGGCTGGATGTATAATCACAGATCTATTGAAACATTAGTAAATAGCCAGTCGCAATGAAAGAGACATTGTGTCGATTTGGAAGAAGTACCTTCAGTGAGAGTGCGAAACTGTTTCTCAACGTGTATACTAATGGTCTGGGTACCAACTTCGAAATCGCTGCGTGCGGGAGTGCTTTGTGCTCTCAACCGATCCAGCGCCCGATGGCGTCAAAGGCGACGCTATATTCTCCTGGGCAGGCGAGCATGCCTGATGAGAGGAAAATCTATGGACTCTCCAATGCCCAGTTTTCCGGCTCCTTCCCCAAATGAAGTGAAGACGCCTTTTAAACATGTGGTAGACAGCCTCCCTGACGGCGTCTATGTCGCCGATCGGGAGCGCAGGATCACTTACTGGAACCACGCCGCTGAAGAACTAACCGGGTACAGCGCCCAGGAAGTCGTAGGCAAACACTGCGCTGACAACTTCCTAATGCATATCGACGATTCCGGGTGCCTGCTCTGTGAAGGAGATTGCCCTCTCAGCCGCACCCTCGAGGATGGCCTGCCGCATCGGGTGGACGTTTACCTTCACCATAAGGGCGGGCATAGGGTTCCGGTGGAGGTCCGGGTCCGTCCGATTTGGGGTGGGAACGGCGAGGTTGTGGGAGCCGTCGAGGTCTTTAGTGACAATTCTCGCCAAAGGGCCGTGAGGGAGCGAGCCAAAGATCTTGCGAAGTTCGCGTTTCTTGATCCGGCGTCCCAAGTGGGAAATCGTAGCTATTTGGAGCAACAACTCTCTCAACACCTCGATCAGTTTGCGACGTTCGGCACTCCGTTCGGAATCATGCTGGCCGACTTCGACGAGTTCAAGAACATCAACGATACTTACGGGCATGCTGCCGGGGATACTGTGCTGGTTACCATCGCGAAGACCATGGCGAATTGTCTGCGCGCGTCCGACGTAGTAGGCCGCTGGGGCGGCGACGAGTTTTTGGCGATTCTCCCCGGCATTACGCGACAGTTCCTGGCGAACGTGTCCGAGAAACTCAGGAAACTGGTCGCTCAGTCTACTGTACCCGTGAGCGGCGCAGTGATACGGGTGACCGTTTCGGTAGGGGCTGCGATGGTTGCCCCCGGAGACTCGACCGAATCCCTGCTGAAGCGGGCGGACAAACAGTTGTATACCAGCAAGCAGTCAGGCCGAAATCGCGTAAGCCTATGATGGTCCAGGAACACAGGCACTCCCGCCTGTGTTGGTCGGATTTACCAAGAGTCAACCCCAGGCAGAAGTGCCTATGCTACCCCATAGCGAAGCTGATACTTGACATTCAACACAGTTAGACGGTAACTCGCGAGAGTTTTCGCACACCCACGGCCCGAGCGTCTGTTGTCTATCTCAACACGCCCTTCATATCGACAGGAAGATACAGCCGTAAGCAGCCTGTTGTCTATTTGGCCCAAAACGTGCCCATGAACACGAGTTGGGTGAGGCAGTAATCTTGTGGGAGCGGCCACAAGGCCGTGCCTGCCGTGGAAATCATGAATCCTGATGGGTTTCAGTTTCGCGCTCTCGTAGTCGAGGATAATCCAGCAGACGCATTGTTGCTGGAGGATGTTCTGAGGCGGACCCGAGACGCACAGTTTGAGATCACGCATGTCGAAAGGCTACAGGATGCGCTGGCCAGCCTCGCGGTGGCATCGCACGACGTAGTGCTCCTGGACCTGGGTTTGCCCGACTCTCAAGGTCCGGACACTGTGACTCGCTTGCGCCAGTCCCAACCCGGGGTGCCGGTCGTAGTGTTGACCGGATTGGACGACGAAGCTGTGGGCATTAGCGCCGTGCAGTTGGGCGCGCAAGACTACCTGGTAAAAGGCAGTCTCACGCCGTCTGTGCTGGGGCGGTCTCTTCGCTACGCCATCGAACGTAAACGCGCCGAACTGGCAGTGATGGCGCATCTTAAGGAAGCGGCGATCGTGGAAGAACGGAATCGGATTGCGGGCGAGATTCACGATATCCTGGCGCAAGACTTTGTCGGCATCCTGCTCCAGTTAGAAGCTGCCCGCGACCTTAGTGGTTCGAACCCCGGTGAGGTAGCCAAGTGCATTCAACTCGCCGAGGCCGTGGCGCGCAGCGGTCTTGCGGAAGCCCGGCGGTCGGTTTGGGCATTGTGTCCGCCGGAGTTGGACGCCGAGGGACTGGTTGGGGCGGTGCAGAGTTTCCTGAGCCGCGTAGCAGTCGGCAACCCCACCGCGATTGGGTTCTCACTCCGCGGCGAACCCTACCCGCTGCCAAATGACAAGGCGTTGGGACTGCTGCGTATTTGTCAAGAGGCGGTGGTGAATGCCCTCCGCCACGCTCAGGCGAGCAAAATTCGAGTCCAACTTACTTACGAGCCATCCGGCGTGGACCTCTGTGTGCACGACAACGGCCGGGGTTTTGATCCAAAAGCCCATGCGGGCGGCAAGGGGTTCGGGCTCATCAGCATGCGCGAGCGCGCGGAGCGCATTGGGGCGCGGATTGAAATCTCGGGCGAGCCAGGGCAGGGAACGCGGCTGACCGTTGTGGCTCGAACCTCCACGGGAGACGGAGAAGGCCACTCATCATGAAGGTTCCCGAATCCATTCGGATTCTGATCGCGGACGACCATCCTGTGGTGCGGGAGGGCTTGTCCGCCATGATCAATCGCCAGCCGGACATGAAGGTTGTGGCCGAGGCGGGTGATGGCAGGGAGGCGGTTGAGCAATTCTCGCAGCACCGCCCCGATGTGGCTCTGATCGACTTGCGAATGCGCGGAATGGATGGGCTGCAAGCAATCCTCGCCATTTGCCGGCGCTTTCCCGGTGCTCGGCTGGTAGTGCTGACGACTTTCGACGACAATGAAGACATCTACCGGGCCTTGCAGTGGGGAGCAAAAGGCTATGTCCTTAAAGGGGCGCCCCGCGAGGAGCTGCTGGAGTGCATCCGCACCGTGCACGCGGGGAAATCACATATCGCGCCGACTCTGGCGGCGAGATTAGCCGAGCGTTTCAGCAAACCAGGGTTAACTGCCGGGAATTAGAAGTGCTGGGCCTGGTGGCGGACGGCAAAAGCAACCAGGAAACACGACGGGGACTTTCGTGAGCTTCTCAGGGCCGCCGTTCGAATCGGTCCCATGCCTCCGATCATCGTGTGCGCAGACTGGTACGAACCGGTGCGGAAGCGCTCGACCAAAGACCCCGGACGCATGTCGCCCATCTCTACCAGCCGCGCCTTCAACTGGTCACGCTGGCGCTGCAAAGCCTCGAGCTGCAAGGGGTGGGACATAGGCTTCTCCTGGCTGACAGTATTATAAGCTGTCAGAGAACCAAACCCAACCACTTTCTTCACTCCTCCTGCGGATGGTGCAACTTCTCTGTCGTGCGCTCCTCCTTCATTTCGGATTGAAAACTTGGCCAGAGGTCGGTATAATAAGCGTTTGCACTTGTTGCGAGGAGTTTCATGAAAAACGCTATTCACCCCAACTATCACCCTGTGACCGTCGTATGCGCCTGCGGGTACACGTTCAAGACGCGTTCGACCTTCAAGAGCGATGTGTTGCACCTGGAAATCTGTTCCCATTGCCATCCGTTCTTTACCGGCAAACAGAAGATAATGGACAGCGCGGGACGTGTGGAACGCTTCCAGCGCAAGTACGCGGACTTCAGGAAGGCCGCCGCCGCATCCGCCGAAGCGAAGGCGGCGGCGCCAAGCAAGTAGGATATCCTAGTCTCGCTGTGTCGCCTCGAAGCAGGCAGCGCGGACCCCTGATTTCGGGGTCCGCGGTTTTTTTTAGGCCCCTTGGACAAGCCGCGAGCCCAAAGCAGCAATCGGACTCCACAGCATGGCTGATCCGTACATCACTAAGCCGAAAGTCTACGTCGTCGGGCGCCAAACGGTAGTGCCCGAGGAAGTGGCTCGTTTTCTCCAAGACGAAGGCCTGGTGTTCACCACGGACGCGCCGGCCCCGGCCGAAATGCTCGCCGAAATCGCCGGGCGCACCTGCTATATGTCATTCGGCAAAGGGCGGAAATCCAACCAGGATTACGTTGAGAACATCCTGAGCTCCAAACACGGCAGCGTCCTCGAGCACGCCGTGTGGTGTCTGCTGATTACCGGCGTAAGCCGCGCTCTCACCCATGAACTGGTTCGCCACCGGGCAGGTTTCAGCTACTCGCAGCTTTCCCAGCGCTATGTGGATGAGAGCCAGGCCAGCTATGTGGTTCCCCCGCTTTATCAGGAAAACGAAGAGTTGCGGCAGAAATGGCAGGAGACGATCGAGGTCATCCGCAAAGCCTACCTCGAACTGGGCGAAGCGACCGTCCAATACGTTCAGCAGAAGCATCCGGAAATGGCCCCGCGCGACCGCCGCAAGTGGGCTCGCCAGGCGGCGAGGTCCATTCTTCCCAATGCCTGCGAAACCAAAATCTTCGTTACCGGCAACAGCCGTGCTTGGCGGCACTTCATGGAACTTCGCGGCAGCCCGCACGCCGACACGGAAATTCGCCTGCTGGCCGTCGAGGTTTGCCGCCTCCTCAAGCAGGAAAGCCCCAACATCTTCCGCGACGTCGAAATCGTCGCCGAACCGGACGGGATGCCCGCCGTGCGCGTCCAGCACTCCAAGGTTTGATCCTCACTGAGTCGTAAGTACCGCGTGTGGTGCGGGCGCCCCGCTCCCGCGCGCGGGCGGGACGCCCGCACCACGACCTTGGGCCGGCCCCCTCAACATCCATCACTCTGGGTGGGCCCAAGGCCCATGACCACTCAGGATGACATGTGGGTCAGACTCTCCCCAGAACCTCATCCACCGCTTCTTCCAAGACCCCAATGGACTCTCGCAACGCGTCCTCAGGGATGCTCAAGGGAGGAGCGATCTTGATGCACTCTCCTGACGCACCTACAGGCGCAAACATCAGCACCCCTTTTTGCAGGCAGGCGATGTTGATCTTCAAAGCCATCTCGGGGTCGGGAGTCTTCGTTCCCGGCTTGACCACTTGAATCCCCGCCACCAACCCTTTGCCTTGTACGCACCCCAGGACGTGGGGATGCTTCTGCTGAATTCGCCTCAACTCCGGCACGAGGATCTCACCCAATCGCGCGGCTTGCTCCACCAACCCTTCCTTCTGAATGATTTCGAGGCTGGCAATAGCCGCGGCCACCGGCAGAGGCGATCCGGAATGCGTCGAAGTCATCGAGCCCGGGGGATAAAGTCCCATGATGTCTTCGCGCCCGATGACGGCCGAAATGGGCAATGACGAGGAGATGCCTTTGCCGCAAGCGATCAGATCGGGCCGTACCCCATAATGTTCGAACCCAAACATTTTCCCCGTGCGCCCGAATCCTGCCTGCACTTCGTCGTAGCACATCACGATGTCGTGTTCGCGGCAGAGTTTCTCCAGCTTCTGCGCGTATTCCACCGGCAGGAAATCCGGTCCGCCGCCTTGATAAGTTTCCGTCATCAGCCCTGCAATGTGCTGAGGCGCCACGCCCTTTTCCCGCAGCGTTTTCAGGAAGAGGTCAAACGACGTGTCCTCATTCTTGTAGCCATCGGGAAACGGCACCTGCACGAAGCTCGGGTCGCGGTCGACCATCCACTGCTTTTGCTTCTCGATGCCGCCGGCAAGCTGGGCGCCCATGGTGCGTCCATGGAAGGCATAGTCAAAGGTCACAAAGTACTTCTTGTGCGGCCCGTGTTTTTGCAAGCCGTAGGTCTTCGACAGCTTGATGCAGTTCTCGGTCGCCTCGCTGCCGGTGCTCATCAGAAAGACCCGGTATTTTTCGGGATCCGGGGATACAGCTCGGAGCATTTGCGTCAGCCGCGCGCGCCGCTCGTGCACGAACACGTAAGAAGCCAGCAGCCCGCGGTCGATCACTTCCCTCAACGCCGCGCGGATCTCCTCGCGTCCGTGCCCGGCGTTGGTGATGAGTACGCCGGACGACCAGTCGATCCAGCGGTTGCCCCACGGGTCACTGACGATGAAGTCTTCCGCCTTGTCCCACACGATGGGCGGCTGCCCGGCCATGGAGCGCGGCTCCGATTGACCCAGCGATTCGAAAATGGGCAGCGATTCGGGCACCGGCAGCTTGGTTCTGATGCGGCGATATTTCGTTTCCACCGCGGGGACTTCCACAGGTGTTAAATCGTAGACAGCCATGTTTCTCCTTCGACCAGCTCTCTTGCCTGAAATCTGAAATCTGGAATCTGAGATTTGAAAGAGACCACAACCCGCCGTGGATTCCCGCCTTCGCGGGAATGACATGTCGTTGCCTGTTATTCCACGTGCGGGTGTTCGCCGTAAACGACGCGGACCGGCGCGGCGCCCTGGACGATGGACTTGCGCGCGGCCTCCACCACCAACTCGTTGATGGAGCTATTGGCGGGCGTGGCAATCAGGCCTCGCGCATCCACCTCGCGCAGGAATTGCCTGCGGCGCTCCAAGGCCACCTCGGGCGCCAAACCCGCCGTCTCTTTGGCCATGCGTTGGACGCTCTCTGTGATGCCCGCCACGGATTCGTACCCGTAACCGATCGGTTTATAGCCCGGGCCTTCCCAGGGGACAAACCGAAAGAAATCAGGACTAACGTAGTTGTATTTCGATCCTCCTGGGCCAATGCCTTCGAGATAGGAGTAGGCCACACCCCGGTTGTGATCGTCGTGAAAGATGAGTCCCGTCTGGCCCTGCCCTTCGCAGTACATGATCAGCCCCTGGTCGTTGCTGCCCGCCGCGGCATCAGGGTAGCCCAGGCCGTTGACGACCGAGAGCAGCGCGCCATTCTCCCAGGTCACCCGTCCGTGCGACCAGAGGTAAGCTTCGTTCCCGTTGGGAAATTTCCCTTTGACGCCCTGAACGGAAACTTCCACCGGCTTCAGCCCGGTAATGAAGTAAACAAGATCAACATAATGACAGCCGATATAAGTGAAAGGGTCCGTGTTATTGCAGGTAAACCAGTTCTGAAAATTCGAGTGGCGATAATAGTAGGGCTCGATCAGCTTGGCCTCGCCCATAACGAACGCCCCGAACTGCCCGAGGGCATATCCCCGCCTCGCCATCAGCGATCGGCGGTCAAAGCGCTTGTGATACTCAATGCCCACCAGGCGCCCTTTTTCAGCAGCCAACTCCTCGATTTCGACAGCCTGTTCGTGTCTGAGAACCAGCGGTTTTACGCACAGCACGTTCTGATCGCAATGCAGGGCGTGCCGCACCACCTCGTTGTGAAGATGGTCGGGCATCGCCACCACCACCATGTTGCCCGGCGCCATCGCCGCAACCACCTCTTTGTAAAGCTCGGGGAACTTCCTCTCCGGCGGTTCTCGCAACGATGGATGGGGTGTGAAATCCTGCCCCGGAAAAGCTTCCTTGAAATCTGCGCTCTCCGCCAGAGCCTTCAAAGGTGAGCTGTCCAACGCACAGATGTCGATCTTGCGGACGACGCCCGTTCTTTGCAGATGGTACAAGGACGGTAGGAGTAGATCGTTGGTGATCATTCCCCCGCCCACGATCGTGACGTCAAGACTACTTCCGGATTGTGGAGTCACGGACTCCTCCTGTGACTGGCCGTAGGCTTAACAACAATCCACTAGACTACCATGGTGAGAGTGAAGACTCCACTCACTTTGCGCTTCGAGCGCCCGGTTCAGTTCGTCAATAGCGCCTTGCGGCCTTGGCGGCGGGCAGCGATTGCGCTCACGGTCGGCCGGGGTGTATATTCGATGCGACTTTGAGACTCCGGCCAGGGGGACTGCCTTAGTTAACCGCAACATGCGCCGGTGTGCCTTTATTCTCGCGCTGCTTATGCTTGCGGCCCTTCCGTGCTTGGAGGCACAGGTGCCTGAGTCCCACGGCGCCCCAGAGACCTACCTAGACATGACGCCGGCTGAACTTGCCAAGCACGTTCCCGAACTCAAGCATCTTGTGCCGGCCTCCAGCCAGGAGATGCTACCGGAGATTCTGCGGCGGGTGGGAGCGACGGTCGCTGAGTTTTTCGACAATTTCTCGAATACCACCTGCACCGAGCACGTCATCTCGGCGGTTGATGTCCCCGGGGAAACGCTGGCGGCTCATTACGATGCCCAGCTCAATTATGTAGCCTTGGTTAAGCCGGGGGGAGACAATACTCGCCTCGAGGAGTATCGCACAGACTCCAAGGGCAAAGTCGTGCATCTCGAGTCCCAACGCACCATCGTGACCATCGGATTTGTTTCGATGACGATCCATTTTCATCCTCGCCTCCAGGCGGACTCCCGCTTTAGCTACTTAGGGCGTGAAAAGGTTGCGGGGCAAGACGCCTTTGTCGTCGCCTTCGCCCAGCGGCCGGGTCTGGCGCGGCGAACCAGTCTCGTAGTCTTCAAGGACAGGACGGCGAGCGTATTGGTGCAGGGTGTGGCGTGGATCGATCCGGTGAACTTCAGGATCCTTCGCCTGCGTACGGATATTGAGCGGCCGGACTCGACGGTTAGTTTGGTCCGGGAAACCACCGAAATCGAGTACTTCGAGGTGACTTTCAAACAAGGTGGCAAGTCGCTGTGGTTGCCGCGCCGGGTGAATGTGAGTGGGCAAATGGGGAGGTATACGTACCAGAACCTTCACAACTACTCCAACTACCGGCTCTTCGTCGTGCAGACGGAAGAGTCGGGTTCGCGCCCCCCGTCTTAGAATGTGGCGGTCATTCGGAATGACAGGGTTGAATGAAGAAGGTAGCGCGGACCTTCACTTTTGAGGTCCGCGGCTCTTCGAGGCTGATCAATGGGTCGAATCGCCGCTATTATCCGAATGCGAGGGTTGGGCCTAAGATTCGTTACCAGAACCGCAGACCTGAAAAGCAGGTCTGCGCTACTGGCGCTAGCGCTTTTGGTGTTGGCTGTCAGCCTCGCGACTGCCCAGCAAGAAGCTAACCCGCCTGAAATGCAGGCGCACGAGACCACGCCGCAATTCCGCATTCGCGCCGAGCGCAACGTTGTATTGGTCCGGGTGGTGGTGCGCGATGACAAAGGCCGGACGGTCGGCAATCTCCATAAGGAAGATTTCCGGCTGCTTGACGACGGGAAGCCGCAGGAGATCGCGGACTTCAGCGTCGAGGTTTCCAACCCGAAACCGGAAGCGGCTCAGCCGCCCGCGGCGCCCGCCGCCCCGGCCGCAACCACCGCTCCACCGGCCGCTGTCGTTCCCCAGCGATTCGTAGGTCTCTTCTTCGACGATTATCACACCGAAACCGAGGGAATCATGCGGACGCGCCAAGCCGCTTGGCGCTATGTGCAGACCACGGTGCGGCCTCAGGACCGGGTGGCGATCTTCACCGCCACCGGCAAGGACCAACTCGATTTCACCAGCGACCAGGCCAAACTCCACGATGCGCTGTATCGCACGCTTGCCCTTCCTCATTCCCCCTCAGGTTGTCCCGCGATCGATGACTACGAAGCCTATTTGGCCCACATCCTCAATGACCCAGACGCCCTCGTGGTCCTGCACACGGACGCCATCGGATGTGTCTGCGGCGAGACTGCGATCGGGGAAGACCGGCCTGCCGGCATGGGTTCCGTCGTGGAGCGGCCTGGAGGACGGACGGCTGTCGATACCTGCCCCCCGCAGGCGGAACGGCAAGGGGAACTGGAAGCTGCAGCCGTTTGGGCCCGCGTCGAGGCGGAGTCACTCCGTGCGTTAGACGCCATAGAACGATCTGTTCGCCGCTTGGCCGCTATGCCGGGCCAGCGTAGCCTGGTGCTGGTCTCGCCCGGATTCTTGACTGAAACCGAGAAGGAGAAAGTCGACGCCATCACCGATCGTGCTTTGCAACGGCAGGTAGTTGTCAGCGCCATCGACGCCGCCGGGCTGGTCACGGGACTCCCCAATGAGATAACCAATGCAGCCCTTCAGAGCGTCGAGGCGATCAGGATGAGGCTGAAGAGAACCGGTGTGGTGGCCATGAGCGGTGTGCTTGCCTACCTCAGCTCCGATACGGGCGGCGTGTTTTTCCACAACAGCAACGATTTTGCCGAGGGCTTCCGCGAGGCCGCGGCCGTTCCTGAGGTTTACTATGTGCTCAGTTTTTCGCCTCAGGACGTGAAGCTGAACGGGCAATTCCATTCCCTCAAGGTCAGCCTCACGAATCCCGATCATCTCTCCGTCCAGGCGCGCCGCGGCTACTTTGCCTCGGAAGCGACGCTGGTGGAGAAGGCGCCGGGCGCGAGCGAACTCGAGCGGGCCGTGTTCGCCCTCGAAGAAGTGCACGGTTTGCCCGCGGAAGCCAGCGCGAAGGTGGAAAAACTGAATGATCAGAAGTCGAAATTAATCGTCTCCATTCATGTGAACATCGCCTCCTTGCGCTATCGCCAGGAGGCCGGCCGCAGCGTGGACACGCTGATTTTTGACACCGCCCTCTTCGATCGCGACGGCAAGTACGTCGCCAGCAAGGAAGCGTCCATCGATCTTAACCTCAGCGACGCGACGCTCGAGAAGTATTCGAAATCCGGGATCGTCGCCCAGACCAATTTCGAGGTGGGTCCGGGAACGTACCGGGTGCGCGAGGTGGTGCGGGATAGCCAGTCGACCGGGATGTCGGCATTGAACTGCGATGTGGAGGCGCCCGGCGGTTCACAGTAGCCGGCGGCCGCTGTCATGCTGCGCTCAGAATGACAGGACTATGGCGTCGGAAATAGTGTTCCGGTATTCGTCTATGGCCAACGAAATCGAGTGCGCTCTGCTTGGCATCGATGTGGGAACCAGCGGGACGCGTGCGCTTGCCCTCAGTCCCACCGGCAAACTCCTGGCGGAGGCGGAGGCGCCGATCCGGCACGACCACCGCGCTGCGGGTGGAATCCACGAGCAGGACCCTGACGAATGGTGGCAAGCTGTCTGCTCAGTTGCGCAGAAGATTGCACAGAATCTAAAGGAGGAATCGGGCAAGGCAGAACTGCGCGGCGTGGCGGTGACTTCCACCTCCGGGACTTTGGTCGTGGCGGACGCATTGGGCCGAACCTTGCGGCCCGCCATTCTTTACGACGACGGCCGGGGGGTGGAGATTGGGGAGGAACTAAACCGACAAGGCGGCTCCCAGAGCGTCCGCCTGGGGCCGTCATTTTCGCTGGTGAAAGCTGCCTGGGTCAAGCGGCATGAGCCCGCATTGTGGGACCGCGCCCGCTTCCTCCTCAGCCCGGCGGATTGGCTTTCCGGAAAGCTGAGCGGCGAGTTTGGAATATCCGATTTCACCAACGCGTTGAAACTCGGCTACGACCCGGAGAGCGCTGCGTGGATCGAGAGCGTTCGTGCCGCGGGCCTGCCCGCTGACCGCCTGCCGGTGGTTCGCCGTCCGGGCCAGCCAATCGCGCTGGTGAGCAATGCGGCCGCGGCCGAGACGGGCTTGCCGCCGGGCATGCAGGTCCTGGCGGGCGCCACTGACGGCATGGCCAGCGTGGTTGCCTCAGGCGCCAGTGCGTGTGGCGACGCCAACACAACCCTGGGCACCACGCTGGTTTGGAAGGTGCTCCACAACGGGAAGCCTGCGGCGCACGGCGGCGTCTACTTGCATCTGCATCCGGGAGGCTTGTGGGTGCCTGGGGCGGCCAGCAACACAGGCCTGGGGAGCGTCCGACGGCTCGACACGTTCCCGGTAAATCCGCCGGCAGAAATGGATCGTCTGGCCGCACGCTACTTTCCGACTCCGGTCGTGTGCTACATGCTTTCCGGTGAAGGCGAGAGGTTTCCCTTTGCTCATCCGAAGGCAACATCGTTTGTGGATGGCAGCCCGCGCGATGCCGCGGAATCCTACGCGGCGCAGTTGCAGTCCATGGCCTTCGTCGAGCGCTGGGGTTACGAAATCCTCGAGAGTTGCGGAATCAAAATCGGCGACAAGGTTTTCTCAACCGGTGCGGCCGCCAGGAGCCCGGTCCTTTCGCAACTGCGCGCCAATGTTCTCGGCAAAACCATTCTCTTGCCCCGCTATCCCACCGCGGCCTGCGGGGCGGCGATTCTGGCGGCTACGGGGGCAGTATTCTCGGGAAATATCGTTCACGCCATTCAATCCATGTCTGCCATCCTGGAAACCTACTCTCCTTCGCCTGAACTGGTCCCGGCCTTCGACGCGATCTACAACTCATTTCGCGACGCCTGCGCCCGCCGGGGTTACATCACGTAGGCCGGACTTTCATTCCTTTGCGCACTTTGCGCCTTTGCGTGACACTGGTGTGTCCGGCCATGAATTAATCCACATCTTCGAAGCAGGCAGCGCGGTGGTAAGATGAAATGCAGGGGGCGAAATGATAAGAAATCGTTGTTTCGGCAGTCGAGGTCGCCATCTTGGTTTCACGCTGCTTTGCGGCGTCCTTGTCCTCGCGGCCTGCCGCGGGCAGGCCCAGGAACGCAAACAAGAAGCTGACAAGTTAGCGGCGCTGCTGAATTGGCAGCCGGGGAGCGTCGTGGCTGAAATCGGTGCGGGCGATGGCACTATGACGCTGGCAGCCGCCGAACGCGCGGGGCCGACTGGCCGCGTCTACACGACCGAATTGGATCCCGATAAGCTGGCCAAATTGCAGTCCCTAGCCGCCGAACAGAAAAACATCATCGCGGTCAAGGCTGGCCAAGCTGAAACCAACCTTCCGCACGAGTGCTGCGATTCCATCTTCCTGCGGCGCGTCTACCATCACTTCACCGAGCCGGAGAAAGAGGACGCCAGCCTTTTCGGATCACTCAAGCCGGGCGGCCTTCTCGCGGTCATAGACTTTCCGCCGGGCGAGGGGCCCGGGGACCTCAAGCTTCCCAAGGGCGTGCCAAAGAACCGAGAAGGGCACGGCATGCCAAAGCAACTGTTGATCGATGAGCTCACGGCCGCAGGATTCCAAGTTGTGGCCACGCCCTCGGACTGGACCGCACCCGATTACTGCGTTGTCTTCAAGAAGCCCACAGAATAGGTGCGAGGCAAAGGATGAAGGGAAAAGTCTAAAGTATATAGTCTGAGCTCCAAAAAAACGGGCCTCCACTTTGGGAAGAGAGTCGCTCCCCCAGGTCTTCGACATCACCCTTTATCCTTCACCCTTTCACTGACACCCGGCGCCCGCCTATGATAATCTCGTTCGTGCCGCATTGCAGGGCACACGGAGGAATATGGCAGACGCATCGAGCACTCAGGCACCAACTTCTAATCGCATCGCTTCCATCGACGCGCTCCGCGGCTTCGACATGCTTTGGATCACCGGCGGTGAGGAGATCATCCACAGTCTCTGCAGGCTGTATCCGAGTTCCTTTACCCACGTGCTCAGCATGCAATTCGAACACGTGGCCTGGGCGGGCTTCCGTTTCTATGATTTGATTTTCCCCCTGTTCCTGTTCATCGTCGGCGTGGTCCTGCCCTTTTCCATTACCAAACGACTGGAAGCGGGCGCCAACCGGGCCCAGCTTTATACGCACCTGGTCCGCCGGCTGGTGATCCTGTTTTGCCTGGGGCTTGTGTATAACGGCTTTCTGAATTTCAACTTCCACGAGCTGCGCATCGCCGGGGTTCTGCAGCGCATCGCGGTGTGCTATTTCCTCGCTGCGATTGTGATGATGAACACCAAGGTGCGCGGCCAGGCGACGGTCGCAGGCGGCCTGCTGGTGGTTTACTGGCTGGTGATGAGGTTCGTGCCGGTTCCGGGCATCGGCGCCGGCGTGCTCACTCCCGCCGGCAACCTCGCCGCATTTGTCGACCAGCACCTGCTGCCGCATCCGTTTTGCTGCTACATCTTCGGTGACAACGAAGGAATTCTCTCCACCATCCCGGCGGTGTCCACCTGTCTTCTGGGTGCCTTAGCCGGGCATTGGCTGCGCACCTCGCGGCCTCCCGCGCGCAAGGCCGCCTGGCTGGCTCTGGCGGGTGTTGCCTGCCTGCTGGTGGGATGGACGTGGGGACATTGGTTTCCCATCATCAAGAACATCTGGTCGAGTTCGTTCGTCCTGTTCGCGGGCGGATGGAGCCTACTCCTGCTCTCTCTCTTCTACTGGATCATCGACGTTCGCGGCTACCGACGCTGGGCTTTCGTTTTCACCGTCATCGGTTTGAATCCCATCACGATTTATGTGCTGCGCAGCCAGCTCGACCTTGGAGTCATCGCGAATGTCTTCATCCATGGATTCATCAATCAGATCGGCCCGTATAAGCCCCTGGTCTTTGATTTGAGCGTTTTTGCGGTTGGGTGGCTGTTTTTGTACTTCCTTTACCGGCAGAAGATCTTCCTGAAAGTGGGATAGCGAAACCGAAGCGCGATTACACCACCGAGGCACAGCGCGGCGAAGCCCCAACCAAATGCAGATTCTTCGCTTCGCTCAGAATGACATGTCATCCTGAGCATTGACAGCCGCGGGGGCTGCCCTTGCTGATCAGAAAGATGACGCGTGCTCGTCGAAATAGCCTCGTTGATTACAAAGGACATACGCGTCATCTTTCTGCAGAGCGAAGCGAAGGATATGCTTTTCTTCGCGCGCCGCGAAGAAACTCACCCTTATTAGTACAGAGACACTTATGTCGAACTTGCGAATCTGCATTTACTGCGGCTCCAGCCGCCAGTGCGACCCTGCTTATCTCCGCGCGGCGGCCTGCCTGGGCCGCGAACTGGCGCGCTACGGCGCCACGATCGTGTATGGCGGCGGGGCGGTGGGGTCGATGGGCGCTCTCGCCGACAGCGCGTTAGCCGAGGGCGGCAAAGTGGTCGGCATCATCCCCGGCTTCATGAATCAGCTCGAGTGGGGGCACAAGGGCATCACCGAACTTCGCATCGTGAGCGACATGCACGAGCGCAAGCGTCTGATGCTCCAGGATGCGCACGCGGTGGTCGCCCTGCCGGGCGGCTCGGGAACCTTCGACGAACTGCTGGAGGCCATTTCCCTCAAGCGCCTCGCCGTTTTCCTCGGACCCATCGTTCTTCTCAACACCCGGTCGTATTTCGATCATCTGCTTCTGGCGCTCGAGCGCTGCGTCTCCGAGCGCTTCATGGACCGGCGCCACAAATCCATGTGGGCGGTCGTGAAGGAGCCGGAAGAGGTTTGGCCCGCCATTCAATCCGCCCCGCCGTGGCATTCCTCCAGCATCACGTTCGCGGGTGTCTGATCCTGACATTCCGTCTCCTTGACGCTCCGGGAGGTATACCCTAGAGTAAAGTGGTTCATGCGGTTCCCACGCCCGAGCTCCGGAAGGTCGGGGAGCATCGGACGCGCGTCGGCAGCGTCCGGCAATTGCCTGAGGCACCATGTATTTCAGTCTGCGTACAAAGCTGTTTCTGGCCCTTGCCGTGTTGGCGTCCGCGCTTACGGCGCTTGCCTTCACTCCTGTGGCGGGCCGGCACGGAATGGTGGCCTCGAGCGAGCCGTTGGCCTCTGAGGTAGGGGTGCAAATCCTTCGCGAAGGGGGCAATGCCGTGGACGCCGCGGTGGCGGTGGGGTTTGCGCTCGCGGTCACGCACCCTGTGGCGGGGAATATCGGCGGAGGCGGCTTTATGCTCATCCGCCTGGCGAGCGGCGAGGCCGTGGTGGTCGACTACCGCGAGGCTGCCCCGGCCGCCGCTTCCAGAAACATGTACGTGAACTCCAATGGGGAAATCGTTCCGCACGCCAGCACCGTGGGGGTTCTATCGGCCGGCGTTCCGGGCACCGTGGC
This sequence comes from Terriglobia bacterium, assembly GCA_050008495.1. GTDB lineage: Bacteria > Acidobacteriota > Terriglobia > UBA7540 > UBA7540 > CAVROP01. The sequence goes on along the minus strand of JBEKMN010000014.1, from coordinate 41,640 downwards.
CGGTCTCGCATTGGCCGAAGAAAAGTACGGAAAACTCGGGCTGGCTCGGGTGATCGCCCCTGCGGTTCATCTGGCGCGCGATGGATTCGAGGTCATCTACCACTTCAGCGAATCGCTTAGGCAGGACGGCGACCGGCTTTCGAAGTTCGATGCTTCGCGCCGCATCTTCCTGCGAGACGGGCGCTTTTACCAGCCGGGCGAAACTTTCAAGCAGCCGGACCTGGCCCAAACGCTCGAGGCGATCGCACACCAGGGAGCGAAGGGTTTTTATTCAGGAGCCGTGGCGCAGGCGATCGCCGCCACCATGCAGAAGTATCATGGCCTGATCACCGAAGAGGACCTCGCCCGCTACCGTCCGATTCTCCGCCAGCCGCTCGTTGGCCATTTTCGAGATTATGAGGTTGTTTCCGTCCCGCCCCCAAGCTCGGGAGGGGTCGCCGTGATTGAGATGCTGAATATCCTTGAGCCGCTCGACCTGGGGCCGCCTGACTCGTTCGAATCCATGCATTTCATGGTCGAAGCCATGCGGCACGCTTATGCCGACCGCGCGGCTTACCTGGGCGACGCCGACTTCACGCCGGTGCCCGTGGCGCGGCTGACCAGCGAAGCGTACGCGGCCAAGCTGCGCGAGGAGATTCTGCACTCCAAGCCGGACGCGCCCATTGCTGCGGGCAACCCGCAAGCGTTTGAAAGCTCCCAGACCACGCACTATTCGGTGGTGGACGACAACGGGAACGCGGTAGCAAATACCTACACGCTGAACAACGGTTACGGCAGCGGCGTGACCGTAGAAGGAGCGGGTTTCCTCCTGAACGATGAGATGGACGACTTTGCCGCAAAGCCGGGGACACCCAACCTCTACGGTCTTGTGCAAGGCGAGGCCAACGCCATCGCTCCCAACAAGCGCCCGCTCTCCAGCATGACCCCGACTCTGGTGCTTCAAGACGGAAAGCTGCGGCTGGTTCTCGGCTCCCCTGGCGGAGGCACGATCATCAACACCGTTCTCCAGGTGCTCCTGAACAATCTGGTCTTTAAGATGGACATCCTCCAGGCCGTCTCCTTCCCGCGCTTCCACCACCAGTGGATGCCGGACCGGCTGATCCTCGAACGGGTCGGCTTCTCGGCGGACACGATCCAGAAACTGCGGGAAGCCGGCTATCAGATGGATTTTTACGGCGGCATCGGCGACTGTGAGGCGATCGCAGTCGATGCCCTTTCAGGATGGAAGTTCGGCGCGTCCGACCCGCGCGCCGACGGAAAGGCGGTCGGATACTAATGAACTACGGTCTCTCTACTTCCCTTTTTGCCGCGGAAAGGCTCAATTCCCATATTCTGGATAAGATTTTGGCCGTGGGCCTGCGTCATCTCGAAATTATGGCGGCCCGCCAGCACCTGGACTATCACGATGTGAACCAGGTGCGGGATGTTGCGCAATGGTTCACCGACCATGAGGTCACTTTGCACGCTCTTCATGCTCCCCTGTTCAGCGACTGGAATTGGGGGCGGTCGGGAGGGCTGCTCATTTCTGTTGCCAGCCTGGAGCGCCGGGCGCGCATCCTCTCCATGGATGAAATCAAGCGTGCTATCGACGTCGCCGAGCACCTCCCCTTTCGCTATCTCGTGCTTCACCTAGGCGTTCCGGGTGAGGAATACGACTTGGCGAAGTTCGATGCCGCCTTTACCTCCCTCGAACATCTGCATCTCTTCGCTAAAGAGCGGGGCGTGCAGATTCTGCTGGAGAATATTCCCAGCCAATTAAGCACTCCCGAGCGCATGATAACGTTTTTCCAATACACGCGCTTGGACTTGAAAGTCTGCTTTGACACAGGCCACGCGAACCTGACCGGAGGAGTGGAAGCGTCCTTCCGGACACTCCGGGAGCGCATTGCCGCCGTCCACCTTCACGACAACCATGGTGAAGAGGACGAACACCTATTACCATTCGAGGGGAAGATCGAATGGGCCCAGGCCATCCGCAACTTCCGCTCCGCGGACCCGCCCTACCCGATTCTGTTCGAGGTGAACAGCGAGCGCCACGATCCGGGCGTCCTGGCGCGGCTTCCGGAGGTGATGGCGCGGCTGGAGGAATTTCAGAATTGAAATCTCAGGCTTTCAAATTTGAAATTTGAGATTTGAAATTCAGATCAGAGCATTGCATGAAAACCCAAAAACCGTGGCCACGGATTCTGGTCATCGCCGGCGGCATCGCCATGCTGGCGGGGGCTCTTGATCCGCTTGAGGGCTCGGTCGTCATCCTAGCGGGCAGTGGACTCGTAACGCTCGGTGCCTTCCTAGGCAATCCCGAACGCAGCTTGCTGGTTTACTGGATTTGCATCTTCGTCCTGATTGCGGTCGGTGTCGGTGCGATGTTTGCGTTGAGCGCCATGGGCGGTTTCGGCGGCACGCGTGGACGCTCGATGTGGTGGGGCGTCCCGATTCTGCCCTACCCTGTAGGCTGGATTATGGGTATGGTCAGCCTCTCGGCCAGGCTGATCAGAAGTTTTCGCCATGGTCATGCGGTTTCGTAACGACGTTTGGTCCGGCCTTTTGTTCACCCGATCATCGGAGCACCTGATCACCCGATGATTAAGGAGATCACCCTTGGTTCCTACCGTTGAAATTCGAAACGTCTCGGATTACGTTGGCCAGGAAGTTCTTGTGCAGGGCTGGCTCTACAACCTGCGGGAAAGCGGCAAGCTGTTGTTTCCTCAGTTCCGCGACGGCACGGGCCTGATTCAGGGTGTGGTGGTGAAGAGCGCAGTCTCGCCCGAGTTGTTCGAACGGGTGCGCAAGCTGACCCAGGAATCGTCCCTGCGCGTCACCGGTAAGGTGCGCGCGGACCAGCGTGCTCCGGGCGGATTCGAGCTGGATGTTACTGGCCTCGAAATCGAGCAGTTGGTCCCGCCTGAGAATCCTTACCCTATAACGCCCAAGGAGCACGGCACGGAATTCCTGATGGACCATCGCCATCTCTGGCTGCGCTCGCTGCGGCAACGCGCCATCCTGGGCGTCCGGCACGAGATCATCAAAGCCGTGCGTGACTTCTTCGACGGGCGCGGCTTCACCTTGGTGGACACTCCCATCTTCACGCCCTCCGCCTGCGAAGGCACCACCACGCTCTTCGAAGTGAACTACTTCGACGACAAAGCTTACCTGACACAGTCCGGCCAGCTTTACAACGAGGCCGCGGCCATGGCCGTGGGCAAGACTTACTGCTTTGGCCCGACGTTCCGCGCGGAAAAATCCAAAACCCGCCGCCACCTCACGGAGTTCTGGATGGTCGAGCCGGAAGTTGCCTTCGCCCATCTCGAAGACACCATGGCGCTGGGCGAAGAACTCGTGGCCTTCGTGGTGGGGCGGGTTCTCGACAAGCGTCGCCCGGAACTGAAAACTCTGGAGCGCAACATTGCCAATCTCGAAAAGATCAGGCTGCCTTTCCCGCGCTTGAGCTATGACGAAGCCGTGAAGCTGCTCCACGCGAAAGGCAGCGAAATCCAGTGGGGCGGAGATTTCGGCGGCGGCGATGAAACTGTCATCTCCGAAAGCTTCGATCGGCCCGTGCTGGTCCACCGCTACCCCAGCCAGGTGAAAGCTTTCTATATGGCGCCTGACCCGCAGCGCCCGGACGTGGCGCTCTGCGTGGATGTGCTCGCTCCGGAGGGTTACGGCGAGATCATCGGCGGGGGAGAGCGCCTGGCGGAGTACGACCTGCTCCTCAAGCGCATCGAGGAAGAAAACCTGCCTCGCCAGGCGTTCGAATGGTACCTCGACTTACGGCGCTACGGCAGCGTGCCGCATTCCGGCTTCGGCATGGGCATCGAACGCGTGGTCGCCTGGCTCTGCGGCCTCGACCACGTCCGCGAAACCATTCCGTTTCCGCGCATGCTCTACCGCTTGACGCCGTGAGCGGGGGGCGGGGGCCTGCGGTATGAGGAAAGACACCTGGAGGCTGTCATTCTGAGCGCAGCGAAGAATCTCAGCAGTTGGACTTTCAAACAACTACGGAGATCCTTCGTCGCCTGCGGCTCCTCAGGATGACAGTTAAGAGATTCTTCACCCAGGCTGCGCACGGCTTGACATATTTATGTCAAGCTGATATGCTTTGATGTATGAGAACTACGATTCGGTTTGACGAACAACTGCTCGTTCAGGCTAAGAAGCTTGCAGCCGACCGGGGTATTACGCTGACAGCGCTTCTCGAGGACGCATTGCGCGAAACGATGAACAGGCGTCACCCTGCGGCGCGCCGATCGAGGGTTCGGCTTACCACCGCCGGTCGTGGCGGCGTGAAACCGCAGGTTGATCTGGATGATACCGCTTCCCTGTTCGATTTGATGGAGCCACGCGATGGTGTTGATTGACGTGAATGTGCTGGTCTACGCACACCGTCGCGATTCACTGAACCATCTGGCCTGTCGTCGCTGGCTTGAGGACTGCATAAACTCCCAGCAGGCCTATGGGATGTCGGATTTTGTTCTCTCCGGGTTCCTCCGCATCGTGACCCATCCGAGGATCTTCAAGTCGCCGAGCAGATTGGAAGACGCCCTTCGCTTCGCCGATGAGGTGCGAAGCCCGGCCAATTGCGTGCTCATCACACCCGGCGCGCGGCATTGGGATATCTTCACACGGCTTTGCCGGGCAGCAGAGGCGAAAGGCAATCTCGTTCCCGACGCTTATCTGGCGGCCTTGGCTATCGAATCGGGCAGCGATTGGATCACGACCGACCGGGACTACAGCCGCTTCCCCGGCCTCCGCTGGAGGCCGCCTCATCCGAGCGCTAAACAACCTCAATGATCGCCCCAGTTTGACCCTGAACCGGTTGTAGTGTTTTTATCTCCTGTTGACATTCTACAGAGAAGGGCGTATCGTACGACCTGTTGACGTCCTAAAGGAGAACCGCGCGATGGATCGAACCAGGGGCGAGATACTGCAGGGCACTCTGGACCTGATGGTACTCAAGGTCCTGGAGGGCCTGGGGCCGATGCACGGGTACGGCATCGCCCGCCGCCTCGAACAGGTTTCCGAGAACCTGCTCGAAATGAATCAGGGGACGCTCTATCCTGCCCTCCTCCGCCTCCAGCAGAGGGGTTGGATCAGCTCCAAGTGGGGCGCCTCGGAGAACAACCGCCGCGCCAGGTTTTATTCGCTGACCAAGGCGGGACGAAAGCAGCTCGCAACAGAGGAAGCGGGGTGGGAGCGCACGGCGGCGCTGATGGCGCGCGTGCTCGCGGGATCGTGAGTCTGTAATCTTGGATGCTGCGGGGCATTTTCGCTTCACTCCGAATGACGGACCGGCTGACGACTGACAACTGAGGACTGACCATGCGAACCCTGGTGTCGCGTTTCATGGGACTTTTCCAGAAGACCCGGCTGGAGCAGGAGCTCGACGATGAGGTTCGTTCGCACCTGGAAATGTTGGAGCAAGAGTATCTGCGGAGAGGTATGTCGCCGCAGGAGGCACGCTACGCCGCGTTGCGCAGCTTTGGTGGCGTCGATCAGACCAAAGAGCGCTACCGCGAGCAGCGTGGCCTGCCTTTCGTTGATGCGTTCTTTCAGGACCTCCGTTACGGCTGGCGCGGTTTGCTCAGGAATCCCGGCTTCGCCGCCGTGGCCATCCTGACGCTGGCTCTGGGAATCGGCGCCAACACGGCCATCTTCAGCGTGGTCCACGCGGTCCTTCTGCGTCCTCTGCCCTATCGCAACCCAAGCCGCCTGGTCTACATATCCGAGTTCTGGCCGCACGAAACCCCCGTCAGGACTGTGCCGAATCCCGATTTCGCCAACTGGAGCGAGCATGGCCAACTCTTCGACGGACTTGCAGCCTATGGTGGCGGCGCCGAGGTCAATCTAACCGGGATGGGGGAACCGGAGCGTTTGTCGGGGGCCAGGGTCACTGCGGATTTCTTCACCCTCCTGGGAGTCGAGCCATTTCTGGGCCGGAGTTTTCTGCGCGAAGAAGATCGGCCGGGCGGCCGAAAGGCCGTGCTGCTCAGCTACGAACTTTGGCAGCGGCGCTTTGGTTCGAACTCGAAAGTCATCGGCTCGACCATCCAGCTTGACGGCGACCTGTACACGATCGTCGGGGTGACGCCGGCCGGCTTCCGGTTTCCTGACGACGACTTTCGCGCCCAGGTGTTCCTGCCCATGCTCGTGGCCCGCGTCGTCGACTGGAAGTCGCGGGACCCGAATCAGTTCAGATTGCTGAGGGCTCTCGCCCGCCTCCGTCCGGGCGTCACGCCGGAACAGGCCCGCGCCGAGTTGACCGCACTGGTGCGAGCCGAGGCCGAACTGGAGCCGCCGCAGTTCAAGCGCATGCGGGCGGGAATGGAGGTCCGGATCACTCCGCTTTCTGAGAGGCTGGCCGCACCCGCACGCCCGATCCTGCTTATTCTCCTCAGCTCGGTGGCTCTGCTCCTCATCATGTCGTGCGTGAACGTCGCCGGCATGCAACTTGCCCGCGGCGCCACCCGGCAGCGGGAACTGGCGGTGAGAGCGGCCCTGGGGGCTCGAAGGTCGCGCCTCGCCGCGCAGTTGCTGATGGAAAACTTCGTGCTGCTGATCGCTGCGGCGGGCGTAGCAGTTTGCTTGGGATTTGCAGGCCTGAGAGCTCTGCGGAGCCTAGCGCCACCCCAAATTCCGCATCTCGAGCTGGCGTCACTCGATTGGACCGTCCTGCTCTTTACCTTGATCGCTGCCACAATCACAGGCATTCTCTCCGGCCTCGCTCCGGCCATGGTCGGCTCTCGTGTGGAGTTGAACGAAATCCTGAAGGGCAGCGGGGCGCAAACCGGGTCTGCCCAAAGACAGCATCGAGTTCGCAGCATCCTGGTGACCACGGAGATCGCGCTGGCTCTGGTGCTTTTGATCGGCTCCGGCCTGCTCACCCGAAGCCTCGTCCATCTCGTTTCCGTTGATCCGGGTTTCAACACTCACCACCTGCTGACGCTTCGCCTCACCCTCTCCGAGAGAGCTTATCCAAAACCCGAGCAGAAGGACGCTTTCCTCAGCGCGCTGCTGGCGCGGCTGAGGGCATTGCCCGGCGTTCGTTCCGCCGCAGCAGGCAGCGGATTACCCACACTCGGGTGGGGATCTCTGCGTGGAACTGATATCGAAGGCCAGCCGGAGATGCCTCCCGGATTGCGCCCCGATATTCCTTGCGACACGGTCAGCACCGAGTATTTCCAGACCCTCGGCATCCCATTAATGGCCGGCCGAGGGTTTAACCAGCAGGACCGCGCAAGTGCCGCCCCGGCGGCGATTGTCAATCAAGCTTTTGCTCGCGAATTCTTTTCAAGACAGAATCCGATCGGCAAGCATGTGGGGAGGAGATCCCCGCCCGGTGTGTGGCGCGAGATTATCGGAGTGGTGGGTAACGTAAGGCAACTCGGCCCGTCCCAGGAGGAGTCGCCTGAGATTTACATACCTTACCAGCAAGAACCCAATGAAGACGTAAACTTGGTGCTGCGCACGGCTACACGTCCCCTGGCATTGGTCGCGCCGGTCAAGGCCGCAGTTCAGGCCGTCGATCCTGCCCAGCCTGTCTACGACATCGCCACCATGGATCAGCGGCTCTCGGAATCGATGGCGCCGCAGCGCTTCAACGCCTTGTTGTTGGGAGTGTTTGCTCTGGCGGCGCTGGGACTTGCGGGAGTTGGCATCTTCGGCGTGCTGGCTTATTCCGTGGCGCGGCGAACATCTGAGATCGGCGTCCGCATGGCGTTGGGGGCGAGTCGAGCACAAGTCACGAGGCTGGTCGTAGGCGAAGGCTTGCGGCTCTGCGGTCTTGGTGTGCTCTTGGGACTGGCAGGTTCGGTCCCTCTAACTCGCCTGCTTGGCGGTGTGTTGTTTGGCGTTGGCCCCTCTGATCCCGTAGCCCTGGCTTCGGCCTCCGCAGCGCTGGTCCTGGTAGCGGTGCTGGCTTGCTACATCCCCGCTCGGCGGGCGCTCTCGGTCGATCCCATGACCACGCTGAGACACGAATGAGCGTATGGGATTCCGGGCCGCGAGGCAAGGGCAGCGCTTCTACGGCAAGGTCACCACGGCCACGGCCAGTCCGCCCAGGGTGACTTCATCACCGCCGAGTTGAGACACGGCCGGCGGCTGGAAAGCCGTCTGCTGGTCGACTACTTCGAACTGTCCCCCCGAGGCGCCGGGAACGGATGCTACGACTGTCCACATCCGCTTATTCACCAGCAGCACCTTGCGTTTGCCGTCGTGAGTGACGAATCCCAAACCGTAGACCGAAGGGGTCGCGATATTCGTTGCAACGAGTTTGTCACCCGGCCCGAAATTCGACCGCAGCAATTTGAGCACCCAAAAGCGCGCGTTCGGCTGGCCTGCGTTCCAGTCCACCATGCTGACCGAGGGCCACTGCCCGGGATAGCCGACCATCTGCGACTCGCCAATAATCTCGATGCCGAGCTTGGCCACTTCGCCAAAGACATAGGCGTACATCGCACCGGAGAGATTCCAATAGGAGTTCGGAATGGACGGCGCAACGTAGCCGGACGGCATTCCGGTGCCGTCGGTTCCGGTTTGCGACCCGACTTCATCGAGGTCCGTTTGGGTCTGCGGCGAAAGGCGCTGGCGGACGGACTCGACCCAGCGCACCACCGCCAGAAATTGATCGGCTTGGTTGAAGAACGTGTACTGTTGAACTTCCGGCGGCTCATTCTGCGTAGGCTTAGCGTAGAAATGATAGCTCACCACGTCGAGGGGAATCCCCGGCTTGTGATTGTGCGGGTCCAGGAAATACTCCATGAGCGGCATATGGCCTTCCGCCGAATCGAGGGCCAGCGCCACGAATTTCATCTTGGGCGCAACTTGCCGGATAGCCGCGACGATGGCGTCGTAACTGGCCGTGTAATCCTGCGGAGTCATGGAGTGCTCGTCATCGACTTCGTTAAAGACTTCCCAGTAGTCGAACTTGTAGTGATGGCCGGACTCGTGACGCTTCCCGGCTTCATCGGTGAATCCCCCTTGCGTGTACCAGCTCACCAGCCGCGCGTAGTACTGAGCCAGCTCCTTCCGGCTCGGATCGCGCAGGTCCTTCCCATGCTCGTAGGTCCAGGTTATCTCGTCCGGGTCGGCCGGGTAGGGCACCGGCTTTTCGGTCTTGTACATCCACTGGGGAATCGTGCTGAAATTGATGATCACTGAGTGGCCGGCCTGGGCGTTCATGAAATCTTCCATCATCGGGTCGATCAAGGAGAAGTCCCACGAGGTGTGGTCGTGCGTCGGAGGCTCGAGCTCCGCCACCGCCAGCTTGGGGTAAGGCAGCCAGGGCACGTAGCGAACGTCTTCAGCTCCCAAATCGCGCAAAGCCTCGAAGACCCGATCGTGGATTTTCGAGCCGCGCCGCAAGGGCGGCATCACCACCACTTGCAGTGTCGGCGTCGTCTTGGAAACCGTAGTCACGTTGTCCCAGGCGAGTTTGACGAGAGCTTTTTCCGGCGCGGGCGTGTTCACGGTTTCTTTTCGCGTACACGAGACTACGGCGAACAATAAGCACATTAAAAATGGAAGCAGGGTTTGGACGGCTCGCGAAGGTCTCATAATGCTCCCTCTAAAAGGCGGATGGTGCGGCGCTCGGCGATTGAGATTAAGCAGATAAAGCGGAAGGCAGTGGCGGTTCGCGAACCGCCCCTACTTCTTCTCGACGAATCGCCGCGCATCAGTCCAGAAGCCCTGAGCATGTGGCGCACACTCGGTTGAAGGCGTGGAACCCGGTGAGTTCGACGTCCGGCGACAGATATCCGTCCCGCTTCGGCTCGTCGCGCAGCAGGTCGGTGCTGAGGTATTTCTTGTTGTCGTCGGGGAAGACAGTAACCACCACGCTGTCGTCGCCTAACTGGTTCTGCACCTTGAGCGCGCCGACGAAGTTCGCGCCAGAGGAGATTCCCACGCCCAGCCCCAATTGTGCGGCCAGTTTCTGCGCCATCAGGATCGCGTCGCCGTCATGCACGGTAACCACTGCGTCTAATTTATCCAGTTGGACAATGGGCGGGATAAACTCGTCTGAAATGCCTTGGATGCGGTGCTGACCTACTCGATGTCCCGTGGACAACGTGGGCGATTCGGCCGGCTCGAGGGGACGAACGCGCAACGAGGGAATTTTCGAACGCAGAAAGCGCCCCACGCCCATGATTGTGCCGCCCGTGCCCACTCCCGCAACGAAGGCATCGGCTGTAAGCGCATTGGCGTTCAACTGCCACCAGATCTCCGGGCCGGTTGTTGTTTCGTGGGCTCGCACGTTCGCTTCGTTCGAGAACTGATGGGGCAGAAATACGCGCGGTTGCTCGGCCGCCATCTCTTCCGCCATGCGGATGCTGCCCAGAAATCCTCCCTCTTCCCGCCCCACCAGCACGATGCGAGCGCCAAAGCTGCGAATCAACTCGATTCGTTCGCGGCTCATCCACTCCGGCATGAAGATAGTCACCGGATGACCCAGAGCGCGACCCAGCGCGGCGAAGCTGATTCCCGTGTTTCCGCTCGTCGCCTCCGCAAGCGCGTCGCCGGGAAGGATCTTCTCTTCGGCGTAGGCATGTTCGAGGATATAAAGCGCCATGCGGTCCTTGATGCTGCCTGTCATGTTGAGCTGTTCGGATTTGGCGTAAAGGATTCGTGGCTTTCCAAGGTAGGTGAATTCGATAGCCAGCAGCGGTGTGTTACCCACCATCCGCGCCAGCCCTCTAAAGCGGCTCGATAATACCGGTTCCAAAGTTCGCATGTGCCTTCTGCGCGCCTATTCCCCCAGGACCTGTACGACGTACACTCTCTCCAGCGGCCCATCATACTCCATAAAGTAGATGGTCTGGCGTGAGCCCCGCACGATTTTGCCGTTTTCAATCGGGAACATGCACTGAATTCCGCCCAGGATGCTTTTCAGGTGGGAGTCCGCGTTGAAGCCCATGCGGCCGTCGAAGTCAAGATAGCGCCGGTGATGATAATCTTCCTCTTCAGGAAACAGCCGTGAGAAATGCGTGAGAATGTCTTCCTCAAGGCAAGGGATACCCTCCGTCACCAGCAAACCCGAGGAAGTGTGGCAGGTCATGACGTTGACCACTCCGTTCTTCACCCCGCTCTTCTCCACGATTTCATCCACTCTCGGTGTGATGTTGATCGCCTCTTCGGACTTGCGGCTTTGAACCTTCACCCTTTCTAGCTTGATGATCATTGGCGCATCCCCAGCAAGCCTTCCGCGTTCGTTGAGAAAATCTTCTCCAGACACCCATCCGTCAGCGACAACGACTTGAGCGCCCGAACTATGTTTTTGATCTCGACGCGAGGGTAATTGGAGCCGAATGCGACCTGGTTTCTGAGACTCCGTTCAATCAGCGTAGTCGGAATTTGCCGGCTGAAAACAAACTGGAAGAACTCCGTCGGACCGTCGTAGTAAAGGCAGGAGGTATCAAGGAATACGTTGGGATACTTCAGGGCCAAAGCGGTAGCATCCCAAACCCAGGGCCATCCCCAGTGAGCCAGCACAAAACGCAGGTTCGAGAATCTTCGAATAGCTTTCTCCAGCAGGAGCGGTTGCCCTTGCTCGAGCGGAGTCCCCGGCGCCCAGCTCATTCCCGTATGAATCAGCACCGGGATTCGCAGCGAGGCGGCTGCTTCGTAGACATCGAAAACCGCGGGGTCATTCAAGTCGAAATCCTGAAGCGCCGCGTCGAGCTTCAGGCCTTTGAGGCCAAGCCCGGTGATGGCGGATTCGAGTGCCTTCGGCGCGTTCGGCAACATCGGATCGACGCTTGCGAACCCGATGAAGCGGTCCGACATGCCGCAAAGTTCGGCCACCTGTTCGTTGCTGCTGACCGGATCTTTGCGCGCCCGCTCGCAGGCGATGGGTAGGAGAACCGCCTTCTCAATCCCCGCCACATCCATTTGCAGGAAGAAAGTCTCCAGCGGCTGAAAGTTGTTCCCGATATTGAAGACTTCTCGCGCCACACGTATGTAATTCGGGTATTTTTCAGTGAACTCACGTATCAGAACTGGGTGCGTATGGAAATCAATGGTCACTGTCATTTACCTTCCGGCTTGTAAGGGTGGGCCTTGAGTTCGCCCTGGCCAGCCATTCCTCGACTGTGGAACCGCTTCTTAGCGCTGACCTTCAGGTCAGCATCTGCGGGTCCGCGTCTCGGACGCCACGAAAGAAATCCTCACAGCGCTTCCGGTCGCGGAAGGCTTCCGTACCGCCGGGGCGAGTTGTAGAAAACGCTCCGGCGGTGTTGCCGTGCGCGACGCAGTCCGGCAGCGCCGCTCCTCGCACGTACTGGTGAATGAACCCCGCGTCAAAGCTATCTCCTGCTCCCACCGGGTCAACCACCTCGACTGCCAGCGCCGGGCATCGTACCTCTCCCGACGGACCGCGAGCCAGCGCTCCCTGTCCTCCCAGCTTCACCACCAGAATGGGAACGAGTGGGGCAAGTGCGGCAATGGCCGCTTCCACGCTGTCGGCGCGCGCAATCTTCTGCGCCTCGCGCTCGTTGGCGAAAAAGACATCCACATGCTTCAGGACTTCAAACAAGTCGTCCCCCCAACGGTCCGCAGGATCATCATTCGTATCCAGCGATGTGGTAAGGCCTTTCTGTTTCATCGTCGCGAACAATTCCGGGATGCGCGAACGGAGGGCGCGATGTAAAAAGAAAGACGAAAGGTGAAAGTGTCTCGAATCCGAGAGGTACTCAAGGTCCAGATCCTCCAAACACATCTCGTCCATCGTTCCGGGATAAGTCAGAATGTTGCGGCAGTCCGTCCGCGGCAGGATGACGGTAAGACCCGTAGTTGTCGGGCCACTCGCTCGCCGCACTTTTGACACATCGACTCCGCCGGCCGCCAGTCGATCAAGCGCAATCTGCCCGAGCGGATCCTCTCCAATGCGGGAGATGAATCCGACCTTGCTCCCCATCACCGACAAGTTGTGGGCAAATATAGCCGAAGAGCTTCCCAGGGTCAGCGCCAAACGGTTGGCCAACAATTCACGTTCCGGCTCAAGCTGCTCCGGAAGTCCGTAGAGGATCAGATCCAGGTTCAACTCGCCCACGACTGTGACATCAAAACGAGGCACTTGAGATCATCCCTTCCACTCTGGAGGTGTGAAAAAGCCGATAGGCTCGCATCCTGTACGCCTTCCCTCTCATCCTGCGCCCTTACCTGTCATCCTGAGCCTGTTGCCTGTCATCCTGAGCGAAGCGAAGGACCGCTGCAGTCGTTTGCAGGTCGTCCAGGTTAAAATCAACTGCCGAGACCCTTCGCTGCGCTCAGGATGACAGGCTTTCCGGCTTCTTCACGATCTCCCGCTCAGGATGACAGGCTTTCCGGCTTCTTCACGATCTCCCGCTCAGGATGACAGGCTTTCCGGCTTCTTCACGATCTCCCGCGCAGGATGGCAGACTTCCCGGTTTCTTTACGTTCTCCCGCTGAGGATCACGGCCCTCGACAGATTTCGCGGCCGGTCGATATCGTAACCTTTCTTCAATCCTGTGTGGAGCCCCAACAACTGGCAGGTCACGAGGTAGGCGGCAAGTCTTGCGCATTCGGGTACCTCGAGCTTGAGCTCGACGAGGAAATCCGCGTTTCTTCGCACCACCGCGTCGGCCTGGTTGGTAATCACCAGCGTCGTTCCACCCAACTCTTTCATCTCCTCCAACACTTCACGCTCCGCCCCATACCCCGTTTCCGAAAGAAGAAACGTGATGAGGGTTTCGGGTCCGACAATGGCCTTGGGGCCGTGGCGGAATTCCAGTGTATGAAAGACCTGCGCATAAGAACAGGACATCTCTTTGATCTTGAGCTGGCCTTCCGAAGCAATGCCGAAGAACGGCCCCTGGCCAAGGAAGACGTAATCGGCAAAAGATCGGGCTTGAACGAATTCCTGAATCCTGGGATTGACCGAATCCAGGATCGGCTGGACTCCTGCGGGTAGCCGCCGGAGCCCGTCGGTGACTTCCTTCCGGCGCGCCACATGCGCGGCCAGGGACTGCAAACCCAGCAGCATGGAGGTGAACGATCGGGTCATCACCACGCTTTTTTCGTCGGCCGGCAGAAGGTGGATTGTGAAGGCGGAGATCTCCTCGAGTGGGTGACCCGTGGAGCAACTGATGGCCAGCGTGCGAATGTTTCGGGTGCGCTCCAGGTACTCCGCCGCCCGAACCACCTCTGAGGAGTGGCCGGATCGTGACACCAGAACGGGCTGGCACTTCGCCGCCCCGTTCAGGACCAGGTCCGGGTAAAGAAGCACCTCGGACGCCGGAACAGCCCAGGCCCGCCTTCCGGTGATCAATCCCCAGCTTGCCGAGGCCGCCTGAGAAATGTAGTAGCTCGAGCCGCAACCGATGAAGACGTATTCAGCGTCTTTGGCGTCCCACTTTGCGGCTTGTTCGAGCTGCGCGCCTTCGTCCAGTGCTTTAAAGCATTCTTCCCAGCAACCCGGTTGGGAAAGAATCTCGTTCTGCGTTTTTGCTTCGACAGCCACACCTCGTGAAATCATAAAGCGCTTCTCCCAGTTGTTTTCTCGGCCTCTTTCCATTTATAACGTTTCGCTTCGTTTGTCAAACAGAATAACACGGTGGATCCCCGCCTTCGAGGCCGTGACCCAATGAGGCCATCAATCCCCGCCGCCCTCAGTACACGCAATCATAGACATTTACGCTGTTTTTTTCGACTTGACAGGGTGCTGTCCCGTGTATAAGTGTAACCCTGCGAAACATTCGGATACTGACAAAGTGAAACTGTCGTCAACCTGGGTTCTACTGATCTAATGGCAGGAGGCACAAAGTGAGATTCGCGAAATGGAACTTGATATTTGCGGCGATGGCAGTGTTGGCCGGTATGGCCGCGCTGCTCTGGGCTCTGGATTCGACTCCACTCTGCGGAGCCAGAACCGGCCCGCCGCCGCAAGACGAACTCGCCGGCTTCAGTGCTCTGGCTCCGATCGACGCTCACACCCACGTTTACAAAGACGATCCGGCTTTAGGCGCCCTTTTGGAACGATTGAAGCTGCATATTCTCAACATCTGCGTCATCGACGATCGCGATCCCTACGGCAACGGAATTGAGCCGCAGCGCAGCGACGTGCTCAAGGTCGCCCGTACTACACGCGGCCGGGCGGTTTTCTGTACGACCTTCAGCCCCTATGGCTTCGAGGAGCCGGGATTCAGCCGGCGCGCCATCCAGCAGCTCGATGCGGATTTTGCCGCTGGGGCCATCGCCGTGAAGATCTACAAAGTCATGGGCATGGAGATGAAATCCAAGGCGGGCAAATATGTGATGCCCGATGATCCCGCCTTCGAGCCCATCTATAAGGACATTGCCGCCCATCATCGTACCGTCGTGGCGCACCTGGCGGAGCCCGATTCGTGCTGGCAGGCGCCCAACCCCGCCAGTCCCGACTATGAGTACTACCAGCAGCATCCTGAGGAATACGCTTACGCTCATCCCGAGTGGCCCTCAAAGGCGGCCATTCTCGCTGCCCGCGATCACCTCGTGGCGGAGAACCCTAATCTGCGAGTGATTGGCGCGCACTTAGGAAGCATGGAATCGGATGTGAACCAGATGGCCCAACGCTTTGACCGCTTCCCCAATTTTGCCGTTGACACCGCCGCGCGCGTCCCCTACTTCATGCTCCAGCCCCGCGATAAGGTGCGAGCCTTTCTGATCAAATACCAGGACCGCATCCTCTATGCGACCGATATTGTGGTAATGCCGAAGGACAAGACCGAGGCGGCGCTCACGGAGTTTACGGACACCTACGCGCGCGATTGGAAATTCTTCGCCACGGACCAGTCCGTCGAATACAAGGGCCACCGTTATCAAGGTCTCGCCCTGCCCGGCCCAGTTCTGCGCAAGATTTTCCATGACAACGCGGTTCACTGGCTGCCCGGCATTATGTAGGGGGGCTTGCCCCACCCTCGGTTGGTTAGTGGCTTAACCGCGAGGGGACGGCACGCCGTCCCCCTACAATCGCCGGACTGGCGCATGAACCGCGACCCCGCGTGCAACACACCGAGGCCGTCACCAACCCATCGCTAATCTTCTCTAGACCCCCTCGATCCTTCAATGCGGTCATCTTGTCGCATCGACAAAATCGAGGTATTATGCATTTTTCTCTTGTGGTAGATGATCTATGGGAGTATAACCGTCCCATGCCTAAGAAAGGTTCACCACCGCTCGAAGGCGAGCTGCTTCAGGGCACGCTCGACCTGCTGATTCTACAGACGCTGGTGCTCGGCCCCGCGCATGGCCACACCATCGCCTACGCCATCGAACACCGTTCCGAAGATGTCCTGCAAGTCGAGCATGGCTCCCTCTATCCGGCTTTGCATCGGCTGGAGGACCGTGGCTGGATTGCCTCCTTCTGGGGCACTTCGGAAAACAACCGCAAGGCCCGCTACTACCGGCTGACGCCCGCGGGCCGCCGGCAATTGGCCCAGCAAACCAGCCGCTGGGACGAACTGGTGCGCGCCGTCAATCGCGTTTTGCGACCTTCGGAAGGGACGCCATGAACCACGTCAGTTGTCAGTCGTCAGTTGTCAGTTCTCAGTCCTCACGCCGCAGGTCCCTGGCGCCCTTACTGGGTACTGATAACTGAGAACTGATTACTGATGACTGAAAGCTGAGAGCTAATCATGAGCTGGACACGCTTCTTCCGCCGTCGCTACTGGGATGAAGAACGAGCGCGTGAGCTCGAAGACTATCTCGAAATCGAGACCGAGGAAAATATGGCGCGCGGCATGTCGCCCGGAGAGGCGCGGCATGCGGCGCTTCGAAAGCTGGGCAACACCACGCTGATCCGAGAGGAGATCTTCCACATGAACAGCCTGGCTTGGCTCGAATCGTTTTGGGAAGATCTCCGTCTCGCTGTGCGAAAGCTCGTGAGGACTCCGAGCTTTACTCTGGTTGCAGTCCTAACGCTTGCCCTGGGCATCGGAGCCAATACCGCGATTTTCAGTATCGTCTATGCGGTGTTGCTTCGTCCGCTGCCCTTCAAGGATCCCGGGCGGCTGGTGTTGGTCTGGGAAACGTGGGCGATCAGGGGCGAGAACCGTGTCGTGGTAGCTCCCGCGAACTTCCGGGATTGGAAGGAACAAAGCAAGACCCTGCAACACTTGGCGACGTGGTGGGGCTGGGGAGGGCAGATAACGGTCAACGGCGAGCCCACCGACGTTCCCGGCGATCGCGTGAGCAGCGACTTCTTTGACGCGCTGGGTGTGATGCCCGCCCGCGGTCGCCCTTTTTCTTCAGAAGAGCAGCGCCACGACGGCTTCCGGGTTGTCATCCTCAGCGACTCGCTCTGGCGCAGACTCGGCGCGGACCCCAACCTGATCGGCAAGACCATTGAGTTAGATCGTAAACCGTACACAGTGGTCGGGATCATGCCGCCGGGATTCAGTTTCCCGCCGAACGATGAGGCTTGGTTCCCCTTGCCGCAGGACGCGCTCGGGACGACCAGGGGTGACCATTATCTGCGAGTGATCGGGAAGCTCAAGCCCAATATCAGCATTGCCCAAGCACAAACCGAGATGGACACCATCGCGGCCCGCCTTCGCCAGGCGTACCCAAAGGAAAACGGTGAGCCGGGTATCGGTGTTAATGTGGTCTCACTTCTGGATCAGACCGTGGGCGAGGTCAGGCGCTCCCTTCTGGTGCTGATGGGGGCTGTCGGGTGCCTGTTGCTTATCGCTTGTGCGAATGTCGCCAGCCTGATGCTGGCGCGCGCCACAACTCACAAGCGGGAATTTGCGCTGAGGCGGGCGATGGGCGCCAGTCGCCCGCGGCTGATCCGATACGTTCTGGGTGAGAGTATTCTGCTGGCCATAGCGGGCGGTGGACTCGGGGTCGTTTGGGCCTACGTGGGAGTGCGCGCTTTCGTGGCCTTTGATCCTGTCAAACTTCCCCGAATTGAGGAAATCGCTGTCAATCCTCGCATGCTGTTGTTCACGCTGTTGGTTGCAGTCTTCATGGGGATATTATTTGGCCTCGCGCCGGCCGTGCGATCCTCGAAGCCGGATTTGAACGAGGAACTGAAAGACGGCTCGGAGCGTCAATGCGGCAAAAGTTCCCATTCGCGGGGCCGCAGCGTGCTGGCCGTGGTGCAAGTTGCGCTTTCGGTGATGCTTTTGACCGGGGCGGGACTATTGTTGCGCAGCTTCGTTCGCCGCGTGAGCGTTCCCTTGGGTTTCCGGCCAGCCGGCCTCTTGGCTGTTGAACTTCCTTGGAACGTCAACCCACACATCGATGACCTGTTGGAGCGCCTCCGCGGGCTGCCTGGGGTCCAGTCAGCTGGCGCCGCCGCCTCGTTCCCGATTGATGCGCCTGGCACAAACGCTCCAATAGAGGTCGAAGGCGTGCCCGCAACGCCTGGCGTGGAACTTGATGCAGGTAAGACACCTGTCACCGCTGATTATTTCCGCGCCGCCGGCATCGCCTTGCGCCAAGGCCGCTTCATCGCAGCAAGCGATACGGCGACCGCGCCACGTGTGGCCGTTATCAACCAGGCGCTGGCGCGCCGCTGCTTCCAGAGCCAAGACCCTATCGGCAGACACATCCGGTTTGCGGGCGACCCGTGGCTCACGGTCGTCGGAATCGTCGATAACGTAAAGGGGTTCGGAGTGGATGGCGATCCTATGCCCAACGTTTACTTTTCGCGCCAGCAGACCGAATGGGGCAACGGCGTTTACGTGCTCATCAGGACAACACTTCCGCCTTCGAGCGTGGCGGACCTGGTTCGAAAGGAGATTCATTCTTGGAATAAGAACGTTACGATCGGCGCGCTGGCGCCGATCGACGACCTGCTCTCCGAATCCGTCACGGTTCCGCGTTTTTACATGCTGCTGGTGCTGGCGTTTGCCGCCCTCGCCCTCACGCTTGCTGCGGTGGGAGTTTACGGCCTTCTGAACTACTCGGTGCAAAACCGCACACACGAAATCGGGGTACGCATGGCGCTGGGCGCAGAAAGAGTCGACGTTCTCGAAATGATCCTGGGACAGGGCGTCGGTCTCATCATGACCGGCGTTGGGCTCGGACTGGCAAGCGCCTGGGCGTCAACACGCGCCTTGGAAAGCATGCTCTTCCAAGTCCATGCCAGGGACGCCGTGACATTCCTCGGCGCATGCCTGGTGTTAATAGTCGTGGGCTTGGTGGCCTGCTACCTTCCCGCTCGCCGCGCCACCAAGGTCGATCCCATGGTGGCGCTGAGGTATGAATGAAGTTGTCAGCCATCAGTTTTCAGTTCTCAGACAACGACTCGGCTCCGGCTCGTTGCTGGTGACCGACCACTGAAAACTGATGACTGAGAACTGAATACTGAGGACTCACATGAGCTGGACTCGATTCTTTCACCGCCGTCGATGGGACGAGGAACGCGCTCGCGAACTCGAAGCCTATCTCGAAGCCGAGACGGCTGAAAACATCGCGCGGGGCATGTCAGCGGAAGAGGCGCGCTATGCCGCGCACCGGAAGCTCGGCAACACCACGCTCATTCGTGAGGAGATCTATCGCATGAACAGCCTGGGTTGGCTCGAAACGCTTTGGCAAGACCTTCGCTACGGGTTGCGCATGCTGGCGAAGGATCCCGGCTTCACGGCCGTCGTGGTGCTCACGCTGGCGCTCGGCATTGGCGCGACCACGGCGATATTCAGCGCGGTTAATGCGCTGCTGCTGAACCCTTACCCCTTTCCAGAGCCGGACCGCCTCATGTTTGTGGAGGCCCGCCACATCAGCGGCAAGAATCATAACACCGGCTATCACGATTTCGTCGACTGGCGCGCGCAGAACGTGGTGTTTGAGGACATGGCCATCGCTCCCGAGACCCTCTCTTTCACGCTGACCGGCCAAGGTGAGCCCCAGCGCATCATTGGCGGCTTTACAACTTTCGGCTTTCTGCGCGTGCTGGGAATCCGACCCCTGCTAGGCCGCTTCGTCACGTCCGAGGAAGATAAACCACGCGCGCCGCTCGTGGCTGTGCTGACTTACGAGGCATGGCAGCGACGCTTTGCGGGCAGCCCGAAGGTTCTGGGGCAGAGGATGACGCTCGATGCCGGCCCGTATAGCGGGTCTTACACCATCATCGGCGTTCTGCCTGCTCGCTTCGCCTTCCCCGGGACCAAGACTTGCGAGTTCTTCGCATCCGTTCAGGAGAATCCTCTGAATGGCCGGTATCAGCATCAGTACGGCGTGGTGGCGCGGCTGAAGCCCGGAATCACGGTCGAGCGCGCCCAGGCGGACATGAACACGATCACACAACAGCTCGCGCAGGAGTACCCGGAGACAAACACCGGCTGGGGCGCTGCAGTCATGCCAGTCCGCCAAGCCCTGGCGGGGCAGGTGAAGAAGCCTGTCTTGATTCTCGCCGCTGCGGTAGCCTTCGTGCTCCTCCTCGCATGCGTGAATGTGGCCGCTCTGTTGCTGGCGCGCGCTTCGGGTAGAGCCAGGGAGGTTGCGGTCCGCGCCTCGCTGGGCGCAACCCGCGGACGAATCGTGCGCCAGATGCTGACCGAGAGCTTGCTGCTCGCGCTCGCGGGAGGCGGCTCGGGTCTGGCGATTGCGGCGTGGCTGATGGACGCACTACGTAGCGCGGCGCCGGAGGACTTTTCCCTGGATGTCACGATGCGCCTGAACCCTGCAGTGTTGGTTTTCGCGCTAGTGGTGTCACTGTTGACGGGTGTCCTGTTCGGACTGGCGCCCGCGTGGTTCGGCTCCCAGACCGACCTCAACACGGCGCTGAAGGGTGACGCCATCCCCGGCTTTCTAAGGAGGAGGGCAGGGGGTGGTCGGTTCCTGTCCGCGCTCGTCGCCGCGGAAATGGCCCTTTCGCTTGTGCTGTTGATCGGCGGCGGGCTGCTCCTGAAGAGTTTTCTCGTGGCCCTTCATGTGGATACCGGACTCCGGGTCGAGCATGTGCTGACTTTTGCGCTGGATCTTCCCGATTCCCAATACTCCACGCGGCAACGTGCAGCGACCTTTTATCAGGAGCTGCTCGGCCGCCTGCGTAGTGTCCCCGGCGCCGATGCCGCTGCGGCAGTCGATACACTTCCCATGAACCAACTCGGCTATGGCGAAAAGTTCCAGATTGAAGGCAGGCCGAAGCCCGCAGACTCGGTGAGCACTCTGGTCAACTACAACGGTTCCACTCCGGGCTATTTCCGCGCCATGGGCATCCCACTCCTGCGGGGACGGGACTTCGACGACCGAGATACTCGCGCGTCGTTGCCCGTAGCCGTCATTAACGACACCCTCGCCCGCCAGCTCTTTCCCGGCGAAGACCCCATAGGACATATCTTCAAAGACGAATACGGTGGCCAGTGGCGGACCATCGTTGGCGTGGTGGGCTCGTATAAAAACCAACAACCGATGAATCCTCCTTTACCGATAGTCTTCCGGCCCCTCGCTCAGACCTCCTTCGGAGGGGAGGAGTGGGTGGTGGTTCGAACCTCCGGTGATCCGGCAAAACTCGCTTCCAAGGTGCGCGCCGCGGTGCGCAGCCTCGATCGCGACCTTCCTATCATCAAGCTGCGGACCATGCGGCAAGTGGTGTCCGATTCGCTTTCGGAGCCTCGCCTGGTGACGTGGTTCGTGGCGGGTTTTGCTCTGTTTGCGCTGGTGTTGGCGGTGATTGGAATCTACGGCATCACCTCGTATTCGGTCGAGCAGCGAATGCACGAGCTGGGCATTCGAGTTGCTCTCGGCGCGTCGCAGAGCGATGTCCTTGGGCTGGTCTTGCGCAAGGGCGCCTTGTTAGCCGGCTGCGGCGCAGTAGTCGGCATCTCAGTAGCGCTGGCATTGTCGCGCGTTATGGGGTCGTTGCTCTATGGCGTCAGCCCGCGCGACTTGGTTGTCTTCGGCGGTGTTCCTGTGCTCCTACTTTCCGTGGCGCTGGCTGCAACCTATCTGCCTGCCCGCCGGGCAGCCAAGGTCGATCCCATGGTGGCGCTGAGGTATGAATGAAGTTGTCAGCCATCAGTTTTCAGTTCTCAGACAACGACTCGGCTCCGGCTCGTTACTGATGACTGACCACTGAAAACTGACGACTGAGAACTGAAAGCTGATAGCTGAAGGCTAATTATGAGATGGACTCGCTTCTTTCGCCGCCGCCGTTGGGATGAGGAACGCGCGCGCGAACTCGAGGCGTATCTCGTAACCGAAACTGACGAAAACATTGCGCGAGGCATGTCGCCGCAAGAGGCGCGCTACGCAGCGCACCGCAGGCTCGGCAACTCCACCCAGATTCGCGAGGTGATCTATAACATGAACAGCCTTGGTTGGTTAGAGATGCTCTGGCAAGACCTCCGCTACGCACTACGCATGCTGGCCAGGAATCCCGGCTTCGCGGCCGTGGCCGTAATCACCCTGGGGTTAGGCATTGGCGCCAACACCGCCATCTTCAGCGTGGTGGATGCCGTGCTGGTGCGTCCGCTGCCTTTCCGCGAGCCCGCTCAGTTGTTGTGGCTCAGGGAAACCGAATCGGCGCCTGGCACCTATCCCCTCACCGGACTGGATTATCTCGACTGGCAGGCGCAAACCCAAACCTTGCAAGCAACAAGCCTATTTACCTGGGGAGAAAGCTACAACGCCAGCGGCGCGGGCGAGCCGGAGAGCGCCGACGTAGTCCGAACCGAGAGCAACTACTTCTCCGTGCTTGGCGTCGCCCCAATCCTCGGCCGCACCTTCGCAAAAGGCGAAGACGGGAATCACGTCGCCATCCTCAGCTACGTATTCTGGCAGCGCCACTTCGGTGGCGCAAAAGACGCCGTTGGGAAGGAACTCGATCTCAACGGGGAGAAATACACATTGGTGGGCGTGATGCCGGCATGGTTTCAGTCCCCGGGCTGGGCGGACATTTACGTGCCCATGGATATGAGCCCCAAGAATATTGGGCCCAGAGGACAGCACCAATATCGGGCGATTGGGCGAATGAAGCCCGGCGTCTCTGTCGCCGCGACGCGCACGGAACTTAAGACCATCGCGCAACGTCTCGAGAAGCAGTACCCCGACTCAAACTCGAAAGTCGGAGCCGAGGTGATTCCGCTCAAGGACGTCATCGTCGGCGACTCGCGCGCGGAACTCCTGATCATGCTGGCGGCTGTGGGGCTGGTGCTTCTGATCGGCTGCTCGAATGTGGCTAATCTATTGCTGGTCCGCGCCACCGGCCGGCATCGCGAGATCGCCGTTCGCCGGGCGACCGGTGCAAGTCGAGCGCGGATTCTGCGGCAATTGCTTACGGAAAGTGTGGTGTTGTCTCTCCTCGGCGCGGCTCTCGGGCTCTTGCTGGGTTGGGGCTGCCTCCGCATTCTAACCACAGCCGAGGCATCGCCCATTCCGCGGCCGAATCCCATCGGCTTGAATGGCACGGTGCTCGCGTTCACGCTGGGGGTGGGTCTCTTGGTGGGAATTCTGGTGGGGCTGGCCCCGGCGCTCCAGGTTTCACAAATTCAGCTTAATCTCGAACTCAAGAGCACCGTGCAGGCGGTTCTCAGTCCCTCAGGAAAGCGACGCATCCTGCGCGACGCGTTGGTGGCAGGCGAGATTGCAATTTCGCTGGCACTGTTGACCGGCGCAGGCCTGCTCCTGCGGAGCTTTGTTAAGTTGCGTGAACTGCGCCTGGGCATTCGGCCTGAAGGTGTTGTGACGGCACAGATCGTTCTTCCTCCCAAGAAGTACGCCACGCTCGAGCAGGCCCAGGCCTTCTTCGATCAGTTGCTCGAAGGCCTGAAAGGCGCGCCGGGGATTAAGGCGGCTGCAGCGGGAGACAAGCTCCCGCTGGAAGGAGGAAGCAACGGCTACATCACGGTCGACGGTGCGGACAAATCGCAATTCGACAATATCCTGGTCGAGCAGAACTCTGTCACCCCCGACTATTTCCGGGCCTTGGGCATTCCATTCCTCGCCGGACGCAATTTCTCGCAACAAGATTCCCAGCAAGCGGCGGCGACCGCGAAGAAGCTCATGGCCATGATCGCTGCCGGAAAGATGCAGCCCTCACCTGAAATGGGATGCGTAGCCATCATCAACCAAGCGATGGCACGCCAATTCTGGCCGAATCAAGTCCCGCTCGGCAAGCGCTACAAGTTCTCAGGCCTTCCGGTCACGGTGATTGGGATAGTGGGTGATGTCAAGGAATGGGGGATTCGCCAGTCGGTGATCCCGCAAGCCTACTACCCGTTTGTCTTCGACCTTACGCCACCGGTGGGCACCGTCAACATCATAGTTAACGGCTCGGTTGGCACGGGGGAAATGTCGGTCGCCATCCGCAGGCAGGTCCATGCGCTCGACGGCAGCCTGGCCCTCTTCAGGGTCCGCACGATGCAGGAAATCATCTCGGGTTCGATGAGCGACGCCAGTTACCAGTCGCTCCTGCTTTCCTCTTTTGCACTGCTGGCTTTGCTCCTCACGGCCGTTGGGATTTACGGCGTGATGGCTTACGCCGTTTCGCAGCGGACTCACGAGATTGGCATTCGCATGGCGCTCGGCGCGCACCGCGGCGAGATTCTCAAGTTGGTGTTGCGCGGGGGAGCGCAGGTAACCGTTGTGGGTGTCGTCCTTGGCATTGCCGGGGCCCTCGCGTTAACGCGCTTTCTTGCCAACTTATTGTTCGGCGTTCAGCCCCACGATCCGGCCACCTTCGCCGCCGTCGCAATCCTGCTCGCCGCCGTCGCCTTACTGGCCTGCTACATTCCAGCGCGCCGGGCCACCAAGGTCGATCCCATGGTGGCACTGCGGTACGAATGAGAGCTAGGGAATAGGGAACAGGGAATAGGGAACAGAAAATAGGGAACAGGGAACAGGGAACCGGTGTCTAAGAACTCTGAAGCTGACTCCCTCTTTAGCTAAGGAGGGGGCCGGGGTGGTTGGTCGACGTTCGGTCCCCTGCCCACAACCTCCTGATCCCTCATCGGGGAGAGGGTAGTCATTTTCGGACCAGGTTCAACCAATTCACGATTCACACTTTAGCGTTTACTATTTCCTTCGGTTCAACCGCGCCCATGTTCACGAATCCCCACTATTCTTTGGCTTTTCTCCTCCGCGCCATCATCGCCCTTTGCCTTGTTCCTCAGACGCTCGTCAAGGATGTTTCGAAGAGCCCGGCCCAGCCGGGTCCTCTCGATCCCACTTTGGATGTTGCCACGCCCACGCTCGAATCCGGCGTGCACACTCCCTTGCCCGAGCAGTATATCTGGAGCTCGCAGCCCGGAAGCACGAGCGAAGGCGTGTTCAGTTGCCTGCGCAAATCCTTTACCTTGAAAAAGGCCCCACCCGTCGCAACACTATACGCCGCGGGGCCCCACTACATTCGCGTATATATCAACGGAAAGCTCTTGGCCGACGCGGAGCGCGATGCCAAAGACAGGCTTCGGCCCTTTCTGCTGGCGATCGATGTCTCGGGTCAGCTTCGCGTGGGGCGCAACGTGATTGCCTTGACTGTCAGCGGCGACCGGTTGGTGTTGAAAATCGTCCCCGCTCCCCTCCAGGCGGTGAAGCCCGCTCTGCTCCTCACCGACAACACCTGGAAATGCGGCGACGGATCGAGCAAGGGATGGGAGAGCCTGGGATTCGACGACCGCTCCTGGCCCGCGGCCATATCGCTGGGAGGCATCGAGTCAAGCAGTGAATTCTTCGAGCGGTACGAGGACGCGGGCATGTACCGCTGGCCAGGCTATGACGGCATTTCACCTTTCCTCGCCCACGCAATACTCAAGGCCGAAGAGCTGACCTACGGCTTCGAGGGCATGGGGAAATTCTCCAACTCTTCGGCGCTGATGGGGTATGACTCGAGTGATGTGGCGCGGGCGTCCCGCCCGCTGCCGCGGGAGCGTCCCGCTCCCGCGCGCGGGCAGTATGCCCGCGCTACAGCGGGCGAGACGCCCGCGCCACAGACGTCGGAGGAATTCGCCGCCACCTTGCCCGCCAAAAAACTTCCGCAATCGGAATACCCCTTCCTGGTGTTGGGATTCAGGAAAGAATGCACGGGCCGCCTGCGCGTCGTCTCCGATTCGCCCGCGCCCATGCGCCTCGAGGTTCAATACGGCGAGTCCGCCGAAGAAGCCTTGACGAACCCCTACCTGGGGGCAAACGAAATTGATGTGCCGTCTTTCGGCACCGTCTACGGCCCCAAGAGCGCCTTCCAGTATGCCCTGGTCAGATTCCTGGGAGGGCAATCGCCCCTGCGGTTCAAAGCCATCGACGCGGATTTCATCTACTACCCTGTAAAGCAGTTGGGGGCCTTCCAGTGTCCTGATCCCACGCTCAACAAGATTTGGGAAACGGGAGCCTACACGGCGCACCTTTGCATGCAGGATTCGATTTGGGACGGCCCCAAGCGAGATCGCCTCTGCCTGGCCGGCGGGCTCGATATCAGCGCACGCGTCATCAGCGACGTTTTCGGCGATCGCTTCCTGATCGATAAATCGCTGAAAGAGTTGGTTGCCGCGGCGGGCAATCCCGTTAAAAACGACGTCAACGGAATCCCCGGCTACTCGGCCCTTTGGGTTATGGCGGAGGCGGATTATTTTCGCCACAGCGGAGACCTCGAGCATCTCAAATCGGTTCAGGATTCGCTCCGCGCCTTGATGGACTACATGGCCACGCAGATTGATGAGAAGGGCCTCTTCAGGAATTCCAATAACCGCTCCACGTTCGTCGACTGGTCTCCCGATCTGGATCAAGACTCCCCCGAATCGCGCCGCGTGACGCTGATGGAATTCCTGCGCGCTTTCAACGAGGGCGCGTGGCTTCTCGAGCAAGCCGGCGACGCGACGGCCGCAGAAAAATTCCGGCAGATCGCTGAGAAGTTGCGCGCGGATACGCTCAAGAACTCGCTGGATCCTGCAAGAAACATCTTCGGCGACCGCTGGCAGACCAACGCCATGGCCGTCTACTCGGGCCTGGCCGACCCGGCCCAGCGCGCCGCCGTGTGGGAAAACATCCTCTCCCTTCCCTACCGCTTCAACGTCACACCGCACTTCGACTATTTCGCTATTTCAGCCATGGCGGAAGCCGGGCGCCGCGACGAAGCCGCGGATTGGATCATGGATTACTGGGGCGGAATGCTGCGGCCCGACACGACGACCTTCTGGGAAGGCTACGATTCGCGCTGGCCGAAGGAGCACTTTCATGCGCACCTCCAGACTGACCACGGCGAGGGTTACTTTGTGAGCCTCTGCCACGGCTGGTCCAGCGGGCCCGCCGCCTGGCTGATGGAGCAGGTGCTCGGCATTCAGCCCACGGCGGCAGGGTTCACCAAAGTCAGCATCCGCCCTGACCTCTGCGGCATGAAATATGCCCGCGGCGCTGAGCCCTGTCCACATGGCCTTGTCAAAGTTGATTACCGCCACGAGGACTCGGATTTTCAGGCCGCCATTGAAATACCGGAGGGGGTGACGGCCCTGGTTTCCTTGCCGGTGGACAAGGGCGTTGACTCGATTCTGGTGGATGGACAAGCCGTGCCGGGAGCGCCTGTCGAAGACGGAACCCGGCTCGCCGTGACCTTGAGCAGCCCAGGGGCGCATGAGCTTCACTCGCATGCAAGTCCGCCATAGGGACGCCCTGAATGAAAATGAGCCCACAGTGGACGGATGTGGTGCGGGCGTCTCGCCCGCTGTGGCACGGGCATCCTGCCCGTGCGCGGGAGCGGGACGCTCCCGCGACCGCGGGCGGGACGCCCGCGCCACGATTTTCGGAGCAGGGTTGGATTGCGGCAGTTTGTAGGGAGGGCAAAATGAATTTCCGCAGAAATGTATTACTCGCGACGTGTGGATCAGCGGTCGTCGCTCTGCCATTCGCGTTTGCCTTGGCGTACACCGCACAGAACGGGCCCGCGTCACAAAGCGAAGCCACAGCCGCCGCGGGACCAAGATTCGAAGTCGCCTCCATTAAGCTGTACGCGTCTGACCCCGCCGGGTGGCGCCTGGGGCACACCATTGCCGATCCGCCGAACGAGGGAACCTTTGAGGCCACGGAGATCACGGTGGAGAGGCTTGTTGAGATGGCCTTTGGAGTTCATGACTCTTGGCTGATCCAGGGCGGCCCGAGCTGGTTCCGTTCCGAGAAATTCGACATTCAAGCGAAAGCGGGCAGCGCCGCAAATCAAGAACTGAGTGGGCTGAGCAAGGACCAGGCATCGGCACTAAAGCACCGCATGCTTCAGGCGCTTTTGACAGACCGCTTAAAGCTGGCGGTTCACCGTGAAACCCAAGCTCTTCCGGGATATGCGCTGGTCATCGCGAAGAGTGGTCCCAAACTTCGGGAAGCCAGCGGAATCGAAGGCGTCGAAGGCCAATGGGGCAGCAATGCACAGGGCCAGCTTTCGTTTCGACGGACGCCCATGGCGAAGCTGGCGGAGTTTTTGTCAGGCACGTTGGGCTGCACCGTGGTGGATCACACCGGCCTCAAGGGCAACTACAATTTCACCTTACAGTGGAGATACCCGCAAACCGAGACTGAGACGCCCGGAGAGCCGGAAATGGGCAAGCCGGCCACCAAAAACCCGCAGATGCCCGACGCTTCCACGACCTCGAACTTCGCGGCCATCCAGGAGCAGCTTGGCCTGAAGCTGGAACCAGCCAAGAACCAGGTCGAGGTCCTCGTCATCGATCATATCGAGAAGCCATCGCTCAATTAGCGGCGAGAGCGGAAAAACGTGAAAGGCACAAGAGGGACGGAGCTGGGAGCGCTGGGGCACTGCTTCCCCCTCCTCCGCCGCAACCGGCCAGGCAGATACAGGCCAAAAGAGGAAGGCACCGGAGCAGCAGGCCAAGAAAAGACTCACCACAGAGCACACGGAGTTCACGGAGAAAGGCTCTGTGGTCTCTGTGACCTCTGTGGTTAATCTTTTCCAGG
The DNA here is from genome assembly GCA_050008495.1 of Terriglobia bacterium. GTDB lineage: Bacteria > Acidobacteriota > Terriglobia > UBA7540 > UBA7540 > CAVROP01. The sequence continues at coordinate 12,807 of JBEKMN010000014.1, read as the reverse complement.
AAGTCGCCGGCGGGTGGCATAGTCGTTCTCTCCGTGTCGCGTTATCGTGAAGGCTTGTCGCTATAGGCATTCCTGCTGCGCTGCGCACTGCGTAGCACGGTTGCGGACCCGGTTGGGGGAAAGGACCTTCCCCCGATCTTAGTTCTGGGGATGATGCCACTGGACCAATCTGCTTACAACTGGAATCAGAATATCGAATATGACAATAAGTCATTCGGACACGCAGTCGGACTTGCGTCGCAACCCCCCACCCGTCGTGCTCCGGCTGATGAACACGCCCTAGCCCGACATCCTCTCCCCCGGGGAGAGGGCAGTCCATTCTTAGTCTCGGCGGCATGGAGGCGAAGGATTTGGGTCGCGCTCAACCTGCATCCGACCCTAGACGACCTTCTCATTTGTTGTCCCGGACGCGGCGAGAAGCGTCTCGATGCTTTTAACTTGACATAGCCCTCCAGTCATGATAGCCTACTATAGTCTGTCGAATGGTGGACGATTTGTCGCAGGGGAGAGCGTCGGTGCTCACTGGCGGAAACGAAAAACTGGATGGGTCGGGCCGCTGGCAGAATGGAGCGTCGCAGAAAACACAAAAACAGTGGGAACGAAGCTAAGAAGTCGTTGAAAACAAAGGATCTCACATTTTTTAGAGTGCAGAAACGGACCGAAAAAGAGCTGGTTTTGCATGCGAATAGGAGCAAACGGACGCCGAATAGGACCAAACATCACGAGAGAGGAGAGCCGGCATCGCAAGCGCTGGGTGCCGATCTTAAATTCAAACGCATGTTTGAAACAGTCGTTTGACGAAAGCGTCCAGGGCAATCCGCATACTGCTGCGCTCGCTTTTCGAGGGAACAAAGCGAGAATGTCTATGAAAACAAAGGACAATGACAGAAAGTCGAAGAGTCACGGCGTTCAGGAGCCGCAGAGCTCAGAACGGGAGGTCAATTGTCAATTCCCGGTCGCAGGCGGGGATGTCGCTTTTGACTTCTCGACTCGTGCCTTTGACTCCTCGACTCCAGAACACTAACGAGCGATCCGGGAATGTCTATGAAAACAAAGGAGCGAGAAAAGGATAAAGGGTAAAGGCTGAAGGGTAAAGGGTAGGCCCAACGACCACCGTAATGGCCTTTAGCCTTCACCCTTTAACCCTTTAGACGGCTACAACCCTCGCTCGCCGATCTCGAAGGCTTTAAGGACGGCTTGGGCTTTGTGGAGGCATTCCTGGTATTCGCGGGCAGGAACGGAGTCGGCGACGATCCCGGCCCCGGCTTGCAGGTAGGCGCGATGGCCTTTAACCAGCACGGTGCGGATGACGATGCAGGAGTTGAGATTGCCGGAAAAGTCGAGATAGAGGACCGCTCCGCCGTAGAGCCCGCGCCGCGTGGGTTCGAGCTCGTCGATGATCTCCATGGCGCGGACCTTGGGCGCGCCGGTGAGCGTGCCGGCAGGGAAGCAGGCGGCCAGCGCGGCGTAGCTATCCGCATCCGAGCGCAGGCGGCCGCGAATCGAGGAGACCAGGTGCATCACATGGGAGTAGCGCTCGACGAACATGATTTCCTTGGGGCGCACGCTCGAGAACTCGCACACCCGCCCGATGTCGTTGCGGCCCAGGTCAACCAGCATAATGTGTTCGGCGCGCTCCTTTTCATCGGCGCGCAGTTCCTCTTCGAGCCGCTTGTCCTCGTCCTCGGTTTTGCCCCGCGGACGCGTTCCGGCGATGGGCCGGTACTCGACTTCGCGCCCGGAAACCTTGACGAGCATTTCCGGGGAGGAGCCGAGAATGGTCGAGTCGCCCATGCGCAGGTAGTACATGTAAGGCGAGGGGTTCACGGCGCGCAGGGCGCGATAAATCTCGAACGGGGGAACGCGCACGGGCGCCTCGAGGCGTTGCGAGATCACCACCTGGAAGATGTCGCCGGCGCGAATGTATTCCTTCGAGCGCTCGACCATGTTTTCGTAACGCCGCCGGGTCAGGTTGTGGCGCACGCGCCAGGGGCCGCGCGGCGGATGCCGGCGCGGCAGTTCGAGCGGACGGCGCAGCAGGCTCTCCAGGCGCCCGATCTGGCGGACGGCGGCGTCGTATTTGGCGCGCAGCGTGCCCCTGCCTTCCTCCGTAAGGACATTGGCGATCAGGAAGAGGCGATGCTGGACGTGGTCGAAGGCGACGAGGTTCGAAAAGTACATGAAGGCCGCGTCGTCCAGGTCAACGTCCATCTCGACGCGGGGCGGAAGCCGCTCCAGCCTGCGCACCGCTTCGTAAGCAAGAAAGCCCACCGCGCCGGCTGTGAAGGGCGGCAGGCCGGGCAGCGTCACGGAGCGGTAACGCGCGCCTTCCCGGCGCAGGCATTCGAAAATGTCGCCGGTTTGCTCCGTGCGGTGCGCGCCACGCGCGAGGGTGACGCGATCGCCGCGCGAAGCAATGACCTGAAACGGATCGATGCCGAAAAATGTGTACCGGCCCACACGCTCGCCGCCCTCCACGCTCTCGAGCAGGAAGCTGTAGGGATGCGCCGGAGTTCCCGTGCCTCGACTGCCCGCCCCGGCGGTCTCGGGGGAAAGCCGCAAATAGGCAGAGACAGGGCTCAGCAGGTCTGCGACGATGGTGCGGTAAACGGGCAGAACATTGCCCTGGCGCGCCAGGCGCTGAAATTCGGCGAAGCTGGGTTGAATGTCGGGCATAAGAGAAGTCTTCAGTCGTCAGTTTTCAGTTATCAGTTAAAGCAATGAAATATCCTTTTTATTAATATCCTAATTTGAACTGACGACTGACAACTGACAACTGACTACGGACCACGGACAGCTACCCCACCGGCCGATCCAGGACTTGCATTACCGCCTGTTCCATCAAGGCGCGCGGGGCGTTGAGCCCGGTCCAGATTTCGAATTGGCGGGCCCCTTGCGCCACCAGCATCTCGAGCCCGGAAATCGTCACCAAACCGCGCCCCCGGGCTTCGTTGATGAAGCGCGTAGCGAGCGGATAATACACCATGTCGAAGACCACGCGGGCGTGCAGACGCGCCAGGTCGAGCGGCGACTCATCCGTGTGGGGATACATGCCGACGGGCGTAGCATTAATCACCGCATCCACTTCCAGTCCCTCGGCGCTCGCCCAGGGGACCGCTTCGCCCTCGACCGCGCGCGCCAGGCGCCGCGCCATTTCCTCGCGGCGAGCGGCCACGATCACTTGAGCGCCCTCGGCGCGCAAGGTATAGGCGGCGGCGCGCGCAGCCCCGCCCGCGCCCAGAATCAACATGCGGCTTCCGGTGAGCCGCAAACGCTTGGTGAGAACTTCCACCACCGCCGCGGCGTCCGTGTTCCACCCCATCCACTTGCCGCGCTGGACGGCAACCGTGTTGCACGCCCCAATGCGCGTGGCCATCGGATCGGCCCAATCCAGCGCCCGCAGCATGGCGCGCTTGTAGGGCATGGTCACCGCGAACCCCGACAAGCCCGCCTGCCGCGCAAAGGTGATGAAGTCCGGAAGGCGGCCGGTCTCGCAAGGCAGGAAAACAGCATTCACGTGCTTGGCCTGGAACGCCGCGTTCTGCATGGCCGGCGAGAGTGAAATCGAGGCGCGTGAGCCGACGACCCCATAAAGCCGGGTGCGTGGGTTCAGCCGCTCGACCTGGTACACGGAACGCATCAGGTCCACCGCAACCTGTCCGGGAACCACGGCATGGTTTCCAGGAGAGGCGTAGGTGATCGCCGATCCCCAAAGCAACGCCAATAACCGCGAGGGAATGCCCGATGCACCCATCGCCAGTGCCACCAACTTCGGCGTCCGGCGGCGATGAGACTTGAGGAGTTGGCGGATCTGGAGATTGTCGCGCAGATGCTGTGCCTGCGTCGCTATCTTGACCGTGTCCACGGGAAGCCGCACCAGTTGGCGATAGACGCTGCCCAAGGATCGCGTCTGCCGGAAGTTGTGATAGGAGGCGATGACTTTGGCGGGATCGAATTGCCCCAGCAGAGTGGAGCCGCCCTGCTGGATGGACTCCAACTCGAGATCGACCCACTGGCAACCCGCTCGCACGGCGGCGGCCAGGACCGCGACTTGCTCCTCGACGCTGCCTTTGAAGGCTCCTCCTGCCTCCTCCCTTCGGCACGTGGCGATAACCTGCGGAAGGTGCGTACGCAAGAGTATCTGATGGAGCGAGACTTCGAAGTCGGTGAAGTTCTGAAGACAGTCCAGGCGCAACTCGTAGCCCACACCCGCAGAACTGAATCTGCCGGCTTGAGCTTCCATCGCCGCCAGGCTGGGCCCCGCCAGCGTAATGAAGATGCGCCGTGTGGTGGGTTTCGCCAACAAAGATTCCCCGTCCCCTGAGGGTTTCAACGAGTTGACTATAAAGGTTTTGACCGAAGAAACGCAAGAATATTGCGGCTGTTGGCGTCTGCTTCTGACCTTGCCATCGCTGGGCACGAAGAAAAGCAGATCCTTCGCTTCGCTCAGGATGACATGTCATTCTGAGCGAAGCGAAGAATCTGCATTTGGTTGCGGCTTTGCCGCGCCGTTCATCTTCACCGTTTCCAGAACGGCCCTGAGCTCCGCTTGAGTTCTTGCCTCCGGCAACCCATCTGCTATAGTCAGAGAGTGCCCAGCCCGCAGGCGCGTGGCCGCGCAGCGAAGCGCTCTCGGCGCCAGAGGATTTCGGATCGCCTTGGCTTGGTCGCCTCAGACTATGCGTGATTTTCAACACGCGTCTGCCGCAGGTCGGTCGCGGGGTGGAGTTCAGCCGCTCGGCGCGCTGCTGTTTGTGGCCGTTCTCTCTTTTGCCGCCTTCGCTCAAACCCAGCTTGATGAACACCTCCGGGCGATCGCTTGGCCGCCCTACCAGGACGAGACAGTGCAGTTGATGCGCGAGTACTTGCGCATCAACACCTCGAATCCGCCTGGGAACGAACTGGCTGCGGCAGAGTTTTTCCATCGGCTTTTCGAGCGGGCCGGGATCCCCAACACGATCTACCCCTACGCCGCCGGGCGCGCCGATTTCTACGCGGTCCTCAAAGGTGATGGAACGCTTCGGCCCTTGATCCTGCTGAACCACATGGACGTGGTGCAGGCGGACCCGCGTAGCTGGCGGCTGCCGCCTTTTTCCGGCGAGATATTGAACGGTGAAATGTATGGCCGCGGCGCGCAGGATATGAAGGACGAAGGACTGCTTCAGGCAATGGCGCTGCTGATTGCAGCCCGGCAACGCTTGACCCTGAAGCGCGACCTGATTTTCCTCGCCACTTCGGACGAGGAGGTTGACGGCACGGGCAGCCGCTGGATATTGGAGAATCATCCGGAGTTGGTGCGTAACGCGGAATACCTGATTACGGAAGGCGGCTCGAACCTGATTATCCAAGGCCGGGGAACAATTTACGAGGTGGGCGTGGGGGAAAAGGCCCCTTATTGGCTTCGACTCACCGCCACCGGCCGAGGCGGCCACGGGTCCATCCCCATTGCGGATTCGGCGCCGAATCGGCTGGTGAAAGCTCTTGCCCGCGTGCTGGACTGGCAACCGCCCGTCCACCTGCTTCCTGCGGTGGAACAGTACTTTCGCGTCATCGCCGCGCTTGAACCGGAAACCCGCGCCACGCAGTTCCGCGACATCCGCAAGGCGATTCAAGATCCAGATTTCGCCCGCAGCATCACTCGGGATGAAGAGTACAACTTTCTGCTGCGCGACACGGTCTCTCTCACCGTCCTCCAGGGTGCGGCTCAGACGAACGTGATTCCTGATACGGCCTACGCCGAGCTTGATGTGCGGCTGCTCCCGGATGAAGATCCCAAGATTTTTCTGGGCCAGTTTCGGCGCGTGCTGGCGGATGATTCCATTCAAATTACCTCTGCCAACCGCTTCAAGCCTCCCAACTCTTCCTCCACGGACACCAGTCTTTACCGGTTGATCGAGCAGGTGGTGCGCCAATACAATCCGCACGCGATGGTTGCGCCGGCCCTCGGCGGCGGGTACACCGAGTGCCAGATGTACCGCCCGCTGGGAATTACTTGTTACGGGTTCAACACTTTGGAAGTGACGCCGGAAGTGAACGCCACTGAGCACGCCGCCAATGAACGTGTACCCGTCGAGCAACTCCGGCGTGGGGTGAAGATTCTGTATGAACTCGTGGCGCAGGCGGCGAATCAGTAGCAAAGATGAAGCGCGAATATCCAGATCGTCCCATCGTAGGCGTCGGCGGAGTCGTCATCCACCGTGGGCGGGCTCTCCTGATTCGCCGCGGTTGCGAGCCGCTGAAGGGCCAGTGGTCCATTCCTGGCGGCATGCTCGAACTCGGTGAGGAACTGGCGGAAGGCGTGCGGCGCGAGTTGAAGGAAGAGACCGGCTTGGACGTCGAGCCTCTGCAAATCGTAGCGGCGTTCGACCGCATCACACGCGAAGCGGAACGCGTCAAGTACCACTATGTGATCGTAGATTACGTTTGCCGGCGGAAGGGCGGAAAGCTTAAGCCCGCCTCCGACGTCACCGACGCCCGCTGGGTGCGCCGCGAAGAGATGCCGCACTATAACCTCACCGAGATGGCAACGAAGGTCATCCTGCAATCGTTCGAATTCTTCGAGAAAATACAAAAGGTGAGCTAAACGAGCACAGCTCTCTCGACCTTCGGGCTCTCGACTTTCAACCCTCGACTCTCAATTCTCGACTCCGTCCAAACGAAAAGCCCCTGGCCGTGCGCCGACCGCACGACCAGGGGCCCGGGATACTGATTGGGTTTGGCTTTTCTCCCTCCTTCGTCGGGGAGAGGCGCCGCACAGCGCCCTTGCCACTAACCCTCTGTCGCTAGCGAGAGGTTCCCACAAGTGGGCACGTGTTAAACGCCTAAGCCTCAGCACCCTCGCTACAGTTACTTTCTATCGACATGGATCACCTCCTTTCTAGCTACCGTGATAATAAAATCCGGTTGAATTCGAGTCAAGAAAAAAACGCACTTACATCAGCCGCCATTCATTTTCGGGCCAGCCGGCCTTGCCGACCAGGGGCACGAACTGGCAAGGGTCGAGGAGTCGAGTCCTCACTTCTCCCGCCTGTTTGACGTTGAGGAGAAGGTCCTGATGGCGGAGGTCTCCGACCGGAATCACCAGGCGGCCTTCTTCCGCAAGTTGCTCGAGCAAGGCGGGTGGCACCGAGGGCGCGGCGGCAGTGACGATGATGATGTCATAAGGCGCTGCCGGCGGATAGCCCTCGCTTCCATCGCCGACGATGACTTCCACTCCGTCGTACCCAAGTCGTGCCAGGCGCTCGGGTACCTTTTCCGCCAGCGCAGCGTTACGTTCCACGCTGTAAACTCTCGCGCCCAAATAGGCCAGGATCGCCGCCTGATACCCGCTCCCGGTCCCCACTTCCAGGGCCTTGTCTCCGGGTTGCACGCGGGCTGCTTCTGTCATGGCGGCAACAATGTAGGGCTGTGAGATAGTCTCCGCATCACCCAGAGGTAACGGCCGATCGTCGTAAGCAGCCATTATCAAGCTCGAAGGGACAAACTCGTGGCGCGGCACGTGCAGCATGGCATCCAGAACCCTTGGGTCCCGGATGCCCCGGTTCCGCAGTTGGATTTCGACCATCAATCGGCGTTCTTGTGCGAACGGTATTGGCTCAGTCATCTCGCTATTCATTGGGCAGGAGGCCGGGCCCGGGCACAGTATCCGGGCAGCGTTCCCCGCCGCTGGCATTCAGGTTGCCTTAATCATCGCTCCGCGGACCGTGTGCGTCCAGAGTTTTTTCTGCCTGGGTGCGAGGCCGTCACGCCCACGGTAGGGTTGCCGCTACGGCAAAGTGTGAGAGAATCATCTGTAGGGGCGGTCCTCGCGGCCGGCCTGCGCAACCCCAAGGGTTGCGCTTCGAACCCCAGCATGAACCGCGAAAAATACTCCCGTCAGATTCTGTTCCCGCCCATCGGCGCGGATGGGCAGGAGAAGCTGCTCGCATCCAGGGCAGTAATTCTGGGCTGCGGAGCGCTCGGCACTGCCCAGGCCAACGCCCTCACCCGCGCCGGCGTGGGGACGCTGCGCATCGTGGATCGCGACTTCGTCGAAGAGTCAAACCTGCAGCGCCAGATCCTTTTCGACGAGGCGGACGCCCGCGAGCGATTGCCGAAAGCCATTGCCGCCGCGCGCAAGCTGAACCAGATCAATTCCGAAGTCAAAGTCGAGGGCGTGGTTGAAGATGTGGACAACCGCAACCTCGAAAGACTCGTCAGCGGTTTCCAGGTGGTTTTGGACGCCACGGATAACTTCGAAGCGCGCTACCTGCTGAACGATGTCGCGGTGAAACACGGTTTACCCTGGGTCTACGGCGCCGTGGTGGCCAGCTACGGCATGACCATGACGATCCTTCCGGAGACCACGGCCTGCCTGGCCTGTCTGTTTCCCGCTGCGCCCGAGGGCGCGCACGAAACCTGCGACACGGTGGGCGTGATCAGCCCGGCGGTCTCCTGGGTGGCGGCCATGCAGGTGACGGAGGCGCTGAAGATCCTTCTGGGCCGGCGCCACGAGTTGCACGGAGCGATGCTCGCCTACGACATCTGGAAGAACCAGCTCCAGGAAATCCGGCCGCGCAAAGACCCGCAGTGCCGAGTTTGCGGGGCTAGAGAGTTTGCCTACCTCAACAGGACCGGGCCTGCCCACACCAGCCTTTGCGGACGAGATTCCGTGCAGATTCACGCGGCGGCGCCGCGGCAGTTGGATCTTGCGGATTTGAGGGCCCGCCTCGAACCGTTCGGCCGGGTGCGCGCCAACGAGTTCCTGCTCGTCTTCGCAGTCGATGCCTACGAATTGACGGTCTTCTCCGACGGCCGCGCTATCGTCAAAGGCACGCACGACCCGGCCGTGGCGCGCAGCGTTTATGCCAAGTACGTCGGAGCTTAGCCCGCCGGGATGTAGCCGATATTTTGTCACTGTTCTGGCCTCGCCTTTCCCTTGCTTCACTTGCGCAAAATGCGCTGATTTTGCTCCTCTTAGGCCCTGTTTTGTGCTAAATTGCGCTCAAAACGCGCATAATTCGCAGCATTCAAAAAAGTGATGTCCTTTGTTTTCAAGTACTTCTTAGCTTCGTTCCCACTATTTTTCATTTTTTGTAGTTCTCTACATTCCACCATAGCCGGGACCCTTCCCCTTTCCCTTGCGCCCCGTGCCCGCCTGCGACAATGTGTCCACAATATGACCACAGTCATAGGCTATCATGACTCCGCGAAGTTGTCAAGCGGAAAATGCAAAAAAGCGCGCGGACGGTCCCCACTCCCATAGCTACAGTCAGGCGGAATATGCCAAAAGGGCGACCAGGACGAAATGTCGGTCGGCCAGCCACTTGTGATCGGGCGGTAAGAGCCTTCCCGCCACCTCTGACCCCGTTTTCCGCCCGCTGCACAAGTGACGGTTGACGCGCGTCGCGCGACAGGCGATAATGCGTGGGAACGGCGATTCGTTCGATTCGGCATCGTGGCCTGAAGCGGCTTTACGAGTCAGGTGAGGCCAGGGGTCTTCCCCCTGCCCTGGTGGAGAAGATCGCAGACATCCTGCTGGCGATCGACGAAGCGGCAGAGCCGCAGGACGTCGGGTTGTTTCCCGGGTGGAAGCTGCACCCGCTCAAGGGTGGCCTTAAGGGTTTCTGGAGCGTCACCGTCACCGGCAACTGGCGCGTGATCTTTCGGTTTGAGGAAGGCGACGCGTTGGATATTGACCTGGTTGACTACCACTAATGGAGGTGTTTCGAATCATGTCGATGAAGAATCCCCCGCATGTGGGCGGGCTGATCCGCCGCGAGGTGATCGAACCGCTGGGGCTAACCGTGACCGAAGCGGCCAAGGTGCTTCATGTCGGGAGGCAGGCGCTTTCCGCCTTGCTCAATGAGAGGGTAGCGCTTTCTCGCGACATGGCATTGCGCGTCGAAAAGGCATTCGGGCCGAAGATGGAGCACCTGATGCGCATGCAGCTTGCCTACGATTTGGCCCAGGCCCGCCGCGAGGAGAAATCGATCGTCGTGAAGCGCTACGTTGCCGAGGAAAGAGTCCGCGCCTAGCGAGGGCGCCAGAGGTTTCTACTGGAAATTCGAATTCACCAATTCGCCCACCGTTCAATTACCCCGGCGCGGGCAAGGTCAAGAAGCTTATCCGGCGGTCCGCCGAAATGCAGTGCTGATATGTAGATGTTGGAGTCCGCCGTGACCCGAATCACCTGGCGCCCTGCTCATGTTCTCGGCGCGATTCGGCAATCAGTCGCAGCACGTCGTTTTCTTTGATGCCGCGTTCGCGGGACTTCCGGCGGCCGTAAGACTTCAAGGTCTGCCACTGCTCTTCCCGGATAATCACAAACCCAGCTCATGCTTGACCTTCGACCATGCCGTCACTTTGCCTTCGCGGGCCTGTTTCATAGCGTGCCGAACCTTCTTCGCTTCCTCGGTCGTTAAGGTATCGTCGAGGTCAGGTGCGGCGCGACCCCGGGGCAGGATGGTTACACTCCCGCGGGAGACCTTGAACCGCACTTGATCGCCGGGTTTAAATCCAGCGCGGCGGCGCACCGCATCCGGCACGGTGAGTAGGGTTTTGCTTTTCACGGTAGCGGTCATATCGTTTGCAGTGTAAGCGTGCTGGTTCAATCCGTCAATTGGTTGATATTACGGCTTCAATCCAACCGACCTTCCTTAACACGCTTCCTGAATCCCGAATCTGCAATCTCCAATTCCGCGCGCCGTCGCCTCCGCCACTCTTGAATCCTGAATCTGCAATCTCCAATGCCAGCCCCTAGCGCCGCTTTCTCGCCACTCGCCACTAACCACTGGCCACTGTTCTTACCAGTGCGAAATGCCGCCAACCTCACACCGCAGAGGCACGCGCTACGTTTACTCCCGACCTCTCAGGATTGCGGCCATGATGCGGGGGTTGCGGCGCGCCTGCATCACCGCGACAACCCACAAGGGTTTTTCCTCGGGTGCGTAGGCAATCAGGTATTCACGCACCAGAATGAACCGCAGGGGACGCGAGGTGAGGTCCGGGCGGCGGTGGCCTTGATGGGGAAAAGCTACGAGCCGGCGAAGGGTGTCAAAAATTTCCGAGATGACCCGATCGGCTGCGTCCGGGTTTTCCTCGGCAAGGTCATAGCGGATATCGTCGAGGTCGGCGTAGGCTTCCAGGTGGAGCGCGTAGCCGCTGCTCATGCTGGTTGTTTGCGCTGTGCTTGGGTTTTGGCCTTCAGCCGGGCAAAGGCTTCTTCACCATCGATGGGTTTTACCCGGCCGCTTTTCAGCTCGTCATAGCGGTTGTTGAGCATGTCCCCCGTTTGCACCAGCTCGTCGAAATATCCGGCCAAGGCATCTTGCAGAAGCTCGTCGGTCCCGCGTCCGCTCTGCGCGGCGAGGTCGTTGAGCTTCTTTTCCACGTCAGGGGTGAAGTGTATTTCCATCGCCTTCAGGATACGGGAAAACCGCGCGTGTTGCAAGTTGCGGGACTCAGTTTGCTGTAACGGCGGGGGAATTCATCACGATTTCATCGGGACCTCGCCAGTCCTGAATTTTGAATCTGCCATCTCCAATTCCCCGTGCCGTGCCCCGTAACCCGTATCCCGTGTCGCGCTTTTCTCGCCTCTCGCCACTAACCACTAGCCACTGTTCTCATAGAGCGTCCGACTTCCAGTTGCGGTACACTTGAGATTGATATGGCTGGATCAGTGCTCGTGGTCACACGAATCGAGTCATGGAATTCGAATGGGATGTCCAGAAGGCAGCATCAAACGCCGCGAAGCACGGCGTTACGTTCTCCGAAGCGATGACGGTGTTCGGCGACCCGCTGGAACTCGCGATTGCCGATCCCAATCACTCGGAGGACGAATTCCGATTTCTCAGCATGGGCCAGTCGGCAATGGGACGCCTACTCGTAGTCGCATACACTGAACGCGAAGGCCGAACCCGTATCATTAACGCCCGTGAAGCGACTCCCCGAGAGCGGAGGCAGTATGAATCAACACGATCACCAAAGCGATAACGACGAGATTCGACCCGAGTACGACTTCTCGCTCGGCGTTCGCGGGAAGCACTATAAGGCTTACCGCGCCGGCACGAATGTGGTGTTTCTCGATCCCGATGTCGCCCAAGCGTTCGCCGATTCAGCGTCGGTCAATCAAGCCTTGCGCTTGCTCTTGCAGCTTGCCCGGACGAACGTTCCTTCGGACCTTCAGCCTGACAAGGCGGTGCAGCCGACCCACCGCGCCCCACGCCGTGCCAAGAAGCCCAAGCCCGTTCGCGCCCCACGCGGCTGAGCCCCTCTACTGCCTGCTCTTGCGACCTCGGACATCGGACTGTTTTTCTTGTCACTGGTCACTGCGGTTCTGCTTTTCTCATCCCCGCGGCAATCGACCGAAAGATTCCTCCGCCAAGAAAGAACCCACAGTCAGAACTGCACTGACTGTGGCTACCCGCTCTCGACCGTCTTCCAGCCCGTTTTCCCAAGAAGGTCTCCGCCTCGATACGGGCCGGGATTCTTCGCCGTCTCGAGTTGATCGAGCGGTCGTGACCACCTCCATCATCAGGGAGTATGGGGTCAGACGGAACGCAGTAGAGATTATTTTTTGGCTTTCGGATGACCCCAGGCACAGCATGGACATAATAAACCTGTGTAATGTTCTGTACCCGGGTTCGTCCCCGAGTTCGCAACGTATGCGCCATCCGCGATTTGACATAAACCAGAATTGCTCTTATCGTTGTACAGGAGAGCCAGATGTACAAAACGAGCAAAACGTCAATGTCGGCTGCCCGTCTTCCGGCTGGCAAGGTGCGCCAGGATTTCGCTGAGACGGTGAACCGCGTCGCCTATGGCGGT
>JBEKMN010000139.1:0-6714 GCA_050008495.1 Terriglobia bacterium | reverse complement strand
ATCCCCACCGAAAGCCGCACGGGCAGCGGGTTCCGGCCACCCCTTGCCAGTCGGCTTGGCCGAGCTTCGGCTTGCCGCCCCGTGGCGGGGCCGAATATTTCGTAAACTGAGGCTAGGAGGTTCTTCTTGGCGTCGATGGCGCTCACCAGCTCGTTCTTGCTCACGTCCAACTCCGCCCGCCGCACGTCGAATTTCGCCTTGAGCAGCTCCACCTCGTCTTTCGCCGCCTGGACCGCAGCGTCGGCCTTGGCCTTGGCAATTTCCTGTTCGGCCTCTTCCAAATCGAAGCGGTTCTCTTGCAGGTTATACTGCTGTTCGCTGGGGTCGAATTCCACCACCACGTCGCCGGGGGGAACGTGGGCGCCGGTGGGCGCGAGGCGGATGATGCGCAGGTTTCCGGAGACGGAGGGGGCCACAATCATCACGCTGCGCCGGGCGTGAAGTTCACCGTCCGTGTACACCTTCATGTCCAGACGCCCGCGCTTCACCACCGCGGTCGGGATGCCGCGCTGAGGTTTGTGCAACTGCTGAAGGGCCCGCGCCAGCCCGGCCGCCACCACCGCCAGGACCGCCAGCAGAAGCACCCACCGCGTTTTCCTATGTACCCTCACGACTGCTCCCAATTGGGGAAGGTCGGGGTTTTAACCCCGCTGTTACCGACGCTTCTAATTGTTCCTTTTCCTCGCGCCCCGCGCAGTCCGTCAGCCGACGGACTGCGCGGGGCGCGAGACAAACAGGAAATTGTCAGCCGCTTTGCGGCGGGGTTAAAACCCCGCCCTTCCGGTCGCCCGACTCAAAACGCCAGAGCGTGGCGAGAAATCCGGGCTTCTCGCTCGTCACTGCTTCTGCGCCGCCGTGGGGTCCTTCAGCGCCACCCGCTCGCCGGGCTTCAGTCCCCGTGCCACCGCCACCTGGCTCTCGCCGCGTTTCGCGACCAGGATGTTTCGCTCCTGGAAACTCGAACCGCTCAGCACGTACGCCACGGTTTTGCCGAACTTCTGGAACGTCGCCTCGGGAGGAATCAGAATGCAGTCCGGCAGTTTCTCGACCGCCACGCGCGTGGTGGCGCTCATCCCCGGACGCACCCGAAGATCGGCTTGGTCAAGCTGAACGGAAACATCAAAATTCCGCGGGAACGGCCAGCCCGAAAAATCCAGCTTGGCGAGAGGGCTGATTTCAGCGACGTGGGCCGGAAATTCCTTGTCGGGGACGGCATCGACGCGCCTCGTGGCGGGCTGGCCCTCCTTCACGCGCCCGCGATCGGCTTCGTCCACGCGCCCGTTCACGCGCAACGTGGAAATGTCAGGAAATTCGGCGATCCTGGCGCCCTGCCAGGCGCGGTCGCCTTCTTTGAACGGTGGCGCGCTGTCACTGGACCATCCGCTGGCGCGCCAGTTCGGAAGGATGGTCACCATTCCATCCTGCGGAGCCCGCAGGGTCAGCAAGGCAATATCCTGCTCCGTCACCTGCACGTCGCGGAGCGACTTCTCACGCTTCTGCTTCTTCCCGTCAATGTCCGCGGCGGCCTTGGCACGGCCGGAAACGAGTTTCTCTTCCTCTTCCTTCAAATGCTGCTCCGCGTCGGCAAGCAGCAGCTTGTTCTTTTCCCCTTCAAGCTTGGAAAGGATTTCCGCCTTACTGACTTCCAACTTGGCGCGCTGGACGTCGTAGCGGGCCTTTTCCAGGTCAGTCAAGTCCTGCTCTTCCTGGAGCCTCGCCTCCGCGCGCGTCTGCTCGATCTCCGCCTCGGCCTGCCTCAACTCGGAGCGTCTCTGCTGCAGCGTTTCCCGCAGCTTGGCGGTATCGAACTCGACGACCACCTCCCCCTTCTTGAGCACGGCGCCGGTTTTGGCCATTTTCAGGATCTGAGGATCGCCCACCCCACCGCGGGTGTGCGGCGCATACACCGTCATGGATCTCTTGGCCTTTACTTCACCGCGGATCTTCACGTAATCGTCGAATTCTCCGCGCGAGACTTCTGCGGTAGGAACGTTGGGCGCGGTCCGGCTGAAGCGCGCCGCCGTAATCCCGCCGCCGGCAATCAACAGCCCTGTGGCGGCCAGCAACAGCCAGCGGTGTTTCAATATCTTTTGCCCTCGGGCTTTCATGTGGAAGACCCACTCCGCACCGACTCTGGATTGCGCTCGACCTCCATCCCGGGCTCGAGCCCGGAAAGGACCACTACCTCGAGATCGTCTTCGTCGCCTGTCTTTACGGCCTGCTTTTCAAATCCCAACGCGCGCTTGACGTACACCCAGGAATTTCCATCTTTCCTCACCACGGCGTCGCGTGGTACGACGAGCGCGTTCGGCTGCCGGTCCAAAGCGACATCGAGCGAAGCCGAGAGGTCGGGCATCAGTCTCGCATCGCTCCCCTCAATCGAGAAGAGGGCGCCGAACGCCCGCACGGTCTTCGAGAGCCCCCCGCTCAGCCCGATGGCGGCCAAGTGCTCGAGTTTTCCGGGGAGGTTCAAATCGGGGTAAGCGTCCAGGTGAATCTGCGCCGATTGGCCCACGTGCAGGTAGGAAACGTCCAACTGGTTGGCGCGTACGCGAACCTCCATGATTGAAGGGTCCACGACCTGCATGAACGCGTATCCGGTCCAGACCTGGTCGCCTTCTTCGGCCTCACCCATGCCTCCGCCTTTCCACATCGGATTCAGGACGACCAGCCCATCGATGGGGGAAAGAACCGCCATCTTTTCCGAGTTCTGCTTGGCGTGGAGCATGGCACTGCGCGCGCGGTCGCGCTTGATCTCCAAAAGGCGCACTTCGGCCTCGGCGGCCTTTCGCTTTAAATCGTACGTCTGGCGGAGCTGCTTCAGGGTTGCCTCGGCGGCTTCCAGATTCAGCTTGTTTTTCTCCGCATCGATGCGCGAGACCACTTCGCTGCGTTGCATTTCCAGCCTCGCCGTGCCCACCGCGTCCTCGGCCTGCTTCAATTCGGTCTCGTCGTGAGCGCGCGCCGCATCCTGCTCGGCCTTCTTGGATGCAATCTGATTTTCCAGGTCTCGGTACTCCGCCTGCTTGTCCAGGAAGGTCTTCAACTGGGCTTCCCGGTCAAACTCGGCCAGCAGGTCTCCCTTCTTGACCCGCGTGCCTCCCCGAGTCAGCTTCGTCAGAACCATCTGTCCGAAATCGCCTCCGGTCAGCCGAGGCGCCAGGACCGAGTAGGAACGCACCGCCTCGAGCGTGCCGCTCAGGCGAAGCGTGCGCACAAAAGTGCGCCGCTCCACTTTGGCCGTGGTAATCGTCGCGCCCCCGGCCGTTTCTGCACGCCCACCCTTACGCGCATGCCAGGCCCACAGCCCCACAATGATCGCCACAACGGCAACCGAGGCGAAGATCACGTAAAGCTTGCGCTCGCGTGGGGGCTCGGGAGTAACAAGAGGTGGCGGCGAAGGCGGGGGCTTGACAAGAAGAACCGGCGCATTCGTAGTGGCGGTGCGCGTGTGAATCCACGGCGCTGGGCCAAAGAACTTCATACGCTCTGTCTTCCGGCCTCCGATGGAGGACGCTGTCTTATTTAGACGCTGAAAATACCCAATTCGTTAGCTACGCGTCCTATACCCAAATTTCCGTTTTCAACTCCGCGTTCGCCAAAAACTTTACGCCGCCGGCTCTATCGAAGCAAGCTCAAACCCCCGCGGGTAGTTTCTCAACTCGAATGTGGGGCCGCGCCCCTACCCCTACCTCCTCCGATAGACCGAAGCGGACACCCTGTCTCTTGACAAGTGGAGGAAGATAGGCTAGAGTAGTAGGTTGAAGCCGTGCAAGCACTCATGGCCTGCTGGGAACACTTGGCTGCAATGCTACCTGGATGTCCCAATCCACTCTCGAAAGCGTCCCAAGCGGGGTCAAAAGCCCGGAAAACTCCCCGGTGTTATGGGGACAATAAGTCAGCTCACGGAAGAGAAAGAGAAAAATGATTTTCAAAAGTGACCGGACGAAGCGGGAATATCTATGAAAACAAAGGGCCGGTTTTCCACAGGTCCGAGCATAGCGGGAATGTTATAGAAAACAAAGATAGTTAGTCGTAAAAAGCGGGAATGTTGTTGAAAAAACAGGTAGTTAGTGTCTGGTAGGTGGTAGACGGTAGGGGGTATGTAGTAGGTGGTAGGTGGGGAAGAACCTCCCCCCACCTACCACCTACTACATACCACATACGGCCATGTGGTAGGTGGGGAAGAGCACATTCCAGGGGGCAGGTGGGGCAGGGACTGCGCCTAACTGTCACTGTCCCGCCGTGGCGGGTCGACTTTGTGGAAAAATGGTTAGAGGCGGGGCGAAGAAATTGGGATGGAACAGAGCAGCGTGCCCGCGCGCGGAGCCGGCTACTTTTTCACCAGCTTCTTTTCCAGTTGGCGTGCCTGGGCGTTCAGCTCGCTCAACTGGCGGAGGTCATCGTCGGCGAGGGAAACGGCGTTTTGGATACGGGTGAGTGCCGCGTCGCTGAGAGGGCTGGAGTTTGGCTCGCGGCTGGAATCCAGCATGCCGCTCATGGCCCGGAATTGACTGGTGATGTCACGGTAGCGGCGCATGATGGAAGTCAGGTAAGCATCGCGGCGGCGATCCAGGTCTTGCAAGTCGGCAATCGCCCGCGCGAATTCGGCGACGCGAGCGGAGCCTGCACTGTTATCGCTCTTCAACTTGGTGTTATCCGCTTCCAGAGCGGCGAGGCGTTGGCGGGAAGCTTGTGACTCGGCCTGGGCGGAGTCGAGTTCCTGTTTCAAGGCGTCGAGCTGGCTCTGCCAATCCTCTTGTTCTTTTTGATGGCGTTCGTTGGCGCTGGCGAGTGCCTTCTCGTGTTCGTCGCTGGAATTCGAGAGTTGCGCCTGGAGATCCTTGATGTTGGCCTGCGCTTGGCCCAGCTCGCTGGCGAGCCGCTCGATGGTGGCATCACGTTCGGCGAGTGCGGCTTGATTCGCGCCCAGCGGGGTCGGGCTCTCGGCTTCGGCAGGAGTCTTCTGGAGCTCGTGTTGGCGGAGAGCCGCCTGAAGCTCGCGCAGAGATTGCAGGTCTGCGGCCTGCTGCCGCTGTAGGGCAGCGAGTCGCCGGGACTGGCGAAGGTTGATACCCACCGAGGCCACCAGGGCAACGCCAAGAGTCAGCAGGAGAGCGAATTCCAGACGTCCCAGACGCGTCATCTTATCCCTCCTTGGGGTGGAAGCGAGTGCGCCACGAGATGCGCAGCTCCCCGTCGCCGCACGGAGCAGTCAAATGAATTTGGAAGTGGTTGTGAATCTTGGCCGGGACTGCCAGGGTAAGCCTCCAGGCGCTGGAAATGCGCGCCATCATAGCGGAGATCGCTTCCGGGATCTCCGCCACCGAGCGGCAAACATCACTCTTGCCGCCCGTGGCATCGGCGAGAGTCTCCAGGCCATTCTCATAGGCTTCGTTGAGCCGGTCCCGGCGGTAATTGAGATGAACGACAAACAGGGGCGCCTGTAGCGAGCCGCTGTCCTCCACCAGTTTGGCAATCTTCTCCGTAATTAGCGCCTCGGGAAAGCGCCGGCTGAGATCGTGTGGATCGCTCTCGTTAATGACGGGGTTCGAGTAGTCCTCGCGGTAACTGTAGATGCTGCCGTCGGTGATATACAGGACCGAGACGCGCACCGGGGACTTGCGCAGGATGGCATCCGCCAGCGAAAGAGCCGGATCAACAGTCTCGAGCAATCCCGGTTCGCTGCTGTTGGACAGGGACCGGATTGCGTCGATCAGCGGTTGGCGGTCTGTGCCGGGGTCGGCCAGTACATGCAGACCATCCTGGGTGCGCAGCAGCCCCACCCACGCGTTGTGGGGCAGCTTGGAGATTTCGGCAATCAGGGCCTGCTTGGCGGCCTCGATGAGCGATAGATCCCCAGTTAGATCCAACACGACCAGGATGACCTGGTCGCTGCTTGGACCCAACTGCGCGGTGACGGGCACCGGTTTGCCGTTGAGCGCAGCTTCGAACTTGGGAGCGAGCGTGCAGTTGTTCGTCTCAATCCAGGCGGGAATCGAGACGCTGGCCGTTTGCGCCTGAAGGGTGGTGAACGTGCAAACGGCGAAAAGAACGGCCGGGAGTGCGGAGCAGGGTCGCAGCATCAGAAGCTCAACTTCAACCCAAGCTGGATTACGCGCCCGCCATGGGAGCCGATAATCTTGCCGGCGTCGACATTGGGCGCGCTGGCTGGACCGATGTTGGGATCGGGATAGTTCCAGTTCGCATGATTGAGCAAGTCAAACGCGGTGGCGCTGAACTCGAGGGCGCGGCCGCCACCGACGGGGAAGCGCTTGGTCAAGCTGAGGTCCATTGAATTATAACCTGGGCCCAACAGGTCCGGCTCGGTCCGGGGCCCGTCCCCCGGGGTGAAGTCTGCCGGCTGATCGAAGGCGGCCGGGTTGTACCACAGAGACGGCCCCGGATTGGCCACGTGGGGGTCCACGCCGGGCACTACGTTTACATTGAGTGTGGGAAGCACGCCTCCGGTGTTGTTGAATTCGGGATGAAGTGCCAGCGGCGTCCCGTCATTCCAGTACGCCGTGCCGTTGATCGACCAGCCACTGACCAACGGCCTCCTCCAGCCCGAGAATTGGAACAGCGGCTTGTCGGGGCCGAACGGCAGCTCATAGATGTAGCTGAGCTGCAAATACTGCGGCGTATTATAAGACGTGAGCCCCCAGTCGTTGCGAGGGTTGAAGAAGTCCTGGTTCCCGTAGGGGCCCGAGTAAT
>JBEKMN010000138.1:0-18714 GCA_050008495.1 Terriglobia bacterium | reverse complement strand
CGTTGGCGCCCGTAAGCGCGATGCTGGAGAGGCTCAAGGCGGCGGTGCCGCCATTGGTCAGGGTGGCTGCCAGAACCCCACTGGTGGTATTGACGGATTGGTTGCCAAACGAGAGGCTGGTCGGCGAGAGGCTGGCGGATGCCACCGTCCCTGTCCCGGAGAGGCTTACCGTTTGGGGACTGCCGGCGGAATTGTCAGCAACACTCAGCAACGCCGTACGACTGCCGCTGGCCGCCGGTGTGAAGGTGATGTTGAACGTGCAACTCGACCCCGCCGAAAGCGAACTGCCGCAATTGTTGGCCTGGGCAAAGTCACCGGGGTTAGCCCCTGTGATCGTCACGCTCGAAATGCTCAGAGCGGCGGTGCCTGCGTTATCCAAAGTGGCAGTCCCGGCCCCACTGGTTTTGCCGACGGGCTGGCTGGCAAAGGCGAGGCTGCCAGGCGAAAGGCCGGCTGCCGGAGTGCCGCCTGTGACTCCAACGCCGTTAAGGCTCACGCTCTTGCGACTGCCAAGACCGGCGGTCCAGACGATGAGCGTCGCAGAGCTGTTTCCGGGTGTATTGGGGGTGAAGGTCAGGCTGATTGTGCAGCTTGCTCCCACTGCCAGCGAACTGGGGCAGTTGTTGGACTGTGCAAACCTACTGGCATACGTGCCGGAGAGTGCCACGCGTGAAATAAACAACGATGCGCTGCCTGTATTTTCCACAGCGAGGTGTTGGGCAGGGCTGGTCGTATTGACGACCACCGATCCGAATCCAATGCTGATCGCAGAAACCCCGGCCACTCCTTGGCTGTGTGGCGCAGAAAGAGCCACGGTGCTGGAAGCGGAGAGAACTGCCAGCGCGATCAGGGTCGCTAGAAGAATCCCCGTTTTCAGGCGAGGTTGGCGCAATGCCCAGGCTGGAACGACGAATTGTCCCAGCTTGTGGAACTTGCGGGTTTGAGGAGAAAGAAAGGTGTGAGAATCTGTCTGACGTATTATTTCGATTAGACTCATGGTGTTTATGACCCTTTACGAAGATATTAAGCGAGTACGATCGCCAGCTATCCGCAGCCACGACTCGCAAAGACTTAATCGGCCCGGAGGGCGGGCTGATAAACCGAGGGGAGCCGCAGAAAGCCGGATTGGGAGAGCTTGTCCAACAGCCACTTCGTCGAAACTTGTGAGAGTTTTATAAGGGTGCCCCTGTTTCCACGAGCCACGGCGGGGGAAACGGGCGATGAGCGTGCGGGAGTCAAAAACTGAAGCGTCTTTCATATTCCCTATCTCTCGAACCGGCTGAGCCAACCGGGAGCGACCATTGAACTGAGGGCTGAAGGTACCAGTACCAGAGGGGGGGGTCTATAGTACTAGGGTACTGTCAGATCGGTTATGTATGCTTTAGGTGCTGAACATTTGAAATGATGGCGGATGCCGTCTATAGCACCAAGGTACTGCCCGAGACCGTGAGTTGGCTTTTCATGGCTCCCCCAAGTTGGTACCTTGGTCTCAGTTTTGGGCGAGTGGGTGCTGCGCTCTCCCGTGCCGCCAACGGAGGGCGCAGTTGACCGCCTTGTTGGTTCAGAAGATTGCTGCTAGACTTGAATTCCGGCGGACGATTGCAAGGCTTGCGAGACGCGGAAGGCAGGGCAGGGAGGTGCGCGGTGGCCAAAGAGGAGGGCAGTTCATCGGGGTTCCGAGTGGTTGACCGCCGGCCATTTGCCGCCGACGGCTCAAGAAAAGACGATGTGGTTGAGGATGAAAAGAACGAGGCGGCTGCGCGGGCGACGCCTCGGAGTGCGCCGCGCGAGGTGCCCAACGAGCCCCGCGGCCCATTTGACGAGGACTCCTCCGGGTTTGAAACCCTGGTTTCTTATCTCAGCACCACGGCCATGTTTCAACTTGGGTTAATAGCTGGGCCGTCGGGAGAGCACATTCCTGCCGACATGCCCAATGCCAAGCGCACCCTTGATCTGCTGGAAGTGTTGCAGGAAAAGACCCGGGGCAATCTCACCGCCAATGAATCTCGACTGCTCGAGGATGTCCTTTACGAACTGCGCATGAGCTTTGTCGAGATGCAGAAACGACAAACGCGAAAGAGCAAATGAGATTGACCTTCTTGGGGACCGGGACTTCCACCGGAGTTCCAACCCTCGCCTGCCATTGCAGGGTTTGCACTTCTCGTGATCCGCACGATCAGCGGACCCGACCTTCGCTGCTGGTTCAGTTCGACGGCCGCGTCCTGGTGATCGATACGACGCCGGACTTCCGTACGCAAGCTCTGCGTGAGAAGCTGGACCGCCTGGACGCTGTCCTCTTTACCCACTCCCATGCCGACCATATCCTGGGACTTGATGACGTCCGTAGCTTTTACTTCCGGCAGCAGAAGCCGATTCCGATTTACGCTGACGCCCATTGCATGAAGGAAATCCAGCGCACTTTCAAATACATCTTTGACGGCGACTACCCCTACGGCGGGATCGCCCGGCTCGATCCCCACCTCATTGATGGACCCTTTGAAGTGGATGGCCTCAAGGTCCTTCCGGTGCCCGTGCTGCATGGCAATTTGCCGATTCTGGGATTTCGCATCGATGGCGTCGCCTATTTGACGGATGTGAGCGAAATCCCGCAATCGAGCTATCCGCTGCTGGAGGGCCTCGAGGTACTGATTCTCGATGCTCTGCGCCCGCGTCCCCACCCCACTCACTTGACGGTCGAGCAGGCCCTCCGCGTGATGGAGCGATTAAGGGTTCCACGAGGTTACTGCACCCACATCGCCCACGAAATGGGCCACGAGGAAACCAACGCCCGTCTTCCCTCGCATGTGCGGCTGGCATACGACGGGCTGCAACTGGAGATCTAGGAAGTCGAGAGTCGAAAGTCGAGAGTCGAGGGTGGAAGAGCTGCTGAGCCGCCGGTGCCTCACTTTCGACCTTTGACTCTCGACTTTCGACTTTCGACTATTGACTCCCTATGCTCGTCATTGACAATCTCGGCGAACTACAACCCGCGCCTGCTTCCTGCATGCTGACCATCGGCAACTTCGATGGAGTCCATCTGGCGCACTACAAGCTCCTGGACCGCGTGGTGGAAGTGGCTCGCCCTCGAGGTGCGATCGCCGCCGCGATCACTTTCGAGCCGCATCCCATCAAGTTTCTTGCCCCCGCTCACGCCCCAAAGCTCCTCACGCCCTTCGCCAGAAAGGCCCGGCTGATCGCCCAGAGCGGCATTGACCTGCTGGTGGTGCTTCCCTTCAACCGCGAACTGGCTCACCTTTCGCCCTTGGAATTCGTGCGCAAGATTCTGGTTCAACCGTTGCACACCGTGGCCGTGCATGTGGGACCGAATTTCCGCTTCGGGTATCGTCAAGCGGGAGATGTGGAGATACTGGAAGAGTTGGGCCGGCAGGAAGGTTTCAACGTGGAAGTGCTGCCGCTGCTGGAAGTGCGCGGCCAGCGGGTTTCCAGCACACGCATCCGGGAATTGCTGGTCGAGGGCAAGGTCCAGATGGCCAACCGGCTGCTGGGCAGGCCTTTCTCGGCCTATGGACCGATTGTGGCCGGCATGGGGGTAGGCCGCAAGCACACCGTCCCGACCCTTAACCTCGCGCCCGTTGAGGAACAACTGCCCAAGACGGGAGTGTACGTCACTCGCACCCGGCTCGGCGAACGGCTCTGGGATTCCGTCACCAACGTTGGCCATAAACCCACCTTCGGTGACAACCAGAGCCTCACGGTTGAGACCTTCCTTCTGAGTTACCCAGGCGGCGAGATCCAGCAGCCCGACATGGAAATCGAGTTCCTCTACCGCCTGCGGGACGAGATCAAGTTCCAGAACCCCGCCATCCTGAAACTGCAAATTCAGGAAGATGCCCGGCGTTCGTTGAAGTTCTTCCGCCTCTTCCGGGCCTTCGCGCCACCGGAGAACCGCAATTCCGTCCCAAAACGCCTGACGCCGGAGCAAGCCTAAGCGAGCCGGGTCGCATCCTCCGGCGCGGGCGTCTCGCCCGCTGTGGAGTGGGCATTCCTTCGCTCCGCTCAGGACCGGTTCTGCCCGCGAGTACTTGCGGGGGCGGGACGCCCCCCTGACAGCGGGCGGGACGCCCGCAGCACGCCTCATTGGCGCACCCCCTCGGCGGCCGGTCCTTTGTTTTCTATAACATTCTCGCTTTGTTCCGGCGATTTTGAGGTTTCGCCGGCGTTCTGCTCTGCCGGACTTTCTCTCCCAGCGTCGAGCCCCACGACCTTACTCAGTTCCTCGGCCGCGCGGTTGCGCCGCCAGTAGAGCTTGCCCAGGTCGGCGACTTGGTGGTCCCAGAAGGCGTCGCCGGGGCCGTAGGCGGTGGCGAGTTCCCGTTGCAAGGCTGCGTACCGTTCGGGATCTTCGCCCAGGGCGCGCATGACGGCGGCTTCGTTTTCGGGCGCGTCATCACAGCCGTGCTTCAGGGCGTTCATTTTCATTCGCTCTTTTCCGGCCTCGCTGCGGGGCCCGGTGGAGCGCTGGGAATTGTGCCGAGCGGCGTCGAGCCGTTGGGGAGTGAGACAAGTAGATTTACGTAAGGACATAGTAACTCCATGAATTGGAAAGTTGGGAGCAGGGGCGGCAGGTGAGCCGTCCCCATAAGAGGTGAGGCAGACGTTCACAGCCCTTAAATGTTAGCACGAGCAGGGCTAGTCTGTCAAGCCCAGAGCTATAAGCTAGATAGTGACGGGAGGAGACAGCCCTCTCCCTCGGGGAGAGGGTGGACCGCTGCCGGCGTTTTCATCCGCTGGAGCGGGCCGGGTGAGGGGTCACTTGCTCGCTGGTGGGTGGCGCATCCATGGAGAGAAGGCGTGAAAGAGCCCGGAATGTGTCATCCTGAGGCAGAGTGTGTCATCCTGAGCGCAGCGAAGGATCTCTGCAGTTGTTCGTGAGCCGCTGGACCATAGGTGACAGGCGGTTGGTCTTGCTACGCGGCTGGCGCAGGGCGAAGCCCGGAGTTGCGTGGAGCCGGAATGAACAGAGACCGCAGAGCTGCGCTCTGCGCCAGCCCGCGTCAAGAAAATTCCTTGCAGTAGAGAGCAAAAAGGGGTTCTGCGGGCGCATACGTCTCGACGTTCTTTGTCGAGATGTATGCGCCCTTCGCGCGGCTAAGGGCCCCGGCGCCTTCTCACGGCACTCTGTCCATCGCCAGCAGTGAAGGGTCCCTCAGGAAATGAAACCGGCAACTCGGAGCCGGAATGAGCAGAGACCGCAGAGTTGCGCCAGCCCGCGCGTCCCTGCGGGACGTCGCAGGCACCCAACCCCAGGTGTCTGCGCCAACCGGCGCGGTCCCGTTATAGGGGCGAGGCGGCGCCTCGCCCCTACCGCGGAGGGCGCCCACCAGGGGCGCCCCTGCGACCGCCTCGGAGGGGGTGAGGCGGATCAGTAGGCCCAGAACCCGTTCGGGGCGTTGGTGACGCCGGTGACGGTTTGGCCGCCGATTCCCACAAAGACGTTGCGGTTGTAAAAGAACGGCACTCCGAAGTCAAAGAAGTCGGTCGAAGGGCTGTTTCCGCTGTCACCTCCGAGGTCATTGAATGCCGCGAAGCTGGTATTCAAAAACAGACTATCCGCGTTCTCGATGGTGAAAGTCACCGACCCGGAGGTCCCGTTCGTCCCGGTATTGGTGACGGTGAAGCTGTCGGTAGCGGCAGGGCAATACCAACCAGTGTTCGGAGCCGCACAATCGAGGCCGCCGAGCGTGCCGGAGTCGAGGAAATAGTAGGCGTTCGATCCGCTGTCAACGAAGCCGCTGTACTGGGTGCCGTTGTAAGTGGTGGTGAAAAACGCCTGGTCGTCCACCGCATAAATCTGGGCGCTGCCCAGAGCATTGTTGGATTGTGTGGCGATGCCGAAGATCAGCGAGCCCGCAGAGGTGGCGGCCCCTCCCGCAGCAACCTGGGGCAAAGAGATCAGCACCTGGCCCTTGGTGGCGGTGGCGGGCACGGAAGTGATCTGGCAATTGCCGCTGGGGCAGGAAAAATACTGAGGGATCCCGTTTGATGCGGCGGCGCAGCTTGAGCCGCAATCCTGGGCGAAATTTTCAACGCCCAGAAAGCCGTTGGCGCCGAGCGCCGACACGGTGTTGTAGTCTTCCGGGGTGCCAACGGGGCCGGTAGGGATGCAACTCGAAGGCACCGGATACTGTGGCGTTTCGCTGATAATATGGATCGACGCCGAGGATGCTGTTTCCCCTGACAAGTGAATATCCGCTTGCACGACCGGTCCCCAAATGTACGCGAGGCTGATGAACCCGATACACTCCTGAACGTCATTGCCGCTCGAGTCCGTAACCGCGGGCAGGGAAAGTCCGCTCACCGCTCCGGAGAGCAGGCGCAGGCCGCTTTGACCCGTATCCACAAGGACGTTGGGAACGGTGGTGCAATTCGTGGTGCTGCCCGGCTCGCAGACTTCCACGGAAACAAAGAGGCCGTTGACGTAGTCGCCGGTGGGCCCCAGGTTGACGGCGAGGTCGACGCTGTTGTTGGTCGTCGGAGGCGGAGGCGTGGTATTAGTGCTGCTGCTGCTACTGCCACAACTCGCCACGAAGATCAGGCCGCCCAATACAGCCAAAAGACGGGCCAGAGGAACTACGGAGTGTCGCTGGAGCCTCATCGCACCACCTCCGCCGAAACGTTCTTGGGGAGCAGGCTGGGAACGTAGGCGCTCCCGCGGAAGCCCCGCATGTGGCCGCCGCTCACAAAAACAAGATCGCTGGCCCGCACGATAAAGGGGCCGCCACGCCGACGCGTCTGCGCCTGCGCGGCCTGCCGGACCGGCGTGATGTAAGATCCCAGCAGTTGTTCCAAGTTCGGGATAACCGGCGCCCGCCAGGAGACTCCGAACACTTTGCCCTCCGGTGAAACATACTCGGTGACCACGGCGCCGGTTGGAGAAGTGATTTGGTGAAGCTTGTAGCCTTGAGCGGAGATCACGCGATCCTCACCCCGCATAGACTCCCTATCGAGACTCACAGACGACTCATACTCTCCCAGGACCGCCCATGCCGGCGCCGCTCCCAGGGTCAAAATGAGCAAGACTCGTGCAATGGTTTTCATGTGTCTGTATCCTTGTTCTGAGTTGCTCTCCCTATGTCCCCAAGGATATGGACGGGAATCCCGAACAAAAGGTTGCAAGCGGTCTATCCCGCCTGGCCAACCGGGACGAGTTCGATGCCTTGCGCCTTGCCGAGATTCCTGCCGTACCGCTTCTCCTTTGGGTTGTTCCAGTGCTCATGAACTCCCAGGCTTTCGAGACGGGTCGTGCCGGAAGCGTGATCGGGATCGTAGAATGTGCCGGAGGGCGGGCGGTCCGCCAAGGCCGCTTCGTGCAGATAGTCGTCGGCGCCCGACATGTGCGGGTAATCGTTCCATTCAGCCCTGAGGAAATCGAGCGCCACGGAATCGATGGCGACCGGGTCCTGGGAAGCAAGGAGGCTCGAAGCCCAGTGGCCGTCGAAGGGAGCTTGCAAGAACTTGCGCGGTGCGTGCTCGGTGGGATGCACGCCCGGGTATAAGGCGTCAATGAAGCAGAGAAGGGTCTTGCCGCCGATCTCGGCGTGCCCCATCAGGTCAACGAGGTCCCTGTACTGACCCGTGCCGTGGACTATCATCGGCAAGCTTTTATGCATGTCGTAGTAGCCCTTGTCGGGAGGCCTCCTGATCAACGACCCGAAGTGGTTCTTGGCGCAGAGCGTGACACCCGCTCCGGTGTGGGCCTTCAGATTCGCCATGTTGATCAGGTATTTCGCTTCCGCATAGTGAACCGGCACGTAATCCTGAGCCGCTCCGGGCGGACGCGAACTCCAGTGGAAAGGAATGGAAGACGGCTGAACGCGAGTTCGGGGATAGGTTGCGTTTCCTCCGTCATGGTCGAGGTAGTGAACGTTGGGAAACTCGCCGTGCAAAGGGCCAAAGAACTGGTTGGGGAAATTGGAAAGCGGGTCGCCCACAGAAATGTCCTGCTCGCGCACACCGGCCTCGTGGACGAGTTGGCGCAGTAAGGCGAGGATCATCTGGGGCGAAGCGTTCATGTAATCCAGGTCGTGAGCCATGTCGTAAGACTTGGGATCGACCGCTCCTCCCGCGATGCAACCGACCAGGTTCACTTTTAGGGTGACCTTCTCGCCGCTTCGATATCCGGTCTTGCCGTTGCCATGGGTTTGGTTAAAGTGTTTGATGATGGCATCCCAGGCTTTGGCATCGCCACCCTTGCCGCCCAGCGCCTGGATCGCCCCCGACATCATGCTATCGACAATCGTCTGGTTGGTGTGATCGCTTTCCCACCAATGTCCCTGGCCTGGCCCCGCCCAACTGGTCGCGGCCGGATCGCGGGCCCAGACGACGCGCCCCGGATGAAGACCCTTGGCGACGCCCACCGGCTGGTTAGAAATGGGGTCGGCCCCCAGTACCAAGGGATCGCTGGGTAAAGCGAAGGCGCTGCTGAAACCCACGCCTAGCGCACCCGCGGCTCGGAGCATGCAAGGCGTAACGGCTGCGCTCCCCAAAGTTTTCAAGAATTCACGGCGATTGCTACGATGTCCCATGAGTGCATCCCTCCGGACCGAGCGGCGTCACTCTGTCAAACGTCACGCTAAGGCGGTGCCGGTCAACTGTCAAGCGGTTTTTCTTTCCGTGAGGCGAGTATAATGTAAGTTGAGGGTCAACCATGAAATACAAAGTCGTATTGCAAAGGTCCGAAGAAGGCTACAGCGTTTCGTGTCCCGGCTTGCCTGGATGCTGGTCGCAAGGGCAGACTGAAGAGGAAGCCCTTGCGAACATCCGCGACGCAATTCGTGAGTACCTGGAAGCGGTCAAAGATACTCTGCCAGAAGCTGAAGTGCGGGAGATCGAAGTGCCTGTCTAACTTATGCCCAAGCTTCCCGGCATGAATCATCTAAATGCGGTCAAAGCGTTTGAGAAGGCGGGGTTCCGAGTTATCCGTCAGGGAAAGCATATCGTCATGTCCGATGGTATTCGTTTCTTAACCGTTCCCCGTCACAATCCCATTAACGCCTTCACCCTGGCTGGATTGATTCGAGACGCGGGACTGACAATCGATGAATTCAAAAAGCGGCTCTAAGACACAGCGGCTTCGGCGCATCCGGGGTCAGACTTCACCGAAGGCCCGATCCAAAAACGAAGCGATGAAGTAGGCGTCCAGGAACTTGAAGGGCGTCTCCCCGCAAGTATAGTGGCCACAGGGCAGCATGGCCACCTCGGGGTGAAGATCGAGGCGCAGAGATTCGGCGATGATGCGGCGCGAAAACTCCGGCAGAAAGGTCAAATCGTAGCGAGCGTAAATAAACAGGGTTTTCTTGGGCCAGCGCGCCAGCTTTTCCGCATAAGCGATGGGGCTGATGGCCATCCAGCAGCGGCGCAGGCGCTCCAGGGTCAACTCGGCGTCAAGCCCGGCCCGCACATGACGTGTGGCCTGCCCGGTCCAGACCACCTCCGCAAAAGTTGTTGAGCAATGATTGAACACATTGACCTTCAGCCTCTCGTCGTGCGCGCTGGCCAGATAGGCATAGCAGGAGCCCAAGCTGGTTCCCACAATACCCAGTTTCGAGTATCCCTGGCTCTCTAACCAGTCGAGGCAGGAGCGCGCGTCGGCCACCGCCTGCCGGCCGGCGTCGAGCGTGCGGCAAATGTTCGAGGAGACGGCGTGATCGGCTCGCTCGGTCTCCGCAGGCTTGCGAACATCGTGATAAGGCAGACTCAGCCGCAGCGCCGAAATACCAAGCATATTGAAGATTCGGCACAGCGCGTTGTGGCTCTCCTGGTCGGCATTCCACTGCGGCAGCACCACCACCGCCCCGCGCCGCCCCGCCGGAAACCATCGAGCGCGCACGCGATTGTTGTTGGGAACGGAGGTCTTGACCGGCGAAGTAAAGAACAGGCAGTCGCCGTCCTGCAGAAAGTCTGAAGGCGTCTTGTATGAATAGAAGATGTCGCTTTGCGCGAGGATGGCGTCGTTCAGCTCGGTGATGAAGTTCTCAGGCTCCCGGTCGGAGGGCGGACGGCACGAACTCGCCAGCGGCCAGTCTCTCGACCACTCCAATCCCCAATCGAGCGGGCGCCCCACCCGGTTCTTGTCCCGCTCCGCCAAAAGCGTCTCCCATCGGTAGATCCACTCTTTGTAGTGTTCGGATATAGGCTTCATGGTATAAAGTCAGCAATTATAACCTGAGAGGAGCGAGGAGAATCCACAATGAAGCGACTACTTCTGGCCATCATGGTGGTTTTGTCGATCAGCGTGGCACGGCCGGCGGCGGCCCAACACTACGCCGCCACCTGGGAGTCCATTGACCAGCGCCCGACACCGCCGTGGTTTGATGAGGCCAAGTTCGGAATATTTATTCACTGGGGTGTTTACTCTGTCCCGGCCTTTGCAGACCCGCAGTCAAAGATCGGCGAAACTTACGCGGAGTGGTATTGGAATCACATGCAGGACAAGAACGGGCCGACCTGGGCATTTCACCTGCTCCACTACGGGGCCAATTTCAAATACCAGGATTTTGCCGGGCAGTTCAAGGCCGAGCTGTTCAATCCGGAACAATGGGCCGACCTGTTTCAAAAGTCCGGGGCGCGTTACGTGGTGCTGACCTCGAAACACCACGAGGGCTTCTGTCTATGGCCGTGCCCGGCGAGTTGGAACTGGAACAGCATCGACGTAGGCCCGCACCGCGACTTGGCCGGAGATCTGAGCAAGGCCATTACCGCCCAGGGGCTGACCATGGGCTTCTATTACTCGCTCTACGAGTGGTACGACCCGCTGTATCTCGGCGACCTTCACCGCTACGTGAACGAGCACATGATCCCTCAGATGAAGGACCTCGTCGAACGCTACCATCCTTCGCTCCTCTGGACGGACGGCGAGTGGGATCACCCCAGCGACCAGTGGCAATCGACGGAGTTTTTGGCCTGGCTTTTCAACGACTCGCCGGTGCGCGACCGAATCGCCGTCAACGACCGCTGGGGAAAAGATACGCGCAGCAAGCACGGCGGGTTCTATACCTCCGAGTATCAGACGTTCCTCCCGGAGGGAGCGCAACTCGGCCCGGCGCACAAGTGGGAGGAGTGCCAGGCCATCGGAAAATCCTTCGGCTACAACCGCGTGGAAGAGCTCCATGACTACAAATCCGCCAGCGAACTGATTCACCTGCTGGTGGACGTGGTCTCGCGCGGGGGCAACCTGAATCTGGACATCGGCCCCACGGCGGATGGGCGCGTTCCGGTGATTATGCAGGAACGGCTGCTCGAGATCGGCGCCTGGCTGAAAGCCTATGGCGAGGCAATCTACGGAACACACCCGTGGCGCGCGACTTCAGAGGGCAAAGTTCATTATACCTCGAAAAGCCATACTGTATATGCCATTACTGAAATGTGGCCTGGCCCGGAACTCGTGCTGAGCGCGCCGCGAACCACCGCCGCTACCACGGTGGAACTGCTGGGCGGGAGCGCGCCGCTCAAATGGCGCCAGGAAGGCGGGAAATTGCGGATCCAGGTTCCGCCCATTCCTGAATCCGCGCTGTCGTTGCCGGAAGCTTATGTCTTTAAGCTGACCGGCGTGCAATAGGGGCAACCCAGGAGTCGTGTAACGCGAGTTCGTTCATTAAGTCAGCCCGCGTGGCGGGCGGAAGCGAGTAGCCCACGGCGTTAGCCGTGGGTTCGTGGGGCCTCCCTACACCCCCTTCCCCCTCTCCCGCCGGGCGGGAGAGGGGGGAGAAAGGGGGAGAGGGCTCCCGGTTTCCCCAGGCTGAGCGCAGCGAAGGATCTCCGCAGTTGTTTTTACTTCAACGATTTACAAGCAACTGCAGGGATCCTTCGCTTCGCTCAGGATGACAGGTTGCCAATTTTTTCACAGCTTCTTGCGCCCTGGGCTACTCTATTTCGCCCCTTCGGGGCTGCAGGCCCGGGGAGGTTTACATGAAATACCTACGGTTATTGCCGCTGATGTCCGTGCTGATGGGCGCCGGCGCCGCAATCTCGTATGGCGCTGACAACGCGGCGCCGATCGTTGAGTCCTTGGGCCATGTGGGCCTGGATATCTCAGACCTCGCGCCGGCTTTGCACTTTTATATTGACCAGCTTGGTTTGAGAGAGGCCTTCCGGCTCAAGCGTCCGGATGGCACGGCGTGGCTGATCTATCTGCGAGTGGCCGACAGCAGTTCATTCATCGAGTTGTTTCCTGGAAGCAGGAAGCCCTCGGCAACGGCCGCGTCCTCGTCCAACCACCTCGGCTTGTTTGTAAAGGACCTCGAAGCCACACTGCATGCACTGAAAGACAGAGGATACCCGCTTCCGGCCGATGCTTTCGAGAAAGCAGCCAAAGTTCAGGCGGATAATACGCTGCTCTATTTCATCAAAGACCCGGACGGAAACAAAATCGAGCTAAGCCAACTGCGGCCCGATTCGCTTCAGGTTACGTCGCGGAAGAAGAACTAAGTCAAATCACCGCGAGAGCACGGCCAGGAGCGCCTGGTAGCCATCGACGAGCAGGCCCTCATAGCCGTGCGGGCTTCCGTCCCAGGCTTTCCAATCGTAGCTCATGCCGTTCGGCGCGGTGCCCTGGAAGCCGCCCTGCTCAAATCCTCGCAACATGGGCAACAGAATCGCGTCCGCGTCCTTGTGCCGCCCCAACTGGTATAAGGCCTGGAGGGTGAAGTAGGCATAGCAGGCCGTGGCCCCGCCATTTTCGTAGATCTCAAAACCATCGGACCCGTCCGCCTTTTCCGGTCCTCCAAAGCGCTTGTCGTGGTCAACGTAGTCCTCGCGACGAACGGGAATCAGGTTGCCGGGCAGGCCATACTCAAAGTGCGTGTAGCCAACCTCTTTCATCTTGGCCAGCAGGCGGTCCATGATCGGATTCGCTTTATCCTGCGGAACCAAACCATAGGTGATTGCCGCGCTGCTGACGAAGAGGAAATAATAATCGTGCAGCTTCCCATCGGCACTCTTCCAGCCCGCCAACACTCCGGTGGCGGGATTGTAGAAGGTGTTGAAATATACCGAGCGGAGTTTTTCGGCGCGCGCGGCATAAAGCCGTGCGTCTTCCGGCTGGTTTGCCCGGCGCGCCATTTCGGCCATGCCGAGCAAAGCGCGGTAGGCAAGGGCATTCGAGTAGGCGTCCTGGTGACCGAAGCCGATGGTGTCCCACCAATTCGCGGGGCGCAAAGCGATCGGTTCCGGCCAAGAACCGGAATTTCCACTCGCCGGGTATTCGAGAAGCCCGTCGCCATCCTGATCCATAGCGAGCATCTTGCCGGCCCAGTCTTTCAAGCCTGCGTAGTTCTCTTGCAGCCAAGCCTCATCTTGGCTGCCGCGGACATAATCCCATGACGCAATCAGCAGGGAGGGATAGGTATCCAAGTAGTCGAAGCGGGTGGTTGGGTCATTTGGGGCATAACCCGCCATTCCGTACGCTTTCATCCCGCTGAGGTAGCGGTCCAGCGTGGCCCGGATCAGGTCGAGCGCCGTCAGGCCAGGCGCCAAGGGAGGTGTGCGCGCCGCCACCGAGGAGTATTCAAACACCGTGAACGCGCAAGGGTCGCTGGCGGCGTGGTTGGCCAGGACGCGCAAGCGGGGATTCAACTGAAAAATGTTGAGCCAGTTGCGGCGAAAGCCGTCAAAACGGGGGTCGGGCTCGAGTTCCGGGACGCTGGGATGAATGGCCACGACTTCCCAAGTGTAATCAACTCGAGGCCGAGCGGCGGAGGCCGCGGGGAAAGTCACCTTCACGTAATCGCCCCCCTGCTGGCCCTCGGGGTAGCGAAACGCGTCATAGCCCAACGCCAGTCCTGCGCCCACGCTGGAAGTGATTCGGAACGTCCCCTGATCGGGCAGGTGCAAGAGCGCCGGCAGGCGGACGCTTCCGTCGTCATTCATCATACCCAGAAGCGTTGCATGGTTAATGTGGGGATTGAAATTGAGCACCAGGGCAGGGGGAGGGTTCTCTGCGGTATAAGCGGAGTGCAGATGCAGGCTGCGTGCCGAGAATTCGAAGGTCCAGGCGGGCGGCGCAGCCGCGGGCGCGCCCACAAGCCGGTATTCAAACTTCGAGCCGGTATGGCTTAAGGCATAGTGATCCCTTGACGCCGGGAGGGGCCGGAGCGAACTCACGCTCAGTTTGCTCTTGCCCAAAGAATCCACGGCCAACACCACGAAGGCAGGCTGGTGCGGTGCGAATTCCACGCGCAGGAAGGCGGATTGGTATTGGCCCGGTTCTTGTCCGGCAAACGAGGTGAAAACGATGAATAGGGGTAAGAACAGAAAAAGTCTCTTGAGCATAGCTTCTTCTCCCAGTGTAGCTGATAGGCGCGCAGCCTGGCTTACTGTCCTGGCTTGATTAGCAGCGCCGGCCTTCACAGGCCGCCGAAAAACTCTTCGAACTGTCATCCTGAGGAGTCCCGATCCGATCGGGACGGTCCTGAGTGAAACGAAGGAAGGATCCCGGTAGTTTCTTGAAACATCAACTGCGGAGATTCTTCGCTTCGCTCAGAATGACAGCGTTCAAGGGTTTGTCCTACCGCCAACTAAGACAGTGCCCACTCCTGCGTCGCGTGGCCCGTAAACCTGGTCGTGAAGTGAATTGTGGCTGGAGGTTCAAGGATAGGATGGCGCTCGGAATGACATTTCATAGTCTCTGGCTACCAGTGGGCCAACGAGCATCAACGACTACTTTAGACGAACGCCGCGTGGGCGCTCGTGCGGGCGGCGCCCACGCGGCGGCATAATCTCCCCTTATAGGGTCGGCGCCGGCGGGGGAGGCTCGGTTATCGGTTTTACTTCTTCAGGCTTCTTAACGGCCTTGACGGTTTTCTTGGCTTGCTTCTTGGGCGCTTTCTTCACCTGCTTCTTTTTCCCTGCCATGGTGGGGATGCCTCCTGTTTGGGATCTTTACTTCAAGCTGGTGTTGGATTGGCGATTCCGCGTCTGCGGGATCGCCACGTGGCGGCGTAAAACCGCCTCTCGGTCAGACTTTCCTTGCGACCCCCTACGTGTGGTGCAGACCTTGGGTTGAGGTGAAGCTCGACTACCGGGATTGATTTTAGAGGCGTGAGGGCCAGTTGTCAATGCATCTCTGCGGTTCTGGTGGCTATGGCATGGGCCATCGGGCGCCGGAACATACCCGGCGGGAGCCGATGGCGGTTCACAATGGTTGCGCTCGCCTCGGGATTGTTGCTGGCTCTGGCTCTGGCGCTGGCAGGATGCGGCGGTGGAGGGAGCAGCGTGACACATAACTCCCGGACCCCCGCCGGAACTTACACGCTGACGGTGACGGGCAGCGCGGGCTCTAGCTTGAGCCATACCACGACGCTCACGCTTACCGTGAGCTAAGAGAAAGCGGCATGTCGGCGTTGTTTCTCGGCCTGTCGCGCACGCGCCTCGGAACTGGGAGAACGACTTGGTCAGGCAGGTTTCCGCCCGGTTGGCTCAGGCACCTGGGGTTTGGTGTCTGCGCCAACCGGCCTTCTTGCGCTTTTCCCCCGGCGGCTCTATCGAGCCGCAAACTCGATGGTGCTGATCTCGTAGGGTTGCACGTGAAGTACGCTCTGTTGCCCTTTGGGCAGGCTTTCTTCCAGCAGGTTCACGACACGATAGCTACGCTCACGGCCGAGAAATCGAACCGGGCTTTCCGCAACCTCACCGCGGATTTCGAAGACCCGCAGAACAACCGTCCCATCCCGATCCGCTTTTTTCAGCGCGCTAAAGACGAGGTTATCAGCGTCGACCGAAAAGAACGAGCGCTCTGGGGGAAGCGGCTTCTGTGAGAGTTCGTTGACGGCAGTGACCGGAATCAATGGCATATTGAAGTTCATTCCTGTCCGCCACGACTTCGCTCGAGCCCAGTCGCCCTTGCCGGAAGTGAAGGAATAATGGAACACATACTTGCCAGGCTGCGGCCAGACGCTGAGAGCCGGCTGGCCTTCCCGCACCACGCGTAACGGACTGTAGAGGGTTCCTCGCAGCATGCCGGCACGAAGCGAGGCGTCATCGACGGTCAGAAACTGATGGTCGGCGGCAACGGTATACCCCCATTCTTTGTTTCCGGCGAACACCCAGTCTTGAATCTGGCGCCATTGGCTCCAAACCTCGCGGGGCATCTCGTCGCTTGCCTGCGGCCCGGCATTGGCCATCATATCTGCCCCTGTCGCGGTCCCAAAGGGGATTCCCCAACGGACTTCCCCGCTCGGCTGCGGCAACGGAAAGACCTGCTCGACATTCATGGATCGACCGGGCATCCAATCCAACGAATTCTCCAGGTCGATCTTCTTCAGACCGCGATACAACGCGACTCGCTGGATCAGGCGCAGGCCTGCCAGCTCTCCCGTGATTCGCATGACCGTGCGCACCGGGCCGTTCTCCTCGAGTTCCACGCTATGGATCACGTCGACGAGGGTGCGGCCCGTGGGGGCCACAACACTGAGATCGTCTCCACCGCGCTCTTCGCGAGCTGCGATTTCGACGTTCTTTTCCACGGTGCGGTTCAATTCTTTATCGAAGATCTCGAGGCGGCCGGTGGCGCGGTCGATCGCCACACGGTAATACCCATTGTCCAGCACGTCGGATCCCATGGCATGGCTCGTCCGGTTCACCTCGGCGTCTGACTCGAGTTTCACTTCACACGCATTGGGGAATACCTCCGGCTGCTCGGCGGGCACGAGATAATACGTCTTGTAACCCAGGGACGGTACGCCCTGCGCGATGAATACGAGGTCCAGGGCGCGTGAACTCCACTCGCTGTATTGTTCAACCTGAAAGGGGATGCTCGTTCCTTTCTCGTCCACCAGGCGCATGGCTTTCTTGTAATCCTCGATCGCCCCCGGCTCGACATCGCCGTACAGAGTTACGTGCGTTTTAACCAGATCGTCCCGCTTCCAACCGAGCGGATTGAACACCACGATCGGGGTACTCACCGGAAAGGGGTGCTCGACGCGTTCCGCGAGGTTGCGAAGCGAGTCGCGCAGAATCTGGCCGGCGCTCAACAGGGTCTCCTGCGCATAGCCCACCTTGCGCTCATCCCCAATCTCTCCCCCTTGACCATCGTTGTTGTGGTCCATCGCTTTCAACGTGCTTCTCCACAGCGATTCCAACTGCGGGCCGGGGTACGGGGCGTAACCCAGGGCATCATTGATGGCCGCGAACTTTTCCGCGTTGACGAGAGTATCCGTCGCGGCAATCGCCGGCGGCCACAGTCCAACCATCGAGACCGTGAGATTGCCCCACGATCCGGTGATCTCGCCGGACAACTCAGGAATGTCCCGGGTGGCTGACGCGGCGTGGAAATACTCGTCAGCCGTCGCCAGGCGAAAGTGGTTCGGCGCGAGGTGTTGGTTGAGCACCGCGACATTTTCAATCAGTTTTTGGGTCGGCGCCCAAAGGTCAGTGCCCCAACCCATATACAACGGGCCGGAAGTGGTTGCTTGGACCTCCTTCACTTCGCGGCCGACGGCGGCCAGCCGTTGCTCGCTCAGGTCTTCGTGCAGGCCAAGGTCCGCGCCCCAACCGTATCCCTTGACGGCATGCCAGGCGAGCGTGCTTGAGCCATCCGGCGCCTTCCAGCGGAACAAGGAGCGGTCAGGCGGGAACATCCGCGTGAGCATCGCGTAGGGTATCTCCGCCTTGCTCAGGATCTGAGGGTACTGGCGCGTGAAGCCCGGGATATCCCCAAGATGCGCCACCTTCGGATCAACGCCGAAAACTTCGCGCGCATACTTTTTCCCCAGAACCACGTTTCGCACCAAGGCCTCGCCGCGGGGCAGATTCTGATAAATCGCCGCCCATTTCGGCGCGATCTCGATGCGGCCTTCCTTCACCAGTCTCTTGAATGACTCGAGTTCCTTTGAGCCGCGGCTGCTGTCCACGAAGTTGGCGACGAAATCGTCGTCTTCCAGCAGAAAACGGAAGTCCGGATACCTCTCCGCGAGCTGAATGGCCTTTGTGATAACGCGGTTGCCTCGGCTTAAACATTCTTCCTGTGTGCCCAGCCAGAAAAGGTCCAGGTGAGAAAATGGAACGATATAGACCGTGGATGGGCCGGGAACCGCTTGCTGAGCTGCCATCGGGGCCGGCCACGGCGCTAACACCAAAATCCAAAGACCCAGAACTCGCGATCGCATATTCCCTCTTTTCTTCAGGCGATGAAAACCACGCGGTCATGCCGCCCTGCCCAAGCGACACACTGCTCCCGGCGGTGTATTTTACCAAAGTTGAATGATCGATAAACCCCTCGCGGGTGGTGGGTACGTCCATACGGTTTGAGGGTGTGAAAAAATCGCCAAGCCTGTCATTCCGAGCCATTCGCTGTCATCCTGAGCCCTTCGCTTGTCATTCTGAGCGGAGCGAAGAATCTCGCTCTGCCGCTCAGGGTAAACTCCGTGAGGAATCTCGCCCTGGTCCTTGTTCAGTGAACCTCTCGACGCAGAGCGAGATTCCTCGCTCCACTCGGAATGACATTTCATGGTTTCTGGGCCTTCGTCGGCTGACGAACATGAGCGGCTGCTCTGCAATCGGCGTTTTCACCCCTTCAACGTGCACACCGAAACGAAGCGCCGAGAGAAACTGAACGACATGGAGAATAGAAGAAGCGGAAGAAGGGTTCTATGAAAGGGGATGTCAAGTGAAAACACTTCTCCTCTTCGAGGAGGGTTTTGTTCTTCTTGGCATCCAGCCCCTCTCGATGATCTCGGCCATCTTGAGTGCACAGGTTCG
>JBEKMN010000137.1:0-8428 GCA_050008495.1 Terriglobia bacterium | reverse complement strand
CTGGTCCGGAAGGCCCTCGAGCACCGCAAAATCAAAGACGAGAACGTGCGGCTGCGCGAGAGCTTGGATGAGATTCAAGCGGTCGAACTGGTGGGGCAGAGCAAGCCCATGCAGAGGGTTATGGAACTCGTTCGTACGGTCGCTCCCATGGAAACCACAGTCTTGATCCGGGGCGAGAGCGGTACCGGCAAAGAACTGGTGGCGCGGGCCATCCACCACCTGAGCCCCCGCCGGATGATGCCCATGGTCACGATCCATTGCGGGGCGCTCACCGAAACTCTACTCGAGAGCGAACTCTTCGGGCACGAAAAGGGCGCCTTCACAGGCGCGCAATACCGTAAGAAAGGCAAGTTCGAGATCGCCGAGGGCGGAACCGTGTTCCTGGACGAAATCGCCGATATCAGTCTGAAAACCCAGACGGACCTGCTGCGGGTTCTCCAGGAGAAAGAGATCACGCGGGTGGGTGGGAACCAGACGATCAAGGTTGACTTTCGCGCCGTTGCCGCCACCAACAAGGACCTGGCGATGCTTGTGAAAGAGGGAACCTTCCGGCCCGATCTTTACTATCGCCTGAATGTGTTTGACATTGAACTGCCTGCCCTGCGAGATCGCCGCGAGGACATCCCCCTGCTGGTGGACCATTTCATCAAGAAGTATGCGCGCTCCATGAACAAGCGCTTCATTTCCGTCAGCCGGAGCGCCTTGGACGTCTTGATGAATTACACGTGGCCCGGAAACGTGCGGGAGCTCGAGAACGCCATCGAGCGGGCGATGGTTATTGGACGAGAACCGGAAATTCGTCCCTCCGATTTCCCCTTGCAGGTGGGATCGCCCGAGAGGCCTGAGGGCGGACTCACGCTCGAGGAGGTGGAGCGAGGGCATATCCTTCGCGTGCTGGAATCCTGCGATTGGAACCAGACTCGCACTGCAAGATTACTCGAGATTGATCGCGTCACGCTTTACAACAAGATCAAGAAATATGGTTTTCAGAAAGGCGTGCCTGCCGGCTCATGAAGATCATCTCGCTGGTTCCCATCGGCCGGATCGAGAGGGACCACCTTGAATTACTGGGCGAACAACTGGCGTCGCGGTTGCAGGCGGCCTGCCTGATTCAGCCGCAACGCCAAAACGGCGAATTTGCGTACAATCGTGCCCGCGGCCAATACCATTCTACGGAGATTCTGAAGCGGCTGGTGCAGGACCCGCACACGGAAAGCTGGCGAATCGTGGGAGTCACGGATTTGGACCTGTACATCCCGATCCTGACGTTCGTTTTCGGCGAAGCTCAGTTGAGCGCCGCCGCCGCTTTGGTTTCCACTCATCGTTTGCGGCCGGAATTCTATGGCATGCCCCAAGACCCGGAGTTGCTTCAGGAGCGCCTCTTGAAGGAAGCGATCCACGAGTTGGGCCACACTTTCGGGCTGCGCCATTGTTCGGACTACCTTTGCGTCATGAGCTCCTCGCATTCTGCGGAGCGAATCGACTTGAAGCAGGCCGAGTTTTGTCCCGCCTGCGCGGCATTGGCAGGATTGTAGAGTCTGTGTGAGAACTTGGTTTTCGT
The DNA here is from genome assembly GCA_050008495.1 of Terriglobia bacterium. Classification (GTDB taxonomy): domain Bacteria; phylum Acidobacteriota; class Terriglobia; order UBA7540; family UBA7540; genus CAVROP01. Next base: position 6,867 of record JBEKMN010000137.1, on the reverse strand, counting down.
GTCATTCCGAGGTGCCAAAGGCGCCGAGGAATCTCGCACTGCCCTCAAAACACTCAGAGCGAGATTCCTCGCTGCGCTCGGAATGACGGCCTGAACGAAGTTCTAGTCCGCGGCTTGGGCTGCCAACGTCTCGACTACGGCTATGTTTTGCATCAGGTCCGGCGGCAACGCGTGGCGCTTTTGAAGGTATTGCGGACTGTTGTACGAAACCCAGACCTTGCCTTGAGTATCTTCCCAGACCAGGATTTTCAGAGGAAGATCGATGGCACTGCTCGGCGAGGCCAACATTAAAGGTGTACCGGCTTTGGGATTGCCAAAAATCAGCAGTCTGGTGGGCCGCATCGTCAGGCCGACTTTGGCAGCCTCGCCGCTGTGATCGACCAGTGCAAACAGTGCGACACCCTTGGCTTGCAGCAGGGCTTTGATCCTTTCGACGGTCTGATCGACGGAATGGCGGCTGGGTGTGTTGACGATTCCGGCTTCTGCGGTGGACGCCATAGATGTCTCCTCGCTATTCGTGCCCCGAGCGTCGTCAGGATGCCGACTTGATTTTCCGGTAGCGGCGGATCAGGTTGTTGGTGGAGGTATCGTGGCTAAGGGCCGGCTCCTGCGCAGATTCAAGTTCCGGCACAATCCGCTGAGCCAGCACCTTGCCAAGCTCCACGCCCCACTGGTCGAACGAATTGATCTGCCAGATGACGCCCTGCGTGAAGACAATGTGTTCGTAAAGAGCCACCAGTTTGCCGAGCGTCTCCGGCGTGAGCCGCTCCGCCAGGATAGTATTCGACGGGCGATTGCCCTCGAAGACCCGGTGGGGCACGAGCCAATCCGGCGTCCCCTCCGCCTTGACTTGCTCCGCTGTCTTCCCGAATGCCAGTGCCTCGCTCTGCGCGAAAACGTTGGCCAAAAGCAGGTCATGGTGGCGGCCCAATGAATTCAGCGACTGTCCGAAGGCGATGAAGTCGCACGGAATAAGCCGCGTCCCCTGGTGGATCAACTGATAGAAAGAGTGCTGGCCATTGGTCCCCGGCTCGCCCCAATAAATCGGGCCTGTCGGGTAATCCACCTCCGTACCCTCGAGGGTCACGTGCTTGCCGTTGCTCTCCATGGTCAACTGCTGGAGATAGGCGGGGAATCGTTTCAGGTACTGCTCGTAGGGCAACACAGCAACCGTCTGGGCGCCGAAGAAATCGTTGTACCAGATGCCCAAAAGCCCCATCAGCACCGGCAGGTTGCGCTCGAACGGGGTGGTGCGGAAGTGCTCGTCCATCTGGTGGAAGCCGTCGAGCATGTTGTGGAACTCGTCCGGGCCGATGGCCAGCATGGTGGAAAGGCCAATCGCCGAATCCATCGAGTAGCGCCCCCCAACCCAATCCCAGAAGCCGAACATGTTGGCGGTATCAATCCCGAACTTCTTCACTCCCTCCGCGTTCGTTGACACCGCCACAAAGTGCTTGGCCACCGAGGCCTCATCCCCGCCCAAGCCCCGGAGCGACCAGGCGCGGGCCGTGTGAGCGTTGGTCATGGTCTCGAGCGTTGTGAAGGTTTTGGAAGAAACAATGAAAAGCGTCTCTGCCGGATCGAGATCGCGCACGGCTTCCGCAAAGTCCGTGCCGTCAACGTTGGAAACAAAGCGAAAGGTGCGGTCTCGGTCGCTGTAGTGCTTCAGAGCTTCGTAGGCCATGACCGGCCCGAGATCGGAGCCGCCGATGCCGATGTTGATAATGTTGCGAATGGACTTGCCGGTGTGCCCTTTCCACTCCCCGCTGCGCACGCGGTTGGCGAAACTTGCCATCTCTTTCAGCACGGCGTGCACTTGGGGTACAACGTTCTCTCCGTCCACCAAGATGGACGTCCCTTCCGGAGCGCGCAGTGCGATGTGCAGCACCGCACGTTTCTCCGTGACGTTGATCTTCTCCCCACTGAACATCGCTTCGATGCGCGAACGCAGGCCCGATTCCTCGGCCAGGCGGATGAGCAGCTTGAGAGTTCGACCGGTAATGCGGTTCTTTGAGTAGTCCAGGAACAGGCCAACGGCCTCCGCAGTCATGCGCTTACCACGCCCAGGATCATCCGCAAAAAGGCTTCGCAAATGCAGGCCGCGGACTTTCTTATAGTGAGATTGCAGTGACTTCCACACCTTTCGTTTCGTCAGAGGTTCGAGACCTTCCATCGCGGTGGGTGTGGGTGTGTTTGTAGCCATCTGCGTGCTCCTTCTTTGCCAACGGAGTGAGTCCAAAAATCTACGGTACGCTTTGAAACTCGGCTTGGCAATGCCGATGCCAAGATCATCACTTGGCGGCTTGTGAGTTCTTCCCGTTCGGAGCCGCCGGTTTGCCGGGGATTGCAGCGTGCCCACAAAGAGGACGACCGGCACTTCCACTGCCAATCCAGCCAAGAGGCAGAACCCACTCAGTCGAATCGTGCAATCAAGGGCTTGAAAGGGCAACCAAGCCGCAGTTCATCATTGCGGCGTCCTCTATTCTTTGTCGAGGGTTCGACGAAAGACGAGATTCCGTCGTCGTGCAGGTGAGGCATGACCTCTCGAGGCAATGAAAATCAGCGTCGTCCCCGCGAAAGCGGGGACCCACTGTCGGTCCAATGGATTCCCGCTTGCGCGGGAATGACGTGACTTTGAGGAGAGCCGCAGGGGACGAAGGATCTCTGCTGCTCCTTGATTTTACTAGCTGCGACAAACTGCAGGGATCCTTCGCTGCGCTCAGGATGACATGGCGGGCGAGCTTGTACGACTTTAACTTCTCGTATCGAACGAATGAGTGTGGGCATCCGATTGAGTAGGCAACGATCGTGCAGACCGGCGGATCTATGAGCAGCACACACAAAGTTGTTATCCTTGGAGGGGGTTTTGGCGGGCTTTATGCCGCACGAGCTCTCAAATCCGCGCCGGTCTCTGTCACCCTCATCGATCGCCGCAACTATCACCTTTTTCAGCCCTTGATGTACCAAGTGGCGACGGGATCGCTCTCGCCGGGCGAGATTGCCGCGCCCCTGCGCAGCGTCCTGCGCTCCCAGAAAAACGTTCGCGTGTTGCTGGGCGAGGTAGGCGACGTTGATCCGGCCGCCCGGCAAGTTATTCTGACCGATGGTGCGCGGTTCGAATTCGATTCGCTCATTGTGGCGACCGGTTCACGGACCTCCTACTTCGGCAACGATCATTGGCAGGAATGGGCGCCCAGCTTAAAGTCGGTGGAAGAGGCCCTGATGGTTCGGCACAAGGTTCTCTACGCGTTTGAAGCCGCCGAGCGGGCCTCAGATCCGGAAGAGTGCAGAGCTTGGCTGACGTTCGTGATTATTGGCGCCGGAACAACCGGACTTGAACTCGCCGGCGGGTTGGCGGAGATCGCGCGGGAGACGCTTCGTCATGACTTTCGGTTTATTCGCCCCGAGGAGGCGCGCATCGTTCTGATGGAGGGAGCACCGAGAGTGCTTCCCACTTATCCCCCTGACCTCTCCGCAAAAGCCGAGCGATTGGTTAGGAGACTCGCCGTCGAGGTACGAACCAACGTACGGGTCGTTGGTGTCGACCGCGAGGGTGTAACCTTCCAGACTGGCAGCGTGAAGGAACGCCTTGCAGCAAGGACAGTCCTGTGGGCCGCGGGGGTCGTGGCTTCAGATTTCGGAGCCAGGCTGGCAGCCCGCACGGGAGCGGAGACTGACAAGGCTGGGCGAATCCGGGTGAATGCCGATCTGACGATCCCGGGCCACCCGAACATCTACGTGGTGGGTGATCTTGCCCTGGCGCGACGAGTGGACGGAAAGCGACTGCCCGGCGTTGCTCAAGTCGCGATGCAAGGCGGCGGCTATGCAGCGAAGGCAGTTATCGAGAAGCTTAAAGGTGCAGCCGAACTACCGCCCTTTCGATACTTCGACAAAGGAGACATGGCGGTGATCGGCCGTGCTGCCGCGGTGGCGAATGTATTCGGTTTCCACGTCTCCGGGTGGCCGGCCTGGATCTTGTGGCTGTTCATTCACCTGATGTACTTGGTGCAGTTTCAAAGCCGAATCTTAGTTTTCATTCAGTGGGGGTTTCAGTATCTGACGTTCAGCCGGGGCGCGCGGCTGATTACTGGAACGGCCGATTCGGACCTCTCCCCGGCGAAGGGGATATCCTCCGCCGCGCCCTTCGGCCAGCCGGTCGAAAGCCTCCCGGCGCCGACCAGATCGGAGCTGCCTTAATTGACGGCGACGCGCAGACGAGACGTGGGTAGGCCGGCGCTTGACAGCCAAAGCTTCGACGCACGACTCTGAGCGGGCCGCGGCCGATTATTCGCTTCCCAGCCTTGAACCCAGGCGGGCCAATTCACGCGACTGCGCGCAGGCAAGGTACATATCTCGCCGTCCCGGAATACCGAGCTTCTGCATGCGGTAAATCAAGCTGGTGCGTGGCACCCCGAGCCTCGCCGCGGCACCGTGTGCGCCACCAATGACCCATTCAGTCTCATCGAGCGTTCGAAGGATGTGCTCTCGTTCGGCTTCTCTTAATGTCAGGGAGCGGTTGGGGGGGTTGATGGCAGGAGCCCTCTCCAGCTTTTCCTGCGGCAGATTCAGAGTGTCTCCTCGTGTCAGGATCACGGCGCGTTCCATGACGTTTTGCAGTTCACGGATGTTGCCGGGCCAGTGATAGCGAGTGAGCGTCTGGATTGCCTCCTCCGGAATGTGAACGATAGACTTGTTCATTCGCTGCGAGTATTTCCTCACGAAGTGCCAGGCGAGAAGAGAAATGTCCTCGGGGCGGTCACGCAGGGGCGGAACCGTCATGGGGAAGACATTCAGGCGATAATAGAGATCGCCGCGGAACTCGTGGTCTTCGACCATCTGCGCCAGGTCTCGATTGGTGGCTGCAACCACTCGGACATCCACATGAAGTGTGCGCGCGCTGCCGAGCCGCTCAAATTCCTGCTCCTGCAAGACACGCAAAAGCTTCGGCTGCAATTCAAGCGGGATATCGCCCACCTCATCCAGAAACAGCGTGCCCGGGTGTGCGAGTTCGAAGCGGCCGAAGCTGCACGAGCTGACCAGCGGTCCGGCTCGCAGCACCCCGATTCCGACTCTCATTGCGGACCTGAATCGGCACCTGAGAGGCTGGGGGAAGTACTTTCGTTTCGACTATCCCCGTCGCGCTTTCCATAACGTCAATGAACACGTACAAGTCTGTCTCCGTCAGAATTTACGGCGGCGCAGCCAACGGCCCTTCCGACCGCCGGAAGGGATCACGGACTATGCGAACTTTCAGCGTCTCGGGCTGAAGCCTCTCTGATCCGGGACCGTGCCACTGCCTGCGCGTGCTTTCGGCTGAACGCTTCTGCGAGAGCCGGATGCGGGAAATCCGCACGTCCGGCTCGACGAGGGGAGAGGAAGTCGGGCTTCCGCCTCGCTTCCCCTTCTACTCTACCCTTTCGGGCAGGTCGTCGCGCCATTTAAAATGTTACCGAGGACCCGCCGCCGGGGGTGTGGGAAAGTGGGAATCCCGCGGTGTGGGCGGGATTTCCAAGCTCGGTGGGAAAGCCGCTTTGGGGCTTTTCCACGGAGCGGCTTTTCCACACCCCTCTGCCGACTGCAACCGTTTGCGATGGTCAGTGTGCAACGGACAGCTACCGGGGCTGAGTCTGCGGTTGGCCAATTCGTAGATGCGTTTCAGCTTGCCATCAATGATCCGCCCCAACTCGAACGGATCCAGACGACTCTTGAGCTTCATCAACTCCGCCAACCGGCCGGGCTCGGCAGACCCGGAGCGTGCCACGCGTTCCAGCGGGGTCTGCGGGACATCGTAGACCCGCCGGAGCTTCGATCCCACCCGTGTCTTTTTCACCAGCTTCACCGAGGGAAGATAGAGATTCAGCAACCAGCGCAGTTCCTGACGGTACAGATCGTTGATCGCCTCGATCGCCGCCCCGGAATCGTAACGATCCCAGCCCAGGAGTTTGCGCACGTGCGTCCAGTTCTTCTGCTCGATATGGGCGTTGTCGTCCTTCTTGTAAGGCCGCCCGCGCGTCAGTTGAATGTTCTTGCCCTGGCACCAGGCCTGCAAATTCCAATTGATGAATTCCGCACCGTTATCGCAATCCACTCCCCGCAACGCGAAGGGCAGCGCCTGCTCGACCTCCTGAATAGCGGTTAATACCGCGGTTTGGCTGCGCCCCAGAATAGCGCGTGACTCGGCCCACCCGCTGTGAATGTCCGTCACGTTCAAACTGTGCCCGAACTCCCCCGCCCCAGAATTGCCCGAGTGCGCGACCAGGTCGATCTCGGCAAACCCCGGACTGCGCACGTCCCAGTTGTCCGTCTTCACCGCAATTTGGTGTTTCAGCAGCAAGCCCGGCTGGGTGCGTCCGTAAAGTCTCCGGCGCGCCTGTAGCTTCTTGTCCCGCAGTCGCCGGTCCATCTGCCGCGGGCTGATCGCCCGTAATTCCTGCTCCGTTTCGCGGCTCATCTGGAAGCGCTGGCGAATCCAGGGCATCCACGTCGGCAGTATCGCCTTCAACCGCACCGACCAGGGGTATCCCGCTGCTTCCCACACGGCGGTCAAAACCGCCAGCGTTCGGGGCCCGTAGCTCAGGGCGCGTTTTCGCCGAACCCCCGAGGGGCTGGCCCGTGGGCCCGGACTCGCTCCGTTCAACAGCCGTATGGCGTACTTGCGGTGATAACCGGTGTTCAAACAGAACTCGTTCAAAATAGCTTCGCGTGCTTTCCGATCGCCCTTCTGATAGCGCCCATAGATCGCACGAAAATACTCCCATCGTGACTTGTAACCCACGGTAACCCTCCCCCACCTTCTCGCTAGCTCGGGTTACATCTTAAATGGCGCGATCACTCCTCCCAGGGTTACATTTTAGATGGCGCGATACG
>JBEKMN010000136.1:0-7582 GCA_050008495.1 Terriglobia bacterium | reverse complement strand
GCGGCCCTGTTGGTCGGCCTTCTGGGGATGGCGGCCTTGTCCCTCGATCTTGGTTTTGCCATGCACGCCCAGCGCGAACTGCAAGCCTCGACGGATGCGGCTGCAACGGCGGGCGCGCTGGACCTGTCCAACAACCTCTCCTCGACAACAGCCTATCAATCCGCATATTGCGCCAGCGGGGTCGATAACAACGGCTTCGTGGGCGCGGGATACGGGAGCCTCAAATGCCCGACCGGGATGTCCTACGGGGCGAACTCTTTCAGCGATCTTCCAGGGGTGACGATGGTTACCGACTCGACCGCCACTTACCCGGTGGCAGCCTGCCTGAGCCAACTGACCGCCCTGGGACTGGCGTGCGATAACACGGCGGGCGCAAATGCCCTAGCCGTCGAGGAGCAGGTGACCGTACCAACTTTCTTTGGCAAGATCTTCGGGATCAAGTCCATTCCGCTCAAGGCGCAAGCGCTTGCGGCCATGAAAGGCGGTACGCCGACACCAGCCAACATCATGGTGATTGTCGACTCAACGGCATCGATGGCCACGACGGACAACAAGTGCGCCTCCGACACGGGTATCTCCAGTCCCTCGCGGGAGGACTGCTCCAAGTATGGGGTCCGGACCCTTCTCACAGGTCTCGCGCCCTGCCCTGGTGGCGCAACTTCCTGCGCCGCCGCCTCTGTGGTGGACCAGATCACTTTATTGACGTTTCCGGGGCTGGCAAGCTCTTCGGACGCGACATATGACTACAACAACTGTGGGAACAATTTCCAGTCGAGTTACATCGCGCCGTATGCGGGCCCGCCCACCAGCCAGCCCCCGTATTTCACCATTGTCCAAAACGCCAGCGACTACAAGTCCACGAGTACGACCCTGAACGGCGCATCCTCGGACATCGTGAAAGGGGTCGACTGGAAGGACGGCAACAGTTGCAACAGCAGCCAATACGGCATTCAGGATCCCGGCGGAGAAGGAACCTACTATGCCGGGGTGATCACCGAGGCGCAGTCCAATCTTTCCGCTATCACGGGTGCGCGGGCAAAAATGCAGGGCGCCATTATCCTGCTCAGCGATGGCGCGGCAAACTCGAAGTGGGCCTCGGGCGGGCCAGCGAATGGCAGCCAGTTCACATCGGCTACGACCTCAAGCTACGGGAAGCAAGAGTGCCACCAGGCAATCACTGCGGCCCAGACGGCCGCATCGACCAAGAATGCCGTCGGACTTGACACCTGGGTATACGCGGTGGCCTACGGCGCCACGAACTCAACCAGCGATTGCTCAACTGATACATCCCCCACCATCGCCCCGTGTACCACCTTGGGAGGGGGCGAAACTACGGGCGGCGGCGGAACGCAAGGCATCGCCTCAGACGCGAATAAGTTCTATTCCGATAATGCCAGCGGCAACTGCCCCTCGCCGGCTCACCCCACCATCACCGACTTGGGCGCGATCTTCACAAATATCAGCTATGATTTCTTGACGACTCGGCTGCTCCCAGTCTCGTGGTACAACAGCGGCACCTGGTAGCCGCCGGAAACATTTTGGCGGCGGTCTCGGACCGCCGCATCTTTTCCCAAGATCCATCCATCGTTGTCACTCCCGGGCAAGCGGGAATCCATCTTCTACCCGACTGATCAGTGGGTTCGTGGGGCCTCCTCACACCCCCTTCCCCCGCTCCCGCTGGGCGGGAGAGGAGAAAAAGGGCGGAGAGGGCTCTCGCTTCCCCAGGGCTTGGAACGTGTGAAAGAATCGAAAGGGCTGTCATCCTGAGCGCAGCGAAGGATCTCCGCAGTTGTTTTTACTTCAACGATTTACAAGCAACTGCAGGGATCCTTCGCTTCGCTCAGGATGACAGGTTGCCAGTTTTTTCACACCTTCTTGCGCCCTGGGCTACTCTCTTTCGCCCCTTCGGGGCTGAGCCGCACGGCCGGACTTAATCGACGAACTTGCGCTACACAATACTAGGAGGACTTCACGTCCAGGACGGGTGGGCCGAGCACTTCGAAGCGTGGAGTGATTCCCAAGCCGGGACCTGGGGGAGCCGCAAGTCGCCCGTGCATGCGTTGCGGCGCTTCCCGGCGGGACGCTCCCACGACAGCGGGCGAGACGCCCGCGCCACTTCCGTCCACGGTCGGTGTGGCTTTCATGGTTTCCGGGCGCCGCGCGCGAGCTGCGCGACTGCGTTGAGCTTAAGCGCCCGCATGCACGGCAACGACATCGTAGGTCCCGCCGGGCTTGGTGGTGAATTCCACCAGGCCGGGCTCCGGCACGGAGACCTCGACCGTCGCGCCAACCGACGTCACCTCCACGCGCGACGAAGCGCGCAGCTTGCACTCTTTTCCCAGCTTCGAGCGGACCGAGGCGCGCTCGAGCTTGCCGTCCTTCCAGGCAATGTCCACTTCGAACCCCCCGCGGGCGCGCAAGCCTTTCACCGCCCCGGCTGCCCATGCGCGGGGAAGCGCAGGCAGCAGGTGCAATTCATCGAGGTGGGATTGCAAGAGCATCTCCGCCACCCCCGCCGTGCCGCCCAGGTTGCCGTCCACCTGAAGCGCCTTGCCGTCGCGGGAAAACAGGTTGGGAAACAGGGCCTCGCCAATGAGTTTCTTCAGAGCGTTGTGGGCGCGTTCTGCGTCCAGCAGGCGCGCCCAGAGGTTGACTTTCCACGCCATGGAAAAACTCAGGCCGCCTTCGCCCCGCATGATGATCGCGGTCTTGGCCGCTTCCGCCAGCTTGGGTGTGCCGCGAAGCGAAATCTGGTTGCCCGGGTAAAGTCCCCAGAGGTGGGAAAGGTGGCGGTGGTGCGGCTCGATGTCTTCCCAATCCTCCAGCCACTCCTGCAAGTTTCCTCGCTTGCCGACTTGCAAGGGCGGCAAGCGCCGGTTCGCGTCGAGAACTCGCCCGCGAAACTCCGAATCAAGACCCAGAAGTTCCGCGGCCTCGGCATAGTGGCCAAACAGGTTGTGGAGGATCTGGATGTCGATCGTCGAGGCGGCGCAGATGGTGGTTCCGGGGAGATAGATGCCGGCGGTTTCGTCGAGATATCGCTCATTGCCTGCGCGCTTGGGAAAATTCTCAGGCGACATGGAGGGACACGTGACCAGCCATCCGTACTTGGGGTGCTCGACCAGCGTATCAAGGAAGAACCGGGCCGACCCCTTCAGGATGGGATAAATCTTCCGGAGAAACTCGCGATCACCGCTGAACAAGTAATGCTCCCAGAGATGACTACAGAGCCATGCGCCGCCCACCGCGAAGGTCCCCCAAGTGGGACCATCCATGGGCGCTGTGGCCAGCCAGAGGTCCGTGTTCTGGTGCAGCACCCAGCCGTTCGCGCCATACATGACCTTGGCCGTGCGCTCGCCGGGCTCGACAATCTCGCGCACCATTTCGATGAGCGGTTCGACGCACTCCGCGAGGTTTGCAACTTCCGCCGGCCAGTAGTTCATTTGCAGGTTGATGTTGGTGGTGTACTTGGAGCCCCACCAGGGATTCATGTCCTGGTTCCAAATCCCTTGCAGGTTGGCAGGCTGCGTCCCCGGGCGTGAGCTTGAAATGAGCAGGTACCTGCCATATTGAAAGAAAAGCGTCACCAGGTGCGGGTCGTCACTGGCCGAAAGGTTTTTCAGGCGCTCGTCGAGCGGCTCGCGGGCCGCTTCGGTGGATCCCAAATCAAGCGTCACGCGACGAAACAGCCGATGATGCTCGGCCAGGTGATCGCGGCGAATTTCGGTATACGATTTGCCGGCAACCTCGGCCACGTACTTCAAGGCCCTGGCCTCCGGGTCCGCGCTCACGTCTTTGGCATTGACGAAATTGGTGGCCGCGGAGATCAGCAACATCGCCGCGTCCGCGCGGCTGACGATCAACTCCTGATAACCTGTGGACACCTCTCCACCTTCAGCGATGGCCCTGACCCGCGCCTGATAATCCAGTTTGCCTTTAATGCCCTGATCGGAGGAGTTGTGGCCGCGCAGCACAAGGCCATCGGGCGGGAGGCTGTCCGAGGTGTAGTATTCGTCGCCGTTATAGTCCGTCCTTTTGCCGCCGCTGATGCGAGCTTTCAGGAAGATGCGGCCGGGCTTGCCGGCCGTCAGGCGCACCACGATAACCTGATCGACGGGGGTGGAAAAAATCTCACGCTCAAATTGCACATCGCCGATGCGATAGGTGACCCGGACAATGGCCTCGTCGAGGTCCAGCGCGCGGCGGTAATCCGTTGCCTTTGCGTGGCCCGGAAAGCTGAGCCAGAGATTCCCTAGAGGCTGGTACATCATCTGATCTGCCGGATAGCCCATCATCTTGCGCCCGAAAAGGTCGTGAGCCTGCAAGTAATTCCCTTCAAACACCAGCCGTCGTATCTCCGGCAATGCCTCCGGGCCGCCGGAAGTCGTGGGATCATAGGGCGCGCCGGTCCAAAGGGTCTCTTCGTTGAGTTGGATCCGTTCCTCCTCGGTCCCTCCCATAATCATGGCGCCCAGCCGGCCGTTGCCAACCGGAAGCGCTTCCGTCCACTCCTTCGCAGGTTGGCGATACCATAGTTCCAGCTTGGGCGGATTCGTTGGACGTTTCAGGTTCGCAGCCGCAGTTCGGCTCCTCGGCGCAAAGAAGGCGGCAGTGCCCGACAGAACAATCTTGCCTGCATCGCGACGTGATATTTTTCGCACAAAACGCTCCTAGGTCAGCCCCTCAGTCGACGGGCAAGCGTGTGGCCCACGGCGTTAGAAGGTGTGAATTCATCCGCGGACCAACAGCCCGGTTTCACGCAAAGCCGCAAAGTACGCAAAGCTCGCAAAGAAAAGCAAGACCTTCCCCTTCGCGCTTCCTTGCGCCTTAGTCCGTCAACCGACGGATGAGCTGTTTTGATTTTTTCACACCCTCTTGCGCCCTGGGCTACTCTCTTTCGCCCCTTCCGGGATGAGCCGCACGGCCGGACTTAATCGACGAAATTGCGTTACACAATACTAGGAGGACTTCACGTCCAGGACGGGTGGGCCGAGCACTTCGAAGCGTGGAGTGATTCCCAAGCCGGGACCTGTGGGAGCCGCAAGTCGCCCGTGCATGCGTTGCGGCGCCCCTTCCGCAGTGCTTAAAGTGACGTAGCTGTTAAAATCCGTGGAGGAAAACAGTAACTCCGGAGGAGTGCTGTGGGCGAGGTGGGCGATGGCGGCGGTGATAATGTCGCCGCCCCAGGTGTCCTCAATGGTCAAAGCAATGCCCAGCGAAACGCACAAGTCGCGAATCTGACGAGCCTTGGTCAGCCCGCCAACCTTGGAGATTTTGAGATTGACGATATCCATCGCTTGATCGGCGGCGCCCCGCAACACCACCGAAACGTCGTCAATGACTTCGTCCAGAATAAGGGGCCGGTTCGTGTGGTGTCGAACCGCCAGGCACTCTTCGTAGCGAGCGCACGGCTGTTCGAGATACACGTCCACGTCGCGAACGGCCTGCGCCACACGGATGGCTTGATGTTGAGTCCATCCCGTGTTGGCATCCGCTACCAGAACATCTCCGGCGTGCAAGCGGGCGGCCACGGCCTGAATGCGAGCAATGTCCTCATCGGGACTGCCGCCCACCTTGAGCTGAAACTTCGTATAGCCTTCTGAACGATACTTTTCTACCATCGCCGCCATCATCTCGGGGTTATCCTGAGAAATGGCGCGATAAAGAGCGAAGTCTTCGCCGTACCGTCCGCCTAAAAGTTTCACCAGCGGCTGGCCGCTGGCCTTGCCGAGAATGTCCCAACAGGCCATGTCCAGGGCTGACTTCACGTAGGGATGACCACGCATCGCATGGTCCATGCGCCTATTGATAACACCGGTTTCCGTGGGGTCGAGCCCGATCAAAGACGGCGCAAGCTCGGCGATGCCGGTCCTGGCGCCGGCCGCATAGGCGGGAAGATAGGCGGGACCGAGCGGGCAAACCTCCCCATATCCCGTGATCCCGGCGTCCGTTTCGACCGCGACCACAGTGGAATCGAACACCGTCACGGAGTGCCCGCCCGACCATTTGTAGCTGCCTTCGTGCAAAGGCAGTTCGACTCGATAGGCCGTAATGCGGCTGATCTTCATAAGTTCGGATGGCGGCGGGTTGAATTATGCCAGCGATACCTTCAGCGCCGCCGCGAAGTCTGTCGGGGGCTGGTATTGGGCCGGCAGTTCCACATGCAGGCCATCGTTCGCCTGGTTCCACTTCACCTCGGCATCGGTGCCCAGCAGTTGCACATGCTCGATCTTTCCCGGATTCGTGGCGCTCGCCGTTCCCAGCGCCTGGACGACGAACTCGCCCGCCGGCCAGCCGAGGGTAATGGCATAGATCACCGAGTTGGCTTTGTTGCGAGTAAAGCGGACGTCCTTGGCGCCCACCTTGCTGATGCTGTCACCCTGAAAGGATCCGCTCTTCACCATGGACGGCCCTTCGCCGTAAATCTTCCAAGGACGCGTCGCATAGATCGCTTCACCGTTCACCTGCATCCAGTCGGTGATCTTATCCAGAATCGCAATCTCCTTGGCGTCGATGGTGCCGTCCGGCCGGCCGGGAATGTTCAGAATAAACGTGGCGTTCTTGCTTACGGCGTCGATCATCCAGTGGATCGCGTCGCGCGGCGGCAGGTATCCTCCGAATTCTCCTGGTTTCTCGAAGAGGGCGCGATTGTAATGCCATTCTCCGATGCAGGTTTCCGACTGCCAGACATACGGCATGATTTTGTTGGTGAGGCCGCGTTCGTAATCGGCGACAACGGCCTTGGCCAGGCGGTCGGGCACGTCTTTGATGTTGAGGATCGCTTCCAGCTTCCCTCCGTAAGTCTTGATATTGTGGTTGTAGAAGTAAGCCCCGATATTCATCCCGGCCCATCCTAAAGGAAGCAGGGTATCGTCAAAGTAGAGCAGGTCGGGATCGTGCTGATCGATCAGATCACGTGTGCGGTCGTAGAAATTCTTCACATAGGAGATGTCAGGCAGCGAGTGCGGGGGGTGTTTCGCACCGTACAACCGCTGCGGGTCAAGCCCCTGCCACCACTGGCCCTTGCCCTCGGCCTCGGTCAGATCGCCGTCATACGGCACGCCCGCCAGCGGACCCGCCTTATCCGCGCCGTGCGAGGTCTGGAACCACCACCAGTTGCGCGCCTGGTGAACCGTCACGCCAAGACGCAACCCCTGATCGCGCGCCGCTTTGGCCCACCCGCCCACCACATCGCGATGCGGGCCGAGGCTCGCGGCATTCCATGGCTGATGCTTGGAGGCCCAGGCATCAAAGCCGTCATGATGGTTGGCGAGCGCCACAAAGATGCGGGCTCCCGCCTTCTTATAGCGCGCAATCAACGCCTCCGGATCCCAGTTGAGAAGGGTCCACTGGGCGCAGAGATCCTTGTATCCGAATTTCGAGGGATGGCCGTAGTGCTTCAACTGATACTTGAAGTCTTCATCCTTTTCCATATACATGCTGCGGGCATACCAGTCGCCCGATTCCGGCACGCACTGCGGACTCCAGTGCGCCCAGATGCCGAACTTGGCGTCCTGATACCACTCCGGCGTCTCGTACTGCAGCAGGGAATCCCACGTTGGCTTGTACGGCCCTGATCCAC
>JBEKMN010000135.1:0-20010 GCA_050008495.1 Terriglobia bacterium | reverse complement strand
GCCCACCAGATAGAACATCTCCCGCCCCGGCTGGCGCATTTCTTCCAGCACCTCTTCGCTGGGAATTCCCCGGTCCATCACCCACACCCGCCGCGCCCGTCCGTACTGCGCTTCGATCTGGGCCAGAAAGCCGCGCAGCGTCGTGCGGTCCGAGGTGTTGCCCTCCATCACTTCGTAAGCCAGCGGAAATCCCTCCGGCGTCACCACCAGCGCGATCACCACCTGCCGGCAGTCGCCACGGTGATCCCGGCTGTAGCCGTGCTTCGCTTTGGGAATCTCCTCGCCTTGGCCCTCGATATAGGTGCTCGTCAGGTCGTACAGCAAGACGTCGAAGCGCGCCTGGAAGAGGTCTTGCCAGCGTTGCCGCAGATGATCGAACAAGGCCGCCTTGTGCTCCCCGAGGCGATCCAAACAGCGGTACAGCCGATCCTTCTCGGCCACCGCGAAGCCGCTGCCTAACAGATCTCCCATGGCGCTCTGGTCAAATCCTTGCCGGTGCAAACGGAACTCGCTGCCCGGCGCGATCAGCCGGCTCACCACCAGCAACTCCAGCACTTTCGCCCACGGCACTTCCTCGCGACCGACCTCCAGCCGCCCTCCCCAAAACGCCCCCAGTCCCAACTGCTGCCACAACTCGCAGCCCAGCCAGTAGCTCCCAAACGCCCGCGGCCGCCGCAACTCCCTCTCCCGCAACTTCACCTGCACGCCATCCAGCGCGTCGGCGGGGATCGCACGATCTGCCGGAAACAAGCTCAGCGTGCGGGCCCGCTGCTCGGCTTCATCAAATACCTCCAACGTCTGTCGCCATGCCCCCTGCTGGCGGTCATTGATCTCTCCCAAAAACAAAACCTGCCGCTGCACCACCCGCCCCGAACGCACTCGACGGTTCTCCACGACACTCCAGTAGCGGTGTTCCTTGCCGTCCTTGCATCGCCGTTTGCTGCGCAGAAACATCGTCAGCGCGCATCCTGACAGCTTCCTTCAGCGTTTGTAAAGAAGGTAGGTCGGCACTACAACGGCTCTCTGAAAAGCCTGCTTTGATGGATAAGAGGTTAGACCGATAGGGAGGTCAACTTCCCCTCACAAATGTGCGGAACTGCGAAGGTGAAGCTAGCCCTCGTCATCGCCGGGCCGCCGTCATGCCGAAGGCAAAAGCCGAGGGTTGGTTCACGAAGAAGGCAGATGCGTAACAGCACGAACTACTCCGCCCACACAGACCGCGGACTGCGAGACTGGCTCCGCTGGGCATCCGAGAGCGGCAAGGTGCCGAGTTTCAGTAGTCTGTAATGCCCGGCGTCACGCCCCGTCAGCCGATCACCCGATCTCCGGATTTTCAGGCTTTCAGGTGTAGCAGCCTCACGCCTTCCGCAGGCAAAAGAATTCGCTGGCCGGTTCCCACGAGATTTTGCACGTCAAGGGCGTTTGTGTTGTCTTTATCGATAAGGACCGCGGAGCTTATGGCCGCAATTGGGTTTTGCAGCGCCCGGGGGTCGATCCGGCACATTGTTTCCCGAGCTTTCGGCTGGAGGTTTGCCAAAAGGATATAGGCTTCGCCGGGACGACTATAGATCGCCGAAAGCAACTCATCGTCAGCCACCCTCACAGCGCGATTTCGCCAGTCCTGGAACTGGTACCGCTCGAGGCAGCCCAGGGGCTTCAGGATGTGGAATAACTCCGCAGCTTCATCATTGGCAGGCCACGGCGCCGTCCCGGTCATCAGAGTTGTCAGATAGAAAAGCCGATGGATGCGCTGAGGCGCAGCAGAGTCGATGCATCCATACTCGATATCGGCGCGCGACCGCGCACCCGCAAAGTTCCACTCGAGCGGCAACTCTTCCGGCCCGGGCATTCCATTGAACCATGGCCCATATCCCCATTCCATGCCCACCACATAATCGGCAAAGTTCTCCACGGCGAGCAGCGATGTCGCAGGTCGAGTGCGCCTGTCATCCTGAGCGTCTATGGCCGAAAGTCAGGCCACCCATAAGTTGCATGACATAAACGACTTAGCCGTTTATGTCATGCAGAGCGCGGGTGTCATCCTGAGCGAAGCGAAGGATCTCCGTAGTTCATCGCAACTGCCGGAAACAAAACCAACCGCAGTGATCCTTCGCGCAGTCTGCCCTGAGCGAACCGAACGGGCTCAGGATGACAGTGGAAAGGATTTCGGGCATCACCGCAGCCACTAGGCACTCGGCACTAGCCACTAGCCTCTTCTCCGAGCTTCGGGTCGTAGCATTCCTTGGGCTGGCGGGTTGGCGCAGACATCCGTTTCTTGATGTCTGCGAGGTTCGCGGGAGCGAACCTAAGTTGTGCATCGGCCAATGCTCCCAAGTGTTTGGCTGCGCGAAATCGCAGACTTCAGAAGGCGAAGTCTGCGCCAGCCGACGGATGCGCAAGCGGCGTGACGCAGGCTCGTTCAGGATACGATCTGAGCGAAGGCCGGATATTGGCGGTAGTACATTTCGAATGCCTCTATTTGTTCCTCCTCGAGGTCGAATCCGAGCTTCTGAACATCGGCACGAGTCAACTTCGTGGCGCAGGGTAGTAGAGACTGCAGCACCGCCGCTTCTCGCATTGTCAGCGGTGGCGCTGCTATTGGCTTCGTCGGAAGGCCCGGCCATGTCTTCCCGCCTATTAGGTCCCTCACTCCTCGGGCGGCTCCCTTTGCGGGCAGTATCCCACCAATTGTAACCATTGGGGCAACGTCGCGATAGATAGCTCGAAACGCGGTTAAAAATGCGCCCGGCCGTGCGATGTCAGCTGCAACGGAGTTCATGTAATCTAGACCAAGACTCGCCAATGTGACTTGCATTTGTTCATCCTTACACGCAGCCGGTTCTAGTTCGTCCGGCACAACGGCTCCCAACAACTCCCGAAGGTACTCAACCCGATCTGCGGGTTTCTGGCCGTACTTCTTGTGAAGCGCGTTAAAGGTAACGACAAGGATGCTATTGAGAGGCGCATTTTCGATCACAGAACGTGCGTCGTCACGTACAGACCCATTAAGCTCATAATCGTAATCGAGCCACAGCATCCACGGCCTGCCCGCAAGTGAAGGCTCCTCAAAGAGCTTCGTCAGAATCGAGGTAGAAAGACCATGCTCAACTCGAACGGTCGAGTATGGCGCATTGAACTTGGCTCGGGCATAGCCGATATCATCGGTCTCAATCGACACCATGTCATCTATTCTAAGAAGCTTGTGCGCAAGGACAAAATCCGTGAACCAGATCGAACCCAAACCTATGTAGGCGAGGTCTTCCAAATCCATGATGCCCTGTAACAAAAGCACTCCTTGGAATACAAGTTGCATTTGAATGCTTTTGCTGGGACGCAGACTGTAATTGATCGCATTGAAGGATGGCATTACTCGTCTCCAACTAAATCGCTATAGGCGTAATCGAATGACTTAAGCCCCACATCGCGGTATGCGAGGTTGATGTTCCCCAGCGCCTTTGCAAGCTCCTTCATCCTAGTCACCGGTACGGCATAGTGAACGTTTGCAGGCGTCGGTCCCGTGCGGGCCGTGAGAGCCGGCAGTTTCACTGCATTCACTTTGTTAAGCTGATAGATTGACACCAAAGCGGCCTGCCGCTCTTTTGCTTTCGCTTCGTCCAGCGCTTGTTTCCTGGCATTCGTGTAGTCGATCCATTTCCTCGTCAGGTCTCGCATGCGTGGGCGAGCCCGCCGATACACATCGGAAGCCGTATCAATATTCCGTTTGGTCGTGGTCAAAGGAAGTGCAGCCGGATTGGCAGCAGTAAAAAGGACCAAGCCGACGAACCCGGCATATTGGGGATGCCATATGGGCCAGCCATCCATACCCCAGCCGGAAACAGTGGATTTATCCGCAGCGAGTACGATGCGACCGTTGCAACCGACATACCAGCCATAAGGATTCTCACTGCTGGCCTGTTCGTCTGGCTCCAAACTGTCGGGAGGCGAAGCCCGCATGCCCCCAATGACCTCGACTGAGACTTCCATCCCCTCGGTCTCATCCTTGTACTCGGCGCGTAGCGGAGCAAAATCTTCGCTCGTTCGAAGTTCAATTTGTGTACCTGGTACCGGCTTTCCGTTGATTGAGATCTTCAATCCACGATTCATATGCAGAGTGTAATCGCGTCCTATCGTTCTCCTGAGATTTTGCAGAAACGAGGGGCTCTCGAAAGCCCGGCTTGCAGCTGGCGTCAGAGCGCTCACCGCGATTTCCACGCCGTCTTTCTCGAGCGGCTCATCCGATTCGATATCGAAATCCCACGGCAGTGTATCCTTCGCCGCCCAAGTTGCCACGTCAATCGGCACCGCAAACGGGACGCGCTGTTGGTTGTTGTCCGTGAAGGTTGATCGGATTTTGATACTGCTGCCAAGCTTAAAGACGGCGCGCTTCATCCCAATCCCGTAAACTCCGATGCTGTAGTCCTCATTGGACTGGGTGGCCTGCCGTCCGAAACTGAACGCGTGGTCAATCGCGTCGTCCAGTGTCATTCCGCCGCAGTTGTCGAGAATCTGAAACGAGGTCGGTGAGATCGTTATGTCAATGGAGTATTTCGATAGGTCGGCGCCCTCCGATAGACCCATAGGGCGGCTTCCCTCGGTTCGCCACGCCCCGTCGACGCTGTTATCTATCAGGTCCAGTATGCAGTCCTCAAGAAGAATGTCCTTCGTGATCATCCTTACGAAGAACGCCTTTGTCGGATTGGCTGATGCTTTTTTGTCGGTCAGCTCCGTAGCCATGTAGTTGTCCTCCAGTCCCTCGTGCGTCGGTACTGTGCGCCCAGTCCGCGTGTCTGCCGCAGCCCCCGGGGGGCAGTTCTATTCGCGCGTCATTGCCTCAGCCCTAGCGCTCGCACGATCCGGCCCAACGTCGCGGGTTTTCTTACCATACATTCTCGTATCCTTAAAACGGTCCATCCTTCGCGCCTCAAAGACTGGGCCACGCGGCGGTCACGGCGTTTGTTAGTCTCGATCTTGTTACGCCAAAATGTTGTATGCGTGCGCGGCAGGTACTTGCACGGGCAGCCGTGCCAGAAGCAACCGTCCACAAATACGGCCAGCTTCCGTCCCGGCCATGCGAAATCGGGCTTGCCCGTCACCGGCCAGTGCTTACGATAGCCGCGGATGCCGGAGCTCCACAGGAGTCTTCCGAGGGGCAGTTCCGTCGTGGTGTTGCCGCGCGAGTGAATCGCCGCCATGATTTTGGACCGGACGTCCTTCGTGACATGGTCCACAAGTCACCACTTTCGATTCTGCGGTTTAGCTCCCGAGCAAATTGCCCCGAACTTCCCAACTCGTTGGTGCCGATTCAGACTGGATGGTCGTCGTGCAGGGTCTTGTAGAACTCCAAGTCCTCGGGTGTGATTTCCTTCCTACTCACGAGACGATAACGACGTTCTCGGACCAAAACCACCTCTTCCAGCCCTTCGAGCGCAACCTCGAACAAAACGATGTAATTCTTCTCGTCATCGCCGGTGTCTACGAACTGCGCGCTGACCGCCTTGCAGGCGGCATGGGGGAACTGCTCAGCGCAATACAGCAGGTCTTGGCGCGCTTGAACCGCGGCAAGATGATCTGTACCCCCCTTGGCTTGAACGGGTATCACGAAGTGGGTACCGGTTGAGTTGAGACCGATGTAGAGTTCGTCGATTTCGATCTGGCTGCTCTTGAGCGCCCTGACCGAGGCGCGAAGATGGTTTTGAAGCGAAGAGGTCGTTATTCCCAGGAATACATCAATCAGCCGGTTATACCGAACGCGCGCCAGAAGCGCTTGTTCATCCGTTCTGGCGTATTGTTTAATGATCTCCGGCGTCTGATCTGGCACCTTGATCTCAACGAGGCCTTCGGTTGGCGTTATCCACTTAAGCTTGCGCAACACGAATGTGTACTTTCCTCTGCCGCTAAGCTCGATCACCCACTGCCTGCCCGGCGGTTGCTGGGCTTCGATCTCAGGCGGAAGATGCCGGCGAAATCGGTACTGATACACGAGATCCGGCTTATTGCCGATTTTCGGGGTTTCCTTCTCCTTGCTAATGGCATCGTATTCGCTCTGCGCGAATTCGAAAGGTTTGCCGTTTCCTTGATAGTGCTTCTCGAATAGACCCAACACAACCGCTCGATAGGCCTTTTCTTTCTGGGCTTCCGAGTTTGGTGCCTTACGTTTAGGCATTCGCACCGCCTTCGCGCCGCGCTCGCTGGGGAACAGTATTGAACGGTACTCCATACCGCGCCGCAGCAGCAGACATGTCGAGTGATAATAGTTGAGGGTCCCCAAGCGGAAGTGGGCGACGCCTGCTGCCGACCGCGCGGTCGGATAACGCCTCTTTCACCTTTGTAGCGACGCGACGGGCGAGGAGTGGCGGCACCGAGTTTCCGATCTGGCGGAAGCCATGCCATTTTGTGACGTGAAATCGGAACCAGTCTGGATACGAGTGGAGGCGGGCGGCTTCGCGGACAGTGATGCAGCGCGGGGAGTATGGGTGGATAGGTCGAGGAGAAGTAAACGCTCCCCGGTCACTGGCCGTGCCGGCGCGTATCGTGTTGCAGATACCCTTTGGGTCGAGCTTGAAGAACCTGCTCACAGGTTCCGTCTCGCCCTGTTTCGTTTGGAGGAAGCGCGTTTTAGAAAGCTCGGTGTGCACGGTTCTGAGACTAGACGTCAAAATCGCGGGGTCGAAAATGCGCGGTATCGAGTAATCATCGTTGTCAGGCGCGTCGCCCCGCAGCGTAGCGCTGTAGCTCGTTGCCTTCTTGAAAGTCGCCTTCACCCAGTCCCGACGTAGCAGTTCGTCGTAGTCGTCAGCTTCAGGCAGATCCCCCAGCGCGTCCCAAACGGTCGGCGTATGTTTCAGAAAGAGATTCAGTTTCCCGTTAGCGGGGGCGTGTGTGGCCTCGGGGTAACCAGGCAGAGGAAATCCCCGACGTGCACCGATTAGGAAAAGGCGCTTGCGGTCCTGCGGCACACCAAATTCAGCCGCATTGAGCACTTTGTAATCCTCAAGAACCCGATAATCGTGTTTTCGGAGTTCATGGATAATCTCTTCGAGAAATCTCCTGTGCTTCCCGATGGTCAAGCCCCGGACGTTTTCGAAAACGAAGTACGAGGCGCTTAACTCGACGACAAGGCGTACGAAGTGGTAGACCAGCGAATTGCGCGGATCGTCTAGCGCGCGCTTGCCAATCATGCTAAAACCCTGACATGGAGCGCCTCCAACGACAACGTCCACAGTTTGGTTACCTATGCGGGAGTTACGGCGGATGTAGCGCCCGTCGATATCGGCAACGCTTCGACAAATCGGTGTGCACTCTGGAAAGTTGAATTCATGCGTCGAGCAGTGAACTGGATCATATTCGACGCTGGCGGCGATATCGAAGCCCGCCTGCTCGAATCCGAGGCTCATGCCCCCTGCGCCTGAGAACAGGTCAACGCCGAGCGGTTTGTTTGTATCCGCAGCCATATGGCAATCGACTTACCAATTCTTTTACCACGTTTTTCGACCGATGGTGGAAAAGTTTTTTGTCCAACTGCCGAAAACCTGGAGTTGCCGAGCCAAGCGGGTCGATGGAGAAGTCTGAACGCCCCGAAGCGGAGAGGCCGACTTCAGCGGCGCCCCTCCAGATGATGGCAGACTCCAGGCAACCGATCCGGCGTCAGCCGAGGTGCCATCGGGGTGGTTAACTCCATCGGTACTTGACAACTGTGGTACTATAGGCTATAATTGGGTGGTAAGGTCGGACAAGGCGCTCAGGGCCTGCCGGGTACGCTATGCCAGAAAGTCCTCTTTTGTTTTCGGTTCCTGCCTGTGGTTTCTGCTTCCAAGTGCAGTCAGGAAGTCGAGGAGTGCAAAAGCAAGGGCAGGTACGCGAACCCAGGCTCCCCACGCCTGCAAGGGGGAGAAAGCAGAAATGCCGCCTTCTCCCACGAATCGAACAGAATATCGGCTTAATAGAAGAGACTTTTTAAAACAAAGGATGAGGTCAAAAAGTCGCGAGAAACCCCTCACCCGGCTCGCTACTCTCGCCACCCTCTCCCCCATGGGAGAGGGCCGCTGACGGAAATTATTCGGGGAGTCCAAGCGATGCGCGAAATACAAAAATCGTGGGAACGAACTAAATAAGCTGCTTAGAATGACTGACTTAACTTTTTCAACTCTCGAAAACAAACTGGGTTTGACGTGCAAAGTAAGGCCAATTCAAGCGAAAAAACTGGAGATTGGTGAGGAGGAAGTTGAGCAAAAGCGACTTTCCGGCCCCGGTGCGTCCCAGGATGAGCGTGTGGGCGGTGTCGCCGTGGTGGAGATTGAAGAAACGAGGCGTATGATGATTGGTCTCGAGGACCGCCAAGTATTCGCGTCTCAAACGGCAAGGAGCACATTGCGTGAGACGTGCGGTTCAGTCGTGAGATTCTTTCAAGGTTGCGCGAGGGCGCTGACGGGAAAGGGTCCTCCAGAATTGTACTCCGGCGGAAAAGACCGGCCATTCAGGATGCCCCCTTCACTGTTCAACAAAGTCTGTCTGGTAGGGCATTGGTAACTCCATCGCGGTCAACTCAAGATTCGAATGTCACCAAAGCCGGGACGAATGCTCGTTTAAGACATGCTTGATCAGATCCGGCGGAAATCGCCGCTGCTCAAGAGCTACAGAGTTTCCTGAAGCGAATGACGAGGGTTCAGCCCCGAACCGTCGCGGATGATTCCCCGGGCGATACCGATAACGCAACGCGTTTTCTCGTAGGCCGTACTGTCGTGACTGAGCGACTCATCTCTTCAGGAAAACTCGAAGATCCCGTGAAGAAAGACCGGGAAGCCTACGTGGTGCGGTCGGTCGACGCTGATGGGAAGCGCCACGTGGCCTTTCTGGGGGGAACAGGAATCTCCACCCTTTACGCCGTTTATCATTACCTGAAGAAGGGTTGCGGTTGCGGATTCTACTGGGACGGCGACCACGTTCCATCTCGTAGCACACTGCCCGTGCAGGGTGTCAACATCTCCGCTCAGCCCCACTTCAGTGAGCGCATGTGCATGAACCTCACGCTTTATTGGTACACCACTCCCTGGTGGGACTGGGATGATTGGAAGGGGTACATCGATTGGGCGCTCAAGGCTCGTTTCAACATCCTGAGCTTGTGGGACACGCCGGGTGAGGATGTGGCGTGGCGGAAGGCGTGGATGCACATGGGCGTGGAGGTCTCAGACGAGTCTTGGTCCGGTCCGCCGTACGGAATCTTCGCGCCCATCAAGTACGGCGTCCGGCCGCCCCTCTCCGAAGCTTGGCGAGAGGGGCAGAGCGCGCTGAGCAAGCAGATTATTCAATACGCCCGCGCGCGTGGCATGCGGTCCCTCGCTCCCGCCGTCCCGGGAATCTGTCCCCCAGAGTATGTATCAACCCATCCGGAGGCTCGAACGTTTGAGATCGCCTGGTCGCATTTGCCCAAGCAGAAGTACCTTCACCCACGGAGCCCCGAATACCACGAGGTTGGCAAAGCCTTTCTTGAGGAATACCTCTCGCTTTACGGGACGGACCATCTATATTGGCTCGAAAATTACCTGGAGTGCGATGTGGAGGGATCGGATGAGGTTCAATTGGACGTGCGCCGGGAGATTGCAGGAGCGAATTTCAAAGTCATGGATGAGGTGGACCCCCAAGGTGTTGGGATCTGCTCCGCATGGAGCTTCCTTTTCAAGCCGCAGTATTGGACGCCCCAACTCATCAAAGAGTGCCTGCAACGCATGCCGGCCGATCGCGTCCGAGTAATCGACCAATGGGCGGAGATGGTGCCGGAACACAAGCGTGATGACTATTTCGACGGGCGGCCGTGGCATTTCGCCATTGTTTATTCCTTTGGTGGCAATACCAACCTGCATGGCAGCATGCCGTTCATCGAAAAGCAATTCCACAAGGTACTTGATGATCCCCTTGCCGGGCAATGTGTGGGTTTCTATCCGAACGAAGAGACTATTCGCCACAATTACTTTTACTATGAGTTTCTCTGCCGGCTGGGTTGGAATCCCAAGGAAGTGGACCTATCTTCCTTCACGAGTGATTATTCCCGCGAGCGTTATGGGGAGGGCGCCGCGCCACTCATGGCCGGTGCGCTACACAACTGCGGTTTGGCCGCCTCGTGCACCTACAAAAGCGATGCTGCAGGCACGTTACATCTTAACCTCCCAGCTCCAGATGGGCATGCTGAAAAGGACCGGGCTATTTTGCCTGTCGTTGTGCATTTTAGCGACTCACGTTCTCTGGGGTAAGCTGCGGATCGGTGTAGAACAATAGCTTAAGCTGGGATTCCGTCAAGCGTTCAGACGATGGATCGCGAAGAAGTTTATTCCGCAGCGCATCGGTTAATTCCTGTCGCGCCTGCAACTGGTTGGGGAACGATGTGGCGCTGCCCAGTTCGCCCGCTCGCCGCTTGAGCTTTTCCAGCAAAGCCCGTTCGGTCAGGCCGGCGTCGATCGCGGCGCCCCGCTCGCCCTTCCTGTTTGCGGCGAGTTCGGCGGGCGTCGCGCCCCGAACGGAAGACGCAGCAATGGCTTTCAGTCGCGCGACCAGGGGCACCACCGCAGCCGCCACCTTCCCAGTCGCGTAATAGGCTTGCAGCGCCTGTGCTTGCGTGTAGGTGATGCAATGCTCGTCGGTGATATCGTAAGCGATGGTGCGCAACTGCTCGCGGCGGAGATGGCGGAAGTTTTCGATGCCGATCTTACCGATCCGCGCCTTCAATGCGTAAAGGCCGTCCTGCGTACAGTATACGATACTGACGAAGTGCTTCTCATCCTCCTCGGGCAATCTGGCGTGAGCAGGTCCGGTCAAAAAAGCCCACGTGGCGCGGAGCGCAGCAGCCTTGTCGATCAACGATAAGCCGTCCCCGTGGCGTATTCCTTCCATGACGCCGCCAAGGTCGGCAAACATTTCCGTGCGGTTCTGCTTGACGGCACCCGCCAGCCCGTCTCCTGAATCGCGGATGTAGCGAATGTCGAAACAGTGCCAGCTCTCATGGGCGTTCGCGAAATCCTGGAACTCCTGCGTTGACATGCCGAAGGTGCAAGTTTGGCCGGCAAGCAGGTCATTTGGCCCGACGCGAAAGCTGGCAGCATAAAAGCTGTCAAAACTGATGCCTGGATATTCCGGCACCACCACGCAGCTTCCCGCTCTGTCTCCTGGCAGGACAACGCCCTCCGCATCCAAGCTGTTCATCGCGGCGGCGAGACGTGACAACGCCGGCGCATCGTAGCTGCGCCCGGTTCTCGCCTCCAGGTAATCGCGGATGGCGCGATCCACCGTGGCCGGGCCCCGGCGCATTCCGAACCAGGCTGCGATTACGTCGTAATCAAGGTAAACGAGGGGCGAGACACCAGATGGCAGGTCCTGATTGAAGTCGGCTTCCATGCTCGTCAGGCGCTGCGAGGCGGCGGTGTGGTAATCGCGCATGACCTCCGCCAAGGTGGGCGGCGCGAGCTCAGGATCCCCTCCAGCTCGCTCGGTGCGGGAATTCTTTGCCTTCGAGCAGCCGTTGCCCAGCAGCGCGAGGCTGACCATCGAGATGAGGAGGACCTTTTGCACTGAATTCGTAGCACCCAAGCCAAGGCCGCACGGCAATGAGAATTGCGGGGTTCCATCGGCCACAATGCGGGCTCTCTTCCGGGCGACCCTTACCGCTTCGACACGGCTGCCAGCAAATCCGATATAGACTGCAGGCCTTCCACACTGATGGAGTAGATCGTCATCTCGAAGCGTCGGCCTCCGGGCAAATCCAGGGCCTCGGCGCGCTTGGCCATCCATCCGAGCGTCACCAGTTCGGACCACAGGGCCTCATTGGCGCTGCCCGGACCGGTCGTCATACTGCTTCCAGGAGTCTGAGTGCTCGCCGCAAGCACCGAGAGATCCGCATCGCTCATCTGCCGCATGCGTTGCAACAAAGCCTCAACCTGCGCCTGCGTTGCCATAGTGTTCCTGCCTCTCCCCGCCACGTAAGCCAAAATCACTAAACAGACGATAGTCGCCGCTGTTGGGGACTGAATGCCGTGTCGACTAGCCCTGAGTTGCTCCGTGTTGCCCTCAATGCTCGTACCAGAATAGCACGCCAGGCGAAGATTCTCGACTTAGGCTACAGGGAGTTTTGAAGCAGCTTGTCGAGCAAATCCTTGGAATCTCTTGACTTCGCCGCCCGATTCCAACGTGCTAACCTAGCTTGCATGAAGCTCAGGCCGAAGCAGCCCATTCTTGATCACGCTCAAGACATCAAATCGGCTGGGCTCATCATGAATGGCTCGAAGGATGATAGGACCGAGCCGTGGCAGGCCCGCGATCTGGCGGAAGCTATTAACAGGGATTTTTGCTACTTTCTGACGTCCGAGGTGGACTCAGCACATAACGGGTGACAACATGTTCGAAATAAAACCCAACTTCGCTAAAACCTTAATCCTAGTTTTCATCGTGGCCTTGGTTGCCATCGCTTCGCTAAAAGCGGGCCAGTTCGACCCCGCTTTGTACGGCGGCATGCAATGGCGGCAGGTAGGTCCCTTTCGCGGGGGTCGCGTTTCCGCGGTGGCTGGGGTGACCGGGGAGCCGGGTATCTACTACATGGCGAGTCCCGGCGGTGGCGTTTGGAAAACCACGGACGCTGGGGAGGTCTGGCAGCCGATCTTCGACCAGGTGCCTGTGGCCTCGATCGGCGCGCTCGCAGTTGCGCCGTCGAATGGCAGGATCATTTATGTCGGTACCGGCGACTTTGGCATCGCCAGCACCTCCTGGGGGGCGGCGAACCTGGGAGACGGAGTCTGGCGCTCGGATGACGCCGGGGGCACCTGGTGCCATATTGGTCTTTCCGAGACCGCACACATCGGGGCGATACTTGTGGACCCGAACAACCCCGATGTGGCGCTTGTGGCGGCGCTCGGGAACGCCTATGCACCCGATCCTCATCGCGGCGTCTATTTAACCACAGACGGCGGCCAAACCTGGACCAGGACTCTTTACAAGAATGACACGACGGGCGCCATGTCACTGGCGTACGACGCCGCTCTCCCTGGGGTGGTGTATGCGGCTCTCTGGCACCATCAAGCCGCTCTTCCGCCTGCGCCGGCGGATAATGACCAAGCCGGCGGGGCCATCTACAAGTCCACCGACGGCGGACGAACCTGGGAAGCTTTATCCGGCACCGGACTTCCCACTTGGCCTATGGGGCGCATTGGGCTGGCAGCTGATGACGGGCGCGTCTTCGCAATTATTTCCAGGGACCAGGGACACACCGACCACCTTCAAGGCGGGTTCTTTCGCTCCGATGATGGTGGCGCAAGTTGGCGGAGCATCGCGCAAGATCCGCGGTTAGAACCCGGAGGGCGCTCCGGCTATTTCGACAATGTCTGGATGGATCCCCAAAATCGCAATGTGGTCTATGTGGTTCACACCTCATTTTATCGCTCGATTGATGGCGGAGAGACGTTCGAGGCCTTAAAAGGGTCGCCGGGCGGCGATGACTACCACAACCTCTGGATAAACCCCAAAAGCCCCTGTGTGCCCATCGGCGACGGCCAGGGCTGTCTCAGTAGCCAAATGATCTTGGGCGCTGACCAAGGCGCGAGCGTAAGCCTGAATGCAGGCCAAACTTGGAGCAGTTGGTTCAACCAACCGACCGGGCAGATGTACCACCTGTCAACGGATAGTCAGTTTCCCTTCCATATTTACGGCCCCCAGCAGGACAACGGCTCGGTCGAGGTGAGCAGCCGGGGAGCATTCGGTGATATCAGCTTCCTGGACTGGAGACCCTCGATGGGCGCTTACGAATACGGGTATGTTTTACCCGATCCGGCGCATCCGCAGTGGATATTCTCCAGCGACGATGGCCCTGCAATTCGCCGCAGGGTTCGTGACACCTGGCAAACCCTCGACGTAACGCCCTACATCGGTGCCGGAGGGCCGTACCGTTACTTAATGGGCCCGTGGTGGGGCTCGGTACAGCCCCCGTTCGTATTCTCGCCCGAAAACGGCAACATCTTGTACTACGGCGCGCAATTTCTCCTGGAAACTTCCGACGGTGGGCGCGATTGGCGGCGCATCAGTCCCGACCTGACGGTCCGACCCGATCTGCCAATGCGCCCCCTCCCAGACGGCAAAACCAGCCGCGATTGGGCTGCAATTTCGGCAATTGGTCCCTCGCCGTTGAATGCCGGCCTGATCTGGATAGGCACCGACGACGGTCTCGTGCAGGTTACGCGCGACGGCGGCAAGAATTGGCAACAAGCGGCTATCCCGGCACTGAAGCCTCTGGATACCATCAGCATAGTTGAAGCCTCGCCTTTCAACCCAGCATCGGCTTATGTGGTAATGGACCGGCACGAATGGGGCGATTTTCGTCCTTACATTTACCGAACTGACAATTACGGGCGCACCTGGACCGCGATCACCGCCGGCATTCCGGACGGCAGCTTCGTTCGGGTGGTTCGTGCAGACCCGAAACGGCAGGGGCTGCTTTACGCCGGCACAGAAAATGGCGTCTTTGTGTCCTTCAATGACGGTGAGGAGTGGCAGTCGCTGCAACTCAATCTGCCAACCGCTTCGGTACGCGATTTGGCGATCCGGGATGGCGACTTGGTGGCGGCGACGTTTGGCCGGGCGTTCTGGGTTTTGGACGACCTGAGCCCGCTTCGTCAACTCACTGCCCAGGTCGCCGCCGCCCCCGCTCACTTGTTCCAGCCGGCGGAAGCGGTTCGAGTGCGCAGAGACACCAACTCTGACACCCCCTTGCCGCCTGAAATGCCCGCCGGAACGAATCCTCCCGCAGGTGCGCTTCTGGACTACACTTTGCGGTCCGTTCCGTCCCAGCCGATCGAGCTGGCGATTTATGACGCAAAGGGGAATTTGGTGCGCCAGTTCAGCAGTGCGCCGATTCCGGAAAACGTCAGAAGACCGGAGAAGTGGCCGGCAATTGCAGACTACTGGATGGCGAATCCGCAGCCCTTGTCCACCCATGTCGGAATGAACCGCTTCATCTGGGATCTCCGCTATTCGCCGCCACCGTCCGTAGAACACTCCTATCCCATGTCCGCAATCCCGCACGAGACTCCGGCCGGCCCGGAAGGACCGCTCGTCGTTCCTGACAAATACGTCGTCAAGCTGACCGTGGCGGGACAGACCTATACCCAGCCCCTGACGGTCGGGCGCGACCCGCGCGAGACCACGCCCGCGTCTGCTTTCGCCGCCCAATTGTCCCTGGAGCAGAAACTCATGGCCGGAATGCGCGAAAGTTACCAGGCCTACCAGGCGGCGAAACAGCATGGAGACGCGGCCGCCGACCAGTTTGCCGAACTGAACGGCACGTTGAGTGGTTTAGCCACCGACGTCGAGGGGGCTGACGTCACACCGACGCCTGCAATGTATGATGCGGTGCGTCGCGAGCTGGAACAGTTAACCTCACGATTGCAAACTTCGAAGTGAGTCCAAAACTGGGGATGGACAAAAATGAAACTGGTTGCCAGAAGGTTGACACCCACCAGGCTCAGTCTTCCCCACACGACCAGAAAGTCACCGGCGACTGACCCACGACGGCGAAGGGTTTACCGATTCCGCGGAACTTGGCCGTGTCGCCAAACCGTAGAAGTGCCTCACGCATTCAGACTCCCGAGATACGGGGTTCGGGTCCTCGAAGTTGACTTCGGGGGAGCTAGGGATAGGAGTTCTACAAGTAGGCCGTTTACACGTCCAAGAGGAGCAAGGCCCTGTCGGATTCGACGCACGGTGTTCTCAATTGCTCTTGATTGTTTCTGGTGAGGGCCGTTCTCGCCACGTATTCTGCAGGGAACAACAGCCGTCGGCTCAGTTCGACTCGATCCTATTGTTGACCGCACTTCCAGATTCATCCGTCTGAACAACAATGCCTAGAGGCGCATCACATCCGCTTTCACGGATTTGACTTCTTCCGCCACTCCGCAGCCTTCTCCGGCTTGCCCCAGGCCTGGTAGAGCTGGACCAGCCATTGATGGGCGAGGTCCAGGTGATAGCGATCGGGGACCTCCATGCGGTCCTTGTGCGCCAGCATACCTTGATAGCCTTCGATTAGGAGCGGTTCGGCCTCGGCGTATTTCTTCTCTCCGGCTAGGCTTGCGCCCAACAGGCTCTCGGCGCGGAATCGTTGCCAGTCGTCAGGCTGGATTTTCTTCTCCGCCTCCAGGGCTTCGCGCGCCAGAGGCTCGCTCTCGCCGTACCTGCCTTGCGACACATACGCGAGGGCCAAGTCTGCTTCCGAAGCCATCGTGTCCGGATTTTGTGCGCCTAAACTGTGCCGCCGTCCAGCGAGAGCCTGCGCGGCATAAGTTTCCGCCAAGGCGTACATGCCCTCTCGTTGGTACATGAAAACAAAATGGGACAGCGTGTAAAGAGTAAGAGGATGCTCGGCACCCAGTACGCGGCGCTGGATCTCCAG
This sequence comes from Terriglobia bacterium, assembly GCA_050008495.1. Taxonomy (GTDB): domain Bacteria; phylum Acidobacteriota; class Terriglobia; order UBA7540; family UBA7540; genus CAVROP01. The sequence continues at coordinate 3,596 of JBEKMN010000135.1, read as the reverse complement.
GGTTTGGCGGTAGAGCGCTTCGGCCTGCGCGTACTTAGCCTCGCCCTCGTAAACGTCGGCCAGATTGCTCATGGACATCAGCGTGTCGGGATGCTCCGGACCCAACACGCGGCGACGCATCTCCAGGCTCTGGTCGGTGAGCGCTTCGGCCTGCGCGTGCTTGCCCTCGCTTTCGTAGGTGTCAGCCAGATTGCTCATGGAACTCAGCGTCTCGGGATGCTCGGGACCCAACGCGCGACGCCGGATCTCCAGGATCTGGCTGAAAAGCGGCTCGGCCTGCGCGTACTTGCCCGCGCGCCCGTAAGCGACGGCCAGATTGTTCATGCAACGGAGCGTCTCGGGATGCTCGGGACCGAACACGCGGCGCTCCATCTCCAGGGCCTGGCTGTCGAGCGCCTCGGCTTGCGCGTACTTGCCCTCGTCCGCATAAACGATACCCAGGTTGACCATGGAACGGACCGTATTGGGATGCTCCGGACCCAGCACACGGCGCTCGATCTCCAGGGTCTGGCCGTAGAGCGCCTCGGCCTGCTCGTACTTGCCTTCGCGCATGTAAACGAGGGCCAGATTGTGCATGGAAAGCAGCGTATTGGGATGCTCGGGGCCCAATACGCGGCGCTCGATCCCCAGGGCCTGGCTGTGGAGCGTCTCGGCCTGCGCGTACTTGCCCTCGTCCGCGTATACGAGGGCCAGATTGTTCATGGAACGCAGCGTCTCGGGATGCTCGGGACCGAACACGCGGCGACGCGAATCCAGCGCCGCCTCGTGCTGCTTCGCCGCCTCCGGGTATAGTCCGAGGTCTTCGTACGACTTCCCCATGGTGTTCCGAATGGATGCCTCGACTTCCGGTTGCCGGTCGAACTTTCCCGTCACTCGCGCCGCCGCCCGGTCTAATGCCGTGCGCACCTTCAGGTCCGGATCGGGTTTCGACTGGTTGTAGGCGCTGGCCTGCCCCAGCAGATCGTTCTGCAAGAAATCGTTCACCGCCTGCGCCACCGCCGCCTCCCGGTTCGCCCTGATGCTTTGCCGGATGCTGATCACCGCTGCCGCCATCAGGACCAGAATGAATGCGCACGCGGTGGCCAGCGCCACCCGGTAGCGGCGCGCGAACTTCCGCGCTCGGTAAGCGACCGAGGGCGGGACGGCCAGCACTGCTTCGTTGTTTAGGTACCGCTCAATGTCAGCCGCGAAGTCGGACGGCGAACCGTAGCGGCGCGAGCGATCCTTTTCGAGAGCCTTCAGGGCGATCGCATCCAGATCCCCGCGGAGTTGTTTGGCCAGCGTGCGCGGCTCAGCCGCGCGCTTGCGAGCCACTTCCGTCGAAGTGGTCGGATCCTGGGTGCGGAACTTGGTGCTCGGCTTCGGCGCGTCGTCCTCGCGCAGCTTCCGCAGGAATTCTTCCAGCGCGCCTTTGCGCAGGTCCAGCGGCGGCACGCCCGCCAGCAGTTCGTAGAAGATGACGCCTAACGAGTAAACATCCGTGCGCGTGTCGATATCCTCACCCGACGAACTCGCTTGCTCCGGGCTCATATATTCCGGCGTCCCGATCATTGCCCCCACGCGCGTGAACATCGCCTCGGCGCTCAGCTTCTGGGTCAGTGCCTTGGCCACGCCGAAGTCGATGATCTTCGGCGCCGGCTTGCCGTCCACTTCGGTAACGAGAATGTTCGAGGGTTTCAGGTCGCGGTGAATAATCGCCTTCTGGTGTGCGTGCTGCACGCCTTCGCAGACGTGCATAAACAGCTCGATCCGGTCGCGGGTGCTGAGCCGGTGATTGTCGCAGTAGGCCGTGATGGGCACCCCGGCCACGTACTCCATCACGAAGTACGGCGCGCCCTGGAGCGTCGAGCCGGCATCGAACACCTTGGCGATGGCCGGGTGGTCCATCACGGCGAGAGCCTGGCGCTCGGACTCGAACCGCGCGATCACTTCGCGCGTGTTCATCCCGGCCTTGACCAGCTTGAGCGCCACGCGGCGGCGCACCGGTTCTTTTTGCTCCGCCAGCCAGACCTCGCCCATGCCGCCTTCCCCGATTCTCTGGAGCAGGTGATAGCGGCCAATCACCGTCCCCAGACCACCTTCATCCAGGGCAGAGGTCGCGTCAGCGTCGAAGCCTTCTTCGGGCGCCATGTCTACAAAACTCCTTTTTGTGGGAAATGCCTAATAAACAGTATACACCCAATTGGAGCGTTGACCGCTTGGCTTGAATTCCTAAGGATAAACCCATTCCAACAAATAATCGTCAAACAGATCCCAACTGACGGCGTAGCGCTTACCGATCACAATCCACTCGGCTGGTTGTTTAACCGTAGATGTGCCACCCGCACGCAAACTCCCGAGATACGGGGTTCGAGGAAACAGGTCCTTGTCGATTACTGTTTAATGATCCGTACCGGGCGCACGACTATCTGGCATTGGCAAGCCTGCAAATGCGCGTTTTGGAGATCGCCACCATCAACCGGCCGTAGCGGACGCGCTCAAGCGTCTCCAGGGCGAAACTGCCGCCGAACTCGACGCCCTGTTGCCCTCGATATTGGATAAGGCATTCCGCGGCGAGCCTTAGGGGCATGTGGCACGGGGCAGTCGCAGAATGCGCTCTGCGGCAGCCGCAAGAACCAGTGTCAGACCGAGAGCTCACCCAATACCGCCGATCCGATGAAGCGCGAGATTCTCGACGCCGCCAAACGCTGGAACCATTATGACTGGCTAGCCATCGAGGGCAAGCACGTCGTCGTCCCCGCGGAAGCGGGGACCCCTTTTCGGTGGATTCCCGCTTACGCGGGAATGACGAGGCTCTAACGGCATCTCGGTTTCGCTATCGCTTTACAAACGGTTACCGGCAGTGTACAGTGCCGCCTCGGTCCTCGAAAGACTCAAGCGGTTGTAACTGCAAACGCAGCTATCGACTGGCAGAGTGGGCCGTTCGGTTGGGTGAGGAGTGGTCGTCGACACACACAACATCGTCGGAACGGCGGATCACGACTACAGCTCGCCGGGTCTTGCGAGTTGACGGCTAGGCTATAAACAACGGAGGTTATGGCTCGCGGTGGGCTTATTGGTGGACCTGGAGAGGTTCGAACTCTCGACCTCATGACTGCCAGGCATGTCAGAGTTGTACCCGGTATTGATTCTTAAGGGCCTTGGCTGGCTGATGATGGCCCGTTTTACCCCTTATTCCCGCGCAGATGTGGCCCAGATGTGGCCCAGAACTTGGTGAAGGCGGCGAGTCAACTACACTCTTTACTTCTTGCTTATTCGCGAATACGGAAGGTTGCCAGGAGCGTCTCAGGCGATTGTTTGGACCGCGACGAGGCGACGATTGGCGGATGAGACGTCTCAGTGCGTTTGCTGTTGGCGAAGGCCTGTGCTCCGCAGTAATTCCGATCCGAAAAGGTCTTGCGTTACATTGAGTGTCTTTTAACAATGTTAGCAGCTTACTCCTAAGTTCTTGAAACCGTATGCGATGCAATTTTGGCCAGGCACAACCAACGATTCCTACCTTGTGTGTCCACAAGCAAGGATTCAGACGCAAACGATGCAGCCCATTCTTGGCCGCGGAAATCGAACGATGAGTTTTCCCAAAGGTCCGGCGCTGA
>JBEKMN010000134.1:0-9750 GCA_050008495.1 Terriglobia bacterium | reverse complement strand
GATAAGAAAGGGGACATTTCTAAAGAGCTTTGACATTGCCGCATTTTTTGCTTGACAAACCCTGAGATTTATGATAGCCTACAGCGGTGGTCATTTTGTGGACACATTGTCGCAGGCGGCGCCGGGGCGCAAGGGAAAGGGGAAGGGTCACCGCTATGGGGGAATGGAGAGAACTACAAAAAATGAAAAATAGTGGGAACGAAGCTAAGAAGTTCTTGAAAACAAAGGAAGTCGCTATTTTGAATGCTGCAATTTGCGTGTGTTTTGCGCGCCCATTAGCGCCAATCGGACCCCAAATGGAGCAAAAAACAGGGCATTTTGCAAAAACGAAGTCAGGCTTGCGAGCCCCACGACGATGCCGAGACAGTGACAATCACTCGGCTAGACAACCTCGGGTCTCGCATCGGCGCCGGTCGGACGGGCTGAGCAGAAACCCATCCCGACTGTCATCCCGAGCGCCGCGAAAGATCTCCGCAGTTCGCCTCGGCTTGTGAGATCAAGCAACTGCGGAGACCCTCCGACGGCTGGAGACCGCGGCATGGGCGTTGCACCACGACTCGGCAGAGGTATATATTCTTAGGTTTTGAACTGTGATCATTCGGAAATGAAGACGTCGATCTACGCACTTTTGTCCTTTTGCCTTGCGCTTTCCGCCGCCGGTGCCACCGCCATTCCCTCGCAGGAGGGCAAATCGTCGTCGCAGCAGGCTCCTCCCCTGAACCGCGCCGCTGATGAGTTCAAGATTCTGACCCGTGACATGGGCATGCGGCCGGGCAGCCCGGTAACTGCGCAAAGGAACCATGGACCGAAGATGCTCTGGCACGGGCGCATTTATGAGAACTTCCGAAACGACATTCTCGACGCCATACCGCACCAGGTAAGGCAAAACGGCGAGAGCCAATCCCCGCTGCGGCGCAACCAGTTCGGTTTCAATGTGGCCGGCCCGGTCATCATCCCGCCCCTGCTCAAGAATTCCAAAAGCACGTTCTTTACGTTGTCCTATGAGGGAGTTCGCGAACTCGTCTTCCATGCTTCGCTGCACACGGTGCCCACTGCCGCACAGCGCGCCGGCGACTTCTCGCAAACCGTGGACGAAGCCGGCAACCTTCTGCCCATCTACGATCCGGCCACCACGACCCTCAACCCCGCTTATGACCCCAGCCAGCCCGTTTCCACGAGCAATCTTGAGTATCTGCGCTCCACATTCCCCCAGAATCGCATCCCTGCGGCGCGCCTGGCGCCGACCGTGCAGCAAGCCTTGTCCCTGTATCCCCTGCCCAATTCGGATATCGGCCCGTTCTTCCAGAATAACTATTTCGTCAACGCCCCTGCCACGAACAACGCCGACGGGATCATCGCCAAGCTCGAACATCAGTTTGGCGAACGGCACAGGGCCACATGGGCAAGCACGCTCTCGAGCGGCTTTCTCAGTTCCACGAAGTACTTCCCGAACATTGCCAGCCCGACTGCGCCAGACCAGCATTTCTCGAACCGTCGCACGGAACTCGATTACGTCTTTACTGCCAACCCCGCCACCGTCAACTCGCTCAGTTGCACCGCGGTTTCCGACACGGCGCTGTCGGGAAACCTCTCCCAGCCCACCTTCCCGAGTTTCCAACTCGTGAGTAACTATCTCTCGATGGGCACCGCTTACCCCAGCACCCGGGACGCTCGAAACACCTTCGAAGTTCAGGACGCGCTCTCCACCAGAAAGAAAAAACACTCCTTCGGCTTGACGTTTCAGGCAGATGACTACCAGGTGAACTCATTCAATCCGGCGTATCCCTCCGGTTATTTTCAGTTCTCGCCGGACATCACCAGCCTGCCGGGGATTATCGATACGGGTGATCCCTTCGCGAGCTTCCTCCTGGGCCTGCCGGCCTACGCGGAACGTACCATCACTGAGTCACCCTCCTATTTTCGCGACTCTTACCAATCCCTCTCAGGCCGTGATAAATATGAGCTTTCGAAAGACCTGACTTTCACCCTGAGCCTCAATTACAGCCGGCGGACGCCGCGCGTGGAGAAGTACAATCGCCAGAGTACGGTTGAACCTTCTGCTATCGACCCCTCCTACTGGTTGATGGGTGCCGTCGTATTTGCCGGTCTCAACCGTGTTCCGCCCGGAATGCGTCCCGCCAACGTCGATCTCGACGGGAGCGCGGGCCTGACCTGGAACCCGCGCGGAGATGCCAACACCGTAGTCCGTGCCTCTTATGGCCGTTCGCACGGGATGATTCCGATCTACAACGGCCAGTGGGGCACACAAGGGTTTTACGCGCGCCAGACCTTCATCTCCCCGAACACACAACTCAGCCCCGCCCTGGACCTGACCGCCGGCATTCCGCCCTATACTACCCCCCTTCCGGACCTTAGCCCGTCGGCGGCTGACAATACGGTGGCGGATTTCGTTGATCTCAGCGGACGGGAACCGCTCTATCAATCGGCTTCGCTATCGATTGAGCGCCAAGTGCCGTTCTCGATGGTGGTTTCCGTAGGCACGAATTACAGTAACGGGCGGGATCTCCTGGTGGGCGACGGGGTCGCCAATCCCAACGCCATCAACCCTTCTGCCCTGAGCTACGGCGACGCGCTTTACAATCTTTCATTCCGGGACTCGTTGCAGCCCTTCCCGCAATTCCAAGGTTTTGAGCTTTACGGCCACTACGCCTGGGGACGTTACGACCGGGCTTCCGGCTATGTGCGAGTCGAGAAGCACGCCTCCTTCGGCCTCGCTTTCACCGCCTATTATGAGTTCTCCAAGCAGCTCGACGATTACTCAGGCCCTTACGGGAACCAGGACTTCTTTAACTGGCGCAACGATTGGGGGCTCTGCTCTTACAATACGCCGCAGTATTTGCAACTCAGCTACGTTTATGATCTGCCTTTCGGCTCCGGCGAGCCCCCTTTGCCCTTCCTGAACTGGGGGAGGCGTCTGGTTAACGACTGGTCGGTGAGCGGAACGGCCTACTGGAATGACGGAACGCCGCTGTCGCTTCATCCCGAGTTCAACAATACCGGAGGCGTGCTTCCGGCCCTCAACGTTAATGTCGTGCCCGGCGTAGGTCCGCATGAGGCCCGTCCGGGGCCCGCTCTGTGGTACAACCCGGCCGCCTTCGATCAGCCCGCGGACTTTACCCCAGGGAACGGGCCGCGTACCGAACCGGACCTGCTGGGCCCGAGTTATAATTCCATGGACCTGAGCGTGACCAAGCGCATGCCCATGGGAGGCGAGCGAGCCCTCGAGTTCAGCGCCACCGCCATCAACGTGCTCAATCACGCGAACTGGAATTATCCCGATCCGAATATCGGTCCAGCCAGCGCGCCCAACGTGGATGCCGGCAGAATTATTGGCTCTCACGGCGGGCGCGTCGTCCAGATCGGACTGAAGTTCAGCTTCTGATGCTACCAAAAATGACTCACCACAGAGGCCACAGAGCTCACGGAGAGACGCCAAGGCACCCCCTCCGTAATCTCTGTGGCCTCTGCTGTGGTGGATCTTTTGCCTCGCGTTGGCGGCACAAATCCTCCCGGCGATCGACCCGTTTAGGGCTGGTGACTATTCTTCTTGCCGTTTGCGCGGTCGCCACCCTCCATGCGCAGACGGCCAACGTCTCGATCCCCGCCTGGGTCGAGGCGAACGACTGCTCCAAGCCTCCCAAGTTCGAGGCCGCGCTCAACGGCAAGGCGGTATCCGTCACGGCGCAGTTAGGTCCAGGGAGCGACGAGGTAATCCTGGTTGTGTTGGATCTGACAGGAGATCTCACGCTGGTTGAGGCCGCCAAAAAGGCGCTAATTGCTGAAGTCTCCAAACTCGCTCCCAACGCGTGGGTAGGGCTCTTGCGCACCCAGGACGGCCTGCACGTGTTAGCCGACCCGGGCGCGAGCCGCCAACCCCTGACCGATGCGGTCCGCTCTCTGTCCAATAGCACCGAACCTGACTTGCTCGAGACCGTGCAACCGGCTCTCGAGTTGGCGGATGGCATCCTGCGCAAGTCTCCGGTGCGGGTCGCAGTTCTGTACGTCACCGATGGCAGCATTTATAGCTACCGCGAAGACTACACAAATCCGGTTATCAATGAGAGCGATCCGCACGACCTCAGCCGTCGTTTCCCCGAGGCGCTGATCAACGCCAAAATCTCCAAGCTGGTCGAGGCCAGCAGTTCGCTCGAGGCGCCCCTGTTTGTCGTCCATCTCAATTACCGGCACGACCGGCTCAACAACGCGTATCAAAACGGCCTGGAGACACTTGCCGACGCGACCGGCGGCAGAAGTGACATTTGCCGGTCGGAGGCCGAAATTCCGGAAGCCATCTCCGCAATGTTTGCGCGAATCTCGAGCGCCTGGAGGCTTACCCTGGCGCTTCCCACCAGGATCCACTACAACATCCAGATTCACTTGAGCGCTCCCTGCGGCGATGAAGACCGGCGCATTTCGTGGCGCACACGCTTGCGCCCCAAGGAGGGATGAAAGCATGCGGCGTGGATACCTACAATTCGCGGTAGTGCTGACACTGTCAGTTGCGCTGCTTGTGTCGCTGGGTCTGCTCAATCGCCAGTCCCGGCGGCTTGCCATGCTCGAACAGCAGCAAGAGACGGACCGGCGCTCACTGAGCCAATTGCTCGCGGCGATTCGCCAGCGCGATTTCGAGCAAGCTCCTGCTGAAGTCGAAAGCCCGGTTCCACCCGGTAATTGTCAAGCCGCTCTCGCCAATCGGAAAGTGACGATCGAGCGGCTCGACCGCGAGCTGAGTGACGCTCAGGCTAGCTTAGTGAGTCTTCAGTCTCAACTCTCGAATGCCAATGAGGAACGCGAGAAGACGGTCGCGAGCTCGAACGAACTGCTGCAAAAGGAAAAGGAGGATTGGCAGACCCAGCTCGGGTCCTTGAAACAGGATCTCGAATCCGCCCGGGCGGACGCCCAAGCCTCCCGCCAGCGCCTGGCGGCTATAGAATCAGATAATGCCAAGTTGAATAATACTAACAACGCAGCCTCCGCCCGAGCCGTCGACCTCGCGCAGGTGATCGTGCAACTCCAGGACCTGGATAGCCGCCGCGATGCCCTCTTGACTTCGATCATGCGGCGCTACCGCGACATTACGAGCCAATTCCGGGCCATGAGCGGCATGCTCGGCTCCAACCGCGACTCAAACACCGGCAGTCCCCTCACCGATGCCGCGCTCACACGCATCCAAAGCGCCGTTTCTTCCGCCGACGACGACCTTCGACAGTTGAATGAGCTGAGTGCCCAAGCACGCCAACTGGAAAAGAAGCTGGCGAAGAAGTAGCTTGCGGTTATTTGCTCCCTGCCAGCGGCTTCACGAGTTCGTCGAGCAGGTCAGGTTTGCCCTCTTGCCGGACGAGATGCGGGTAGCGTTCGCCGCCGTGGTAATCAATCGCGCAGGTCTTGTAGTAATCGTCGTTCAGCACCAGCAAGCGAATAGGCTGAGAGTTGTTTCTGGCCGCCGTCAGGGCGTCGTGCAAGAGATCAGGCGTGAAGGCACGATCGTTCACCGCCACCACGCGCATGCCGGAGGTGATCCCCGCCTGATAGGCAGGACTGCCGACCATGGAATCGCGCACCGTGCCGTCATTGCCGAGGCTGAAGCCAAGCGAGTATTCGGCGCCCATCGACCCCGCGGAGGGGCCGCGGCCGGCGCCCTCCGGCGGTTTTTCGGAGTAGTCGAGCTTCCACCCGCCGGCTTCGATCCCGCCCATGGGGGGCACGGGCGAGGTTGAGGTCAACCGACTATGCAAGAATCCGGCCCAGTCATAGGGGACAACTTGGTTGAGAGCGCTCACCAGATCCTGCAATGTGTAAGTTTTAAGCTCGGGGCCGCCGTTTGGGCCGCCGTAAAAGAGGCGGCAGAAGTCTTCGATGGACTTCTGGCCGTGGCTCTGGTCGTGGAGAAGCGTGGCAACCTCGAGCCACAACAGATCGCCTTCCTCGTAGTAGTCAGCACCGCGCCGCCAGTTGATCCAGCCTCCTCGACCAAAGGTCAGGCCAGCGACCGCGTCGGCGGTGTCTTGAAGTGGCCGCCAAGTGCGTCCGGGCCGGCCCGGACCGAGTTGCGCGGTTGTGCTGGCAAGATTCTCGCGGTACTGCTCCGGGGTCCACAGTCCGCTGCGCGCGGCCAGGAGATTGCCCAGGAAATCAGTAAGACCCTCATAGACCCACAGCAGATCGTCCCTCATCGGGGTCTCGAAATCAGGGGTGCTCAGGTCAGCGGGACGGCGAAACTTGCCGTTCCACGAGTGGACGAATTCGTGTGACAGCAGGCCGCCCACGCCGCGCCTCCCCTGCGGCGAGACCACTCCACGTTCCTCGGCACGGCTGTCGTTGGACTCATGATGCTCGAGGCCGAAGTGCGCCACGTGATTGCTCAGGGTGAGCAGGAAATGATAGTTGTGATAGTGCCGCGTGCCGAATAGCTTACCGGTCTCCGCTACCAGATTCGTGAGGCCCTTCTGCACTTCGGGGCTTATTTCGAGCGCCTCCGCACTGTCCGCCACCATGTCGATCTCGTGATGAATCGCTTCGCCGGGCGGTGTCAGGTCCACGGCTCGATAGTATTCTCCGGCAACCACCGGCGAATCCACCAGACGGTCAAGCGCCACCGGCGCGAAGGTCACCTCGCTGTCTTTGGAGCTTTCTTGCGGCAACGCCGTCCCGAACTTCCATCCCTCGGGCAAACGTAGCGTGGCGTGATAACTGATCTTCGCGGCAGGGAGTCCCGCGGGGTATAGCAAGTTCTGATTCCAACTCACGACTACCAGTTTATCGGTGGCGGACCCGCCGAACGCTCCGCCGGAGTCGATGTAGTCAAAATCAATCTCCAGGCTTTGGGCGCCTTGAGGGGCCTGCACGTGGAAAGTGAATACGTCACCCAGGTCGCGGCGCCAGGGGACTTCCTTGCCGTCCACCATGAACTTTAGCCCCGCCACGCTTCCGATCGGCCCCGACGGATCGTGCATGCCCGGAATCCACTTGGGATAGTAAAACGTGAGCAGTCCCGGCTGCACGGGCATCACCATGCGCGTGTGAAGAATCTTCTCCGGGGCTTGCGTCGCATCGACGGTAAGGGCGATCGCCGGTGCAGTCTGCGCAGGCAAAACCGCAGTTCTCAAGAACACTACGGCAAACAGAAGGATCAAAACTCGGATGCGAACGAAAGTCATTAGTACGCTCCTTTGCGCGAGGTAACTGCCTCATCAGCTCCGCATCACAGGAAGAACTGAAATCATAATCCCGCCCCCTTCCTGCCGCAACCCCGATCCAGGCGGCCGCGCGGGCAGCGGAAATCCGTCCTCCCCAATCAGTCTTTGCGAGCTGACCTATTCGGAAGCCCGCTTTCGATCTTCGCCGGCCGGCCCAGAGTTCGGCTGGATCCGCACTATTTCCAATTCCGCCAGAGGCCGGGAGGCGCCACCGACCTGGCGGAAATAACCGAGCGCCGCGCCACGATCTCCGCGGCGTTCGGCAATATACCCAAGAATCAAGTTTCCCTCGTCCTGAGAAGGCAGGTTCTCGATGGCCAGGTCGGGCGGTAACAACAAGGGTCTGAATCGCCGCAGGAAACTCAGATTCAGCCGGACAGTATCGTAGGGGAGAACATTTCCCTTCGGCGTTTGGTACTCCAGGTAAGGATCGAAATCCGTCGAAACGAAATCAGCGGGGCGGCCACTCAGCGCAGGCAGGCAGGCGAGGGCTTTGTTCATCGAGTCCCCGTAGAGCACAAGTTCGCCCAGCAGAGAAGTCATGCTCGGGACACCGATGGCCGACAAATCCTGTCGGACCCTGAGATCATTGTCAGACTCTTCGATTAGACGGTAATCACATGCGAGCGGCGAGGCTGAGGCAATCAGCACACCCTGCTCCGGCCCCTGGAAGAAGGCCACGTGCGGAAAGACCCGGGCCGCAGTGTTCAGAATTATCAACAGGTCCTGCGTGCGCATATGGTGGATCTGCACCCATTGCTGGAGAACGCCCTGCTCACCGAGGTGTGCGCGGCAAAGCTCGTAAAACTCCTTGTTGTACAGATCGGCCTCGCCGGCGATCCAGATGGATGTGATTTCAATTGTGATCAGATCGTAGTGATCGGGGGACAGCAAGAGGAAATTGCGCCCATCGGCAATGGAAAGGCGGACGCGAGGGTCATGGTCAAATACTCCGTCGTTGACGCCTTCAAACCAGCGGCCTGCCGCTTCGACGATGCTGGGGGCCAGTTCCGCGACATCGATGTGCTGGAAGGGGAAAAGCGCGATCGTCCGCAAGGTGCTGCCAGTTCCCAATCCGATCACCATCGCGCTCTTGAACTCTCGCGTGAAGAGGATGGGCACGAGGGCGAAGCGGATCTGCGCCTGGACCTCGCCGCCATCATTGCCCTGAAATTTGCCGTTGGAGAGGAGTATCTTCTGAGAGCCAATACGCACGACGGAAGTCAAGCCGCCTTGGACATCCTCGCGCAGATAGAGCACTTGGTCGGCCGGAAATCCGCCGCCGAAATAGACGTACGAACCGCGCGATATGCGGCGGGCGTCCCAGTGGCCCGGAACAACCCAAAGCAGTACGGCAAGGGGAACAGTTGCGACTACCAGCACCAGCTTTCGGGCTGGTTTGAGGGGAACGAAGACAAGGCCAAAAAAGACCGCCAGGATCAAGTTGACGGCGGCGGCGCAACGGAGCGAGGCCAGCGAACCCAGTCGAGGCAACAGGACGAAACCCATGAGCAACGAGCCAAGGATGGCGCCTACGGTGTTGGCCGCATATATGCCTCCCACACTCGTTCCGGCGCGCCGCATTTCACGACTGTAAAGGTTGAGTATGAGCGGAAAACTTAAGCCCAAAAACACGGCTGGACAAATCAATAGGAAGAAAGCGCAGGAAAACCGGACCAGTTCTTCCGCCACGAAATACGTTGCGTCGTGCTTCGAAAGCCAGATGCTTCCGAGCACCAGAACGCCGAACAGCACGCAGTCGATCAGTGGCTCATTGACGCGAAGCCAACGAAAGACCGTGGGCTGGGGTCCATGGCGATTTCTCCACGCCGCTACACTGACCCTCAAGACGACAATTAAGGCCAAACTGATCAGTGCGCATTTGGCAAGGCCAAGATTAAAGAAGTCGGGAACCCGGTCCCAGAGGCGGACGGTAAGGAAGACGATTAAACTTAGCGCGGCCTGTGAAACGGCCAGCGCCCACCCCCATGCCGCCGGGCGTCTGAAATGGCGGGAAACAATCCGCGCGCCCCACGCTAATCCGCATAGCATGGCGAACAACATCGTCCCAAACGCGTAGACGCTGTTCCCGACCGTGAACGCCAGGACGTGCGTCCAGAGAACCTCGTACCCGAGCGCGACCGCCCCAGTGAGAAGAGAGCCGAACAGCAGTACGGCGGCGGTTCGACTCGAGGCGGGTCTATCGTCTGTTGACCCATCGCCGGTCAGATCAGGTGCAGGGGATGGAACCTCGAGCGCATGTTTCCTGCGAGAAAAAACGGAAGCGAAAATCAGGAAGTTGATCGCGCAGGCAATTCGGATGGTCCACGCGACGCCCCACTCAGGCGTTAGCACAAACGTGGACACAAGTACGCCTAGCGCAGCCCCCATCGTGTTCCAAGCATAAAGTCGATCCACCTCAACCTGGAATTCTGAGCACCCGGAAGACACATACCGGGCGAGGGCGGGCAAAGTGCCGCCCATCAGCATGGTGGGAAAAAGGATGACGAGAGCTGCAAGGCCGAACCGCACC
>JBEKMN010000133.1:0-9796 GCA_050008495.1 Terriglobia bacterium | reverse complement strand
ACAGCCCTCAACTCCCCGCTCTCGACAACCCCTCCCCCCGAAGCCCCGCTGGTGAACGATCTCGTGCTCCCTCGCGGGCGCACCAGGTAGTAAGCCTTCGTACCGTCGGGAGAAAGGAAAGGCCATTCGGCGAAGCCTTCCGATGAGATCTGGCGCTCGCCATTCGAGTCACGAATCCAAATCGCGCTCTCTTCCATGCCTACCGATGTCACGAGCGACCGCCCCTCGGGGCCTATCGCAACGCCTTCCTCTTCCGTGGGGCCGGAGGTTACTTGCTCCGGCTTGCCATCGGGAGATCGCTGCCGCCAGATATGGAATTGGCCTCCGGCATCGGAGGTGAAGTAGATCCACTTGCCGTCGGGCGACCAGGCGGCGCTGGTGCAAAGGGCGCCTGGCGGCCCCACTTGTTTCCCGGACGAACTGCCATCGAAGGGAACCAATCGGCAGGGCAGCCATCCGCCATTGTCCATTTCAGCGAGCAGTACCCATTGGCGGTCAGGCGAAAGGTACGAGCGGTGAGCCATGCCTCTTTCCCGCGGGGGCACATAAATGTCCCGATGTTCGGTGCGGCTCTCGGTCGCTGTGACCACGGCCATGTGGAGACCGATTTTGATCTCTGAGAACAGGAGATGCTGGCCGTCAATCCAAGTGAGGCCCGAAGCGTTGGGCAGCCAGCGGCGCGGCTCTCCGCCCAACACGGGTACCTCCCACGTGTCAAATGGAGGGACCACTGTGTACGCGATGCGCGAGCCGTCAGGAGAGAATACCGGGCTCATCTTCGCCAGGCCGTCATGGGTGAGCTGCACGGGTTCGCCCGTCGGCAGCATCTTCACATAAATCTCCCCCGGCCCAAAGAAAGTGTCTGGTCCTCGGATGAAGGCTAACATGCGCCCGTCGGGCGAAAACGCTGGCGAGGTTGCTGAATCGGTGAAATTCGTGAGCTGCACCCATTCGGAAGGTGCGGCTACACGCGTTTGCTGGGTGCGGTAAACAAAAAGGCCGGCCAGCAGCAGGACGATTGCTACAACCCCCATGCCGAGTAGCACAGGAACACGACGAAAGCGTGCAGTTGGAACGGCTGATTCTTCGCCTGCGGCTTTGAGACGCCCTGTGATCCGTTCACTTTCGGTGTCGCGTCGCAGACGCTTCAGGTCCGCACGCATCTCCGACGCATGCTGATAGCGCACCTCGCGATCTTTCTCGAGCGCCTTGTGGATGATTTCTTCGAGAATGTGTGGCAAGTCTGGTCTGAGGCTTAGGGGTGGTGTTGGAGATTCGTGCAGGATAGCGCCAAATATGGCCGCCGCCGTGTTTCCGCTGAACGCTTGCCGGCCTGTCGCCATCTCATAAAGCACTGCGCCGAAGCTGAACAGGTCCGTGCGCGCGTCGAGTTCCCCGCCTCGCGCCTGCTCCGGCGACATGTAGGCCACGGTGCCCATGGCCACGCCGGGGCTGGTGAGAAACTCGGGCTCAATGGACGCGGTGGGCAGCGCAGAGGCTCCCACGGCTTCCGCTGCTCGCCTGGCCTTTGGTGCCAGCTTGGCCAAACCGAAGTCCAGGACCTTCGCATGGCCACGCTGGGTCACGAAAATGTTCGCTGGTTTGACGTCCCGATGGATGATCCCCTTGGCGTGCGCGGCATCGAGAGCGTCGGCGATCTGGATGGCCAAGTCCACTACATCGCCGGTCTCGAGCAGGCTCCCGGCAAGGCGCTGCTTCAGGGTTTTTCCCTCCAGATATTCCATGTCAATGAAGGGTTGGCCCTCGTGCTCCTCGATAGCGTGTATCGTACAGATGTTGGGATGATTCAGCGCGGAGGCAGCCTGGGCCTCGCGCTCGAATCGTTCCAGGGCTTGCCGGTCCTTGGCGAGTTCTTCCGGCAGGAACTTCAGCGCGACATAGCGGCGGAGCTTGGTATCCTGGGCCTTATAGACCACGCCCATCCCGCCGCCCCCCAACTTGTCCACGATGAGGTAGTGCGAAACCGTTTTGCCGACCATGAGAGGCTCGGCTTCCCTGGATTCGCCTGGCAGGCCTGGCGCTCTGGCAAGTACTTTCGCCGCCAACTCTACCGCGGGCACTTCCAGAAAGTCCTCGCCCAGGCTGTGATGGGCGAGTAAGGATTCAACTTCCTGGACCAGAGAGTAATCTCCGGCTGAGGCTTCTCTCAGGAAGTTGTCCCGCTCGTTCTCCGGGCGCTCCAAAGCCAGGTGGTACAATCGCTCGACTTCCCGCAAGCGTTCCGACTTCATTACGGCTCCCTACTGATTCCAATTCAGCTTGGCGTATTCCGCCTTGGCTTGCTTGAGGATCGGGATGTCGGGGTCGGCGTCTTTCCACAGAGT
This sequence comes from Terriglobia bacterium, assembly GCA_050008495.1. Lineage (GTDB taxonomy): Bacteria > Acidobacteriota > Terriglobia > UBA7540 > UBA7540 > CAVROP01. Next base: position 7,451 of record JBEKMN010000133.1, on the reverse strand, counting down.
GAGAAGATCCTGGTAGGCGGCCTTTGCTTTCGCGTTGTCTCCTGACGCAGCCATCGCTCTGCCCAGTTGGAGGCGCGCCAGTGCTCCGATGGGATCATTCAGCACGATTCCCGGATGATCCAGAATTTTTCGTAACTCGGCCGCAGCCTCTCGATAGCGGCCCATCCGAGAATAAGCGAGGCCACGCACGAAGACTGGATAGAGAGCTCCGAAGAAAGCGGCCAAGTATGCTGTAGCCGGAACAGCGAGGTCGTAGGGAGCGGCGGCTTGCGTCATTTCGAGCGCTCTAGCGGCGTCGCCCTGATTGAGAGCGTCGAGCGCCCTTAGCGCAGGCAGGTAACTGAACTGGACACATGTGTCCTCCGGGTAGCGCTTTTCGAGGTCCGCCGCGATATTCCGGGCTCGGGCGGAGTCGTCTAGGAGCGCCAGAGCAAAGGCGGGTCCATAATCGGCGTCACGTCCCCGGAAAAGTGACAACGCCGCGCCGGCGTCTGTTTGCGCCTCCGCCCGAACCCCGTACAGCGCGTTCCACACGGCACGAGCGCCTGCGAACATGGCGGCCCGCTCCGGCAAGCCTCCCTGTCGAGCCAGTTTCACCGCGCGCGCCGATGACTGACCTGCTTCTTTCAGGCGCCCCTGATACGCCAAAGTGAGAGCTTCCTGGTGCTCGAACCACCCCTGGGCTTCCGGTTTTGCTTTACGTTGGGTCATTTCCCTTTCCATTGCCGCCTTGTCGTTCCTGAGAAAAGCGATGAAGTACCGGAGCAGCGAGAACTGAGGGATTTCGATCTTCCGTTCCGATGCCATGTGAAGTAGTGCCTCGGCTTCAGAGAGGCGGTTCAGGTAGAGACAGGCAAACGCCGCATTAGAGTAGGGAACGGCGAAATCGGGATCGAGTTCGGTCGCTTTTTGACCTTCTTCCGCGGCCCTCTCGTGCTGGCTCGTCCCCGCAGAGGTGAGGCCCGTTAGAAACCAGTGAGGCGTCGTATCGCCGGGGTACTTGTGTAGCCACGATTCCAAGGTCTGTCGCGCCAGTTCCAGATTTCTGGGCGCCTGCCGGTAGTAGTTGAAAGTGATGAAAAAGTTCTCCCGATCGCTGACCCGATCCCTTAGCTCGTAAGCCCTGGCGATGCTTTGCGCTCCAAGTTCGGACTGCCCGAGCCCGTCATATATCCGGCCCATTACGGCATAAGCCATCGCAAAATTCGGGTCCATCTCGATGGCGCGCTTCAGCAATGAGACGCCTTCCACCCCTGCGGCTGTGCCCTGGATTGCCTTCATTGCAGCATTGTAGGACCTCCAGGCCTCCAATGAGGGGGTGGTTACCTCGGTCAACATGCTAGGCGCCTTTTCCACGCTTGGAAGCGATTCGTCGGCGAGGGTCCGGAAACGGTTTGCCATTTGGCCGAGCGCCTTGAAGACGTCCTCCTTTTTGTCCGCCGGTGCCTGCTCTTCGTGCAGAAAGTCTCCGGTTCGGCAATTTCTTGCGAGCACGCCCAACACGTACTGACGACCAAGGCGTGCAATCGAGCCCTCCACGACTGCGGCACCGGCTGCCCGCTCGCCGATTTCGGATGCAACATCCGGGGTGAGCTTCGCGTCCGGAGCCCGGACCATCAGGCGTAGTGTCTCGCTCATGCGCGCATCCGAAAGCACGCTGAGGTTCGGAGACCTCCTTAACTCAACGCCCATCATCTGGCGAAGCGTTCCGTCGAACACGGGATCGCCCGTGGTATTCGCGAAATCGCCGAGAACAATCGTCCTCTTGCGTGTCACCCTCGGTACCGCCGAAACGATCGCGCCGCGTATTGAATCCGACCCTTGCTCCAAGCGTTCGAGGTCGGTGCGAATTTCCGAGGCATGCTGGTAACGCTGGTCTCGGTCCTTCTCCAGGGCCTTGCCGATGATTTCTTCCAGTTTCGCCGGCAGAGCGGGATTGAGGCGCGATGCCGGTGTCGGGCTCTGGGTGAGAATGGCAGCCAGGATTGCGGCGGTGCTGCTGCCTTGGAACGCCTGCCGTCCCGTGCCCATCTCGTAGAGCACGGCGCCGAAGCTAAACAGGTCCGTGCGGGTGTCCAGCTCTTCGCCCCGCGCCTGTTCCGGCGACATGTACGCCAAGGTCCCGATCGCCGCACCCGCGCTGCTGATCGAATCCTCGGTGAGGCTTGCGGTTGCCCTCTCGCCCGGCCCTTCGGGCTCCTCCGCTGCGCTCGGGACTCGCTCTCGCTCGCCGGCTTGGCGGCCAGGGAGAGCGGGAAACACCCGCTTGGCCAGTCCGAAGTCGAGGATTTTGGCGTGGCCCCGCTCGGTGACAAAAAGGTTTGCCGGTTTAATATCCCGGTGGACGATGCCTTTGGCGTGAGCGGCATCGAGCCCATCGGCAATCTCGATTGCCAGTTCCAGGAGCGTGTCGGTTGGTAGGGGCGCGCCATGGCGTGCCCCAGCGGCGATGCGGTGCTTCAGCGTCGCGCCCTCCAGATACTCCATGACAATGAAGGCGCGCTCTTCGTGCTCACCGATGTCGTAAATCGTGCAGATGTTGGGGTGGTTCAGCGCCGAAGCCGCACGCGCCTCTCGCTGGAAGCGAGTGAGTGCCTGGGGATCTCGCGCCACTTCATCAGGAAGAAACTTGAGCGCCACGAAACGGTGGAGTCGAGGGTCCTCAGCCTTATAGACTACACCCATCCCCCCGCCCCCCAACTTGTCCACGATGCGGTAGTGCGAAACCGTTTTGCCGACCATGGGCGGCTCGGCTTTGCTGGTCTCGCTGTGTGGGCCTTGCTCCCTGGCAAGGAGCTTTGCCGCCAGCTCCACGGCAGGTGCTTCCAGAAAGTTCTCGCCCAGGCTGTGATGGGCGAGCAAGGATTCAACTTCCTGGACCAGCGAGTGATCTCCCGCTGAGGCTTCTCTCAGAAACGTGTCCCGCTCGTTCTCCGGGTGCTCCAGGGCCAGGTGGTACAATCGCTCGACTTCCCGCAAGCGTTCCGGCCTCATTGCGGCTCCCTGCTCAGTTCGCGGACCAGCCAGTCTTTTGCCATCCTCCAGTCCCGCAACACGGTGTCCGGAGATACTTTCAGCACTTCGGACGTCTCGTCCACCGTCAAACCGCCGAAAAAGCGGAGCTCCACCACTTGGCTCTTGCGCAGGTCAAGGGCGCCCAGATGGTTCAGGGCATCGTCAAGGGCCAGCAAATCGGCGCGCGGTTCTTGAGAAACGATCAGGTCCTCATCGAAAGCGATTGCTTGCGCTTCCCCGCCACGTTTCCAGGCGCCCCGGGAACGGGCGAAATCGATGAGAATGCGCCGCATCAGCTTGGCGCACACCGCAAGAAAATGGGCACGGTTTTGCCACGTCAGCTCGCGGACATCCACCAACCGCAGGTAAACCTCATTGACTAGCGCCGTGGTCTGGAGGGTGTGGTCCGGCGCCTGGCGCGCCATATAACGGTGAGCGGCTTGGTGCAACTCCTGGTAAACGAGAGGCGTTAATCTCTCCAGCGCCTGCTCGTCGCCGTTGCCCCAAGCCTGAAGCAACTGGGTTATCCCGTGTGTCGGCGGCCCGCTCATATAGCCCTTGATGTACCGGAGTCTGAAGCCTGATAGGTATAGAGGATAGCACACCGCAGCTAGGGTTATCTACCCGCCAAGCCGGCCGTTCAGCGCCGCCGGACGACCATGCGAAGAATTCCTCCGCGCAGGTTCCAGTTTTTGTCTCCATTTTCCGTTACTAGGAATAGAGGGACAAAATCGGGCGGTAAAGGTTAGGCAGCGCAGACTTCATGCTCTTCGAAGCCCGCAGCTCACTCTCTCAGAGGAGGGGCTGCGGAGTTTTGGGGCTGCGAAACTCGGATCCGTTACAGGCCGAATGCTCGCCCGAACGATCCCTAAAAGGAGGCAACATGAGATTCAGGTCACTCGTTATATCGCTGGGCATGCTCGGTCTGCTGGTGGCGCCAGCCGGACTGTCGGCCCAGGAGGACTCACGCAGCCCTCGCTACACGGTTATCGAGCTCGGCACGCTAGGTGGGACGTATAGCCAAGCGTTCTATGTGAACAACTTGGGTGTGGCCAGCGGGGAGGCGAGCCTGGCCGACGGAAACTGGCACGCGATCCTCTGGCAAGGCCCATTCAAGAGAGATCTCGGCACGCTCGGAGGGTTGTCCAGCTCAGTTTTTAACTCACCGAATGACATCGGCCAAGCCGTGGGTGAGGCCGAAACCTCCGACCCAGACCCGAACGGCGAAGATTTCTGCGGCTTCAAGGCGTCAGGAGCCCCGTCGTCGGGCACCTGTCTAGGCTTTCTGTGGGAACACGGCTCTATGAATCCGCTCTCCACGCTGGGAGGCTACAACGGAGCGGCCAGTATGATCAACAATCGAGGCGAAGTGGTAGGCAACGCGGAGAACACGACGCTCGACTCGACCTGCCCAACTTATAATCCCGGCTTGGGCCAATATCAGGTGTTGCAGAATAAGCCGGTGGTTTGGAAAAACGGCCAGATCGAAGAGCTCGCCACCTACGGCGGCGATCCGGACGGATTCGCTATAGCGATCAACGACTCCGGCCAGGTGGCCGGCGCGTCGGGAGCTTGCTCGGCCTTCAACACGATCAACGGTTTATATCTTTCACCGGTCCACGCCCTGCTCTGGGATGAGAATGGCGCCGCAACCGATCTCGGCAGCCTGGGTGGCGCGTTCGGAAACCAGGCCCATAATATCAATAATCGGGGTCAGGTTGTGGGCATATCAGACTTGGCCGGCGATACCGTGTTTCACGGCTTCGTTTGGAGCCAACGCACCGGAATGCAGGACGTGCCCCCGCTCCCGGGGGACACCTACAGCGCAGCCCTATCCATCAACGACGCGGGCGAGGTGGGTGGCGTCTCGCTGGACGCGACAGGTTCAATTCTGCGCGCCTTCGTGGTCGTGAACAGGGTGCAGACCGACCTCAACACTCTGATTCCTGCAGATTCTCCCCTGCAACTGCAGACCGTATGCGCTATCAATTCCCGCGGGGAGCTTGCCGGCTTGGCGGTGGAGAAGAGCACCGGCGAGTATCGCGGCTATCTGGCGATCCCGGTCGGTGGGGGCTATCCCGGGCGCATGAGTCTGCGTTGAAAAACCAGGAGCACCCGGCCGTGCCGCTCTGCTGCTTGGAAGCAGCAGGGCGGCAATGGCTGCGCGCCTTGCAATTGCAGTTCAACTCATGCTTGAGTCGCGGCGCGTCCGCTTGCCCCGCCGAGGTGCGTTGTACGGGGTTAGGGCAGAGGCCAGGCGCACTCGGCACGAAGGCGTAAAGAGCCGCGGCCCGTGCCCGCCCGCACCTGCCATGGGATGCTACGAAGCGAGCAACAGAATAGCCGTGCTTGTCTTTCAAACGCCGTCTAGCGTCAGTCACGATCAAGGCTAGCGGCTAGCGTTTCTAGCCATGTAGCCTTTCCGAAAGAACGCGAAGTCACACCCCGCTTTTCATGCCGCACGATCTCGCGAAGTCTGCTCAGCCTGTGTGACCTCGGCAGAGGGCAATCCCTCGGGGTACCAAACCTCCCAGGTGTTGTAACCGCCGGACAAGTTGCTGGCGTCAAAACCGTGCTGTTGCAGGATTCGCACGGCGTAGTAGGACCGCTGGCCTCTGGCGCAATTAACCCAAATAGGCCGGTCCTTGGGAAGCTCGCAGAGCCTTTGGCGGAGTTGATCGAGCGGGATATTGATGGCGCCGTCAATCGAGCCGCGATCGAATTCCTTTCCCTCACGAACGTCGACCAGAAAGGCGGCACCATTCGGCAGTTCATCCCACTTCGCCAGTTTAACGTCGCCGCGGAGCACGTTGGCAGCCACCATACCTGCCAGGTTCACGGGATCTTTGGCCATGCCAAACTGGGGTGCATAACACAACTCGGCTTCTTCGAGATCGAAGACGGTTGCGCCCTTTTGAATGGCGAACGATATGACGTCAATCCGGCGCTCCACTCCCTTCTCGCCGACCGCCTGTGCCCCCAGAACCCGTCCGTCAGAACGGCGGAAAATCAACTTCAGGTGCATTTCGCTTGCGCCTGGATAGTAGCTGGCGTGGTCAGTAGGATGCAGGTAGATTGCTTCGTAATCAGCGTCCTTCGCCTGCTGCAGCCGTTTCTCGCTGACTCCGGTCATCGCGACGGTTAACCCGGATACGCCGCAGACGGCCGTCGCTTGCACACCACGGAACCGCGCTGGCCTCCCGCAGATGGCATCGGCCGCCATGCGCCCTTGCCGGTTGGCAGGTCCCGCCAGCGGCACGAAGCACAACTCGCCGGTGATGGCGTCCGTCACTTCCACGGCATCCCCCACTGCCCAAATACAAGGGTCACTGGTCCTCATGGATTCATCAACACGGATGCCGCCGTGTGGGCCGAGTTCCAGGCCTGCGTCTTGTGCAAGCTGGCTCTCGGGTTTGACGCCGACGGAAAGGATGACTACGTCAGCCTGAATCCTCGCGCCGCTCCTGGTCTCGACCGAAGTCACGCGCCCCTCGCTTTCGTTAAACCGCGCTACACCATCCCCGAGACGGACTGAGACATGGTTCTTCAGAAGGTGAACATACACGTATTCAGCCATTTCGCGGTCGAGCGGCGGAATGACCTGGTCGAGCATCTCGACGATTGTGACCTTCAGCCCCCGGCGCGCCAGATTTTCGGCCATTTCGAGTCCGATGAACCCACCGCCGACAACGGCCGCATTTCTCGGCTGGGATTCTTGAATCCATGCGCGTATGGCGCGACTGTCAGGAATGTTTCGAAGCGTGAAAACACCCGCCAGGTCGACGCCCGGAAGCGGCGGCCGAGCGGGCACTGCACCAGGAGACAAGACCAGCGCGTCGTAAGCCTCCTGATAGACAGAACCCTTCCGAAGGTCCTTGACCTCAATCTTCCGCTCCCCGCGATTGATGCCAAAGACCTCTTGTTCGGTGCGAACCTCGATGTTGAAGCGGCTGCGGAATAACTCTGGTGTGGCCACAAGCAGCTTTGCTTCATCGGAGATGACATCGCCGATGTAGTACGGCAAGCCGCAGTTTGCAAATGACGGGTACGGCCCTTTTTCAAACACCACGATCTCTGCCTGCTCGTCTAGCCGTCGCAGCCGCGCGGCGCAGGAAGCTCCGCCTGCCACGCCGCCTACAATCAAGACTCTTTTGGAACTCATTGACACAATTCTCCTCGCAACTTGACGAGCACGTTGCTTGCCATTGAGCCCTCTTCCGCTCGATGACCCGCTGGCACAAATCACTCCCGCACGCTGGTCAGTGCCGGCACAATTCGGGTGTGGCTGACATCCCCGGCAAGAGACGGCGGAGGGCCGCATGGATGGCGGCATGTTAGTATCATGAATTCGGTTCGGCGAGATGATCATGGAGGCGAGATGAAAAAGATAGGCATACTTGGCGGCATGAGTCCGGAATCCACCACCCTCTATTATG
>JBEKMN010000132.1:0-9808 GCA_050008495.1 Terriglobia bacterium | reverse complement strand
GGGTACAAAGCGCGCGCCGCGGCTCGCGCCACCCGCGCCAAATCCGATTTCCGCGGCACATGATTTACGGCATCGTATTCACAGGTGATCAGGTGGACTTTTTCCGGCAGCCGGAACGTCCGCATGTCGCTGCGGATCATAGTTACGGTCGTCCCAGCGCGGCGCGCCTTCTCCCGGGCTAGGCCACACATCGTGGGCGAGAGATCTACGGCGAAAACTCTCAATCCGCGATGCGCGAGCTCGACCGCGGTCGTCCCCGTGCCACAAGCCAAGTCGCAGGCGCAGCGCGCGTGGGGAAAAATCTTTCCCAGAATTCTCGCGCGCGCTCGCCGGTACGCGAGGAGATGAGAAGTAAAGAAGTGGTCGTAATATTGGGCCAACAGAGCGTAGGGTCGATTGGCCGCAGCTCCTGGCATGAATCTCACCGACTCTGGCTTTCGAGCCTAGCTTTCCAGCGCCTGACGGCAGTAGGCGTAGCACTTCTTAACTTCAGTGATTGTGTCAAACTTCGGCGGTTCGCCGTATTCGTACTCGATATTGGCGGGAATTTTCCATTGGTTGTCGCGAAGCAAGCAGAGAACCTCTTTAATGGGCGTGTCACCCTGGCCCAAGGGCAGGTTGGCGCCGTGGTTCTTCTTGCGGTCTTTGATGTGCAGCGTGACGATCTTCTGATGATGCTCGCGAATATAGGCAACGGGATCGCCGTTGGCAGCCACGAAATGGCCGATGTCCAGATTGACGCCGATATACTGCGACGCACCCTTCATGGCGCGAGCAAACGTCTCGGCCGTCGAGAATTCATCCGGGTCGCGGGTATCGTCATGCCCGTGGAAACCCACCATGATCTTGTATTTTTGGGCAAACTGGTCAACTCGCGGCGCAACACTCACATTGGATGAAGAGGTGATGTATTTGACGCCCAGCGCCTGCGCGGCCTTGAAACCGGCCTCGATTCCTGCGTCTGTAACGCCCTTACGAAAAGCATAAGTGAGAGCATAAATCCTCACGCCGCCATTATCGAACTTGGTGCGGATCTCGTGAAAAGCACTGGCAGGCGCGGCAACCCACCATTTCTCCTGCTCTTGCCACTTTATATTGGACGGCACCACGTGCCCATCAAAAAGTTCGCATTCGCCTAATCCCACCGTCTTGAAAGCCTCGATGGCGGCATCGAGACCCATGTCCCGAAACGAATAACTCTGCGCGCCGATCTGGACTCCGCGAACTACGGAGTCAATGTAGGACGCACTCCAGCCTTTGCGGCTCACAGCCCACAAACCGGCCGAGCCTCCAATCAAAAGCTTGCCCGCGTCCCGACGTGAAATCAAAGCCATAGAACCTCCTTGAAGTCTGGGAACTATCGGCGCTTAGTATAAGAAGCCGGACCGCATCTTGCAAGCGAGGAAAGGGTAAAGTGTGAAGGGTAAAGGTTAAAAGCAGCGGGGCCGCGCGCAACTCTTCGCGCACGTCGGTGTAGGGGTAGGGCTTGCCCTACCCTTGTCGGCGCCAGCAGAAATGCGGGGACGGCAAGCCGTCCCCCTACGACGGGGCCGTTATCGACTGATGGGGGGGGATGCCATGTTTAGCTTTACACTTTATCCTTTACCCTTTACCCTTTAACCTCCACTTTTTGAAAGGAGCATCCCTTTGAGATCGGCCGCCAATTGTCTTTGCCTGGTCGCTGTTTTGGTTTGCTGTTTCTTTGCCGCGAAGGCCAGTGCGCAGTCCGGAGGCTCCTGGCCGTCGGGTGCGGGCCAATACCGATTCCACATGATCGGCAACGCGCATATTGACGCCCCATGGCTCTGGCCGTGGTCGGAGGCCATGTCCGTTACGCTAAGCACATTTCGCTCGGCGCTGGACCGTATGAACGAGTACCCTGACTTCACTTTCACCGCGAGTTCCGCTCAATTCTACGAGTGGGTCGCGGAAACTGACCCCGCGATGCTCGAAGAGATCCGCAAGCGGGTGGAAGAGGGGCGGTGGGATCTGGTAGGCGGCTGGTGGGTCGAGCCGGACGTGAATATCCCGAATGGCGAATCGTTAGTCCGGCAAGGGCTCTACAGCCAAAGGTTGTTCCAGCAGTTATTTGGACGCAGGGCCCAGGTCGGTTACAACCCCGACTCCTTCGGCCATCCGGGGACCTTGCCGCAGATCCTCAAGCTGCAAGGCCTGCACGCTTATGTCTTCATGCGTCCCCAGGCTCACGAGAAGAAGCTTCCCGCCGACCTTTTCTGGTGGGAGGGCGCCGATGGGAGCCGTGTGCTCACCTACCGCATCCCGTTCAGTTACGGGATTGATGAGCACATGCAGGAAGAGGTCAGCCACTTCATCACGGAATTAAAGGAACCCACCCAAGAACTGATGGTTTTTTACGGCGCCGGCGACCATGGCGGCGGGCCCGCCAAGGAAAATATCCAAGCGATCCTGGATATGCAGAAGATGCCAGGCGCGCCGACCTTCATTTTCAGCTCCCCGGACCGCTACTTTGATGAGGCCGGTAAACTCACCGGCCTGCCGGTGGTGGCGGACGATCTTCAGCATCACTCGGTGGGCTGTTACACGGCCGTGTCTGAGGTCAAAAAGAACAACCGGACTGCGGAAGCCGCTCTGACGACGGGCGAGAAACTCGCGGCCCTCGGTTCCGTGATTGCCGGATTTGACTACCCCAAGGCCGACTTCACGACTGCCTGGAAAAGGGTGCTGTTCATACAATTCCATGACAGCATGGCCGGGACCGCACTTCCGGAACATTATGACGTGGCCCGGGAAGCCCACGGACGCGCTATCGACATCGCCGATCAGGCGATGAACAAGGCGGCGGAGAAGATTGCCTTTCAGATTCCGACGCAAGACCCAAACTCCGAATACCTGGTGGTGTTTAATCCCCATGCCTGGAACGCCAAGCTCCACGTCGAATACGATGTGGGCTGGGGTTTCGAGTACCAGAAGGGCGCACAACCAACCTCCGTGCTGGAAGATGAGAATGGCAAGAGCATTCCCCACCAATGGATCCAAGCGACGACGGTGGTGGACGATCGCATGCGCGTCGCGTTTCAGGCGCCGGTGCCCGCTTTCGGATACCGGCAATTCCGATTGCGAAGCACCCAGCCTGCCGCACCGCCTGTCTCGGCCGTGCATGCCACCGAGCGCCAATTGGAAAACGAACATCTGCGTGTCACCTTCGCGGTCGACGGCAGCCTGACGATGCTCGACAAGGATACCGGGGCGCAGGTTTTCAAAAGCGGCGCGAGCGGAGCGCGGGCGATTGTGCTGGACGACCCCAGCGACACCTGGAGCCACGATGTGCGCTCCTACACCAAGGAACTCGGCGTATTCCGCAACGCGCGCTTCCGGGTGCTCGAGAACGGCCCGTTGCGCGCCACCATCCGTGTGCGCACGAACTACGGAGCGTCTTCGCTCGAGACAGACTGGCTGCTCTACTCCGGCGCCCGTACCCTCGAGGCCCGCGTAGCCCTCGATTGGCACGAGCATCGCAAAATCCTGAAGTTCTCTTTCCCGGTGGATGTGCAGGATCCCCACCCGACCTACGAAATTGCCTACGGGTACAAGGTGCGCCAGGCTAACGGCGACGAAGATCCCGGGCAACGCTGGATCGACCTCTCCGGCCGCCGCGCCGCAGGCGAGTATGGGCTGGCGGTCATCAATGACGCCAAGTACGGCTACAGCGTGCAGGCCAACGATATGCGCATCTCGATCACCCGGGGCGCGGTCTACGCGCAACACCGGCCCCGCCAACTCGAGCCCAACGGCGAGTACATCTGGCAGGACCAGGGCATGCAAACCTTCCGCATGCTCCTCGTCCCTCACACCGACGCCTGGCAGGACGCGGGCATTGTGCGCATGGCAGAGGAGTTTACGGCCCCCATCCCGATCATCTATCAGGGAATCCATGCCGGCAACCGCCCGCTTTCCGCTTCTTTCCTTTCTGTGGATGTCCCGAATGTGGTCGTCTCGGTGATGAAGAAATCAGAAGACGGCGACGACCTCATCGTCCGCTGCTACGAAACCGCCGGCCGCCCGGTGACGGCTAACTTGGATTTGGGATTAGTGAACCGCCGCTGGACCGGAAACTTCCGCCCACTCGAAATCAAGACGCTGCGCGTGCCGCTCAATGCGGGAGAGATTCGCGAAGTTAACGTGCTGGAACAATGATCGACACGCCCGCAAGACTGCCCTCTCCCTTGGGGAGAGGGTGTCAAGCTCCGGCGCTTTCATCAGCCGGAGCTTGACGGGTGAGGGGTCGGTCGCAGAGATTAGAGGTCCAACTTGCGACCAGGCAAGGTGGTGAGTCGCACTCACTCTTATTCAGAATGGCAATGGCGCGATGCCCGGGAGGCGCCGCGCTTTGCCTTTTGCGTTTTGCGATTTGCCTTTTGGCTTGCCCTTCCGTATTGTTGCTGAGGGGTGCCGTATGCCTCTCGAACTTCACCAACTTCAAAAACTCGACGACTACCGTTGGCTCGTGCCCAAGGGGACCAAGCCCGGCATGCTCACCGATGCGCTCATTTACACTAATGAGCGCCTACTGATGGACATACTCAAAGACCTCTGTCTCGAACAAGCCATGAACGTCGCCATGCTTCCGGGCATCGTGGGCCGCTCACTGGCCATGCCGGACATCCACCAGGGTTATGGATTCCCCATCGGCGGCGTGGCCGCCACTCTGCCGGACGAGGGCGGCGTGGTTTCTCCGGGAGGTGTGGGCTTTGATATCAACTGCGGAGTGCGTTTGCTCTCGAGCACCCTGACGCTCGACGAGGTCCGCCCGAAAATCAAAGAACTGGTGAACCAGCTTTTCCGGGACATTCCCTCAGGTGCGGGCCAAAGCGGGAACATCCGGCTCTCCTACCAGGAACTCGACAAGCTGCTCAAAGACGGCGCCGGCTGGATGGTCGAGCACGACTACGGCAGGCCAGAAGACCTCGACACCTGCGAGGAGAACGGCGCCATCGAAGAAGCCGACCCCGCCATGGTCAGCGACCGTGCCAAGAAGCGCGGCCTGCCCCAGGTGGGAACGCTCGGTTCCGGCAACCATTTCCTGGAAGTCCAGTACGTCGAGCACATCTTCGACCCGGCTTCGGCTCAGGCGCTAGGGCTTTACCAGGACGAGATCGTGATCTTGATCCATTCCGGCTCGCGCGGCCTCGGCCACCAGGTCTGCACCGACTACCTGCGCGACATGGACGCCGGCATGCGCCGCTACGGCATCGACCTGCCCGACCGCCAACTGGCGTGCGTCCCGGTGCACTCGAAGGAAGGCCAGGAATACCTCTCGGCGATGCGAGCCTCGGCGAACTTCGCCTGGGCCAATCGCCAGGGCATCACCCACTTTACGCGCCAAGCCTTCCAGCGCATCTTTGGCCAGCAGGAAGAGTTGCGCCTCGTTTACGACGTCTGCCACAACATCGCGAAGCTTGAGCGGCACTGGGTGAACGGACGGGACCGCAAGGTGATGGTGCACCGCAAGGGAGCCACGCGGGCGTTTCCCGCCGGGCGGCCGGAAGTGCCGGAAGTCTACAAATCCTGCGGCCAGCCGGTGCTGATCCCCGGCTCGATGGGGACCGCATCTTACGTTCTGGTGGGCGCCGAGGGTGCGATGCAGGAGACCTTCGGCACCACCTGCCACGGAGCAGGGCGCGTGATGAGCCGCACCGCCGCCAAGAAATCCGCCTTCGCCCAGAACGCCCGCCAGCGCCTCGAGGAGCAGGGCATCATCGTGCGCGCCGAGACGCGCGACGGCATAACCGAAGAAATTCCTGAAGCCTACAAGGACGTGGACGTGGTCATCGACGTGGTTCACAACGCGGGATTGGCGAAACGCGTGGCGCGGCTGAAACCGATTGGGGTGATCAAGGGATGAGTGACGAGATCCGGCGACAGCCCACGGCCCAGCAAAAAGTGCTCGAAAAGGAGTACCTGGAAGGGTACCAGCGCACGCCTGAGAGCCCCTTGGTTGGGAAGCTAGGTGAGAGGATGGCCCGGGAGGTTTGGCAAGAGGAAACTTGGGATTGAACCCGGTGAGATATGGTCAGTTCAATTGTAGCGCTCCCTGAATCTCCGCCCAGTCACCAGCAGTGTTTCCGTCGTCCGCCTTCAGCCCCGAAGGGGCGAACTAACGTAGCCCAGGCCAACGGCCTGGGTTACAGGTTTAGGCCGCCAGGCGTGCGAAGCCCTGTAAGGGCGCAATAAAGTCACTGTCCCCGCCGAACTCGGCTACAGCTAGTCCAATAGTTATCTCGCCCTTTCAGGGCTTGACCACAATTACCTGAATCCGCGACCCAGGCCGTTGGCCTGGGCTGCGCTAGACCGCCCCTTCGGGGCTCATTCCAGATCCCGAGATTCCGGCAAACAGCAGATCGCGACAACCGGCACAACTCTACTTCTCTTCCTCGAGCTGCTGCGCCAGATAGTTCTGCATGCCGAGCTGCTCGATGAGGCCGAGCTGTTCCTCGAAAAAATCCACATGGCCTTCTTCTTCGGCGAGGATTCCCTTCAGGAAATCGGCCGTACCGTTGTCGCTTGCCTTGCGGCACGTGGCGATGGCCTCGTTATAATCCGTCACCGCGCCGAGCTCGAGGGCCAAGTCATTCTCGAGTTGCTGTTTCACATCCTTCCCGATATTGAGCTTGGGCAGTTCGCTCAGGTTCGGCGCTCCCTCCAGGAAAAGCATGCGCTCGATGAGTTCTTCCGCGTGCTTCATCTCACTGATGGATAGTTTCTTGATGCGCTTGCTGAGCAGCTCGTAGCCCCAGTTCTCGCACATTTCGCTGTGCAGGAAGTACTGGTTCAGTGCGCCCAATTCCTCCTCCAGCATATCTTGCAGAGCTTTCAAAACTTCCGGTTTGCCTTTCATGAGTCCCTACCTCCTTTATGTAAATGCCGCCAACCTGTCATTCCCGCGGAAGCGGGAATCCATTGGCTTCTAGACCGACGATGGACCCCCGCTTGCGCGGGGGTGACACGGTGTTGACTATGACCTTAATGGGTTGGCCGCATGCCCGTGACCACTCCGAATGACACAACCGCGCGCATTGCCGTATCACGACTCGCTCGGCGGCTTAGAGTTTTCGTCCTTCTCTTGCACATGCGCCAGCAGCTTGCGGACGCTATTGGCAAGCTGCACGACCTCGCCTTCCCCTTCCACGTCAAACTCGATTGCATAATTCCCGACCGCCGCTCGATCCACCGCCGCCTTCAGAGCCACCAGCGGTTCCACCACCGTCCGCGGCAAGACGAAGCTTACCCAAATGCTCAAGAGGATCGTCAGAAAGGAGACGGTGCTCAGCACCCACTCCGCCCGCCGCAGCAAGAGCCGCGCCCTCGCATGATCCCGCTGCACGCGCTGCCAGCTTCGAGCCTCAAGCTCCGACGACTCCTTCACAACCGCTTCGCTGGAGGAGCGGAGGTCGGCAGAGATCTGGCGGAAAGCCGGATCCTCGGCCGCCAGCGAGGCCGCCACCTGCTCGTCAAGCGAGCCCAGGCGGTTGTGGAGTTCTTCCATCAAGGTTGTACGGTTGATGTGGCTCGAGCCCTTCAACAAGCTATCCAGGTCTCGGGTGTAAGCCCGGATCACATCGCGAACGTGCTGTGCCGGCGCTTCGTTCACTTCCGCCCGCCGCGCCACGGCCACCGCCATGCGCTGTTGATAGAACTCACCTTGGGCCCGTATATGTTCGAGGGCCGCTCGCTCCTCCGGCTGTAACTTGAGGCACGAATCGATGATCTGCTGCATCTTGGCCAGCGCCTGGCGGTTCCCTTCCAGTTCCGCTGGGTCATAGAGGAGGAAGTAATTCCGTTCCGCCCGCAGCGCCTCCAGCATTTCCAGCGAGATCTGTTCCGCCTGCGTGGTCATAGGAGCATCGACGCTGACGATGCGGTCAACGATCCACCCCATCGCAAAGATGTAGTAAACCGTCAGGAATATGACCGGCGCCAGGATTAACCGGACCAGGAACAGGCTATACGCCACCCGGCGGCGTAAAGGAGTGCCGCGAGCAAAAACCATGAACGGTTTTCGAGCGACCCACGTCATCCTCGGTACTACACGCATAGTTCGAGACGTACCAATGTGATTTCCCCCCAACTCTCATTAGACTACGATGAGTGGGATTGTAACCTAAATTCAGGCTCCGAGAGACGAATTCTGTTGGCGGTCACTCATGCCCGCCGGCGGACGGACGTGGCGCGGGCGTCTCGCCCGCGGTCGCGGGAGCGTCCCGCTCCCGCGCGCGGGCAGGATGCCCGCGCGACAGCGGGCGGGACGCCCGCACCACAGTTTTCAAAGCAGCAGGTGAGGAGGACCTTGGCGGGACGGCGGGCAGGGGGCAGCCGGAAACGGAACTTTCACGTACCCGGAGGCGTATAGAGGATTGAATCCAAATCCGGGACAGGAGGCGAACATGTTCTGCCCACACTGTGGAAAAGAGTTTACTAACCGGGTGAACTTCTGTTGCCAATGCGGGACGGCGCTTTTCAACCCGCCCGCGCCCCGCAAACCTCTCTCGCGCTCTCGGACCGACCGGAAGATCGCCGGCGTCTGCGCGGGCTTCGCAGACTACCTGGACATCGATCCCAGCCTGGTGCGAATTCTGTGGGTCGCGCTGGTGGTCTTCGGCGGCTGCGGCTTGCTCGCTTACATCATCGCCTGGATCATTATGCCCGAGGAGAAGCTCCCGCAGATCAGCCCAGCCCCCGCGCCGGGGGTCTCGACGCAAGCTGCTGACAGCCGCGGCACTGTCTCGGTCTGAAGTAGTGGCGGCTTTGCTCGGCGGCGGGGAGGGCACGGCTTCAGCCCCGTCCCGGAAAACGGCTCGTCATCGGGGCTTTAGCCCCTGAAGGAACGTGGCTTCAGGGTCTAAAGGCCCAACTCGTTGGGCTCCCGAAGGCGGCGGGGCTGAACCCCCGCCCTTCCAAGGCGCCACGTTATCACGGCGACTTCCGTCATTGAGTACTAGTCTTCCGACTGGGCCATCAAGCTCGCCAAGCCCTTAATTCGCTGGAGTTTATCTTCCGCAAGGCCGTCCAAATCTGCCTCCGCGATCCACCCTTCCATGAGCAGCCGGCCAAAGACGGTGATAAGGCGGGAGTACCGGTAATCGTATTTCCGGTCCACCTCGCGACGCGCCACGATTTTTGCCGATAATCGCTTTCGTTACATGCTCTTGAATTTCAAATCTCGAATTTTGAATTGCGTCTCTGCCGCGCTGTGACGTGTGCAATCACTTGGCCGTGTAGTTGCCTTGCCGTTCTTGGGACCTAGAGTTTGAGCTAGGGTGAAGACAGATCTCCGACCTAAAGTATAAGTCCGCGCTACGCTGGCCTACCTAATTGAGCAGAGATTGGTTTTGCACCACGATCCAAAAACCACGTCAGTTGCGGCAGAATACGTCCGGATGATCATGATCATATCTTTGACATCTGCGGGAGGTTTGACTGCAGTTATGTCACCGTGTGCAATTTTGTTGCGGGTGTCAACCATGTGGTTCACCATGTTGGTTGTCACTGTGTAATTTGCCTTCAAAAGGCGCGCGAGGTCACCTTGATAGTCTGAGTAGCCAAATCTGTTGAAATATGCTCGAATTTTTTCGAAGGATGGATTTGAGAAGCCCTTATTAAAGCGATCGACTGGCAATGCTTGCGGAAATGGGCCTGTGCGAGACCAGTAGGGTGTGGGGGCAACCTAATTATGAGCAGTTTGTTGTGGGAAAATGGGTAACACTTTTTTGTTCTGAGTGATGGTGATCACTCCGTTTCTCTGTAACCAAGTTTCCACTGCCCGACGCCG
>JBEKMN010000131.1:0-9886 GCA_050008495.1 Terriglobia bacterium | reverse complement strand
GTGTACAGGCTGCCCAAGCCCCGGCAAGCGGGACAGGCGCCGTAGACGCTGTTGAACGAGAAGGAACGCGGTTCGAGCGACGGGATGCTGATGCCGCAGTCCACGCACGCCCACTCCTGCGAATAGAGCTGTTCCTCGCCGTTCACCACGGCGATCTGCACAATCCCCTTCGCCAGCTTCATCGCCGTGTCGATGGATTGCCCCAGCCGGCCTTCAATCCCCGCCTTCAGCAGCAGGCGGTCTACAACCACTTCAATGGTGTGGTTGCGGCGCCGGTCGAGCCGGATTTCTTCATCCATCTGGCGCAGTTGCTTGTCCACCCGCACCCGCACGAACCCTTGCTGCGCAAGCTGCTCAAAGAGCTTGCGAAACTCGCCCTTCCGACCGCGCACCACGGGCGCCAGAATCATGATGCGCTGCCCGTCGCCGTTTCCCCCCGCACTATCCAACTGGTGCTGGGCCATGATGGAGGAGACGATCTGATCGGTAGTCTGGCGGGAAATGGCTCGGCCGCACTGGTGGCAATGCGGCTCGCCGATGGAGGCATACAGCAGGCGGAGATAGTCGTAGATCTCCGTGATCGTCCCTACGGTCGAGCGGGGGCTCCGGCTGGTGGTTTTCTGCTCGATCGAGATGGCCGGGCTCAGGCCCTCCACGGTGTCCACGTCCGGCCGCTCCGCCTGGTCGAGGAACTGCCGCGCGTAGGCCGAGAGAGTCTGGACGTACCGGCGCTGCCCCTCGGCGTAAATCACGTCAAAGGCCAGGCTGGATTTGCCCGAGCCGCTTAAACCGGTAACCACCGTCAAGGCGAGACGGGGAATCTCCACGTCGATGTTTTTCAGGTTGTGCTGGCGCGCGCCGCGAACCGTAATCCGGTCGATCATCGCCCAGAGCCCCACAGCGAGCAGTTTCGAGGAAAAGCCAACTTACCATGATAACGGCTTAACCCCCGCCCCGTCAAGCGAGTCCCTGCACCGCAGAGGCGCGGAGGATCAAAGAACAAAGGCCTGGGTTGCGCCTGCGTCCCGGCGCTTCTTGCCGGGATGTATGCGCCCCTGCCAACCGGGCGAATCGCCGATGAGCCACAGAGCGGCACGTCTGCGGCATCCAAGGTGTATAATAGGAAGGTCGTGGCAAAGCTTGTGATTGACATCTCGGAAGCGGAGGCGACCCGTGACTTCGGGTCCCTTCTAGTGCGAGTGCGCGCCGGTGCGGAAGTCATCATCAAGGACGGCTCACAGCCCATCGCCGTGGTGCGTCCCGCCGAGCCTCCGATCCGTCGGCTCTCGGAATCCCTTCAGCTCGCCCGTGAGCACGGCTCGACTGCAACGCTCGATGAGAACTTCGCCAAGGACGTGGAAGCCGCCGTCGAAGCCCATCGTGAATCGCTGAATCCCCCCGCATGGGACTAATCCTCGACTCCAGCGTCGTCATCGCGGCCGAACGTCGCGGGGAAACTGTCGAACAACTGATCGCGCGAATCCTCCGCGCTACCGGCGACCAAGACGCAGCCCTGTCGGCCGTAGGTTTGACCGAACTGGTTCATGGCGTCCATCGCGCATCGACGCCGGAAGTCCGGCTTCGGCGTGAGTCCTTCCTCAATGAACTCCTCGCGGACCTGACAGTGTATCCGTACACCAAGGAAACTGCGTTGCTGGCGGGGCGGCTCGACGCAGAACAGCAGAGCCGTGGCGTGGTTATCCCATTCGCGGACTTACTGATCGGTGCGACTTCCTTGGTTCTAGGCTACTCGGTCTTGACTGTCAACGATCGCCACTTCGGGCGCATCCCCGGCCTCACCGTTGTGAAACTCTAGCTCCAGCTCGGGACCGAGCCGCAGAGCTTCGCTCTGCGCCGGCCACGACTTGGCGAGAGTAGTAACCAAATTGTCATAAACACGTTTGTCACTTGACAAAATATTCCAGTTGTGATAACCTATCAGTGTGAAAGTCCCGCCCTTTGAGGAAGTCCCCTTCCTCGACACCCATCCGCTCCAAAGGAGAACCCTGTTGAGAGGTTTCAGGTGCCAGATCCCTGGTATCAGGTGTCCGGTGTCGGGCGTTGGGTTCCTGGGTCAGGATTACCGAGGAGTTGTCATGGGCTTGCCACCCGCCCGAGCGAATGAAAACCACCCTCGTCGTCACCCCGGCGAAAGTGGGGGTCCATTTTCGATCCGGAATACGGTGGATTCCCGCTTTCGCGGGAAGGACGTGAATTTCGGGGGAGCTGGTGTCCACCGAAGTAAGCGCCCGAGAGCCAGCACAGAGAAGCTCGCGTGCGGAGTCCCAGAAGCGAGGAAAAGAGGACGTGTGAAAAAGATGTTAAAAATCGCGGGAACGAACTCAACAACTCCTTTGGAATCAACAAAAGCGTCAAAAAAACGAACTCAAAACGAACTGATTTTGCATGCAAAAAAGAACAATTAGAGGCCAAGAACGACCAAACAGCGCGAGAGAGGGGGAGGCCGGCGTCGCAAGCCTGGGGTGCCGATCTTGTATTAAAACATACGTTTGAAGCAATTGTTTTACGAAAGGCTCCAGGGTAATTGGCATACGGCTCCTCTCGTTTTCTGAGGGGAACAAAGCGAGAATGTCTATGAAAGCAAAGGATAAGGTCAAAAAGTCTGGGAGTTGAGTAAATGAAAAGCCGGGTAGGCGAGGGAATCGGCAGTCTTGGCCATCGGCTATCAGCTTTCAGTCAGCAAGTCGCTCTTGCTGGGAGCTGAAAGCTGACGGCTGATAGCTACCCTTGCGGTTGACGTCTTGCCCTGGAGATGCTAGAGTCGCACGCCATGAAAATGACACGCAGAGGGCTGTTGGCAGGGGTAGCGGCGAGTTCGCTGGCCCTGATTCCCCGGAAGACCATCGCCGAAGGCTTCGGGTTGGGCGTGCCGCCCCCTACCTCTTCCTCAACCGAGGAGGGGAGTAACTCCCCAAGCGGGCGTCTGAAGATTGCGCTAGTCACCGGCATCATGTTCAAGTACGCGCACTCGCAGCACTTTGTGGATCGTTTCCTGGAGGGTTACGGCTGGAACGGCGAGTGGCACAAGCCTCCCATGGACCTGGTTTCCCTCTATGTGGATCAGGTGGGTCCAGACGACCTCAGCCGCGAGCGGGCGGCGCGTTTCCCCTCCCTGAAGATCTATCCGACCATTGCCGAGGCGTTGACGCTGGGCGGCAGCAAGCTGGCGGTGGACGGCGTAATCCTGATTGGGGAGCACGGCAATTATCCCAGGAACGAGAAAGGGCAAACGGAATATCCCCGCTACCAGTTCTTCCGCGAGATCGTCGGCGTGTATCGCTCGAGCGGGCGATCCGTTCCGCTGTTCAGCGACAAGCACCTCTCCTGGAACTGGGATTGGGCCAAGGAGATGTACGATACTTCGCGGAGCATGGCCTTTGCGTTCATGGCCGGATCGAGCCTGCCGGTAACCTGGCGAATCCCGTCGGTCGAGATGTCCCTCGGCACGCGCATCCGCGACGCGATGTGCGTGGGCTATGGCGGGGTGGACAGCTACGACTTCCACGGCCTGGAAACGATCCAATGCATGGTGGAGCGCCGCCAGGGCGGCGAGAGCGGGGTGAAATGGCTCCAGGCCTACCGGGGCGAGAGCTTCTGGCAGGCCTATCAGGACGGCGTATGGTCGCGCGAGTTGTGCGAGGCGGCGCTTTGCCGCAGCCATACGCTCACACCGGCGAGAGAAGGCTTCAATGACATTTTCCCTACCCTTGACGATATGCGCCGGCTCGTTAAGGACCCGGTGGCATACCACTACGAGCACGCCGACGGTCTGAAGTGCACGTTGCTGCTGATGAACGGACTGGTGCAGGATTTCAACTTTGCCGCCCGCGTTGAAGACCGGAAGGAGCCTTTCTCCACCCAGATGTATTTGCCCATGCCGCCGGATCGCACCACCCTGGCCAACTTCTTCAGCCCTCTGGTCAACAATGTCGAGAAGATGTTCCTGACGGGCAAGCCCAGTTATCCAGTCGAGCGCACGCTGCTCACCACCGGGCTCACGGCAGCGGGCGTCGAGAGCCTGTACCGCAATCAGGCGCGCTATGAGACGCCGCACCTCTCCATTCGGTATCAGCCCACGCGGGAATCTACTTATTGGAGGACGTGAAAACAGGTGCCAGGTGTCAGGTGTCAGGAAAAGCTGTCAGCCGTCAGCGATCAGCTTTCAGCAAGCAGACGGCCGGAAGTTCATTGAAGGATTGAGCCCGCGCAGCGGGCGGCAGCGTGTAGCCCACGGCGCAAGCCGTGGGTTGCGAGACCCAACCCTCACCCCTGTCCCATCTCCCGCCCGGCGGGAGAGGGGTGCCGAAGGCGGGGTGAGGGCCATCCAACCCAGGGCTTTCGCCCTGGGCTACTCTATCGCGCCCCTGACGGGGCTCCGAAGAACCGGCGCACATGCGAAAGACTTTCCTGACGAAGTTCCGGCTCAGGACACCCGGATTTGTTCGCTGAGGGCTGACAGTTGAAAGCTGATAGCTATTCGGGAGTTATCATGAAGCATATTGCAGTCATCACCACGGTGTATCGCTACCTCTCGCACGCGCAACACATGGCGGACCGTTTTCTGGTGGGATACCCGCACAACGGCGAGTGGCATCGCCCCGACATGAAAGTGGTTTCGTTGTATGTCGATCAGAAGCCGCCCGACGATCAGAGCGCCCAGCGGGGTCAGGAATTCGGTTTCCGCGTTTATCCGACGATTGCTGAAGCCCTGCGCTGCGGTGGCGACCGTCTGGCCGTCGATGCGGTCTTGATCATCGGCGAGCACGGCGACTATCCGCGCAACGAGAAAGGCCAAATCCTTTACCCGCGCTACGAGTTCTTCAAGCAGTGCGTGGAGGTGTTCGAGAAGGACGTGCGGGCTGTGCCGGTCTACAACGACAAGCACCTCTCTTATAGCTTCGAGAAGGCGAAGTGGATGGTCGAGGCCTCGAAGCGCCTGAAGTTCCCCATGCTGGCAGGTTCTTCGCTTCCCGTCACCTGGCGCTTGCCGGACCTCGAATTGCCGCTTGACGGTGGGATCGAAAGCGCCCTCATGGTGGGCGAGGGCGGCTCTGACGCGATGGATTTCCACGCGCTCGAGGCCATGCAGTGCATGGTCGAGCGGCGCAAGGGTGGAGAGACCGGCGTGAAGGCGGTCCAGATGATCGAAGGCGAGGCGGTCTGGCGAGCCGGAGAGGAAGGGCGCTGGTCGAAGGAGATGCTCTCCTCAGCGCTTTCGCGCAGCGACACGCCGCTGGGGTTGACGCTGGTTGACGGGAGGACTCAGGACTTGGTAGGCAGCGGCGAGCTGCCCCATCTGGTCAAGAACCCCGCCGCCTATTTTATAGACTACAACGATGGCCTACATACAACGCTGCTGATGCTCGATGGGGCGCTGCGGGATTTCAATTTCGCCGCCCGCCGGCGCGGCACGAAGGACATTGTCTCCACCCAGTTCTTCCTCTCGCCGGTTCCCAATGTCACCTACTCCGCCTGCCTGGTGAACAAGATCGAGGAGATGTTTGAGACCGGCCAGGCGCCTTATCCGGTGGAGCGCACGCTGCTGGTGAGCGGGGTGCTCGAGGCTTGCCTCACCTCGCGCCTCCAGGATCATCGGCGCCTGGAGACGCCGCAGCTTGCGGTGCGTTATCACGCTCCCCGCGCTTCGCAGTACTGCCGGGCCTGAGATGTCACCATGGGCGTTTTGGAGTGCGGCAGCTTGCTGCCGCTTTTGATCAGGCCAGCTTGCTGGCCGGGATTGGGAACCCTAATGAAGCAGCGCGAGCAAGCTCGCGCCCGGGGAAAAGCGGCAGCAAGCTGCCGCACTCCAAAGCAGGGCTGAATCCCGGCAAGCGGGCCTTACCCGTGCCGACCAGCAGGCCGCAACGGGTTCCGAAGAGGCGGCGTAAACACGATCGATTTCCCTGGCTAACGCCGTACACCACTTGATCACAGATTCACGACCTTCATGGCTCGTTCCGGATACCGGTCCCCGGCGGTTGCTCCCTTGGGCGCCGCCTCGTTAAGGCGCGCAAGGTCTTCAGGTGCGAGCGTCACCTCCAGGGCCGCGATGTTGTCCTCCAGGTGTGCGCGTCGAGTGGTGCCGGGAATCGGGACAATGTTGTCGCCCTGCGCCAGCACCCAGGCCAGAGCCAACTGCGAAGCCTTGCAGCCCTTTGAAGAAGCGAGCTGCTCGACCCGGACAACAAGTTCGAGGTTGCGTGTGAAATTCTCTCCCTGAAAGCGCGGATGATTGCGACGAAAGTCCTCATTCGTCAGCTCCTCGGTGTTCTTGAAACGGCCGGTCAAGAAACCGCGGCCCAGGGGGCTGTAAGCCACAAAGGAGATTCCCAGCTCCTGGCAGGCAGAGAAAATCTCGCCTTCGGGATCGCGGCTCCAGAGTGAATACTCCGTTTGCAAAGCGGAGATGGGGTGGGCGCGATGCGCGCGGCGGAGGGTTGCGGGAGCGGCCTCGGATAGCCCCAAGTACCTCACCTTGCCTTCCTCGATCAGCCGCGCCATCGCTCCCACCGTTTCCTCGATGGGGACGTCGGCGTCTACGCGGTGCTGGTAATACAGGTCAATGGTCTCGGCGTTCAGGCGCCGCAAGCTGGCTTCGCAGGCCATGCGCACGTATTCGGGCCGGCCGTTGATTCCCAGGAAGCTGCCGTCAGGTCCTCGCACATTACCGAACTTGCTGGCGAGCACGACCTCGATTCGGCGGCCTTTGATGGCTCTCCCCACCAACTCCTCGTTATGGCCCGTCCCATACATATCCGCGGTATCCAGGAAATTCACGCCCCGGTCGAGCGCCAAATGGATCGTCGCCACGGATTCCTCTTCGTTCCGAGGCCCGTAGAACTCCGACATTCCCATGCATCCCAGACCGAGAGCAGAGACGCTGAGGGAGCTGTGCCCGAGATTTCGATAACGCATTGAGCTGTCCTCCGTGGTTTAAGAGCTGCCTTGAGCCGCCGGTCGGCATTTCCCCTGCTCTGAAAATCGTGGCGCGGGCGAGACGCCCGCGCCACGTCCATCCACCGTCGGCCCATTTTCGTGGTTTCCGGGCGCCCGTCAGCGGACGGGCATGAGCAAGTGCACTAAGGAGCGCCGGACTTGTTTCGCTCAACACCCGGCATCGCATTTTCAAGCCAAGGCGCCCAAACTAAAGTATCATTGGGTTAGCTTCTGCTCAAGCGTTGCGCGCTTGAGCCTCGTCGGTTTATTTGGCTCGGTGGCCCTCAGGTGCGCAGCGCCGGCCACGCAAGGGCCTGGCGGAATCCGCGAGCGGGAACTCGCCAATGTGCGTTTGCGTATTCTCTGATAGAACCATATGGAGGATAGCCCCATGAGTACAAGTCCCCAACCCCCGCGCCCTCCCGTTCCACCACAAGCTCCGCCTCCCCCGGTGGCGCCCCAGCCGCCACGGTCAGGGAGCAACATTCTTGCGATTGCCCTATTGGTTTTGGCACTCATCGTTTTAGTCAGTGGCATCGTGGTTTGGACTGGCTTGAGGTTTCTTTCGCACAATCTCAGCGTGCAGGTCAAGGAGAGGGGAGGGAGCCAAAAGGATGTCGCAATCAACACGCCGGTCGGTTCCATGGAAGTTCATCAGGATGTCAGCGAGGACAACTTGGATTTGCCCATTTATCCGGGCGCGATCCGAGTCAAGAATAAGGATTCAGCCACGGTAGACTTCGGTTTTGGCGGCGATGCCGGCGTGCACATCATGGCAGCCAGATTCGAAACCACAGATTCCCTGGACGCTGTCAGGTCGTTTTACAAGGAGCACCTGGGTAGCGCGGTCACCAAATTCACCGACCACGGCTTAACCGGAAAGAGCTCATTCGAAATCAAGAACAAGGACCTCGAAAAGGTGGTGGAGATTGAAACCGAGGGAGGTAAGACCGTAATCAAACTGGTTCGGATCTCCGTCGGCAAAGGCGAGAGCAACTAGACGCCTCCCGCGAACCAAGGTCCGCGTACTGGCGCTCCCAGTGGTCAAAGGCTCACCCCACTTCCTTCAACGTCCGGGCAGATTCTGCCTCGCGGCAAGACGGGCCACAGGCTGCGCTCGCCAACCTGATGGCGGTCCAGGAAACGTTTTTCGCGTCGCAAGCGTCCAATCATGGGGGGATAAACGCGGAACTGAACAGGTATATTCCTGCACGGGTCCTCGAGATGGGACAGACGACTGCTTATGATCACGCGAATACTGAGGGCCCTGGCCTTTCCACTGCACTCGGTGGTTATCGGTGCGATGTTGTGCGCTTTCCCCCTGCTAGCGCAGCAGAACCCCTCGCCCGAGAACACAACCTCGCAAGCTCAACCCAAACCGGATGAGAAGAATAAAGCGAAGGACAACCCGCCTAGCCAGGAACAGAAGACTCCAAACCCGGCGCAGAGCCCGAAGAACGACCGGCTTTTCTTTATCTTGCCGAACTACCTGACGGTTGAGAATGCCGGAAAGACTCCGCCGCTTACGACGGGGCAGAAATTCAAGTTGGTTGCCCTCGGAACCTTCGATCCGGTTGAGTACCCTTACGTGGGCCTTCTGGCCGGCATCGACCAGGCTGAAAACGCGGACCCCAGCTACGGACAGGGCTTCAAAGGCTACGCGAAACGCTATGGCGCCGCCTTCGCCGACACGACGATAGAGAACTTCATGGTGGGCGCAGTTTTTCCATCCCTGCTCCACGAAGATCCGCGCTACTTCCAGTCCGGTAAAGGAGGATTCTGGCACCGCGCCGGCTTCGCTGCATCGCGGATCTTCGTCACTCGAACGGACTCCGGCAAGCGCCAATTCAACTATTCCGAGTGGGCAGGCAGCGCGATTGCCGCAACCCTCTCCACTACCTATCATCCGGCGCAGGACCGCAATGCCGCGAGCGCCGCCAACGTTTGGGTAACGCAGTTGTGGGGTGATGCGCTCTCTTTTGAGATCAAAGAATTCTGGCCTGATATTAAGCGCAAGCTGCATCATAAGAACTAGCGGCGGCCCTCGCTTCCCGAGGTCGGACGCCGGCGTTTCCAAAGCCGCCTAATTCTCCCGAAGACTCCTTCCTTCCCGGCAATCTGATATCATCTCCCTTGTTGGGGCATTCAATACAGTCAGGGAGGTCCTATGGAATTTCAGCAGCGTGTGGCGCTTGTAACGGGTGGAACAGGGGCTCTGGGCAGTGCAGTGGCGCTGGATTTGCTCAAATCCGGCGCCCGTGTTGCGGTCACTTATCGCTCTGACCGAGAGTGGGCTTCCCTCGTTGGCCGGGCAGGCGACTTCCGTCCACATCTCACTGGCGCGCAAGTGGACTTGCGGCAGGCCCAGGATGTGGAACGCTGGGTAGAAGGCCTTCTGGCGAAATGGCAGCGCATCGATTACCTGGTGGCGGTGGCGGGTGGCTTTGCGGCCGGAAAGAGCTTCGAGACCGATGAAGAGACCTGGGATCACATGCTGAAACTGAACCTGCGGTCTCTCACCTCCTGTTTGCGCTTCGTCGTCCCGGTCATGATTCGCCAAAACTTCGGCAGGATCGTGACCGTCTCCAGCGGGTCGATCCTGCGTGGTGGAGGCGCTGGCATCGCGGCCTACGCCATCTCGAAAGGGGCGGTTCGCCAGCTTAGCGAAATCCTGGCGGATGAGCTGAAGGGCTACGATATTCACGTGCACTGTATCCTGCCGGGAACCATGGATACGGCGGCCAATCGCCTCGCCATGCCCAAAGCGGACTTCTCCAAGTGGGTGAGGACCGAAGAGGTGGCCGGCGTTGTCCGCTTTCTCCTAAGCGACGACGCGCGCCCCGTGCGCTCCGCCGTCGTGCCCGTGCTGGGCTCGACGTAGCGTCGACCTTCAGGCCGGCAGGATTGTTAGCGGCCGCAGAAAAAGCAG
>JBEKMN010000130.1:0-10072 GCA_050008495.1 Terriglobia bacterium | reverse complement strand
CAAGCCCTTTTTGCGAATGCGAAAATAGGAAGGTTTAGGGAAAGTTCCGCAAAAACCCTGGAGAAGGCCAGATCTAAGCCTCAGCTGGAGATAGTCTATCTCTCATTCCGAAGCTCTTGCGCGGCCGACGGGTGTGGCGTTCGAGGACGCTTACATCGGGGCCGTTGGGGAACACCTTGCCCGTCGATGGGGACTTGAAATTCCCGCTTGGGCCGACCACCCTGACCGCTTCTTAAACGAACCCAGTTTCCCGGAATACATGGAACTTGCCAAGCCGGTCTTCCTGCGCGACAGTCCCATTGCCTTCCGCCGCCGCCTGATTTTCACTGAGGCCGAACCGCTTCGGCGGGCGCGCTTCCCTAGGCCCTGACGCGCGGCGCCTACAATATCCCGCCTGCTTTTTCGTCTACACTACTGGATGGACGACGCGCTGAGCCTCGAACTGATGACCGAAGAGCAGAACCGTCGCATCGCGGAGACTGTCGAGCGGGAGCAAGGCCGCTTGCGCAATTTCATCCGCAAGCGGGTCCTGGATGAGAGTGATGTCGAAGACATTCTGCAAGAGGTCTTCTATGAACTCGTCCAGGCCTACCGCATGATGAAGCCTTTGGAGCAGGCGGGCGCATGGCTCTTTCGGGTGGCACGCAACCGCATCATCGACCGATTTCGCGGGCGGCGGCTGGAAGCGCTGAGGGCTGAGCCTGCGGGCGAAGCAGACGAAGCTGAGCGATTCCCATGGGAAGAACTACCTTCGTCGGGCACAGGCCCCGAGGCAGCCTACGCGCGCGAAGTGCTCATGGAAGAAATCGATGCGGCGTTAGACGAGCTTCCGGAAGAACAACGCGAGGCGTTCGTGGCCCATGAATTTGAGGGGCGGAGTTTCCGCGAATTAGCACAGGCAACCGGAGTAAGCGTGAACACGCTGCTGTCCCGAAAGCACTACGCGGTGGTTTACCTGCGCCGGCGATTGCGGTCCATCTATGAGGAGTTCAAGAAAGCGTGAGGTGACGAATCATGAGAGCGCATGGAATTCGGCGAATATCGAAATTCGTGTTGTTTGCAGTCCTGGCGGGAGGCATCTTCAGTTTCGTGGTCATGTGGCTATGGAACCGGCTGATGCCGGCCCTCTTTGGGCTGCATGTGTTAAGCTTCTGGCAGGCGTTGGGACTGCTGATCCTGAGCAAGATCCTTCTCAGCGGCTTCCATGGCCGCCCTGCCTTCTCCCGCGACTGGCGAATGCGCTTCATTCGCCGCTGGGATCAGATGACCCCCGAGCAGCGCGAGGCTTTCCGCGCCGGTTTGCGCGGCGGGTGCGGACCCGAAGGACCTTCACCGGCTGCGCCCAAGGTTTGATTCCAGAATGGGAGCCATGGAAGGAGGAACACATGTCTCACCGAGTCTGCCCCTGGTGGCTGGGGTATCTTCTTGCCAGCCCGTTGCGTCGGCTTTTGCAGGATCCGAGGAAGGTGCTCGGCCCGTACGTTCGAGAAGGCATGACCGTGCTCGAGCCCGGACCGGGTATGGGCTTCTTCACGCTCGAACTTGCACGCCTGGCCGGGCCCACCGGACGAGTAGTGGCTGTGGATATTCAACCTCGCATGCTCGCCTCGCTCAGGCGGCGCTCGGCGCGGGCGGGGCTGCTAAATCGGATAGATATTCGCTTGGTTTCCTCCGACACGATGGGGCTCGCGGACCTGGCCGGTAGTGTTGACTTCACCCCGGCGTTGGCGGTCGTTCATGAGTTGCCAAGCGCCGAGCGGTTCTTCGCGGAGGTCGCGAAGGCTTCGAAGCCCGGCGCGGGGCTGCTCATTGCCGAACCAGTGGGCCACATCAAACAGGGGCATTTCGAATCAGAACTTCAGGCAGCAATCCGCGCCGGCTTCGCGTTGGAAGCGCGCCCCTCGATTCGCCGCTGCCACGCGGCCTTGCTAACAAGGTGTATGCCGGCTGAACACTAATCAAGCTGTCGGGACGGATACGTCCGGAAGGCTTGGCGGGACGGATGCCAGGCAGATATTGGCTTGTGCTTGACCGATGCCCTCAACATGGTAAACTGACCAATGTTGATTAACGTTAATCAACGCCATTCCGGGAGATTCGGGAGACTCGCTTAAACCATGGTGCATCGGTTACCTATCACGAAAGCACGTATTAATTTGGGGGCTGTGGCAAAACGCGCCTATCTCGGGGGTGAATACTTCATCTTGGAGAAGGACGGCATCCCGATTGCCGGTATCATGGGTGCGGATGAGATGGAAGACTATCTCGAGCTCCAGGATCCGAAAGTGCGCAAGCACATTCGGAGCAGTCATGAAGAGTTCCTGGCCGGCGAGCATGTGGCGGCCGAGGAAGTGCTCGCTCGGCTAAAGAGGCAAAGGAAAAGGCGCGCTTCCCGGATGAGTCGAAAGGTATGACGGTGCCCGCCTTTTCCGTACGGGTGACGCCACACGGCCAGCGCCTGGCGAAGGCATTGAACAAACAGCACACGGATTTTATCGCTTACTACGAAAAGGCCATTGATGTCTTAGGCTCTGACCCGTACAACCGCTCTGGTAGCCACCAGATAAAGAAGCCTGCGAACGTTCGTCCAGGCCAAGGCGCCTGGCGGCTTCGGTTGGGCCGCTGGCGCTTTCGCTACGATATCTGGGAGCAAATGGTCGAGCTCGGTTACTTCGGCCTTCGTCGGGAAGAGACCTATCGCTGAGATCAGCTCGCCTGGCCCTTGATTAACTCACGCATGTAGATGGCAGCACCTTCGGCGCACTGGTCGGCGAACTCGAGGCCCACGGTCTGACCGTTGACCACGGGAAGTGTATGGCAGAGCTCGTAGCCAATGTAGCCCTTGTAGCCGATCTCTTTCATGGCTTCGACGAAGTAGGCGTAGAATTCCGGCCCCTTGACGGTCCCATCCGCCTCTTTCTTGAATTCCCCGCCGAAGTGCGAAAGCGCCTGTAAATGGCCGACGTCGTGAGCGGCCTGGTGGATGGCCTCCGCCGACTTGTCATCCATGATCCAGGCATCGAGCGAGCATTTGAGATGGGGCGAGTTCACTTCCTTCACCATGCGCAGCACATCCTTGTGGTCTCGGATGACCGGATGATGATTTTGCAGAGCCAGCGTCACACCGGAGTCGCCGGCGAACTTGGCGCACTGGATCATGCCGTCGCGGCACCAGTCCCAGATTTCTTCCTCGGAGAAGCCCTTGTGGACGGTATCCCAGAGAGGCTCGGTGATCGTGTACGACGCGAGCCCTTGCTTCTCGGTAACGCCACGCCAGGCCAGGAACACCCGTACGGTCTTGGCTCCCAGTTCCGGCGCGAGCTGGATCAAGTCGCGCATGTAAAGCAGTTGCGCGGCGCGATGCTCGACGATCGGGCTGCTGAAATCGTTATTGCCGGCCAGGCCGTAAAGCTCGATGCCCTCGCCGTCCGCCATTTTGTGCAGCTCGCGGGCATGGGCGCGCGTGAGGCTAAGCGGATGTCCGTGCGGCCGCTTGCCGTCGACCTCGACGCCGTCGTAGCCGTATTTCTTCGCCCGGCGAATTGTGTCTTCGAGCGACAAGGCGTTTCCCCGGTACCAGACTCCCAGATACGTGATGCTGTACAGCCCGACTTTCAATCCTGCGGGTCTCTGCGTACCCGCCCCTTGGCTGGAGAGCGCCGTTCCCGGCGACGCCCAAAGCCCCGCGGTCGCCGCCAATGAGGCGCCGACAAAGTCCCGCCGATTAATTCCCTTATGCTCCATAGAAGCTTGCCCTCCCGGCAGAATTAGAAACAATGACCTTATGCAATGAATCCGGAGACTTCTTCTTGTATCATCGACCGCCTGTTAGCATAGACCTGAGTCCCTCGGAATACAATACCAGGTTCCGGTCGATTGACAGGAGGGCTTTGCGGGGGCATGATGTTCAGCCCGAA
Organism: Terriglobia bacterium; assembly: GCA_050008495.1. Taxonomy (GTDB): domain Bacteria; phylum Acidobacteriota; class Terriglobia; order UBA7540; family UBA7540; genus CAVROP01. The sequence goes on along the minus strand of JBEKMN010000130.1, from coordinate 6,155 downwards.
GGCAACGCTTCGGAAGGATCGTGTTAGGGCGGGGCGCCGTCTCGGCCATTCATCCGCCGGTGGTGGGTCGTGTCCTTGCGGCCGCGAGGGCCGCCCCTAAAAGCGAGGTGGGAATCAGAACCCATGAAGATCGGCCGGCCGGCTTATCTCTTGTTTACCCTTGTTTTTTCGAGCCTCTGTATTGCTCAATCACCAGGCCCGCTGAAAAAACACCTCCTCGTACTCGGGGAAGAGAAGGGGTATCGCCACGAGTCCGTCTCTCACGCCATGGCCACCATCGAGCGGCTAGGTGAGGAGACGGGTTTGTGGGAAACTACGATCCGTACCGACACCGAAGTACTGACCAAGAAGAAGCTCGAATACAACGCCAAAAACCTGAGTGATTTCGACGCCGTGCTCTTCTTCACCGGCGGCAGCCTCGAGATGGACGCGCAACAGAAGGCGGACCTTCTTTCCTTCGTGCATGACGACGGGAAGGGCTTTGTGGGCGTGCACAGCGCCGCCATCACCTTCACCGATTGGCCCGAGTATGGCGAAATGCTCGGGGGCTACTTTGACGAGCATCCCTGGGGAACCTTCAATGCGCCTATTCTGGTGGAAGATCCCGATTTCCCTGGAATGCAACAATGGCCGCGGTCATTCGTTTTGAGGGACGAGATCTACCAGATCAGGAACTATTCCCGCGACAAAGTTCGAGTACTGATGCGTCTCGATGCGAGCCGCCTTGACCTGTCGAATCCCAAGGTCCATCGCACCGACCGCGATTTCGCCGTCGCCTGGGCGAAGATGTATGGCCGTGGGAGGGTTTTTTATTCCACCCTGGGTCATCCCAAGGAAAACTGGGACAACCCTAACCTGCAAAAGATGTATACCGAGGCGATCAAGTGGGCAACAGGGCTGGTCAACGCCGATGTGACGCCGCGGCCGCTGCCGGGTAGCTAAGGCCCAAGGCCCCCTTTGAAGAAGACATGAAGCAGGAAGTGGAATTTGCCCGTGAACTGGCGGGCCAAGAATATCTTACTCCGTGTCGTCCCAGAACTCCTCGCTCAGGTACTTCCCTCCGCCGTCACAGAGAATCGTGACGACGGTCCCAGAGCGCCCTTCCGCAGCGAGCTCGCCGGCGATGCGTAGCGCCGCCGCCACGTTCGCGCCGGAGGAGACTCCGACCAGCAGACCTTCTTCCCTGGCGAGCCTGCGGGACATTTGCTGGGCTTCCTCGGTCTCGACAAAGAGGTTTCGGTCGGCAAGGCTCGGATCGTAAATGCCGGGCCGAACGACCGCGCCGTCCATATGCTTGGTTCCCTCGATCCCGTGAAAGCTCGACGCGGGCTGGACAGACACGCACTGAACCTGCGGCAGTTCCCTCTTCAGACGGCGGCACACACCGGTAAACGTCCCGCTCGTGCCCAACGCCGCCACGAAGTGCGTAATGCCGCCTCCCGTCTGGCTCAAGATTTCCGGGCCCGTGGTATTGAAGTGGGCCTGCCAGTTTGCCGGATTGTTGTATTGGTCCGGGTAAAAGTAGAGGGACGGGTCTGCGCGATAGATCTCGCGGCAGCGCAAAATCGCCCCGTCCGACCCTGCGCCCGGGTCGGTCAACTCCAGTTCGGCGCCATACGCTAGAAGAGTGCGCTTTCGTTCCGGCGAGGCGTTGTGGGGGATGCAGATTCTCGCGCGGTAACCCTTGGCGGCCGCGATCATGGCGTAAGCGATCCCGGTGTTCCCGCTCGTCGCGTCCAGAATGATGCGCCCTGGCGTCAGAGCGCCGCTCCGCTCGCCCTCCAGGATCATGTTCAGCGCCGGACGATCCTTGATCGAGCCGCCGGGATTCAGAAACTCCGCCTTGGCGAAGAGATCGACTCCCTCGAACGCGGCAGAGAGATGGTGCAGGCGAAGCAGCGGCGTCCTCCCGATTTGATCGAGAGTGGAACCCCCGGACTTCCGCGCTAGTCCGGGTGCGGCGAGTGCAAGACTTATTTTGGTGGTCGTGGCCATTTCCGGCGGCGCTGGGGCAACCAGAACGTGAGCCCCCAGAACTCGATGCTAGCTAATCTTGACGAACATGTCAAGATTGGGATGCCTTCGCTCCTAGGGCTATTGAACTCTAAGTTTAGAAGGTGTGAAAAACCGACCACCTGTCATCCTGAGCGAAGCGAAGGATCTCTGTAGTTTCGTATCGTCCAACGTTTCACTGACAACTGCGGAGATCCTTCGCTTCGCTCAGGATGACACACTCAGATCTTCTTCCCATCCTCTCAGGGACGTGTCTACAGAACCGTCAACCCGCCCGGGGCGGGGGCTTCGTCCGGCCCGCCCGCCGCCACCAATTCGTCCAGGGCCTCGAAAAGCCTTCGGGGCTGGATAGGCTTAGCTATGTAGCCATCCATGCCCGCCGCCAGGCAGCGCTCGCGGTCGCCTTGCATGGCGTAGGCCGTCATGGCGAGGATGGGCAGGTGGCGGCGCGTCGCTTGTTCCCGCTTCCGGATCTCGGCCGTAGCCTCGAACCCGTCGACCTCGGGCATTTGCACATCCAGCAGGACGACATCGAAAGTCTCCCGTTCCAGCCATTCCAGAGCCTCGCGCCCGTTGTTGGCGACGGCCACAGAATGGCCTCGCTTCTCGAGCAGGCGGACTGCCAGTTTCTGGTTCACCTCGTTGTCCTCCGCCAGGAGGATCCGGAGCGCGCCTTTCTCTTCGCGCAAGGTGTGGCGAGTGACCAGCGCCGGCCCCTTGCTCTGAGCGCTGGATCCCAAAACGTGCAGAATAGCGTCGAGGAGTTCGGCCTCTCCGATGGGTTTTGTGAGGTAAGCGCCAACCCCGAGTTCGCGGCAGCGTGCCGCATCGCCCCGTTGGCCGGCCGAGGTCAGCATCACGATAGTGGTATCGGAGAGCTGTGGATGCTTGCGAATTTCCTCCACCAAACCGAATCCGTCCATCCCGGGCATGTTGACGTCCGTGATCACCAGCGAAAAAGGCAGCGCATCGGCGATCGCCTGCTGCAAGCGGATCATGGCCGCGTGGGCGCCTTCGGCAACGGCAGGTCTCATGCGCCAACCCCACAGTATCTCTTCCATGATCCGCCGGTTCGTGGCGTTGTCATCAACGGCCAGCACGCGCAGGCCAGCCAGCCTGGAGGGCAGAACGGACCCAACCTCATCAACGGAATTCGCCACGCCCAGGCGCACGGTGAAGTGAAACGTACTGCCTTCTCCGAGTGTGCTCTCAACCCAAATGCGGCCGCCCATCATTTCCACCAGGCGTTTGGAGATGGTCAAGCCCAGGCCCGTGCCTTGGTAATGGCGCCCGGCGGAACTGTCGGCCTGGATGAACGACTCGAAAATTACGGCCTGTTTATCGCTGGGAATCCCGATCCCGGTGTCCTGCACGCTGAAGTGTAAGTAGGTACAATCCGGCTCCGCCCGTTCCTGCTCGACTCGGAGGTTGACCTCGCCCTGCTCAGTGAACTTCAAAGCGTTGCCCAACAAGTTGATCAGGACCTGCCGCAGCCGGCCGGGGTCGCCCACCAAACTCTCGGGCACGTCGCGCTCCACGCGGTAGTTCAATTCCAGACCCTGTTGGTGAGCGCGCACGGCCAGGGTCTTGATGGTAGGTTCGAGGCTGCCGCGCAGCTTGAATTCGATGCAGTCCAGTTCCAGCTTGCCCGCTTCGATCTTGGAGAAATCCAGAATGTCGTTGACGACCGCCAACAGGTTATAAGCGGACGTCTGCACCATTTCCAGATATCCGCGCTGCTCGGCGCTCAGATCGGTGTCCAGGGCCAATTCCGTCATGCCGAGCACGCCATTCATGGGCGTGCGAATCTCGTGGCTCATGTTGGCCAGAAACTCGCTTTTGGCTCGGTTGGCTGCGTCGGCCTCCGCCTTCGCCCTTTGCAGCTCCGCCTTGGCATGAATTTCAGCCGTGATGTCTCGATAACTCCAGACCCGTCCGGCCGGCGTACCACCCACCAGCCATGCCTCGGAGTGACGTGCAAACACTTTGCCGTCGCTGAACTCGAGGGCGTGATCGCTCTTCGCCAGAGGCTCCGCGTTGAGGCTCTTCAGTCGGGCCCACCCTTCGTCGGGCGCCTTCAATTGAGCGATCATGAACTCCACCAACGGTTGGTGTTCGCCCGTGGCCATGATCTCGTCGGGAACTCGCCAGAGTTCCTGGAGCTTCTTGTTCCAGGTGACGATTCTCCCGTTCGATGCCACGACCAGAATCCCGTCGGCCGCGGACTCCAGGGTGGAGCGAATCACACCGGTTTGCCTCTCCACTTGGCGGCGAAGCAACCAAACCCAACCGGCAATGGCGAGGATGAGTAGCGCCATCAGGGAGAGCAACGCGGCCAGCCGGCCTACCGTCCACCAGGGCGGGGTTCTTAGCAGGATAATGTCCTCAGGCCCGCGCAGCAGGATGTGAAACCCGGTGGCATCGCGGTTTTCGTTACTCTCCACCTGGCAGACGCCCTTCACCTTCAGTTCGCTGCCCGCTTCATAGGGAGTGAATTGACCGCCTCCTGCGGGCAACTGGGCATTGAAAGTCGTGTTCCCGGATTGCAGAGTAAGCAGCGGAGCACCGGCCTGAATCGAGCTCCCCAGCAACCGGCCTTGAGTGGAGATCAGCTCGGCGTCGTGCAGTCCGCTACCAGCATCGTCGGCGCTCACTTCGGTGGGCCGGAGCGGGAAGGTCGCGCTCAGGGGGCGAAAAACGGCGTCGTCCAGAATGGGCGAGTAATCGCCGAACCGCGGAAAGCCGGCCACCTCAGCCATCGTTCCAGGTTTCACACTGGTGTTTTGGCGAGTTCGTACGAAGAGGTTCTCCTTACCGTCTGAAATGAACAACGAACTCCCGACGCGTTGGAAGGTGACAAAGCCCTTGACCCTGATCAGCGAGCCGGCCGCCTGCACCGCCGCCTGAGATAAACTTGCAATCTGCTCGAGCGGGCTCGAAAACGGGTCCGCCGGCGGGGGTTGCTCGACAATGATGTCCTGAGGGCTGGGAAGCACCACTTCGCTGCCCAGCAGTTGGCCGCGGTCGTTTTGAAGCGAGGATACGACGCCTCGGAGTTGCACCAGGGCACCGTAAAGAGCCGGTACGGCTTGATAATTGCCCTCGCCGATCCGGCCGCGTATGCGCATCCCGTCCGCCTCGATGAAGATCAGCAACTCCCCATTCACGACGTCTACCAGGTGGACCAACCCTTCCACCGCCACCCGCTGGCTGTCCTCACGACCTTGCCACACCGAGGAGATCGACACCCGCCGGGCCTGCGGGAGGACGCCCTCGCCGGCGTAGGTTATGTGGCCGTTCTTGATCATGGGAGCTACCCCAGGATCGGATATGCCTTCAACGGTCACGAGTTGGCCGGGCTTTAACGGGCTGTAGCTCGAGACGACGTCGACGTAGATTCCGCCCGTGGCGTCTTGAACAAACAGACCCGGGGGCGCGTTCTTTTTCTCGTAGCAGGTGATCACCCCCTTCACTCGCACGGGGTAGCCTCGGGCGGCCTGCTCGGGTGTGAGTTGTCTGACCTCGCGGACCGTTTGGAGTAGGGGGAGGGCGTCCTGCGCACTCCTCGGCCTCGGGCTGGCCAGGGCTGCGCTGACTCCCATCAGCAAGCAGAGTCCTAGGCTCGCGCTGGTTACCACGCCTGGTTTTCGCCGTCCAAACATTCCGCGTTCCCTTCTCGGACCCTCAACTGAGTGCGATTTTGTACGAACGCGATGTTTTGCACAATGGTACGTAAGTTCCATCCCGTTTTTCGCCACCCGTTGTGGCGCGGGCGTCTCGCCCGCTGTCGCCCGGGCCTTCGGTCGCTGCGCTCAGGACAGGTTCTGCCCGTGCGCGGGGGGCGGGACGCCCGCACCACACGGGCAGGGCGCAGGAATTTCCCGCTTGCCGGCGGCTGAAGTAAGCTGTCCTTTGTTTTCTATAACATTCCCGGATCGTTCGTCGATTTTTGCCTGCGGTGCGGGAGCGGGGTCGCCATCTTTCGTGGATTGCTGCCACCTCGCAAAAACAGGGTCAAAAAGCCCGCTCCCAGGGGAAAGGGTGAGCCGCGGCGGCTCTTTCATCCGCCGTCGCGGGCCGGGAGAGGGGTTCCTTGCGTCGTTTGGCGACGTTGCTCGGCTAGGTTGTCTCATGACGGTCAA
>JBEKMN010000013.1:0-71884 GCA_050008495.1 Terriglobia bacterium | reverse complement strand
GCCGCAGATGTGGACCAAGAACGCGAAAAGGTGGCCTATGATCTCGCATTTACCTCTTGCGCGAGCGTGCTGGGGTGGATAGGTCGGCCCGAGGTTCCTGGCTTCACCGAGAACGCCACTGGCGACTCAATGATCACGGACAAGCGGCTCGTGGTCGTCCAACTCAATGATTGTCGAGCTCCGCGGCTATCTACTGAAACGGTCGATACGAGGCCAGTCCCGGTCCATGGCGGTAAGTGGTCGGTCTTTGCGCGGCGGGAGATTCTCAATATGCGAAGCGATCTGCTTCGCAATAACTGGTATTGGAGGGGCTACGAGACGGTGCTTTGGACCGTTCAGGTCGTCCGGGTACACAAGCGCTCGAGTTCCGGCCTTGGGTCGTTTATCAGCAGCTTTTGTCCTTACAGTCTCCGGAGACCCGCAGTTCAAGAGGCGGCGTTCACGCAATGAGACTCCGTGTAGCAACCCTCCTGATCACTGGCTTGCTGTTCTCGTCTGCTCTGGAGTGAAATGCCGCAGTGCCGCACTGCGGCGGCTCCCAACTAGCGAAGTCGGACATGCAAAGACTCCAACGCCGCCGTTTCACCCTCGCCATGCGGCGTTTCTTCCTTGCCGACCGCCAATACCTGTGGCGCAATAACCTGTATTACTGGGCTTATCGCGCGTCCCGCTCGCTTTATGAGAGGAAGTCCCGAAACGCGTCCGACCTTCAATAAAAAATAGTCTCGCAGCCGACGTTGGGCAGGGTTATTCTCTGTCGTAGGTGCAATGCAGGCATTTCGCCCGCGCTACGAGAGTTGCGGTTAGATGCTGAAGTCAGGAGCCACGGGTTCTACGGCTTGGGGAGGCTGGGGTGCGGGCGCCAGTTCGGGTTCCTTGATGATTGCCGCGATTCGTTGCTGATACCAGATCGTCTCGCTGGCGCGTTGCCATAGCCGCGTTGCCAGCCAACTCAGCAGCATCAGTTGCGTGACAAGGAAAGACGCGCCGATCCATTCCGGCCTCACGAACCTGATCCAAATCCATCCGAGCAAAGCCATCGCCAGCCAGGCCGCGACGCTGATCCGAAGGTAGAGCCAATAGAGCGAACCGAAGTTTTCAAAAGTGATCTTGAAGGCGCGGCCGAGGGCGCGGCGAATGGCGCGTTCGTCTTCCGCCACGGCTCGAACCTGCGCCATGTCGAACCAAAGGCGAGCCGCCTGCAACAAAAAGAGCACCACGAGCAGCCCGGTGAACTGGGACCAGACCCCCGGCATGGGGCTGGGCGATCGTTCATCCAACAGGTGCGTAGCGCCCATCGTTAATCGGTAAACGATGCCCACCGGAATCAGGGCGATCAGCAATAGGATCAGCAGGCGCACAAATCGCCAGAAGAAACGGCCACTGGCTTCGAAAAACTCGCCTTTGCTCAGTCCGCGGTCCAGCCGATAGGTTTCGAGCAAGCCGCCTTCGACAAACAGCACGAAAACGAAGAAGACCAGCATGAGGCAGGCGGAGGCCGCACGCGCCCCTGAAGTCCCGTGCGCTTCCGTCATCAGGTCCGAAAAACCGAAGGGATTGAAACTACGTACAAATGCCAGACCTTGAAGACTCTGATCGAGCACGGGGCTGACCTGCTGCATAAACGTGGCGGCGCCCATGCCGGCCAGTACGAAATTGACCAGGAAGATCCACCAAAGTACACTCTGGCGCCGCCAGGCCAAACCTAGGCCCGCAACGAACGGACTCTTGTTCAGATCGGTCACGATAAGTCCCCGTGAAAGAATCGGGTGATCGAGTGATCCGGTGATCGGGCGAACAAAAACCCCTCGCGTGCAGCGTCCTTGATCCTGGAATCAGATCGGATCATTATCGGATAACCTGTCCACACGCTCATCTGGTTGCCCGATCTCCCGATCACCCGATTAAGTTACGCCAGCCATGCGAGAAGCTGTGCCAGGTACTGACAAGCAAAGAGCCAGTACGTTGCCAGCTTATGTGTTGCCCGCCGGTCGACTCCCTCCGTGCGGCTATTGTTAAAAAAGTTATCGTCGAGCCGGATCGCCTGTTGCGGGTCGACTTCGGCCGACGTCACCCTGGCTTTCTTGTCGTAGCTGAAGCGCGCCCAACGGTCGCGCCCGTCCCATTTCTCCCGCAGTCTCTCGCCGTCATCAAAGACGATGCGAACTTCGACCGGCATGATGAAATCGCCCTTGCGATGCACCAGCACCGTGTCGCGGTACGCTGTTACACCTTTCTTGGGCTTCGAAGGGTGCTGATCGAACCAATTGAGAGGATCGGAACGGATGGAGAGCACTTCGTAGTCGAGGACGTTGGTGCCGTAAAGGGCTTGGTCAAAAAACCAATCCAGCTTCTGGCCGGAGACCTCTTCAACCGTCTTGACAAAGTCCGTGCCGGTGGGATGCGTAAAGCGGTAGCGCATGAAATAGGTGTGCATCGCTTTTCGCATGGTGTCTTCGCCGACGAAGCCCTCGAGCGTCAACAGCATCGTCGCCGTCTTCCCGTAGGTGACCCCCGCATAGGCGTCGCTGTTCACGAACTTCCACGCGAAGTGGCTCAGCGGGTCGGTATCCGGCACAGCCAGGTACTCCGTTCGCATCGAGTCGGCATCGTCGGCTTTCATGCCCCACAGGTTGAGCATCGAAGTGCCCTTGCCGTAGAGAGACTCCATCACCTTGGCTTCGGTGTAGCTGTTGATGCCCTCGTCCATCCAAGCTTCTTCGAACTCGTTCGTGGCCACCATTCCATACCAGTACTGGTGGCCGAATTCGTGCTCGGTAACCAACTCCACGCCGAGCAACCCCTCGGGCATCCACCAGGTTGTTCCGCAGGTAATGAGCGTGGGATACTCCATCCCGCCGGCCTCCAGCGCGCCTTGGGGAGGATCAACCAGCGTGATGCGGTCATAAGGATACGGTCCGTACCACTTATCGAAGCGGTCTAGGGTGCCCTTGATCACCGCAAGGTAGCGGCGGATGGAACTTTCGTGCCCAGGGGAGAGGAGCAGGTGGATATGCACCGTACTCGCCGATCCGGTCCAGGAGTCTTCAATCAACTTGTAGTCCGGCGAGGCCGTCCAGGCGAAATCGTGGATATCCTCGGCGTGCCACGTAACCGTCTTGGTGTGATCGGGATTAGAAATAGACGAAACCAAATCGCCCGTTGACCCCACGGTGTAGTTCTCCGGCACCGTGGCTTTCACGTCAAAGGTGCCGAAGTCGGCAAAGAACTCTGACGTGGCATGGAATTGGTGGCAATTCCACGCGTCGTGCCACCACATGCTCACTTTCGGGAACCACTGCGCCACCATGAAGAAATTTCGCTTGTAGCCGGTGCGCTCCACCACTTCCGGAAGTTGGTCGTGAAAGGTGATTTTGAAGACCACGTCCGCGCCCGGTGCGACCGGTTTAGCAAGCTTTACCTGGAAAACCGTGCGGTCGTTCGCATTGCCGTCGTCGGGCTGAATGAACTCGAGGCGTTTCGTGAAGTCACCTTGCCCGACTACCTCGAAGGATTTCACCTCGCTGGCGCCGTAGTGTTTCGGGTCCCAGCCGGATTCGGGACCCGTCCCTCGCGTCCCGTAAAGGCGCACCTCACGCATGAAGGTGGACGTGGGTTGAAAGGCATTCAAATAAAGGTGGAAGGGGAAAGTGTCGAGGGGCCGGCCGGTGAGATTGTGGTAGGTCAGGGTCTCCGTTGCGTCAACCGTCTTCTTAACGGGATCGAGACGTGCCTCAATTTGGTAGGCGACAACGCGCGCCGACAGGGCGTGAGCGGCTTGCACCTCGGTCTTGACTGCTCCCTTGGTGCTCGCCTGGCCGCCTGAACTTGCCACTGCGGCGCCCGCCAGAATGAAACCGAGCAACACAAGACGAGGGCAGAAGGGTTGTGCCTTCCACCCTCGGCTTAGAGCACTAGCATTCTGGACTTCATTGACTACAGCAGCGAACATGTAGCATTCCGTCCTTTGCGGTAGAGGATAGCGCAAGCTTTATCGATGTCAAGTCAAAATCATCGGGAGATCGGGAGAGCGGGCGACCAAACACGGGCGGCGCAGATGCGCCGTTTTTTGGCATGCCGGCGCTTCGCAGCCTAGCACGGGGCACGAAAGGCGCACAAGGTTTTGGTTCGCCCGATCACCCGATTACCGGTTGTACTTTGGAGTGAGGCCTCTTAGCCGTTTCCAGGCTGCGTCGCAACGGGCAAGGAGAGATTCGTCAAGCGGGCCGCCCTGGCACGCCTTGAGATTTTCTTCGAGCTGCTCGAGGCTCGAGGCGCCCAGGAGGAGCGAGTCCACTTGCGCCTGGCTGAGTAGCCATTGGAACGCGAGTTCAACCAGACTCTTCCCCGCCTCGCCCGCAGTGCCTGCCAACTCTGCGATGGCGGCAAAGTAGTCGTCGTGCCAATAACGGTCGAGGTAAAGCTTGTTTCCATCGAACCGTGTTCCCGGGATCGGCCCCCGCTGCTTGGATTGCTTGCCGGTCAGCAGGCCACCGGCCAGCGGATTGTACGGCACCACGGCGATATTGAACCGCTCGCAGAATGGCAGGTACTCATCTTCGATGCCGCGGGCCAGGACGTTATACATCGGCTGTGTGACGAAGAAGGGCTTGAATCCGCTTTTTTCCGCGATCCAGCGAATCTCGCAAACCTGCCATGCCGCGTAGTTCGAGACCGCCGGGTACCGCACCTTGCCGGCGCGGACCGCCTCATCCATCGCAGCGAGCGTTTCTTCAATCGGCACCGCGTAGTCCGGCAGGTGGAGATAGAAGAGGTCCACGTAGTCGGTCTGCAGGCGCATGAGGCTTGCGTCGAGCGATTTACGAATGGCGGCGCGCGAAAGCCCTGCTTCGCCGTCGGGCACGCCGGTCTTGAAACCTACTTTCGTGGCCACAATCACCGTCTGGCGTTTTCCGGCGAGCGCCTTGCCCAGCATCGTTTCGGACGCGCCCTTGTTGTAGACGTTCGCGGTGTCGAAGGAGTTTATGCCCTCGGCAAGGCACCGGTCGATTGCACGCGAGGCCGCCGCCTCGTCCATCGACGAGCCAAAAGTCAGGGTGCCGAAACTGAGCCGGGAGACGCTCAAATCAGTCGAAGATAGAGTCCGATATTCCATATTGTCCTCACATGTGCGTTGCTGCTTGTTTTCCTTCGTCAGTTGTCCGTGGTCAATACTCGGCCAGGGCTCGACCGAACCGACAGTGTATAACTGACGACTGACAACGGACGACGGACGGTACTAAAATGAACTGATATGCCTGAACCGAAACTCCTTCAACTTGCACAAGACCTCGAGTGGCTGGGATGCGAACTCGAATACGTCGGGCACAAGCACGCTCTGGAGGGCTTCCCCGAATCAGGACCCACCTGGGACCAGTTTCGTGAGCAACAACGCGGCGTGCTGGCCACCGCCGACAAAGTCGAGCGCGAGTTGAAGAACTTCGTGCGCTTCAATCCCACCCGCTTGGTCGGCGTTGAATACCCCATCGCCCAATCGCTTGATTCTATCACCGACCTCCTGGGGAGCGCAGAGACCATCAAGCAGGCGGCGGCGGTCGCAGTCAACGAACTTCCGCCGCTCGTCCGTAACTTCACCAAAATGGTGGAAGGGTACCTCCAGGAGGTTGATGGTGCCAGACGCTGAGTTGCACTTGCGAGAAGGAAAAGTCAAAAGTCAAAGCGCAAAAGGCAAAGGGCAAAAGTAAGTCGGTCGTACGCCCGGGCTGCGGTTTTGTATTTTGCCTTTTGACTTCCCCCGCATTCTATTTCTTCGGCACTTGAATTGTCCCGGCAACGCTGGGTGCGCCGGGCGGCATTTGATCGTAGTCGAGGACGGCGCCGCTGAGTAGTTCATTGCTGGCGAAGAAAAGGGCTGCGTTGGCAATGTCCGCGGGCAAAAGGAGGCGGCCGAAAGGGCGGGTCTTGACGGCTTCCTCGATCCAACCTTCACCGAGCCCTTCCTCCACCGCTCGCGTATGATGCTCGCCTTCAGTCAGGACCCAGCCGGGATTAATCTGATTGACTCGAATCCGGTATTTCTTGAGAGCGTCGGCAAGATTCCGGGTGAAGGTCATCAATCCGCCCTTGGCAACGGAATAAGCCATAATGTTCGGGAAACCCATATAGGCGACTACGGACCCGATGTTGATGATACAGCCGCGGGAGCGTTGCTTCATGTGCGCGAAAGCTTCCTGGCAAAGGATGAAAGGCGCGCGAAGGTCGGTAGCAACAATCTCATCCCAGAGCGCCACAGAAGTGGTCTCCAGGCTGCCGCGCGTGTACACGCCGGCGTTATTTACAAGGATGTCGAGCTGGCCGAAGCGCCCCAGGGTCTGCCGGATGAGGTCGCGGCAGTGGCTTTCCTGTTTCAGGTCGCCGACGATGAGCAGCGCTTCATTGCCGGCCGCCTCGATTTCCTTCACCAGTTGTTCACCCTGCGGCTGGTGGCGTACCAAGCCATGCACCACCACTCGAGCCCCTGCTTCGGCAAACCGCCGCGCGATTCCCGCCCCGATTCCCTGAGTCGAGCCGGTGACGATGGCCACCTGTCCCGCTAACGGAAAATCGTTTCCCACAAAGCTCCTTTCCTCCGCTTGGTTCTGTAAGGGCAAGCCTTGAGTTTGCCCGAGCGCCGCCCCTGCCTCCGAGCTGAAATTGTGCGACAACGATGGTATTGTCTTGTGTCGAGAAATACAACCAATACAGGAAGCTGAGGTCACTACCATGAATCGACGTCAATTCGGCCGCACTCTTGCCGGCACGGCTTTGGCCGCGCCTGCCCTGGCAGGCTTGCCGGCCCATTCCCCGTCTGCGCCGCCGGAGGGGGAAGCCCCCGGCGTACCTTTCAAAATCTCCGTGATGCTCTGGACAGTATTTGAAAAGCTGCCGTTTGAACAACGGCTCGAGAAGGTCGCAGAGGCCGGCTACCACGCTGTGGAGTTGGTCGGCGAGTACAAAGATTGGTCGGAAGAGGAGTTTCGCAGGGCCGACCGCAAACGGCGTGAGCTGGGGATCACCTTCGATGTGACCGCCGGGCTTGCGCATGGCGTGGGAGACCCGAGGGCGCGAGAACCTTTTCTTTCCGACCTGCGCCAGGCGCTCCCGGCTATGGCGAAGCTGGCGTGCCGCGCCATCATCGTCATGTCGGGCGACGTCGTGCCGGGCATGCCGCGGGCGGCACAGCACCAGAGTTGCATCGAAGGACTCAAGCGCGCGGCGGACGTCGCGGAGAAGAACAACATCACAATTATGCTGGAGAATATCGACCTCGAGGAGAATGCCCATTACTACCTCTGGTCGGTCGAGGAAGGCTTCGAGATCATCAGTCGCGTCGGCCACCCGCACGTCAAGTTCCTCGACGACTTTTTCCACGAACAGATCTCCGAAGGCAACCTGATTGAGAAGCTGGAAAAGAATATCGATAAGCTGGGGTTGGTGCACGTGGCCGACGTCCCGGGGCGGCATGAGCCCGGGACGGGCGAGATCAACTATGCCAACATCTATAAGAAACTCGCCGCGCTCAAGTACGACCGCTACGTAGCCATGGAGTTCATTCCCACTGGCGATCCCGTCGAAAGCCTCCAGCGGGCCCGCCAGGAAGCGCTGCGATTAGGGGTTAGGGGTTAAGGACAAACAAGCAAATCAAATGGCAAATGGCAAATTTCAAATGGTTTTCCATTTGCCTTTTGCCGTTTGCCATCTGAATTTTGAATTTCTTTGGCGCTCAGCCCCAAGCCCCTAGTCGGACGTAGTCTTCGTGTCCGTCCAGACTCGGACGGTTTCCTTCTCACTGTTCACCGTTACGTCGACCTCACCCTCGAGAGCTAAGGCATGAATTCCGGCGTTGACATCGATCTCGTCAGAATTGCCTGAGAGCATCGCCCGAACCACCGAGATCGGCACCTTGATGGCAGTAGTTTTACCCGAACGATGTTCGGGGGTCGGCTTGTTAACAATTTTGATCAATAAGAATCGGCCGGACTTCGCCACGCTCACTTCGGCATCACGCCGCTCCACGGTAACGAATACGTTGTCGGGCGAATTACGCACCGAGTCCAGGAGAGCCCGCAAATCGGCGCCATTTATCGAAGCCTGAATATTGAATTTCCCATGGTGTTCATGATCGGACGGGATCGCAGGCAATACTGCTGACGCCATCTCAATCGGCACGTTGAAGCTCACGTCCCCGCTTGTCCCTTTCGCGCTCTGCACGCGAATGTGAATCCAACGCTGGACGGTTGCGCCCGTCAGCATGGCAGCGCTCAAGAGAATCGTGGTTACGGCTGGGAGGATGCTTCTTCTCACGGGTCACCTCACAATCATTTCCTTTCGAGTCAAAAACTCAGCAATTGGATGCCCGTCACCTACCCGAGGATGCCAGCGTCGAGGGGCTGGGGACTACTCGTTCCACCCTTCGTGTTCCCGCCAATCCACGATGCGCACGTGCTCTTCCTGGCGAGGGAGTTCTGAAAAGATCTTCTTCATTCCTTCGTCCAGGTTTCCGTCCTGCGACTGGTAAATCCAGCTCATCTCCTGTTTAAGCGCCGCGGCTTCGCCGCTCAGGTAGACAACGACCTTTTCGTATTTATAGGGCGCAGGCTTGAACCCGCCGGCGCCGTACGCTTTATCTCCCCAAATGATGGTCTGCGGATCAATTCGATGTTCACGCAGCAAGCCTTGGCAAGCCTTGATAACGAACCAGTTCGTGGTGCGGTGATCCACGTGGCGCTCGTCGGGATGGGGAAGCACGATCATGGCGGGATGAAACTCCGTAATGAGCTGTTGAAGTGTGCTGATGACGGCGTCACGCGCGTAAGGGAGATTTGGCTTCAGGACGTGCTCGTACGGCGAGTGGTCGACCGCAAGGTAGACCGATAAGAACGGGTTCGAGACCTCGATGTGCTGCGACCAGATCGCTCCCGAGCCGCCATCGGGCAAGCCCAGGATATCGACTTTGTCGCGGCTCAGGCCGAGGTGTTCAAAAGCTTCGCGGCTTTCCTCCATGCGGACCATGCCAAACCCGCGCGCCTCGTTCGGCCCGCAGGGCTTGTTGTAGTAGCGCTCGCACTCGCCCACATCGCCGCCGGTCAGGATCACGGCACGCACCGGAATCCCCGCCTCCACTGCCGCTCGGATGAGCCCGCCGTAGGCGGCTTCGTCATCCTCATGAGGGTTGATGATCATGAGCGAGGACGGCAGCGTGTTGATCGCGATTTCGGTCGTGGTTCCGGCCAGCGTTTTGCCGCCTTCGCCGGTTAATTCCAGTCTCACACGATATGTGCCGGGGGGCTGGTCGGCCGGAATCGCCCAGGAATCCGAGTCAACAGCGAGGGTCTGCCCGGACGCAAGATCGATTCCCGAGCGCAGCGCCGCTTTCTGGACGGCTTTCCCCGCGGGATCCAGGGTGATGGCGCGAAATTCCGCTCCCTTCCACGATTCCTCCCCTGCATTCTTCAGCGTACATACGATTCTGACTTGATCGCCGGGCCGGTAGAGCGTTCGCGAATGGTCCACGGTGATAAATGGCGAGAGCTGCCCTGGCGCGTAATAATGCCGGTACTTTTCGAAGTCAATATCAGAATTATAGGGGTGCGTGAAATCCCTGCTGTAAGGGATGGGTAGTGCCTGGTCCGACGGCCGCACGATCGCGTAGTTCGTAAACTGCATGTCGTAAAGGACGGTGTGGTCTGCATTCCAGACGGCCACGGTGTAGTCATCTACTTCGGGCGGCGGCGTCTTATCGTGGCGTTCGGGGAGGCCGGAGCCCATTACTTCTTTCTGCTTTCCTTGCAAAAACGTGGCAACCCCCGCCTTCATCATGGGGATTGTCGCTGTCCCGCGCGCCGGCAGCTTCAAATGATCTCGCAGGACTTTCAACGCCAGGTCAGGATTGCCGGCGGCGTCCGCCGAGTAAAATGCGATCCAGGGATAATTCGAATTCGAGAACTCGACGGTAAGGTTGTCAAGCTCAGCATCGGTCAGGTTTTCCAAAGTCAACTCGCATTCGAGCGGCTCGCCAACACTGTAGAAAGTTTTGTCCAGGCTTAAATGCGAAATCTGAACAAGCTTTTTGTACGCGACAAAGGGGCGCAGCGATTGCAGCGCGACGGTGCGACGAGTGGTGCGATCCTGCACGCGCACCGCTACCGTGTAGAGTCCCGTGGGCGCTTGAGCGGGAATCGGCCAGCCGATTTCGTATTCAACCTGCCCCGGCTTGGAGTCCGCCACACGGTCCATCTGGACGCTGGTGGTGGAGGTTGTTCCCGCATACTGGATTTCTGCAAACACGCTGTAACGGCGCACGTCACCCGCAAGGCCTTTCACTGTGGCACGGATTGTCGCCACCGAGCCGATGTTGAAGCCAGTATCAGCCGGGGCGCCTTGGACTGAGATCTCATCCGCGCGGGCCGCGATCGAGGCCGTTAGTAATGCTGAGACCAACGCCATCCAGAACAGGGTTCGTGAAAGCATGGATTAAGAGTCCTCCCCAAAGAATCCCGTTCATTATGCCGTGATTCACAGCAAAACCAAAACAGATTGTTCGTTGTTTTGCCCGACGATCTGAATTCAAGCATGCGAACCGCGCCCGCTTCGGGCCTCCAGGGCCTCTTCGATCCTTCGCAGCATGAAGACGTCTTCCCGGTTGTAGGTCAGCAAGTCCTGGAGGAGGCGCTCGTCGCGGGTGGCCTCATATGTCTTCCAGGCGTTGTCGGCCCATTTCCCGTCCTTGCCGGGCAGTTCGCGTTTGAGGCCCAGCGTCTCCTCGATGGCTTTCTGGCCTCCCCACAGGCCCGCCTTCCAACATTCCGGGCAGAGGTCGAGATGCGTGAACGTCCTGTCCAGCACCACACCCAGTTGGGCGGCAATCACCGGGAAGTCGAACCCCGTGTAACCCTTCACCTCGTCGGGAATCGACCGCCCGTTGTAAGTGACAAGCCGCTCCACCCCGGCAAGCACTCCCATCAGCGCCTCGCGAGTGGCTTCCTCTCCAATGAGTTGGATAAAGGCGTCTTTCTCACCCTCCACGATCCTCACCCCAATCACCGTGATTTTGTGGTTCTTGCAGTCACGGAAAAGGCGTTGGTCGGTGTAGGCTCCAACGTAATTCGTTTCGATGTCGAGGTAGGCTATTTTCACTCTTATTCACCCTCCCTCCCCAGGAATTCCCGACGCTTGCGCGGTTTCGATGGTTTGCCGGGTTCGAGCGAGCGCGCCAACTGTACTGCTTCGAAGCCAAACCGTTCGCGCAGCTTGTCGGCGGCCTCGAGAATCTTGCCAAGTTTCTCGTGCTGTGGAGCTTCGAGCAGGTTTCGTTGAAACACGCTGCGCTCGAGCTTCGACGCGCGCACGCCCACCAGCCGGACTTTCTTCTTCGCATCGTATGTGGTTTCAAAGAGACGCAGCACGTTTTCAAAAATGACCGAGTCGAGATTAGTCGGTTCGTCGATGGTGACGTCGCGCGTGAGGGTGTTGAAAGGCGCATAGCGAAGCTTCAATCCCAGCGTGTGCGCGTACAGGCCGTGATCGCGCAGACGGCGGGCCACGAGTTGGGCCAGGTAAGAAAGCGTGCGTTCCAGTTCCTCGAGGTCGTCGATATCACGGTCAAAAGTGGTTTCGTGGCTGATCGATTTGGGCTCCTCGGAATAGCCGTAAGCTTCGATATCCCGTCCGCACGACTTGGTGTAAAGCCATTTGCCGAATTTGCCGAACTTCGCCACCAGCTTCTCTTCCCCCACTTGGCGGAGGTCGCCGATGGTGGTGATGCCAAAGGAGCGCAGTTCCGGTTCCGTCACTTTTCCAATCCCCGGCATGCGGCGAATGGGGAGCGGAGCCAGAAATGCCGCCTCGCAGCCCGGCAGGACGTAAAGCAGTCCGTGCGGTTTGGCCTGGTCAGAGGCGATCTTGGAAACCAGGTGAGAGGTGGAGAGGCCAATCGAGCAGTTAAGGCTGGTGCGCTCCTTAACGGTGCGAATCAGCTTGTCCGCCGCTCGAAATGCCGAGCCGTGCAGGCGCTCGCAGCCTGTGAGGTCAAGGTAGGCTTCGTCAATGGACATCATCTCGACGACCGGAGTGAATTCGCCGAAGATTTTGTAGAGTCTGTGTGAATAGTCGCCGTACTTTTCATGATGGCCCCGTAGAAAAATGGCCTGCGGGCAGAGCTGCTTGGCCTGTCGGATCGGCATGGCGGAGTGAACGCCGAACTTGCGCGCCTCATAGCTGGCCGCGGCCACCACGCCACGCCCGTCGGGATCCGCGCCCACAATTACGGCCTTCCCCTTCAGCGACGGATCCTCAAGCTCCTCCACCGAAACGAAGAAAGCGTCCATGTCGACGTGCAGAATCTGCGTGAGCATAGCACAATCACACCGCAGACGCGCGGGGGCGTGGAGGAGTGCCACTCAAGGTCTTTTCTCTGCGTCTCAGCGCCTCAGCGGTGAAAAGTTCGACAATCGTCCTAACCAGTGGCCCCATGTGTAGCACCGTTCACGGGGCATCCGACTGTTTCTTTCGTGCGCTTACTACGCGCGGAATGCCGGCCAAATCCGGCGTGACTTCGATTTCCGTCCAACCTGGGCCGAGGAGGGGGAGCACCTGGTCGCGCATATTGTAGCCAATCTCGACCACTACGAAGCCGCCGGGCTTAAGCACCTCCAAAGCCTGCGGGAAGAGCCGGGCATAGATTTCGTCGCCGCGCTCGAGGTTTCCCCAAGCGATGCGGGGTTCGAATTCGCGCACCTCCCGCTGTACCCTATCGAGATCGCCCTCCCCGACGTAAGGCGGATTTGCAACCACAATATCAAAGGTGCCAACGAAATCCTTATCAAGAAGGCGACCCAGGAGATCACTCTCGAGGAATTTGACGCGCTCCGGCATGTGCAGACGGACCGCGTTTCGCGAGGCCACCACTAGCGCCAGCCTGGAGATGTCGGCGCCGAAAAGGATGGCGCGAGGCAACTCGGAAGCCAGCGCCAGGGCGATGCACCCGGAGCCGGTCCCTACGTCTACGATGCGCAGCCGGGCGTCTTTTGGCCATCCGCTGCGGCGCGCCAGTTCCAGCACTTGCTCTACCGCGTGTTCGGTTTCAGGCCGCGGAATCAGGACGTCGGGATTGACCTCGAAATCGAGCCCCCAGAATTCCTGATGGCCGATGATGTATTGCGTCGGCTTGCCGGTACATCGCTCGTCAATCAGCTCGAAGTAGCACTGGGCTTTCTCCACGGGCAGTTCTAGCCCGGCGTTCGAGTGGAGAAAAGCGCGGTCGCAATCGAGAACGTGCATCAACAGCAGTTCGGCGGCGAGTTGGGCGGAAGGAACCTGGTTTTGAAGGAGGGACTCGAGGCCGGTCTTTAGTGCAGTTCGCAGCTGCATAGCGGAAGGGCAGTTCTCAGTTTTCAGTCATCAGTTTTCAGTCAATCTGAACTGACAACTGACGACTGACAACTTTTCTTCACGCTGCCACCGTCGCCTGTTTCATCTTCTCCGCCTGAAAGTATGCGATCAGCGCCTCGATGATGTCTTCGATCTTTCCATCCATCACTCGGTCGAGCTGATGAATGGTGAGCCCGATACGGTGATCCGTCAGGCGATTCTGGGGAAAGTTGTAGGTCCGGATCTTCTCGCTTCGGTCTCCCGTGCCGACCATGGAGCGGCGCTCTTCCGTGATCTGTTTCTGCTGCTCCTGGAGTTTCATCTCATAAAGACGCGAGCGCAGCACGCGAAGTCCCTTGGCGCGATTCTTGATCTGCGATTTCTCGTCCTGGCAGGAGACCACCATTCCGGTGGGCAGGTGAGTGATGCGCACCGCCGAATAAGTGGTGTTCACCGATTGGCCGCCCGGCCCGGAGGAGCAGAAGGTATCGATGCGGAGATCTTTGGGGTCAATTTCAATTTCGACTTCATCGGCTTCCGGAAGCACGGCTACGGTTATGGCCGAGGTGTGGATACGGCCCTGCTGCTCGGTGGCTGGCACGCGCTGCACGCGGTGCACGCCGCTCTCATACTTGAGCTTGCTGTAAACCTTCTGGCCTTCGATCAGGGCGATGACCTCTTTGACGCCGCCGATGCCCGAGAGGCTGGTGGAGAGCACTTCCACCCGCCAGCCTTGCGATTCGGCATAGCGGTTGTACATGCGGAAGATTTCCTGCGCAAACAGAGAGGCCTCGTCCCCGCCGGTGCCGGCGCGGATCTCGAGGACCACGTTTTTCTCGTCGTTCGGATCTTTGGGAAGCAGTAGGATTCTGAGTTCCTCTTCCACGTCCGCCCGCCGCTTCTCCAGGTCGCTGAGTTCTTCGTGCGCCAGCGCTTTCATCTCGAGGTCGGTGGAGGCTTCCTCGAGCAGCGCTTTGGTTTCTTCCAGCCCTTTGCGGATGCCCTTCCACTCGCGGTACTTCTCGACAACTTCCCTGAGCTCCGAGTGCGCTTTGGCGCTCTTCTGGTAAAGGGACTGGTCCGCCAGCACGTCCGGGTCTCCGAGTTGCGCCGTCAGCTCTTCGTACTTTCTTTCGATTTCTGCGAGTTTATCTAAGAAGTGCATTTTCCACCAAATGATGAGGCAGTAGGCAAATCGGCAGGTGGGCAGGTGGGCAGGTAGCCGCCTGGGCGGATCGGCAGTGCCCACTTGTCCATCTGCCTGCCCACTGCCTACGCCACCACCAGCTCCCCGCCGCGCGCTTTCTCGAGCTCCATGGCGGTGTCGATGGCCTTAATCGCAGTCTCGAGTTGGCTATCGTCCGGCTCGCGTGTGGTCACGCGTTGCAGCCAGAGTCCCGGCTGCGCCGCCCAACGCCACAACTTCCCTTGTGATTTTGCCGCATAGCGGATGAATTCGTAGGAGACGCCCGCAATCACCGGCAGCAGCGCCAGGCGCCCCACGAACCGCATACCAAAGGAGCGGAAGGGCAGGAACATATAAAACACCATGGCGATGGCCATCACCACCAGCAGAAAGCTGGTTCCGCAGCGGGGGTGGAAGCGCGTGCAGCCGCGCGCCGTCTCGACGTCAATTGCGCCCCGCTTTTCGAACGCCCACACCACCTTGTGCTCGGCCCCGTGGTATTCAAAGATCCGCCGGATTTCCTTCCATTGCGAAATGAAAAAGAGGAAGCCCAGGAACAACACGATGCGAATTATTCCGTCCAGGAAGTTGAATATCAGCAGGTTGCCCGCCGCGGGGTAACGCCGGCTGATCAGCGTGGCCAGCGAAAGCGGCACATACTTATAGAAAAAAACAAAGAACCCCAACGACAGCACCAGGTTCGCGGCCAGAAGCCAGTTGCTCAGCTCGACCTTCTTGTCGGCTTGGGCGGGTTTCCCCGGTTCATCCATCGCTTGTTCAGCGGAGTAACGCAGCGCCCGGATGCCGAGCACCATCGCCTGCCCCAGGACCCCCAGCCCCCGCAGGAGCGGGTATTTCAGCCAAGGATGCTTTTCAGACGGCTTTTCCAGGTAGTCCTTGGACACTGCGATCGTGCCGCCGGGCTGACGCACCGCTACTGCATAGCTGTGCGGGGAGCGCATCATGACACCCTCAATGACTGCCTGGCCCCCCATCAACGCCTCTTCCGGCGCCTGGAGAATCGGCAACGCAATCAGGCGGGGCAGGTTGCGCAACCAATTCCTCGCGTTCGTCGAACGTAATCTCATAGACCTTTTGGCTCCTCGCCCCCCCGCATGTTCCACCATTTAGGACAATTAGTGTGGAGGCCGGCTCAATCCTCGGAGAAACGCTCTCAATGCGCAGCAGGCGGCTGTTGGATTAGATGCGCGCGAGCGAGCCATGGCTCAGGATAGCTGCAAAGACAAGGGGGTGTCAATTCAGGCCAAGAGGCCGAGAGGTAGCGCGGGCGTCCCGGCCGCTGTCGTGGAGGGATACCGCCCGCGCCTCTGGAGTTCCGACATCTCGTTTGATTGGCACGTGCGGCAGAGCCGCTGACCGCGCAAGATCATTGGCTGGAAGATGAATCCTAAGCATCGTTTCGATTGACACTCAGGACAGCGTTAAACTAGGATATGCATAGGTGCAGGGCTGCGCCTTTCATATCGACAGCTTCCGGGAGCCGTGTCCATGTTCAGGCTCGATGCTGACAAGAAAGTTCACTTCTGCGACGGCGTTACGCGCCGTGACTTCCTTCATGCCGGCACGATAGCCTTCCTGGGATTAACCATGCCCGAGTTCTTCAGCCTGAAGGCTCGCGGCGCCGTGAAATCCAACAAGGACATCAACTGCATCCAGCTTATGCTGGTGGGCGGGCCCAGCCAGATTGACACCTGGGATATGAAGCCCGAAGCCCCCGCCGAAATCCGCGGCCCCTACAAGCCGATCAAGACCAACGTGTCGGGCATTGAGATCTCCGAGATTTTCCCGCGCATGGCCAAGCATGCGGACAAATTCGCCCTGCTGCGGTCCGTTTATCACACCGCCGCGGCTGTGCACGACACCGGCTGCCAGATGATGCAGACGGGGCGGCTGTTCCAAGGTGGCCTGGAATCCCCGAATTATGGTTGCGTGTTGCGGCTGGAGAAGGGGCCCAAGGGCGACATGCCGCCCAATGTGTTGATTCCATTCACCATCGGCGCGTTGGGCGGCAATCTGCCGCACGGCGACACAGCCGGTTTCCTCGGCAAGGCCTTCGATCCGTTTGTTCTCAACGCCGATCCTTCCGACCCGAACTTCAAAGTGCCGGACATGCTTCCGCCGGATTACATCTCCGCCGTGCGTGTCGATCGCCGCCGCGATTGGCGCCAGGTGATCGACCAGTCGGTGAGCTACTTTGAGAAAACCGATCAGGATGCAAAGCTGATGGACTCGACTTTCCATCAAGCGTACACCCTCATGACCTCGGCCACGGCGAGGGAAGCCTTCGACCTGGCCCAGGAGCCCGAGGAAGTTCGCAAGCGTTACGGCATGAACCGCTTCGGCCAGGGCTGCCTGCTGGCGCGCCGGCTAGTGGAGCGCGGCGTCCGCTTCGTGACCGTGAACATGTTCGAAACCGTCTTCAATGAAATCACCTGGGACATTCACGGTTCGGCGCCTTTCAGCCCGATCAGTTGCTACCGCGATCAAATAGGCCCGATGTTTGACAATGCCTACAGCTCTTTGCTCGAGGATTTGAGCGACCGCGGGCTGCTGGACGCCACGCTGGTCCTGTCCACCGGGGAATTCGGCCGCACGCCGCGCATCAATCCGGCGGGCGGGCGGGACCATTGGCCGCAATGCTGGACCGTTGTGCTTGCAGGCGGAGGCATCAAGGGCGGCCAGATTGTGGGCTCCTCGGACATGATCGGAGGCGCGCCCAAGGACCGCGCCGTCATGCCCTCCCACGTCGCGGCTACGGTTTACACGGCCCTGGGCATACCCCTCGACTTCATCATGAAAACACCCCAGGGGCGAGAGGTCCGGGTTGTCGATCACGGGTTCGATCCGATCACCGAATTGCTGACGTAGTGGCGGTTCGCGAACCGCCCCTACCGTCTTGCGTCAGCTTGCTGGCCGCCCAGGGCAACCACAAAGGTTGCCCCTACGAGTGAAGTCGACGGATGTCTCCGTGTCCTCTGCGACTCAAAGACTTAACACAGAGAACACGGAGAATCTCAGTGTCCTCTGTGTTGTGCTTTTTCCGGGTCACAAAGGGCACGGAGAAGAAAAACAGTATGCGTAAGCTTTGCGTCATTTCTTCCGTTCTTTTGGCCTTCCTGGTTGCTGCGAGCGGTGCTATATTTTGGGCCCAAACACATCAACCAGCCGACCAGCCTTACCACCAAACGGACATGAGCGGCCCCTCAAAGCAGCCCACAACTGCCGTGCGCCCGGTCGTTGCGCACACAACGTTCAAGGGCGTCGGCGTCAGCAAACTGGAAGTCCTGCCATCCTCGATCTCCATCAGTGGCCCTCGCTATACACAGCGCGTGGTCGTCGAGGCGACTTTCGTGGATGGCCGCCAGGAAGACGTGACGGCTGAGGCTCAGATTACTTCCGCTGATTCCGGGATCGCTCGCGTGGATCAGGAAGGACTGGTTTGGCCGCAGTCCGACGGGCGCACCACCCTTACGGCCGCCTTCCGCGGACAGCGCGGCGCCGCGAGCGTTGAGGTTTCAAAGTTCTCCGCGCCGTTCGAGTGGAGCTTCCGCAATGATGTTATCCCGGTCATGACCAAAGTGGGATGCAACCAAGGCGCATGCCACGGGGCCGCGGCAGGGAAGAACGGGTTCAAGCTCACTCTCCGTGGATACGACCCGGAAACGGATTATTACACGCTTACCCACCAGGCGCTGGCGCGCCGCACTGAGCGGATCGAACCCGCCAGGAGCCTGATTCTTCTCAAGCCCACGCTGACCATTCCGCACGGCGGCGGCAAGCGTTTCGCGGTGGGCTCGACGGAGTATCAGGTCATTTCCGGCTGGATCGCGGACGGCATGCCCAAACCGCGGGAGTCCGACCCGGGTGTGGCGAGCATCGAAGTGTTGCCCAACGAGGCTTCGCTTCGACCTGAGGCGGAGCAGCAACTCGTTGTCACCGCCGTCTTCACCGATGGCCACCGAGAGGACGTCACGCGCTGGGCGAAATATGACAGCGGGGACGAAGGTGTGGCGGCGGTGGATCAGGATGGGCACGTAAAGATGCACGGCTACGGCGAGGCCCCGGTCACTGTCTGGTACCAGAGTCGCGTCACCTTCGCCCGCCTGCGTATTCCCTATGCCTACAACATCAGCGCCGACGTGTACAAGAATGCGCCGCGGCACAATTACATCGACGACGACATTTTGAAGCACCTCCAGGTGCTCCACATTCCCCCTTCTCCCCCGGCCGGCGATGCCGAGTTCATCCGCCGGGTGTACCTGGATGCGGCCGGAATTCTTCCTGCCCCCGCCGAGGTCGAGCGATTCCTGAACGACGCTGCGCCAGAGAAGCGCAAACTGCTGATCGAACAGTTAATGCGCCGGCCGGAGTTCGTCGACTACTGGGCTTACAAGTGGTCTGACCTGCTGCTGGTCTCGAGCAATCATCTCTCGGACGAGGGGATGTGGAGCTACTACAACTGGATTCGCGAAAGCGTGGCTGCCGACAAGCCCTGGAATCAGTTCGTCAACGAAATCGTCACGGCGACGGGCAATGCGCGTGAGAACGGCGCGGCGAACTACTGGGCCATCCACCGCGACCCGCTTGATATCTCGGAGAATATGGCCCAAGCGTTCCTCGGCATCACGATTACCTGCGCCCATTGCCACAATCACCCGCTTGCGAAGTGGACCCAGAAGGACTACTACGGCATGGCCAACCTCTTCGCGCGAGTGCGGCTGAAGACTTCCGGCCGCACCATCTCGCGCGTCGGCGTTGGCCCCGTCTTCGAGGACGTGACGGTCTACTCGAATCCCTGGGGACAGTTTACCGACGACCGGTACACGAAGCCGCTGCCGCCCAAGCCGCTGGCCGCCGCGGCTTTGCCTGTGGATTTGCCCCAGGACCCACGCCTCTATTTTGCCAATTGGCTGACCTCACCTGAGAATCCTTTCTTTGCACGGGCGATTGTGAACCGCGTGTGGCGAAGCCTGATGGGCCGCGGCCTGGTGGAACCGGCGGACGATATGCGGGACACGAATCCAGCCACCAACGCCGAGCTGCTCGATGCATTGGTTAAGGACTTCATTAAACACAATTATGATATTGACTATCTTGTGGAGACCATCCTGGAGTCCGCAACCTATCAGGCCTCCTCACGCCCGAACGATCAGAACGCGCAGGACCAGCAGTATTACTCGCACTATTTGATTCGCAGGCTTCCCGCGGAAGTCCTGCTGGATGCCTACTCGCAGGTGACCCAGGAACCCGAAAAGTTTGAAGGCTATCCGCCCGGGACTCGGGCCTTGCAGTTGCCGGACGCGGCGGTGCGATCCTACTTCCTCACCGCCTTCGGCCGCCCGGCGCGCCAGCAGACCCGCGAGAGCGAACGCACTTCGGTTCCGACCGTCACCCAGGCCCTGCACATCATCAACGGCGATACTTTGAACTACAAGCTGCGCGACGCCGGGAATTCGATCGATATGCTCATGAAACTGGGTTTTTCTGATGATGCGATCGTGAATTACCTTTACCTGGCATCGCTCAGCCGCTACCCGGCCGAGACGGAGCGCGCTGCGCTATTGAAGGCGCTTCGTGAAGCTGAGAGCGAGAAAGGGCAAGGAATCTCCAACCCGCGGCGCGCGGCACTGGCCGACATGTCCTGGGCACTGCTGACGAGCGAGGAGTTTGTTTTTAACCACTGAGTTAACACCCGAATCCGACCCTCCCCTGCATGGACCGCCCTCTCCCTTGGGGAGAGTCAGATTCCGGCGCCTCCATCAGCCGGAGCCTGACGGGTGAGGGGTCAGTTGGCGGGTTCGGCGCCGCTGCGGCGGCGACTTTCGGCCGAGATGCGAACGGATGCGAATTCCTAGCGGGATAACGTGGCGTGCGAGCGGAAGTAACCCCTCACCCGGCCCGCGCCGGCTGAAGAAGGCGCCGTCGCGGTCCACCCTCTCCCCAGGGGAGAGGGCTGCCATCGTCATGCGGGAGAGGGCTGCGGTTGTCAGATGCGAAAGGCATGCATCTCTCCCGTGTCTTTGTCTCGCCTTCGTCTCCGTGTGGCTGGCACTCTCGCCTTTGATCAGAATTCAGCCGGCCCGCGCTGCCTCAACGCCGACCTTCAGCAGCGACATCGCGCCGATTCTTCAGAAAAACTGCCTGGCCTGCCACTCCAGCGCCGCCAAGATGGGCGGATTTGTTATGGAGAGCTACGACCTGCTGATGAAGGGCGGCAAAGACGGGCCTGCGATTGTTCCGGGCAAGAGCGAGCAGAGCAGGCTCGTTCAGATGCTCGAGGGGAAAGTTCAACCTCGCATGCCGTTTGGGACCGACCCGCTTCCAGCGGCGGACATTGCCGCTCTAGAGGCTTGGATTGAAGCTGGGGCCAAGGGTCCCGCCGCGGGCGAAGCTGCCCAGACGCTCGCGCCCCTGGCCATTCCCGATATCAAGCCGAAGGCGCCGGCGATTTCTCCCGTCGTGTCCCTGAAGTTCTCGCCCGACGGACGCATTCTTGCTGTTGGCGGCTACAGGGAAGTTCGGATGATCGATCCCTCCAACGGCAAGGTGATCCGCACGCTGGAGGGTCACGCCGACTACGTGAGGTCGATTGTCTTCAGTCCCGACGGCAAGCAACTGCTGGCCGGCGGGGGTCCGCCACAGCAATGGGGTGAAATCAAAGTGTGGGATGTCGCTACCGGCGCGCTCGTGCGCACGATGCGCGGCCACGCGGACTGCATCTACTCCCTTGCGGTCAGCCCCGATGGAAAGCTGGTCGCTTCGGGCAGCTACGACAAATCCATCCAGATTTGGGACGCCCAAACCGGAAAGGACCTGAAGACCTTGCTCGACCACATTGATGCCGTGTTCGCCGTGGCATTCAGTCCGGATGGAAAACTTCTGGCATCGGGCTCGCAGGATCGGACCGTCAAGATCTGGAATGTGGCGTCCGGTGAACGCCTGTATACGTTGAACGATGCGCTGGATGGAATTACCGGCATTGCGTTTTCGCCATCCGGGGAGTATCTGGCAGGCGCCGGCTACGACAACTCCATTCATGTGTGGAAGATCAGCGACAAGGAAGGTAGCCTGGTGCAATCGCTCATCGCCGACGAAGACAGCATCCTTCAGATCGTCTGGTCGCCTGACGGGAAAACCCTTATCACGAGTTCCTCGGACGGCTCCATCCGTTTCCGCGACGCGGCAACCCTCGACCCGGTCGGAGTACTCCCTGGCCAACCTGATTGGGTGGATGCGTTGGCCATCAGTCCGGATGGCAAGTGGCTGGCCGCAGGACGATACGACGGAACATGGAGCCTCTACGACGCGAGATCGTACAAGCCCAGGCTCGGCCCGCTGATGGCCGAAGGCAGTAGGCAGTAGGCAGTCGGCAGTAGGCGGTCGGCAATCGGCAGTGGGCAGGTAGGCAGTGGGCAGTCGGCAGGGGATCTGCAGTCTGGAATTTCTAATTTCAGATTTGGCAAAGCAGGCGGCTGGTGCCGGATCTGAAACCTGAAATTTCCAATCTCAGATTTGGCAAAGCAGGCGGTTGGCGCCGGGTCTGAAATCTGAAATTTCCAATCTCAGATATAAGTTGCAAGGCGCTTCGGAGTTCACTCATGCAAACAAGCGGTGTGAAGGTTGTTTTCATAGCGGCGGCACTTCTGGCGCCAGCGCTGCTGGTTTTTGCCGACGAACCCGTCATCCCGCCCGCTCTCGCGCGCATCTCGCCGGCGGGAATGGAGCGCGGCACAACCGCCAATTTCAAACTCGAAGGTCGAGGGCTCATGGCGGCGCGCGCCGTGCTCTTTGATGCTCCCGGTTTCACGGCGAAGATACTAAACGTTGCAGCGATTCATGAAGAGATCAAGGCGGCGCGAGCTGGCGTGGACCTGGAGGCTGCGGTGCCGCTGGGGGTAAAGTCCGAAGCCCGAGTGGAACTCACCGTTTCCAAAGACGTGGAGCCGGGGTTCCATTGGTTCCGCATTCAAACGCCCAACGGTACATCGAACATGCTGCCGCTGGACGTCGGATCGCTGAAGGAGGTCCAGCAGCAACGCAATTCTTCTGATCCGCAGCAAGTCGAACTGCCGGCCACTATCGTTGGCGCAGTTTCCACGGTGGGCGAAGTGAATGGCTACAGCTTTGAGGGTAAGGCCGGCCAGGAGATGGTGTTTCAAGTTGTGGCATCAAGGTTGGACTCGCAACTCGAATCGCTGCTCGTCCTGCGCGACTCTTCCGGCGGGGAGATTGCGCGTGCCGGAGAATACCTGCGCGAGCCCGATGCGATCTTGGTGGCCAAGCTGCCGATGGAAGGCAAATACACGATCTCGATTTCTGATCGCGAGGAAAAAGGCGGCTGGAATTATTTCTATAGGCTCAATGCGGGTCCTCTCCCGTACGTCACCGGTTGGTTCCCCCTTGGCGTCCCCGCGGGCAAGCCGGCGGCGGTGTCCATTGAGGGGGTCAACCTTGGCGGCGTGAAGCAAGTCGAAGTCCGGCCACCTGCGCGTGTCGATGGTTGGACGACTCTTCCGCTGGTGGTAGCGACGCCCTCCGGTCCGCTCCTGAATAAGCCCCGCGTTGGCGTGGGTGACCTGCCCGAGGTTTTCGAGAAAGAGCCCAACGATACGCCGTCGCAAGCCGAGGCAGTTCCCATCCCCGTCACCATCAATGGTCACATTGATAACCCGAGCGCCGCGAAGCACGACGACGACGATTTCTTTCGCATCCACGCCGGTAAGGGCCAGCGCCTTGTGATCGAGGTGGCGGCCGCCCGGCTTGGTTCGCCTCTCGATTCCGTTGTCGAAGTGCTCGACTCGCGGGGCAACGACGTGCCGCGCGCCACGGTTCGTTGCCTTTACCAGACCCAAACCACACTGGCGGACCGGGATTCGCGAAGCGAAGGAATAAGGTTGGTTTCTACCACCGGGCTCCACGAGAACGATTACCTGATGGTCGGCGATGAGTTAGACCAGATTGCGTATATCCCCGACCAACCCGACGCCGACGTTATTCTGAAAGGGTTTGAAGGACAGCGGTTCACGTGGCTGGGTACTTCTCCAAGTCTCCGCCCGTTGAATACAACGGTCTACAAGGCGCAAATCCTCCCCCCGGACGCTGAGCTTCCGGCGAACGGTCTCCCTGTGTTCCATCTCACCGAGCGGAACGACGACGGCGGGCCCGGTTACGGCGCCGATTCGCGGTTGGATTTCGATGCGCCCGCCGATGGGGACTATCTTGTTCACCTCAAGGACGTCCGCAACCTGGGCGGCCCCGGCTTTGCGTATCGGTTGACGATTCGCGAAGCTGCGCCCGACTTCACTCTGGTGGCCAATCCTGATAACCCCAACATCCCCCTGGGAGGATCGACGCCGATGACCGTCTCCGTCAACCGGTTACAGGGTTACGAAGGCCCGATCGAAATCGAAGTCAAAGGTCTGCCCCAAGGCCTCACGGCGAGCAAGGCGGAGATCGCTGCGGGAGAGGATTCAACCGTGGTCGTCTTGAGCGCCGCGCAGGGCTCGAATCCGGACTCCCCGCCGGCGCACTTCGAAATTGAGGGGCACGCTGTCGTGAACGGCTGCGCCATTACGCGCCGGACGAGCGCTGACAAGGTTCTGCAGGTGGCGTCGATAATCCCTCCTCCGGACGTGGCGGTGCGGACCGAACCCGAACAGGTGGCTATTGCCCCGGATAAAGAGGTGAGTGTGTCTCTGCACGTGGAGCGAAGAAACGGATTCAAGGGGCGAGTACCGTGCGACGTGGTGAACCTGCCTCCCGGCGTCCGGGTTGTAAACCTGGGCCTGAACGGGATTCTGGTGCCGGAGAATCAGAGTGACGCAACTTTCAAGCTGCGCGCCGCGGATTGGGCCAAGCCGATCGTTCAGCCGATTTACGTGCTGGCCAATGTTGAGTCCAACGCTACCACGCAGCACCCCTCCCCGCCGATCATGCTTCGCGTGGAAGGCAAAGCAGAAGGGACGAGCGTTGCATCGCGGCATTGAGTTTTGGAACGGCGTATTGAGCCCCAAAGGGGCGGTCTAGCACAGCCCAGGCCAACAGGCCTGGGTCCAAGGGCACGCAGATTCTTGTGGCCAGCCCTGAAGGGGCGAAATACGGGCCGCGATAACGCTCGACACTGTCCCAGGCCTAAGGCGTGGGCATATCACGCCCTTTCAGGGCTTGCCGGAGTGTGGCTAAACTCCTTGACCCAGGCCGGTGGCCTGGGCTTTGGTAGCTCGCCCGTTCGGGGCTGAAGAACGAGAACACCACCTGACAGGAGCCCAATGCGAATCTTGAGAAGAAACATGCTCTACGGTTTACTCGCTTCAGCCGGTATTGCGCGGAGTCTGAATTCTCTCCATGCGCACCCTCATGTTCCGCGTCCGGGAGGAGGGTCGCCGTCATCATCGGCTACTCCGCCCGGGGCAAATGCGGATCGAGCGCCGGGCATCAGCGGCCAGGGGGAGATGAAGTTCCGCGTCCTCTACACTTCCGAACGACTGCCGCCGGAGGCCCGCAAGGTATTGGTGAACGCTCACGGAGGTTTCGCCGTCGACCGCCGCGCAGGCAAAGAGCAGACTTACTTCGCCCTTCCCGGAGCCGGGATTCTCCAGGTCAGTTCCGACTTGAAGACGATCAGTCTGGTCGACACTCCGGATGAAATGCGGAACCTTAACCTCCACGACACGACCATTTGGTACGACGCGGACGGATCCCCCTATTTGACCTTCCCCGCGAATGATGCCGGCAAGGTTTTTACAACTACCCTGGATGGAAAACTCGTAAATGCTCTCGATGCTCCCACCGCTGCTGTCGAATTCGAGCATCCGGAGATTCGCGACTATTTTCTGGGCGGAGGGAATTTCGCTCCTACCGCGGTTGAATTCTTGAACGGCTTGTATTACGTCACCACCGGGTATTGCAATCTCGATTATGTCCTGACGGCGCGCATCAATCGCGAAAACCGCTTCGAAGCCGCGTGGAACGATTTGGCCTTCGGCGGAAAAGGCGAGGGCGTGGGCCAGTTCGGAACCGCCCACGGCATCACCGTGCCGCCCGGCAAGACGCGGCTCGACATCGCCGACCGGCCCCATTCCCGCCTGGACCGTTTTACCCGCTACGGCCATTACCTCTCCAGCCTGAAGATGCCTTCCGGCTCACTGCCTTGCGACATTAACTACCTCGACCAACACTACAGCGTGGTTCCCGCCCTGGACGGCCCCGACAAGAAGAAAGGCGCCCCAATCTATATTCTCAAGGACGAGAGATTGATTTCGACCATCATGCCCAAAGAAGACCTGGGACTCGAGAACTTCGTTCACATCCACAACGCGGCTCTGCGGAGCATCAACGGCAGATTCTACATCCTTGCGCAGGCGTGGAACCCGGGCGACTTCGCCATCCTCGAGCAGGCCGGTAGTTAGGGATGGACAAGGGTGAAGCCGTGACGGGGCGACCTTGTTTTTAGCGCGGCTCACTTTTCGGCTTGACACGTCGCAGAGGGCAACCTAACATCACCTTGCCCCGGGCATGATATGGAGTTCGAGCCTTCTTCCTGTGGCTGCACGCACGCTACCTCCTGTTGCTGGGCGTTGATCGTCTCGGCAGGTAAGGTCGCCACTCCGGCCGGTTCTTCTCAACCCAATCCGATATTTCCGTGGAGGGTGTATCTATGAAGCGACGGCTTCTTCAGGAAGGATACGTTCTCTGGATTATTTGCGGCTTGCTCATCCTCGTGACAGGTTGCGGCGGAGCTTCGACGATCATGAACAACCTCGTCCCGGCCATCACAACCCTGTCTCCCTCTTCCACCACGGCGGGGGCAGCGGCGCAGACTCTCACCATCAACGGGTCGAATTTCCTTTCCAGTTCGACGGTGACTTACAACGGCGTGGCGCACACCGCGACGTTTGTGAGCTCATCCCAGTTGACGATTCAACTGGGTGCCTCGGACCAAGCCACCGCCGGAACTTACGCCGTCGTGGTGGCCAATCCCTCTCCCGGCGGGGGAGCTTCGAATTCCGTGAACTTCACCGTGAACAACCCCACGCCCACCATTACGGCGCTGTCTCCTTCCTCCGCGGAGGCCGGAGCGGCGGCGCAAACCTTAACGATCAATGGGACGAACTTTGTTTCCAACTCCACGGTGACTTACAACGGCGTGGCGCAGACCGCGACGTTGGTGAGCTCATCCCATTTGACGATTCAACTGAGCGCTGCGGACCAAGCCACGGCGGGAACCTTCGCGGTGGTGGTGACCAACCCATCTCCCGGCGGCGGAACTTCCAACACACAGACCTTCACGGTGAACAATCCCACACCTACGATCTCAAGCCTCTCCCCGAGTTCCGCCGCGGCGGGTACAGCCGCTGAAGCCCTGACCATCAATGGGACGAACTTCGTTTCAACCTCGATGGTGACTTACAACGGGGTGGCGCACACGGCGACCTTTGTGAGCTCGACGCAATTGAAGATCATGCTTAGTGCCGCCGACCAAGCCACGGTGGGAACGTACCCGGTGGTGGCGACCAACCCGGCGCCGGGCGGGGGCGCTTCAAACTCGGTAAACTTTACGGTGAGCAGCGTGAACAACCCTGTGCCAACGATTTCAAGTTTGTCGCCTTCCTCCGTAATTGCGGGGGCGGCCGCTCAAACCTTGACCATCAATGGTACAGGCTTCATCGCTTCCTCCGTCGTGACGTATAACGGAGTTGCCCATGCGGCGACGTTCGTAAGCTCGACGCAATTGACAATTATGCTGAGTGCGAGCGACCAAGGCACGGCCGGAACATACCCGGTGGTGGTGATCAACCCGGCGCCGGGTGGGGGCGGTTCGAACGCCTTTAACTTTACGGTCAGCAGCACGAACAATCCTGTGCCGGCGATTTCAAGTTTGTCGCCTTCCTCTGCCAACGCCGGGGCGGCAGCTCAAACCCTGACCATCAATGGTACAGGCTTCATCACCGCCTCGACCGTGACGTATAACGGCGTAACTCATACCGCGACCTTCGTAAGCTCGGCGCAGTTGACGATTATGCTCAGCGCGAGTGACCAGGCCACGGCAGGCGGCTACCCCGTCGTGGTCACGAATCCCGCGCCGGGCGGAGGCGCTTCGAACCAGGTGAACTTCACCGTCAGCTCTGGTGCCCTGAGCGTGACCACGACGATCTTGCCCAACGTGTTTCTGGGAGTAGCTTACGCCGGGCAGGCCGAGGCGACCGGCGGCGCTCCGCCTTACACGTGGAGCGTCTCTGCCGGCGCGCTGCCTCTCGGCCTGAGCCTGAACACCAGCACGGGAGTGATTTCAGGTGTGCCTGTCGGAGGCACGGGATCGGCCTCCGTGACCTTGCAGGTGACGGATACAAAATCCGCGACGGCCACTTCCCTCTCGATCGCTATGGCGATTGGAAACGACACCATTTCCGTCTGCGAGGCCGGGAATGAATCGGTCCTCCTAGGACAGTACGCCTTCAATCTGCTCGGGTACAACGGCAGCGGCTTCCAAGCCGTCGTCGGCTCACTGACCTTCAACGGAACCGGCGGCATCGCGGGCGGGGAAGTCGACATCAACACCGCCGGGGCTGCCTCCGAGACCCACACCACCATTACTGCCGCGGGCAGTTCCTACACGGTGGGGGCGAGCAACCGCGGTTGCGCCACGTTTGTCACTGCCACCGGGACGACCTTCACCACCCGCTTCACTTTGGGGGCTCTCTCCTCCGGCGTGGCTACCCAGGGGCGGATCAATGAGTTCGATCCCGCCGGCACCAGCTCGTTTATTGCTTCCGGCCAGATTCTGCAGCAAACCACTTCCGCTTTCAGTGCCGGACCGGCGGGCAATTTCGCGCACTTGGTATCAGGCTGGGATTCAAGCAACGGTACGCGCATCGCCTGTGCGGGGGTATTGACGCGGACGGAAACCGACGGCGGCGCCGGCAACGTCGGTGGCCTGGACCAGACTTGCAACGACGGCGGGGCATATAGCAACGTCACCCTCTCTGGCACCGTGGGGAGCTACACTGCTCCGGACGCCAACGGACGCTTCACTCAATCAACCACCGTCTCGGGAGTTGCGAGTGAAAACGCGGAGTACATGGTCTCCGCCAATCAGGCCCTCCTGCTGAGTGTGACTTACGATATCGCCAACGACATCATCACGGCGGGCGAATCATATCTTCAGACCGGCGCCGGGTCGTTTACCACCGGCAGCGTCGCCGGCAACTACGCCTGGTATCAGAGCGGGGTGGACGGCAGCACGGGAGGATGGATGGAATTCGGCTACTTCGAAGCCGATGGCACCGGCACCTCGATCGTCATCGAGGCTTACGTGGACGAAGCCGGGTCAACGGGAGAAACTCCTGCCACCTGCACCTACACCGTCTCTTCAAATGGCCACATGTTCATCAACGCCGCCGGGAGCTGTCCGGACCCGCCGCTTGCCTACCTTATCTCGAACTCCCAAGCCGTCCTCTTGAGTGATGACGCTCACGTGCAAGGCGGGCTGGCCTTCCTGCAGAATGCCCCGACCGGCGGTTTCAGCCCCACGACGATGGCCGGAGCATTCTTTGGCGGCACCACGGAGGTTGTGAACCAAAACAGCCGGGCCGAAAACTACCTGATCGACTTGCAGAACAGCACGACGTTCCCCAATATCTTTATCTTGGGCGACAAAGCCAACGTTAACCCCAGCGATGAGTTGGCCGATCAGTTCACCGAGCAACTGGCGTCTTTCGGCGCTTACGGGATCATGACGACGCAAAGCACTCCCACGGCAGCCGCTGAGACGTTTGGTATCGCGATCAACTCCACCAGTTTTCTGATCGCTACAGACATCGGCAACACCTATCCGACGTTCATCCTGTTCGGACCATCAACCCCGGATAACGTGGCAATTTCGCTTACTGAACCCACCGCCGCGCAAACTGTGGCCACCAACGCGGAGGTGCCGATCACCGTCTCGGTGACCAACGCGACCAACACCGGGGTTACCTGGCTCCTCAATGGCATCCAGAGCGGCAGTGCGGGGGCCGCAGCTTTCGGAAGTGTATCCGGTTCCGGCAGCTCGTTCACTTATACCGCGCCCCCTTCCGTGCCCACCCCGGCGACGTTCGACGTTACCGCGGTCAGCAACACCGATGCGTCGAAGACCGTTTCGTTCAGCGTCACCGTCACCGATCCTAGCCATTAGGAAGGTGCGACAACCGCGTCCCGGGGGCGGCCCCCGTGGCCGCCCAGTGAGTTTCTACATCGGTATTGCCCAACCCTGCTCACGTCGCCGGCAGAGGGAGACTCAGGCCCTCCTGCCGACTCTGACTTTCTGTCTCTTGACAAACCATAGGCTACGATGGTAAGATCCCTCACTGGGGTTGCAGGGAACGTGATGTTTCAAGGTCATAGTCGGTCGCGATCGAGGCCGGGGGGTGTCTCCCTCCGCGCTCCGGGCTCTCGCAGGTCGCAACCAATCCCACAAAAGCAGCAAGCCGACCCACAGGCCGATTTTGTCGGAGATCCTGCGGATTGCAATCCCCTGCCACAAGAGCGATTGCATTTTTTGACGAACGATCCGGGAATGTCTATGAAAACAAACAGTCGAGGGGTTGGGGAGTCCAGGAGGTGAGGAGTTGTGGGGCCAATTCAAGAGATCGGGTCGGATGTTGACGATTTGTCGCTCCTCAACCCTCGACTCTCGACTTCTCGACTTGAATTCGACGGAACAAAGCGAGAATGTCTATGAAAACAAAGGACCGGTCGAGAGGATCAACCACCTCTGCGCGCCTTATCCACGGCAGGGAACTACCCGGTTCCCCTCCTCGCAGGAGGAGGGGTTAGGGGTGGTGAGCCTCTGCAAAACAGAACCGCCGCCGTGGAATCCGCGGCTTCCCGCTTTAGGGTTTCGGGAACTCAAAGGTGACAAAGAGTCCGGATGAAGCCAAGAGGCTGGCATGACGACATTTAGTCAAAAAAACGACCAGGTGCCACAATAACTTGGTGTCCTAATGAAAAAACTACTATATATTGTGTTTTCCTCCTTGACACGTCCTGGCCCTCTGTGCTACTTTTGCGGGGTTGCGCTCGGAAGCGGGGCGCAGCCAGTGAAGCCAAGCGATCCCGATGTCCATCGGGATTACGACTCACCGCAGTTCGGGGATTTGCTGCTACTTCTACCTGAGGAGGCCTACCATGGCTGAGAGAGATGCCGTTACTTTGGCAACCGTCGCCACATCTTCAACCAAGGAGAATGCCACCAAACGTGGCATCACCATGCGGCGGCTTTTTACCAAGCCCGGCATTCAGCCATTCGATGAGGTCGAGTGGGAATTGCGGACCGCCTCCATTCAGAATGAGAAGGGGCAAGTGATCTTCGAGCAGCGCAATGTGGAGGTGCCTGCCGACTGGTCGCAGACCGCCACCAACATTGTGGCTTCGAAATACTTCCATGGAATGCTGGGTACGCCGGAGCGCGAGTCCAGCGTACGGCAACTCATCAGCCGCGTGGCGGACACCATCGCTCAGTGGGGAGTCGACGACGGCTACTTCCGCGCCGAGGAAGACGCCGCCGACTTCCACGACGAACTGGTCCACCTCCTGGTTCGCCAAAAGGCCTCCTTCAATTCGCCGGTGTGGTTCAACTGCGGCCTCTGGCACAAGTACCACCGGAATTCCCCGGCCAGCGGCTGGTACTGGGAGTCAACCACGGGCGGCGTCAAGAAGGAGACGGAGGCCTATCGTCACCCTCAGTGCTCTGCCTGCTTCATCAACTCCGTTCAAGATAACCTCGATAGCATTCTGACCCTGGCCAAGACGGAAGGGATGCTCTTCAAGTGGGGCTCGGGCACGG
This sequence comes from Terriglobia bacterium, assembly GCA_050008495.1. Lineage (GTDB taxonomy): Bacteria > Acidobacteriota > Terriglobia > UBA7540 > UBA7540 > CAVROP01. The sequence goes on along the minus strand of JBEKMN010000013.1, from coordinate 40,487 downwards.
GTACCAACCTCTCCTCGCTGCGGTCCTCCGTCGAGCCGCTTTCGGGCGGCGGCATCGCCTCCGGTCCCCTTTCGTTCATGAGGGGCTATGACGCGTTTGCAGGGGTGATCAAATCGGGCGGCAAGACGCGGCGCGCGGCCAAGATGGTCATTCTGAATATAGACCATCCGGATATTATTGATTTCATTAATTGCAAGGCCAAAGAAGAGCGCAAGGCCTGGGCGCTGGTGGACGCCGGGTACGACAAGGCCATCGACGGCGAAGCTTACAGCTCCATCTTCTTCCAGAACGCCAACAACAGCGTGCGGGTAAGCGACGAGTTCATGAAAGCGGTGGTGGAGGATCGGGAATGGACGACGCGCGAGGTTTCCACCGGCAAGCCGGCGAAGACCTACCGCGCCCGCGCCCTGATGAAGATGATCGCGGATGCGGCCTGGCAATGCGGCGATCCGGGAATGCAGTTCCACACCACCATCAACAAGTGGCACACCTCCAAGGCCACGGCCCCCATCAATGCCTCGAACCCCTGCAGTGAGTACATGTTTCTGGACGACTCCGCCTGCAACCTCTCCTCGCTGAACCTGATGAAGTTCCTCACCCCGGAGGGCGAGTTCGACGTGGAGGCCTTCCGTCATGCCGTCGACGTGATGATCACCGCGCAGGAGATCATCATCGACAACGCCAGCTATCCCACCGAGAAGATCGCCGTCAATTCTCATGACTTTCGCCCCTTGGGTCTGGGTTACGCCAACCTCGGCGCGCTGCTGATGGCCAACGGCTTGCCCTATGATTCGGACGGGGGGCGCGATTTCGCCGCCGCCATCACGGCCCTGATGCACGGCGAGGCATATCTCCAGTCTTCGCGCATTGCCGCCGAACTCGGACCCTGCGCCGGCTATCCGCTCAATCGCGATCCCTTCCTGGGCGTGATCGAGATGCACCGCCAGGCGCTGGGAAAAATCAACGCTCACAACGTTGCCGGGAACCTGTGGGAGAGCGCCAAGAAGACCTGGGACGATTGCCTTGGGAACGGAATGAAATACGGCTTCCGCAACGCCCAGGTGACGGTGCTGGCGCCCACCGGGACCATCGGCTTCATGATGGATTGCGACACTACGGGCGTTGAGCCTGACCTGGCGCTGGTGAAGATCAAGAAACTGGTGGGGGGCGGCGTTATCAAGATTGTGAATAACGTGATTCCCGCGGCCCTCTTGAAACTCGGCTACACTCCCCAGCAATCCTCCGACATCGTAAGTTACATCGACCAGCACGGCACCATCGAGGGCGCGCCGGGCCTCAAGGCGGAGCATTTGCCGGTTTTCGATTGCTCTCTGAAACCGGCCAACGGCAGACGCTCCATTCACTACATGGGACACGTGCGCATGATGTCGGCCGTGCAGCCGTTCCTGTCGGGCGCTATTTCTAAGACCGTTAATATGCCGGAAGAAGCGACGCCCGATGAAATCGCGAATGTTTACGCCGAAGGCTGGCGCCTGGGGCTGAAGGCCATCGCCATCTATCGCGACGGCTCCAAGCGCTCGCAGCCGCTGAATACTTCGAAAGGCCAGGAGTCGGGAAAGCAGGAGTCAGGAGTCAGAAGTCAGGAGTCAGGAGGTATGCAGTCCCTAGCCCCTAGCCCCCAGCCCCTAGCCCCTAGCCGGCCTTATCGCCGCAAGTTGCCTGACGAGCGCCGCGCCATCACTCACAAGTTCGCCGTAGGAGCGCACGAAGGCTATCTGACCGTGGGTCATTACGACGATGGCCCGCCGGGCGAGATCTTCATCACCATGGCCAAAGAAGGCTCCACCGTTTCCGGCCTGATGGATTCCTTCGCTACCGCCGTTTCCCTGGCCCTGCAATACGGCGTGCCCCTCAAAGTACTCTGCGACAAGTTCAGCCATATGCGCTTCGAGCCCAGCGGCTGGACCAACAACCCCGAGGTCCGCTACGCCAAGTCCATCATGGATTACATCTTCCGCTGGATGGCCTACAAGTTCCTGCCCAAGGATGCGCAGCCGAGCGAAGACGCCAGCGTTGCTTCACTGAACGGCTCGGAGGTCGAGAAGGCCGCCGGCCTCGCCTCGCAGTTCACCCAGGCGGCGGGCGGGCCGGACGTTTTTCCTGCACAGACCGGCCAGGCCGGCCTGGCGGGCGTCGTCCATAGTGAAGACGCGCCTCCCTGCTCCGATTGCGGCGCCATCATGGTCCGCAGCGGCGCCTGCTATAAGTGCCTGAATTGCGGTTCCACCAGCGGGTGTTCGTAGGGGACAAGTAGGCAGAAAGCGGTAGGCTGCGAGGTCGTCAGGAGGCCATTTCGAGGGACAGCGATGGGAACTCCAATTGCACAGAATCTCATCCTATTTGGCACGTTGGCCATCCAGATCGTGACTCTTTGCTACCTCGTAACAGGCAATCGATGCAAGGGCCGCATAGCTAGCCTTTACACCGGTTGCGCACACTAGGCGTCGCGAATCCCCGAAGGGGATTTATATAGTAGCCGGGGGCAGCGCCCCCGGAACGATTGGCTCCACGATCTTTTGACCCTGAAGGGGTCAATGTGCGGAAGGACGGGCCATGGCCCAGACGCTGGTATGCTTAAGGGTCCACGTAATCTTCTCGACAAAGGACCGGCGTCCGATGATTACACCGGAAGTAGAGCCCGAACTCTACGCGTACTTGGCGGGGACTGCAAAGAACCTGGATTCGCCTTGTCTCGCCGCGGGAGGGACCAGCAATCACGTTCACCTGTTGATCTCGCAGTCGAAGAACATCGCTCTTAGTCACTTGACGGAGGAGATCAAGAAGAGCTCCTCGAAATGGATTAAAACCAAGGGGCCGAGCATGCGGAGTTTCGGCCGGCAGGACGGGTATGGCGCGTTCACGATCGGCCGATCACAGGTGGAAGCATTGAAGACGTACATCGCCGGCCAGAAGGAAAGGCACAGGAAGCAGAGCTTCGAGGAAGAGTTCGTCACGTTGCTAAACAAATACGGCGTTCAATATGACGAGCGCTATATTTGGTCTTGATGAAAGGTGCGACCCTTTCAGGGTCGGAGGTTTGTTCGGCCACGTCCTCCGGGGGCGTTGCCCCCGGCTACTATATGATGCCCCTCCGGGGCGGGGCCATGACGGGGCACTCCGACTACTGTATTTTCCCTTGCGGAGCAGCGGTCCGGCGCGGAGACCGATCGACTCGAGATTACCTTGGGCGCTGTGACGGGTCCGCGAGTAGCGTTGAGGGTGGTGATTCCCGCGGATCCCCAAAGGGGAATGAAAGAGTAGTCGGGGGCAACGGCCCCGGAGCGGTTGCCTATTGCGGCCCGACTCCAAAAGGGTCACACTGTGGAAGTGAAGGCAGCAGGAGGCGAGCATGAGGCTGGTCAAAGCGAGTAAGACTTCTGACCTTGACGTTAATGGCGCTCTACACGCGATCTGCTCGACAGGCAGGGGGCGGTGCTGGCATTGCGACCGCAAGCTGCCTGCCGCGGAGGAAGCCATTAGCGCAGGATGGTACGTGCAGCGCGTTGACGGCCAACGCGTGGCCAACATCATCCTTGTGTGTCCGAAATGCCGGCGCAAGAAAACCGAGTCAAGCCGAAGACAATATCTGCGTACCCTCTCTCCACCAGCCTGCGACGCAGTCCATTAGTCCCCCGCCCATACCTCACGAGATAGGATGTGCCGAAGGCGCCTTGGAGTACGGCGGCTTGACGCCGCCTTGAGATTCGCGCGTTGCGCGGAGTTACACAACGCGACGGGTTAACTCTCTGGATTTCCTTTCACGAAAGGTCTCGATCGACGCGGCGCGAAGGCGGCGTCAAGCGCCGCACTCGAAGGCGCTTCGCGCATCTTCATGGCTGCTGCTACTGCGCGCCGGCGTCGCAGACGGTTATGGATCGCACGGTACAAAGCGGGAGGTGATCTGAGCCTGCACTTTCGCCGCAAGGGTGTCGACATCGTCGCGCCTGAGCGCACTCGTGGCGACGGGAGGGTGAACGATCATCTCCGTCAAGCCAGGCCTTACGTGGTAAGTGTCCGGTTTCAGCACGGCGCGCGTTCCGTTCAAGGTAATCGGAACAATCGGGACACCGGATTGAATGGCGAGGTAAAAGCTGCCGGACCTGAACGGCAACATCTTTCCGTCGCGGCTCCGATGGCCTTCGGGAAAGAGTACGACGGAGCTTCCCGCCCGGATCCTCTCTGCGGCCGCGTCTAGACTCATCCTCGTGCCTTTGGGGCGTCCTCTGTCGACGGGAATGTGTCCTGACCGCGTCAAGTGCCAGCCCAGGAAAGGCAACTTGAACAGCGATCGTTTGGCGACAAAGCGGAACTGCACGGGGAGATTCACGAAGAGAATGGGGATGTCCATGGCGCTTTGGTGATTCGCGCAATAGATGGCGGTCTTGAGGCCGGCCAGGTTTTCGAGCCCCTCCACCCGAGTCCGGATGCCGCTGGTCCTCAAGATCAACCACGACCAGAGTCGCGCGAAGGCGTGCTGCCATCTCCCCTGGCTGTCGAACAAAGAGGAGCATAGTGAAAGCGTTCCGCAAACTGCGGTGTAGGAATAAATCAGCAGATTGGTGAAGAGGAGAGAGCGCAGATAGCTGAGGTAGTACGAGACGCCTTGCTGTTTGCGGTTCGTGCCGCTGGGGGCGGCTGGAGGAGTTCCCATGATCGTGTCACGCCAGCCCTTCGCCAGGGCGCGAGACGGCTCGGTTCGCGAGCTGAAGCTGACCTTCCAGCAGTGCCTTCTTGACGGCCCCCACCAGATAGAGGGAGCCGATAATGATTACCACATCGTCTTCGGAGCTTGCCTGGCAGGCCCGCGCCACAGCCACGGAAGGCTCGGCTTCGATGACCAGCCGCTTGGGGCGAGACCGTGCCGTCGCGAGTATCTCTTCCGGCGTGGCCGCGCGCGCCAGGTGGGGATGCGTTAAATAGACCTCTTCGGCAAGCGGAAACAGAATCTCGCTGATTTCTCCGATCGCCTTGTCGCGCATCGAAGCATAAACAAGCCGCAGGCGCCGCCCCACGAGATCTTCGTGGATGAACTCCGCCAGCACGCGGGCGGCCGCAGGATTATGCGCCCCATCGAGCAGGACCAGCGGATGTTCCAATACCGGTTCCAGCCGCCCCGGCCAAGACGTGTTTTCGAGGCCTTTGACAATCGCGCTGGGGGTGATTCGGAAACCATCCCGGCTGAGGCGCCAAGCTGCCGTCACCGCGGCCACGGCGTTTTTCACCTGAAACCTTCCTAACAGCGGACAACTGAGGCCGGAGAAGCTTTCCGCGCCCAGGGAGAGATTGAAAAGGTAGTGCCCCTGCAAGCTTTGCAGCCCCGAAAGCCCGCCGATCGTGTCCGTCTCCAATAACTCCGCGCCCATTTCCGCGCAGTGCCGCCGGATCACCTCAGCGGCCTCTCCCGGTTCGCATCCGCTCACTACGGGCGCCCCGGGTTTGATCACTCCCGCCTTCTCACGCCCAATTTCGGCGAGGGTTGACCCGAGAAATTCCATGTGGTCTAGCCCCACATTGGTGATCACCGCCACGCGAGGTTGAGTAACGTTGGTAGCATCCAGGCGGCCTCCCATGCCCACTTCCAGCACCACGAAGGCGGCTCCTGCCTGGGCGAAATAATGGAAGCCAGTGGCCGTCAGAAACTCAAAGAAGCTCGGCACTTGCCCCAGAGCCTTCTCCTCCAGCAGGCTTTCAACAGCCTGGCGGACTTCAGAGAAGGCGCGAGCAAAGTCGTCCTCGCGGATTTCAGCGCCGTCGACCCGCATCCGCTCGTTCACTCTGACGAGGTGCGGAGAGGTGTAAAGACCAGTGCGGTACCCGGCTTGGGTCAGAATGCTGGCCAGCATGGCCGCAGTGGACCCTTTCCCATTTGTTCCGGCAACGATGACCGTGGGGTACTTCAGGTGAGGATTCCCAAGGCGGGTGAGTACCCTCGTTGTCGTCTCCAGCCCCCATTGCAGGCCATGCAACTCCTGGCCGAGGCTGTCCAGGTATCTCAAACACTCGACGTAATTCATCGACATACGAGGAGTCAGGAGTCAGAAGTCAGAATAGCTGTCAGCCGTCAGCTATCAGCTCTCCGCGGGCTTGCGGCGGGACGTCGCCTGCTGATAGCTGAGGGCTGAAAGCTGAGAGCCGGAGCCTCTCTTCTGATTCCTGACTCCTGACTTCTGCTATCCGTCCCACGCCCGCAGCAGGCGCGCGGACCGCGCCAAGAAGCTCTTTAACTCTTTGCGCGGAACGATAGCGTCCAGCATGCCGTGGGCTAGCAGGAACTCCGCGCGCTGGAAACCCGGCGGCAGTTTCTGGCGGATCGTCTGTTCGATGACCCGCGGGCCCGCGAAGCCGATAAGGGCGCCGGGTTCCGCAATGTTAAGGTCCCCGAGCATGGCGAAGCTGGCCGTCACGCCCCCCGTGGTCGGATCCGTCAGCACGGAAATATAGGGCTTCCGCACTTCATCCAAGCGGGCCAGCGCCGCGCTGATCTTCGCCATCTGCATCAAGCTGATAGCGCCTTCCATCATTCGCGCGCCCCCCGAACACGAGACAACAACCAGGGGAAGTTTCTTGTCGATGCAACGGTCGATGGCCCTCGTCACCTTCTCACCCACCACCGCACCCATACTCCCGCCGATGAACTGGAACTCCATCGCGCAGATGATGGCCGGCTTGCCTTCGAGTTGGCCTTCGCCGGTGATCAGGGCGTCTTTCAGTCCCGTGTTTCGTTCCGCTTGCCTTAACCGGTCGCCATAACTCTTGGTGTCCTTGAATTGCAGCGGGTCCGTGCTGGCCAGTCCAGCATCGTGTTCCGTGTAGCGCCCATCGTCGAAGAGCATCTCAAGGCGGGCGCGCGAACCCATTTTAAAATGGTGGTTGCATTTGGGGCAGCAGAGGAGGCTGTTCTCCAGATCTTTCTTCCAAAGGATCTGCTTGCAGTCGTCGCACTTCACCCAGAGCCCCTCCGTCTGGATGCGCTTCTCTTTGGGCGGTTCGATCGGTTGTTTTTCTTTACGAAACCAAACCATGGTTTTATTGATTCATTGAATCATTGTGTCATTGCGTCATTGAAAAACCCTAAGATCCCCACCAACTTGGAAATGGCCAAATCACTCGATGGCCCAATGGCTAAATTTCAGTACTCGATTCCTTTTTGGGCCGCGATCCCTTTCTGGTACGGATGCTTCACTTCCCGCATCTCGGTGACCAGATCCGCAAGCTCCACGATCGAGGGGTGGGCGTTGCGCCCCGTCAGAATAACATGGAGCGTTTCGGGTTTCTTCTTCAAAGCCTCCACCACCAAACCCGGATCAAGCATCTTGTAGCTGATGACATAGTTGATTTCGTCGAGGATAATCAAATCATATTGGCCGCCCTCGATACTTTGGCGGGAGAATTCCCATGCCTCTTCCGCCAATCGCATGTCCTCCGGGTGAGGCTTTTCAGCGCCCAGCTTCACGAAGCCGCGACCCATGGGCAGGATCTTGAATCGGTCCTCTCCCAGCATGCGGGCCGCCTCGAGCTCCCCATAGTGCCAGGAGCCTTTTATGAATTGTACCATCAATACCTTCAACCCCTGCCCTACGCACCGGAGCATGGTCCCCAAAGCCGCCGTAGTCTTCCCTTTGCCGGGCCCGGTGTAAACGATGATCAGTCCTTTTCGTGTTTCCGGCAAGCCAACCTCAAGTCTTCGGGCTCCAGGGCTAGCGCGGATACGGGTATCCACGAAGGATCGTGAATCCGCGGTAGATCTGCTCGAGTAAAAGCGACCGCGCCCAATCATGCGTTAGCGTCATGCGTGAAAGCGCCAGGAGCACATCTGCTTCCTTCCTGAATGCCGCCGAGAATCCGTCCGGCCCTCCGACTAGAAAAACCAGTTCCCGCGTTCCCCGCAAGGCTTGTTGCCCAAGCCATTCCGCGAATTCCGCCGAAGTCCACTCCCGCCCTCGTTCGTCCAAGAAAACTCTGGTGCTCCCCCGCGTTTTCTCCAGCAAGTTCCGTTCGCCGGTGGAGAGTCCGGCCTTGCTTCGCCGGCCCGCTTCGCGCACGGGCGGTATCTCTTCCACAGTCAATCCGGTAAAGTGTTCGATCCGGCTGGCCAGGTCAGACTGTAGAGCTCGCAGGTGTGGATCTTTCGTCTTACCTTCCCAGAGAATGCGAATTCGCATGCGAATAAAGTCTAAAGGGTAAAGGATAAAGGCTAAAGGACAAAAGCTAGAAGGTGATGGGAGATGGATGGATGTACTTCACCCTTTAGACTTTAGCCTTGCTCCGGTATAGGCAGCCGCGGAGCGCTCCTCCACAAGCGTTCAAGATCGTAGAAGTGCCGAGCGCGCTCCAGAAAGATATGGACGACAAATCCCATGTAATCCATCAGGATCCACTCCGCTTGTGAATAACCTTCGATGTGCGCCGGAGTCAATCCCGCCTTCTCGAGCTTTTCCTCAATCGCGTCGCAAATCGCCTGCGCATGCCGCACGGAAGTGCCGGAGCAAATCAGAAAATAACTGGTGAAAGAGCAGATTCGCTCCAGGTCCAGGACGCTCAGGTCCAGAGCTTTGCGGTCTTGAGCGGCACGAACCGCGGCCTGCAATTGCGGGGTCATCATCCTGGCTACTTCCCGCCACAGCCGCTCTGTAGGGGCGCATGGCCTGGCGCCCATACTTCTGAGGTCAGCCGCTGGGGACCGTAGAGGCCCTCCTTCAGAATGTATTCTTCCACAAGCCGGGGAACAAGGCCAGTGACAGTTCGGCCGGAGCCGATGGCCTGTCGGATAGCGTGTGAAGCGACATGCATCTGGACGCCTCTGAGGACGTAGAGGGTGCTGTGGCGCAATCGAATGGTATCAAGCCGTCCCGCGCCGCTCCTTAATCCCTTCCTCGCTGAAGAGGGGGCTGGAGGGTGAAGGTGCGCGGCAGCGGGTCGACTCATCTCCTTCTGCACCACTTTCCGGATCTCATCAACATCAAAGCCTGGTCGTGAAACGACGATGAAATCAACCAAGTTCAAGAGGCGGCGATACTCTTTCCAATGGGGCAAGTCCAGGAAAGCATCGACCCCGATCAGAAAAAAAAGGCGGTCGTCCTTATGAAGCCAACGGCGCACTTTGCGAACCGTGTCGATCGAGTAGCAAGGTTTGTCTTCCGCGGTCGGCGCTTCCAGCAGTGACGGGATCAACCGCCGGTCTCCGGCGCAGGCCAGCACCGTCATCCCATAGCGATGCGGGAAGGATGTTAAGTGGTCGCCGTGCTTGTGGGGCGGCCTTCCCGTGGGAACAAAGAGGACCCGGTCCAACCCGAACATGCGTGCCGCCGCTCGTGCCGCCTGCACGTGTCCGGTATGGATAGGATCGAAGGTTCCGCCGAATAAGGCAATATTCACGCTTTTAGAACCCCGTTAGACGATCCGGTGATCGGGAGATCGGGTGATCAAAGACCGTCTGCAAACTGGTGTCACTCGCCGAATCCTCCGCTCGCCCGATCCATCCGTTAGATGCCAGGCAACTCGAGCCGCCCATCCGTTCTATGCTCTCCCGATCACGCGATCTCCCGATCACCCGATTTCCTCGGTATCTGCTCCAGAGTTGCCCAGGTACGCTGCTTCAATTCCTCCAATCCTGCGCCGGTTACGCTGGAGATTTCAAGCAGGACCTTGCCTTGGGCATGGCAAAACTCTCGCAACTCGGTCAGCCGCTCACCTGGGCCCGCCGCATCAATTCGCGACGCGACCAGCAGCATGGGCTTGCTGGCCACGACCGGGCTGAAGCTCTCCAACTCTTCCATGATCACCCGGTAATCGTCCACCGGGGACCGGCCGGACTGCTCGGCGGTGTCGATCAGGTGAAGCAACAACCGGGTTCGCTCCACATGCCTGAGGAACCTTGTGCCCAACCCTCGCCCTAAATGGGCGCCTGCAATCAAGCCGGGAATATCCGCCATGACGAAGGAATGCTCTTCATCGACAGGCACCACCCCGAGGCACGGCTCCAAGGTGGTGAAAGGATAATCGGCAATCCGCGGCCGGGCGGCACTCAGTCTGGATATCAAGGTGGATTTTCCCACGTTGGGAAAGCCCACCAGCCCCACATCGGCGAGAAGCTTGAGCTCAAGCCTTAACTCCCGTTCCTCGCCTGCCCTGCCAGGATCGGCCCGGCGCGGCGCTTGATGCGTGGAAGTGGCAAACTGGGCATTTCCGCGGCCGCCCCGCCCGCCTTTGGCTACCAGGTAACGCTGGCCGGCTTCGTCGAAATCCCACAGCTTTTCCTGGGTGGCGTGGTCAAATACCACTGTGCCCACTGGTAGCACCACGGTGAGGTCCTCGCCGTCCTGACCGTGGCGATTCGAGCCTTCCCCGTGCCTCCCTCGACCCGCGCGAAATAGACGGTCGTACCGGAACTTCAGCAGCGTGTTCATCTGTTCCGAGCTTACCAGAGTGACATCGCCACCATTGCCGCCGTCTCCCCCGCTCGGTCCGCCCCGCGGAACGAACTTCTCACGCCGGAAAGCTACACAACCGTTCCCGCCATTGCCGCCGACAACGTGGATTCTGGCTTCGTCGATGAACACGCTAAGTCCACCGCCCCTTCATTCCTGTAGCACGGGCACTCTTGCCTGTGCCGCTTGCGCCAAGCACAGGCAAGAGTGCCTGTGCTACGCGGTCACAGGGGAGGTGCGCAGGGTCGGTATGCCGATGCCGAGTGGATGAACCGTACGCGCTACCGCCATCCCAAAACTGGCTGGCCGTTTTGTAGGGAAATAGACGATTGTTGGTTGCCGCAAGTCCGTTCGAAGCACTGCCGGCCGCGTTTTGCGAAACCGGCACTTGCCAGCCCTGTTGCTGCGGGGCCGGCACCTCGCCTAATTCGTTGAGGGAACCAGAATACTCACAAATCGGCCGGAATGGCCCTTGTCCTCAAACCGGACTACGCCTGATACCTTCGCAAAAAGTGTGTCGTCCTTGCCGACGCCCACGTTATCTCCAGGCTTCAAGCGAGTGCCGCGCTGGCGAACAATTATTGAGCCGCCGGTTACAAATTGGCCGTCGAAGCGCTTCACTCCCAACCGCTGCGCATTGGAGTCTCGACCGTTGCGAGAAGTTCCCTGCCCTTTCTTGTGTGCCATGTTGAAATCCCGTTCACGGGCCACCACTCCTTAGCCCCCTCCTCAACGCGGAGGGAATAAAAGGGGTGGTGCAGCCCCGTCAGTTCATTACGATATCGTTGATCAGTACTTCGCTGAAACCTTGGCGGTGCCCCAGGGTGCGGCGGTATTGCTTCTTCCGTTTATACTTCAAGACTCGAACCTTGGGCGCACGGGCGTTTCGCAGGATCGTCCCCCTGACTTTCGCGTTCTCAACCAGTGGCGTGCCTACCGTCAACCCCTCTTTTCGTACCGCAAAAACGTGATTGAATTCGATCGTCGAACCCGATTCGCCGTCCACTAGCTCGATTCGAATCACATCACCGGGCGAAACCTTGTACTGTTTACCACCTGTCCGCAAAATCGCGTACATAAGTCTTCCTCTCTTGAGCTATCGCAAAACTTTAATTATATGGGCGTGTTCACTGCTCTGTCAAATTGGTTTAATTGTGGAATTGGAAAGGTACATCGTATCCCCCCTGCGGAGTTAAAGTGTTTGAGCGAAAAGAGGAGGGGACAGATCGCTGATCAATCTCGGCTCCCGCCCGCTCACTTTGGTTTGTCACGTTGTATGCTATATTCCCACTATCGGGCTGGTGGGCTGACACTCCGGGTGCAACGGTCCGAAAATCGGAGGCCGGTATGCTGTTTAGAGGTCAGGTCGCATTGATTACCGGCGCGTCCAGTGGCATTGGGCGCGCCACCGCAGAAGCCATGGCAAGAGAAGGCGCGCGAGTAGGGGTCAACTATTGCAAGAATCAGGCCGGGTCGGAACAGACAGCGGAATCCATTCGCAAAGCAGGGGGGGAAGCGCTGGTGGTGCGCGCCGACGTTACACATGCCGCCGAGGTGCTGGCCATGGTCGATGCGGTGCGGAGGGAATGGGGGCGAATCGATATCCTGGTCAATAATGCCGGCGATCTTATCGCCCGCCGGTCGCTCACCGACATGACTGAGGAATACTGGGACCAGATCATGGCGCTCAATTTGAAGAGCGTCTTCCTGTGCGTCCGCGCCGTGTGGCAGGAGATGGCGGAACGCAAAACGGGATGCATCATCAACGTTTCATCCATCGCCGGACGCAACGGCGGTGGGCCAGGCGCGGCGGCTTACGCCGCTGCCAAGGGAGGCCTCCTGACCTACACCAAGGGCCTGGCAAAGGAGTTGGCGCCACATGGCGTCCGGGTGAACGGGATCGCGCCAGGCGTGATTGCCACGCCCTATCACGAACGTTACAGCCCCGGTGAGGTTTTTCAGAGGTTTATCGCGTCTATTCCCTTGGGCCGGGCGGGAACTTCAGAAGAAATTGCGGACGTGATCGTGTTTCTGGCTTCACCGGCAGCCCGTTACATTACCGGTGAAACGATCGAGGTCAACGGTGGGATGCTGATGGATTGAGAAAGGCCGTTGACGGTCGAAAGTCAAGGGCCGAGCCAGCTACCTGAGCTTGCGCAGCAGGCGAGGCGTCAACCACCACGTGAGTTGCCCCGGGCTCCGGGGCGGAAATTCCTCAAAGCTGATCATGCAGCAGCCGCCCTTCTTGAACCCCAGATTGGCGTGGCTCCCGGCCCCGATTAGCCGCGCGGCCAACTCGCTGAGGTCGGGCTCGTGACCTACCACCAGCACTCTCGTCCGGCCGGGGCGTTTCGCCAGGAACGCGATCACCTCCTCGTGCGACCCGCCGGGCCCCATCGCGTCGCAAACGTCCACGGTTGCACTTGAAGCCAACGACTCGGCAATGATCCGTGCGGTTTCCACCGCTCTGACCAGCGGGCTACTCACGACCCAGTCCAGTTCGAGTCCCACTCGCTTCAGGCCTTCTGCGATTTCGCGCATCTTTTCTTTGCCCTCAGGTTGGAGGGGGCGTTGCGCGTCGTCCGCAAATCCGACGCTGCCACGCGCCACCGCCAGGCCGTGCCGCATGATGTAAAGTTCATACCCTGACTGCGCTTTTCCCTCAGGGGGGTGTGGTACGTTTTTTGGCATATTGCAGCTCCCTCGAAAAGCAGTTCGATGGGCATCACTCGCCACGCCCACCGCTGAGAACATAGAAGGCTCGCCGGTCCTCCTCGTCCCCCGTCGTGACAAAGCCCTCGACCCGGCAGCCTGATTCAAAGGCGCGCTGGAACATGCGCCGCGTTTCCAGCCGCCACCGCTGTGCCAGTTTTAGAGCGCGAATCCGCATGTCATCGGTATTGGCAGGAATCTCCAGCAGCATCCGGGGCGTGGTAAACGAAAGGTTGAGCCGGCGATTCACCATGAATCCTTCGTGATTGCGTCGAGTTTCGTTGATTCTCGGAAGGCTGAGGTCGGCCGAGCGCAATGAAGGCGCACCAAGGCAGCGCGCCACATGAACACTGCCGATTTGCCATCTCACCACGAAGCGGTCGCTGGCCAAGCCCTTTTCGATCACGCTGGGGAAGCGGCCGTAGCAGTCTTTAAGATACTCTTCCACTCGTGCGCCCAGCCGGGCAATGTTCAAAGCGGCATTGCGGCTTTGCAGAGGGTCATACGTCCAGCAAATAGACTTGATCCCATCTTGCAGGGCTAATTCCCTGTGCACGAGCTTCATTTTGTAGCCCAGGCCCTGGTCCTGATGGCGCTTATCAACGGCCATCATATGGGACCAGTGAACCACTCGCCCGTGATAGCGTCCCAGGAAGGCATAAAGGAATCCAAGGAGGTTCCCCTTCGCAAGTGCCCCCAACACCACGCCGCCGTACTTCTGCGTGACTTGCAGGACCTCGCTGCCGACCCCCAGGTTCCCCCACACTTGCATCTGGAGACGTTCACACGCCCGGTATTCGGCAAGGCTTCTCAGCCGCCTGATTTCGATGTGAGGCACGATCAAGTCTCTACCCGCCGCCGTCTCTCAGCCGCTCCCACATTTCGCGAAACAGCTTTATCGAACCGGGAGCAAACCCGGCGTAATGATTGTTGAAGAACCCCAGGATGTTTATCCCGCGCTTGAGCAGCGCACGAATGATGGGGATCCAAGTCTCCATCTCGCGGGTTCGGTCAATGATGATTCTATCCCAGTGCTGGGTCCTCTCCTCGATCCCTTTGCGATCGCCCAGCCATCTCAGATAGGCAAAGTTGGCAGTCACCACATCCTGCTTGGCCACGAGCTGTTCGACAGGCGTCATCCAGGGATGATCGATCAACGCCAAAGCGATATTCCTGGCTCGAAGCAGATCGAGAAGCCGGTCATTAATCCAGTATTTGTTGCGCAATTCGACAGCGAAGGCGCGGTCTTTGGGAAGTTGCTCCAGGAAGTTCGACAGCCGCACTAGGAAATCGCGGGGCTGCGGGAAGGCTTGCTTATTGAAGTAGGGGAACTGAATCAAGAGAGGCCCAAGCTTGTCGCCAAGCAGGTCCATTGTCTTCAAGAACTCCGTGAGTTCTGAGGCGCAATCAACCAGCACCTTCTCATGAGTGATGACCTGAGGAAACTTGGCCGCAACCAGGAAACCGGCAGGGGTGCGCGCGGCCCAATTCCTGACCATGGCGGGGGACGGGATTCGATAGAATGTCGAATCCACTTCCACCGTGTCGAAATGCTTCGCGTATTCAGAAATGAAGTCGCCCGGAGCGGTTCCTGGGGGGTAGAAGACGCCGACCCAATCCGGACTGGACCAGCTCGACGTGCCGAGGCGCAAGTTAGGGATCCGAGGATAGTCCAAGCTACTCTCCGCACATGCCCCGCTCGCGCGCTCCACAGGTCCGGCAGGGGCCGTCATCAACAGAAGCGGCGGAGCGCGAGCTCTTGGCCACCGCGAACACGGAAAGCATCTTGTCCACGTTCGGGCTTTGGCACTTCCCGCAAAGGACACTGGCGGAGAAGGAGCTGACTATCTTTTCGAAACGTGTTCCGCAGTCCTGGCACTTGTATTCGAAGATTGGCATAGGTGTTTCCCCCCTTGCAATATATCGGATGCTGGCCGACAATTCAACGGTGGCGCGGGCGCATTTTTCAAGGGTCACATCGATGCGCCAATGAAATTGGGGCTTGACACGATGCCGCTGAATTGCTTACAGTGTCCATCGGCCACGTTAATTTTGGGGTTTATCAATCATTAGAGGAGAGGAGCAGCAAATGGCGAAAGTCCTGACGAAATCACAAGTGGTAGCCCACTTGGCAGAAAAGGCGGGGATTCAAAAGAAGGCTGCCGCTGCAGTCCTAGAGAACCTGGCGGCGTTGGCAACAAAAGAAGTCAAGGGCGGCGGACAATTCGTGGTTCCCGGACTCGGGAAAGCCGTTAAGGCGCACCGTAAAGCTCGTGTGGGTCGCAACCCACAGACCGGTGAGCCCATCAACATTCCAGCGAAGACGGTCGTCAAGTTCCGCTTGGCCAAAGCATTCAAGGATGCCGTGGTACCTCCAAAGAAGAAGTAGCGTTCGGCCGCGGGTCGGAATTTCGACTCGCGGCTGCCCGCGCAGGTCGCGCGCAAGCTGAACTCTGCACTCAGCCGAGAGAACGGGGTGCGAGGGGCTTCAAGTTGTCGCCGTGAGGGCTCACCGGGACGAGCAGGGTGGTGGTGTCAGCCGTTTTTGAGACCCCCGTGCAGCGGGGCGAAGCCTGCGTGTGGCTCGTGACAGGCGGACGGCTGGTCTGCGCGCCGGGAAATGTTCGGTTGCCTGCCTTAAACCCTGAGCGGGTCGACTCCTGACTATGACAGGATGTTAGCGACCGTATCGAATAGGGCGCGGCCCTTCTTCCAAGGCCTGCCGGTCCCAAATCAAACCTTCCCGCGAATACTGTGCGATCTCGAAATCTTGCGTCAACTCGAGCGCGTCTACGGGACAGGCGTCCTCGCATAAGCCACAGAACATGCAGCGTGATAGGTCGTAGGTGAAAGTCGTCAATCGCTTCTTGCGGTCCTCGGTACGTGCCCAGCCCACGACGATCAGGTTTTCAGGGCAAGCAATCGAACAGAGATTGCACGCAATGCACAGCGTCTCGCCGCTTTCCGGGTGGTTGTTCAGACGCGGCGCGCCCCGATAGCGCTCCGCGACCACGGGCCTTTCCAGCGGATATTGTTCAGTGCAGGTTGCGCCCGGACGTTGATAAGAAAACGTCAACTTCAGGCCCTTGATCAGGTCGACCAGGAAGATCCGTCGCAACCACTCCCTAGCACTCATTGTTAGCACCCTGCCTTTGACTCAGTTCACGTCTTGGCGTGTAATACCCCTGTTTCACCGCCCCACACCGCCATGATAGACTGGACGGGGAATTGAGGGAAAGACAAAAGTCGCCCCTCGTAAGCCTGCGCGCCAAAGCCAGGCGTCTTTAATCGACGATGAAACGCATGCTCTTCATCAGTATTCTCGCCTTGGCCGTTCTATACGCCGGCGACTATCTTTCCCTTCGTTATCAGATCCCGAAGGGCCGCACGCAATTTGGAGTGGTCAAAATCCAGAGCTATTATGCGGTGGGGCTGAAAAGCGGCAAAACTGATTTCATGTTCCTCGGGCCGAAGAACCAAACGTGCGTTCACTCGTTGTTTCCCCATTTTGGCGACAGTCCGTGCTGGTACCTCAACCGGAAGAAAGTGCAGCGTATCAACATGTGAGCGCGGACCGCGGGCACCGAAGGCGGAAGTTCGCGCTACCTGGGCACCATCCCCTGTAACCAGTACGCCTGAGCGAAAGTCAGGGCGCTGAGCCCGAGCGGCAGCAGCAGGCTGTGCCAGAACGTGCGGCGTAAGATTTCCCCTTCCTGCCCGATCAATCCCACGGTCGTGACTCCCACGGCAATATTCTGAGGCGAAATCATCTTCCCGATAACGCCTCCAGCCGAATTGGTAGCTGCCAGCAGTATCGGGCTAACGCCGATCTGGCGGGCAACCGCCACTTGCAGATTGCCGAAAAGGAGATTGCTGGCCGTGTCGCTCCCGCTCAGGAAGCATGCAACCCACCCCAGATAGCCGCTCACCAACGGAAAAACCCTGCCCAGCCCCGCCAGGGCCGCGCCCAGCGAATAGGCCATTCCGGCATAGTTGTAGAGGTAGGCTAGAGCAACGATCAAACCCACCGTCAACGCCGGCAGGCGAAGCTGCTTCAGGCTCGTGATTCCAGCCCGGAGAACAAGCCCCGGCCGGCTGCGGAAGGCCAGGGCCGTTACGACAGTGGCCGTAAGGGCCGCCGTGCCCGCCGCCAAAGGCTGAAACTGGTAAACTGCCGCATAGAGCTTGTGGTAAAGAGCGATGAACACGGCATTGTGGAGGTATGGCACGGGAACGTTGCGTTGAGCGACTTGGAACAGCTTGAAGTAGGACCACGCGACCATCACGCCCGCAAGAATCAACCAGGGCGCCCAGCCAGTCAAGGCTTGCGGAGCCGTCTCGGGATTTGGAAGCGGAGTGCCGGGACGCAGCGCAGGGGTTCCCTGCACCGCTGCGGGCGAACCCTCCCGCGTTTCACGCGCCGGATCAGGGCTCTCTTCTGCCCGGGGCTTCCAGACGCGCAGCAGCAGCACCATGCAGGCGATGGCGGACAAGGCCGACACAATGCCGGTCGCATAGGGCCCCCAGTAGTTCGAGGACAAGAATTGTGCAAGGGCATAGCTGGCGCCGGCGACCGCGGCTGCCGGCCAGGCTTTTCGCAAGCCCTTTCGCCCCCCATACACCCAGACCAGGTAGCCCGGCAGGATGAGCGACAGGAAAGGAAGCTGGCGGCCCAGCATGGCTGAGAGTTTCATCTGGTCGAGGCCCGTCACCGCCGCCAGGGCCACGATGGGTATGCCCAATCCGCCGAACGCCACCGGCGCGGTGTTAGCAATCAGCGATAAGGTCACAGCGTCTCGCGCGGCGAAGCCGAGGCCCAGCAAAAGGAAGGCGGAGACCGCCACGGGCGCGCCAAACCCGGAGGTGCCTTCGAGCAGCGTCCCGAAGCAGAAGGCCACCAGGATGGCCTGTACGCACCGGTCGCCGGAAGCATGCGTCGCCATCCATCGTCTCAACTGCTCGAAGCTGCCTGTGGCGATGGAGAGGTTGTAAAGCCATAGCGAGGCAAACACAATCCACAGAATCGGCCACAGCGCATAGAGAAAACCGAAAGCCAGGCTTAGACAGGCCAATCGCCACGGGAGATTCCATACCACCAGGGCGAGGACGACAGCGCTGCCAAGGCTCCAGGCGGCCGAAATCGCGCCGCTCTTGCGCAGGCCCCCCATGAGAACCAAGAGGACCACGAGCGGAACCGCGGCTACGAGAGCGGACAAGGGCAGAGAGTGCAGAGGGTCGAGCGGCTGAGTCCAAGTAGGCAACGGCGGTTCTCCTGGAATTGAAAAGTTAAAAGTCGGGAGTCGAAGACATCAGTCTCTCGACTAGCGAAAGTGTCATCCTGAGCGAAGCGAAGGATCTCTGCAGTGTGGCGCGAGTTGTGGACGCCACGCGACTTCTGAGATTCTTCGCTGCGCTCAGAATGACAGGCATAGGGTTCAGGATGTCACGTGTCTGGACGCAAGTTTTCCCACCACGAACCAGTACGCCAGAAGGCCAGTCAGGAGAACGAACGCCGCCAGGGCGAAGCCCGGCAGGTACGAGCCCGTCCGGGCAATGAGAAATCCCGTGGCCGCCGGGGCAAGGATACCGCCCACGTTGCCCGCGAAGTTCTCGAATCCTGTCCATACCCCGACCTCCTCGGGTGGAGCGCACGATTGCAGGATCGCGAAGAGATTCCCTGTGGCCAGCCCGACCAGCGAGCCGCCCATAATCAAGAGGATCGCGGAATGCGCACTTTCGACGCGCGCGGCAGGAATTAGCAGAAGCCCGGAAGCAAAGGCCACAGTGATGAGCCACTTGCGAGAATGCGTTTCATCCCAACCCATGACGATCAGCCGGTCCGCGATCCAGCCTCCGACAGGCTCGCTGACGCCCCACACGAAGTAAGGAAGAGCCGCGTACAGTCCGGCCTTCAGAACCGTCAGATGCCGTACTGTGACCAGATAGTCAGGAAGCCAGGTGACGAGCAGGTACCAGTAGTAATCAAAACAGAAAAAGCCAAGGCAAATGCCAATCAAATCCCGGCTGCGAAGGTGTCTGAGCACCGTCCAGAATGTTTCAGGCGCCCCGTGCCTGTCAGCGCCCGGCCGCTGTCCGGAGATTCGGGCGGGAAAGACAATCCACCAGGGGATGAGCCAGACGAGGGCCGAGAAGCCCACGAAAAAGAACATCTTCCTCCAGCCGAAAAAGACGACCAGCCAAGCAACCGCCGGCGCGCCGAGAAAAAGCCCGGCGCGGGTGCCGCTATCGAAGATTCCGGAGGGGAGGCCGCGCTCGCGGGGCCCAAATAGCACGCTTACGATCTTGGTGCCCCCGGGAAGGTAGATCGACTCGCCAATCCCCAGCAACACCCGGAACGCGATCAGCACGCCCAGGCTTCCCGCCAGCCCCGTGAGGCCGCACGCGAACGACCACAAGGCAAACAGGACGGAGTAAATCCAGCGCAGATTGTAGCGATCCACGCACCAGCCGACCGGCACCTGCATGAGAGCGTAAGAGAAGAAAAAGGCGGAGAGCAGCAGGCCTTTGCTTGCCGCGGCAAGGTTCAGGCTCACGGAAATGAGCGGCAGGGCCACCGAGATGGTGGCGCGGTCCAGATAGTTGATCAGCGAGGCGACAAACAGCAGCCCGATAATGCCCCAGCGCCGGCGATTCGTGATCGCCGCACCGGTCCCTGGCTCAAATTCCCCGCCTGCAAGTATTGGCCCTTGAGTTCCCATGCTGTGCGATTCAGACTCGGCGCGTCAGGGCGGGATTGCTGAATACCCTGAAAGGGCCGCAAACCTAAGCAGCAGGTCCGCGCGCTGCGCTCAGTTCGTGCACCATTTCCGCTAAGGCCACGACATTTTCGAAAGGCGTGTCGGGGAGCAGGCCGTGGCCGAGGTTGAAGATGTGTCCGGGCCTCCCTCCGGCCTGATCCAGAATTCTCTGCACCCGGGCTCGGATGTAGTCCTTGCCGGCGTAGAGGACCACGGGATCCAGATTGCCCTGCACCCCCACGTCGTAACCCACACGCGCCCAGGCTTGATCGAGCTCGACGTGAGAGTCCAGGCCCATGATGTCGCCGCCGGCGGCCTGCATGGCCTCGAGCAGCATGCCTGTGCCGGTTCCAAAATGGATGATCGGCGTGCCGGGAGTGATCGCGTCGATCATCGTTCGCGTGTAGGGAAGCGCAAACTCGCGATAATCCGTGGGGCCAAGGCAGCCGACCCAAGTATCAAAAACCTGGATAGCCTGCACGCCGGCGGCGATCTGGCCGTTGACGTAGCGGGCCAGGTTGCGCGCCAGATGCTCCATGAGGGCACGCCACGCTTCCGGATCGCGGTACATCAACCCCTTGGTGTGCCGGTAGTTTCTCGACCCTCCGCCTTCGACAAGATAGGAAGCAAGCGTGAACGGGCACGCCGCAAACCCGATGAGCGGTAACTTGGGGTCGAGGTCGGCGCGGGTCTGGTGAATCGCATCATAGAGGTAACTCAGCGACTGCGCCGGGTCCACTTCTTGAAGCCGCGCCACATCCCGAGGCGAGCGTAGCGCCGGCTTGATGCTTGGACCTTCGCCCTGGTCGTAAACAAGGCCGAACCCCAGCGGCTCGACGATTAGTAATAGGTCGGCAAAAATGATGGCCGCGTCCACACCCAGCCGGCTGGCCGCCGTCACTGTAACTTCGGACACCAAACGCGGGTTCTTGCAAAGCTCCAGGAAAGGCACCTTGGCGCGGAGTTCGCGGTATTCCTTCATGTACCGGCCCGCCTGGCGCATCAGCCAAACCGGCGTTCGATCCACCGGCTGCCTGCGGCAGGCCTTCATGAAGCGGGAGTCATGCCAGGCAGAGATGGCAGGATTCTTGCCTGCTGTGTTGCCCGCAGTTTTAGGATTCGGCAATCGATTCGGCATATTTCCGATTCCTCAAAATCCTGACCTGAAGGTCAGCGCGACGTCGCGGCGACGACCAGGCGATTATAAACCTCCCGCACTCGCTGCCGGGTTTCTTGCAGGGTTGAGGCCAGTGTTTCCGATCCCGCTACCAATCCCCAGCGGCGCCCGAGCTTTTCCACCACCTCGGCGTGACCCCTGCGGTCCGGCAGTCCCTCGCCAGGTTTCCCGGTCACCAACCGCACGGCGTGATCCACAGAGCGCAGGAAATTCGCCCCGCTCGCCAAGACGCTAGCGTCTTGGGCATTCATGAGTTCAGCGGACCGCAAAGCGGCGATCTGCTCCGCCATATTTGCGCCGGGGTGAGTAGCGATGTGTCCTCGCAATCGCAGGAGAGACACGGCAAAATCGATGTCGTAATAACCTCCTGGAGCGGTCTTGGTGTTTGTAGGCGGCGCAGGGACTTCTTTCTCCAGCCTGCGCCGCATTTGGCAAAGCTCGGCCGCCAAGGCGGGGTGGGCGGCGAAGCGCTCGAAGATGACGCTCACGAGCCGCGAAACGGTTTCTTTCCCGAGTTCGACGTCGCCGGCCACATGACAGGCCTTGAGATACGTCAACCCCTCCCACACCTGGGCATGCTCGCGGATATAGCTGAGCAGTTCCTCCTGCGTCACGACCAGCTCGCCTTCCTGCCCGCGAGGTCGAAGGCGCGTATCGACAGCGAACACCGTTCCATCACTTGTGTAACTGGAGAGAACGTCGATCATTCTGGCCGCCTGCCGTTTCCAGAAATCCAGCTCGTCTCGCCCGACTCCGGGGCCCGTCACGAAGATCAGGTCGGCATCCGAAGCGAGGTCAAACTCGTTTAAGGCCAATCGGCCCAGCGCCAGCACTGCAAGGGGGCAGGCGCAGTTCCTGTCTTCCAGTTCTCGGGTTTCGAGAGCCGATCCGGCAATCTGCAAGGCACTGGAAACGCACCGAGCCGCCACGGCAGACCAACGTTTCAGAACCGGAAGGCTGGATTCGAGGGAAGCCAAATCGGCCGCGCCGAGTTCCAGGACTCGAGACTGAAAATGCCTGCGAAGCGCCGCCATCTTCTGCCGCATGGCCAGCACGGGTTCCGTCGCCCAATGATGTGGCCCGGCGTCTTCCGCGCCGTCAAGGGCGATTTCCATCTGCGCGGTGGAGGGCGGCGTCGGAGAGGATTGAAGAACCAGCATGTCCTCGGGGTGACGGATCAGCAGTTCGCCGAGGTACTCACTTTCGCATACCACCTCGAGGGCGCGCCGCAGAAGCTCGGGTTTTTCGCGCACCAGGGCAAACCGCTCCGGTGACTCTAGCAGGGCGGTAAGGAGTCTCGCCGCAACTGCGCGAGCACGGTCGGGGACTTCGGCTTCCTGAATGCAAAGCGCTAAATCCGGCGCCTGCGCGCTCAGGAAATTCAGGGTGGAATCGTAGGAGGCCTGCCCCTGGTCGGGAGTGAAGGAAGGGAGTGGCTTGAGCGTGAACCCCTGATCGCCGGCGGGCGCCGTGCGAGGATGGATCACACGCTGGTAGATCTCATTCACTTTTTCAAAATCATCTTGCAGTTTCTGTATGAGCGCGCTGCCCAGCGATTCGCTGGCAGCGGAGCCGAATCCCACCCGGCGGGCAAGCCGATCGAGAGAGCGCGCCGCGGCGGGCAAGCGGTGGGTTTGCTGGCCAAGCTCGAGCTGCACGCAGTGCTCCGTTTTACGGAAGAACACGTAAGCGTTTGTCAACTGGGCATAGTCGCGGTCGCTCAGCCATCCTTTGTCATTGAGCTTACGCAACGCGAAAAGCGTCCCACCGGAGCGCACCCAGGGGTCCTGCCGTCCGTAGAGCCGCTGCAGGCATTGGACTAGAAACTCGATGTCGCGGATGCCTCCCGAGTGGTGTTTGACGTCTACGGCCTGGCTGCCGCTCTCGCGCATTCTCTTCGTGATGCGCTCACGCGACCATAGCACGCTCTCGACGGCCTCAAAGTCACCCGGCGAGCCATAGATCTCCTGCTCGACACCGCGCAGAAAATCGCGAGTCAGCGTCGAATCGCCCGCGGAGTGGCGAGCCTTAATCAGCATCTGCAACTCCCAATCCCGCGCCCGATGCTCGTAATACTCGAGGGATGATTTCAGCGAAATGGCTAAGTCGCCCTGTTCCCCCTCCGGACGCAGCCGCAAATCGACGCGGAAGACTTCGCCCTGGGGCGTCGGCTGTGTAATGGTGCGGGTGATGGCATTGGCCAGGCGGACGAAGTACTCTTTGTTTGTAACTACCGCCTCATTCCCGCCGGCGGTTTCACCGTCGTGGGAATAGAGAAACAACAGGTCGATGTCGGAGCTGTAATTCAACTCATTGCCGCCCAGCTTTCCCAGAGAGATAATGCTGAATCCGCTGCGCGCGATGCGGCCCTGCGAGTCAACGTACTGAGGCTGTCCGTAGCGTTTCTCCAGCTCGCCGTCGCAGTAAAGAAAGGTGTTGGTCAAAATCACGTCTGCCAACGTCGCCAACTCCAGAGTCGTTTCTCCCAGCGTCGATAGCCCCAAGACATCTTTCATGGCGATGCGCAAGTAGTTTCGCCGCTTGAAGCGCGCCAACTGGGCCGCCAGCCAAGGGTCAGGGTTCGTGGTGGCAAAGCGCGCGTAGTCCTGCATCAAGTCTTCTTTGGATTTCAGCTTGGTGAAGTTTCGGTCTCGCGCAAACTGGATGACGAGTCCCGGCTCCGACAACAGGGTCTCCGCCAGAAACGCGCTGTGACCGAAGATTGCCACCAGGTAGGACAAGGCCGCCGGATGGCGCGCAACTTCTCCCAACACCTCCGCCGGGGCTTCCTGCGCGTACCGCTCCAGCAGGTTCAGCGCGCCGTCGGCGTACGGTGAATGGGCGAGCAGCGAGGCCAGAGGCACCATCAGCCTCGGCGCCAATTGCTGTTCGAGCCGCGCCAGGTTCAGACTTGCTTTCTCAGTGTCCTCGAAAGGTACAGCCTGGAACTCGGGACGCATGCAACCGATTATATAACAGCAGGGGTTAGTGGCGAGTGGCTAGTGGCTAGTGTAAGGGCGGATCGCGAACCGCCCCTAAGACGGCTTCTCCAGGCACTAGCCACTAGCCACTAACCACTTCTATAATTGTGACCTCCACCTTCAGTTTCGAATTTCGAGGTTCTCATGTCAGCGACGCAGCTACGCGGTTCCGTACTGATTCTGATTCTCTTCGATGTTTGCGAGGAGATCCGGCTGGAGGAGTTGCGACGTATTTTGGGATTGCAGCCGGCGGGGCGCGAGCCCAGCTTTAAACATCCGGCCCCGGAATACGTCCGTTTCGAGAATCCGCCGGTCGAGGAGCCGATGGAGAAACTCCTTCTGGCCACCGGCGAAGAGTTGACGGGGCGTCTGAAGTACTACGATTACGGGGTTCTAAGCGTCGAGTTCAAGCTGGCTTTTGAGGGGAATTGGGAGAAACTCGTGGCCCTCTCTTCGAGATACGTTGCGGGCCTCGAAATTGAGCGGCAGGCCGCCTTCCTGGCTCGGCAAATGCTTCGCAGGGTCACGCCGGCGTTGGTTAAGCCCTACGAGCATTGGTTGAATGAAGACTACTACATCTTCCACGTGCAGGAGATCGAGGGACGGCCCACCGCCGCCGATCTCTTGCAGAATTTCGGCGACCAGATCGCGCGAGTGGTCCGAAGCGAGGATGCCCAGCTTTCGGAAGGCGAGCGTCGCGAGACGCTGCATTCCAGCATGTCCTATTCTCCCAACGACCTGGTCGTCGCCGGCTGGAACGCGGCGTTCGTCTACGACACCGCGGCAGGCGCGACCACCACCATCGAGCTGCTCGAATATGCCAACTCCCAGCTTCTCGAGTTTCGACATTACGACGAGGTCCTGACCCGCGAGCTAAAGAGCGTCTATCAGTCGTTGGAAAAGGGGACTGGAATTTTCGCTCGCTGGCGGCTGGCCCAGGCATCGGCCCGGCTTCACACTCTGCTGCTGGACGTCACGGAGCTCACCGAGCGAGCGGACAACGCCATCAAATTCTTAAGCGATATGTTTTCCGCGCGGCTCTACCGCATGGCAGCCGGAAAGGTCGGCGTCGAGGACTACAAGAACCTGGTCCAACAAAAGCTGAACACTGCTGAGAACCTTTACCGCTTCATGGTCGACCAGTTCCACCAAGGCAGGGCCTTCGTCCTCGAGCTATTGGTGGTCATCATTCTGATCATCGAAATCGTCTTTCTCTTTCGAGGCAAGGGGTAGCGCGGACCCCCGGTTTTGAGGTCCGCGGTCTTCTTCAGGCCAATGGACGAGCCGCGGACCCCCAAAACCGGGGGTCCGCGCTACCAATTTAAAGGCTCTAAACCTGCAACCAGCTCTTAAAGGCCTCCGCCGGCCACCGCCACGGACAACGCGCGGACGAGTTCAGCGCCGAATTGCCTTCGGTCAGCCGCCGTGGGCACGCGTCTGAGCTTCGAGTCATACTCGATCATCTGTTCCATCAACATTGCGGGCAGCTTGCGGTCGTTGAAAAGTCCCTGGTCGACGGTCATACGCCCGGGCTTGCCCGGCGTGGTGGTGGCGCCCGGGTCCCGCAGGGGTCCGGTGGGATTAAAAGAAGACTGCGACGCCAGTTCCTGAAATAGCCGCTCCCCCAACGCCTTGAACATGCCCGGCGCCTCCAGATATTCATTATCCTCGTCGTTGTGCAAGGAAAGGAATAAGTCTAAGCGGTGCCCTGAATCAACCCATTCAAGGATAGCCTTCCGCTGCCCCCAGATTTCCGGCATCTTCTGCGGATCGGGACTATCCCAGTTCCGATTTAGATCGAAGCCATTCAGGTTAAATCGAACACCTCCGTGCGCCACTCCGTCCGGGTCAGCCAATGGAAAAATCTTGCAGATGACGCGATCGCGGATTCGGGCCGCGCGCGCGTCACCGGAGAGCAGGAAACGCACCGCTCCATCGGCAACCCAAGAAGTGCCCGCCTCCCAGGCATGCTGGCGGAACATGAGCCAGATGACCGCTTTCTGCCGTTCCGGAACGCTGCGGTTAGTGATGGTGAGGAGAGCTACCTCCCTACCCTCGACTGTACGGCCCACGGACCGTTCTTCGAGGTAGGGACCGTTACCGAAGGAACTGAGCAGGTTGGCGAGGTCCCGGCAGGTATAGGGTTCGACGTGCGCAATCCAGACGTGGTCGTGCTCAGGGGTGAACTGGAGGCTCAGGTGCGGCTCGCGGGCGTCCCAGGATACTTGCTGATCGGTGAAGTGCGACCAGTGGATGTCATCGTAGCTGTAAACAGGCCGCACGTCCGCCGTGACCGAATAGGCAGGGCCCGCGTAGTTATACTCACCGGCCAAATCAACCAAGTCGATAGTTACGGGCTCGCGCGGAAGGTTCGTGAGCTCGAAATAATACCAATCGGCTTGGCGGTTTCGATGGTCCTGGTCGAACTGCCCTCTCACGGCGCATCGCAGGTGAGTGGGAGAAACCTGGCCCACCTTGCCGACGGAGCCGCCTTCGAAGTCCGCCAGAACTGCAATGCGCTCCGTTTGCGCGGGGAGGTTCACCACCCAGACACAAAGACACCAGGAAACCACGATTTGGAGTGCGGCAGCGCCGGCTGCCGCCCTTGCGCTATTAATCCAAGGCGCTTCGCGCATTTTCAAAAACCTGGTACCGATTCGACTCAACTTTACTACGACATGCAGGAAACACAATCGGGAAATCCTTGCTGGGCGAATCCCCCGATTAATCGAACAAAACTGTTGAACAAACCGGATTGCGGTGTATAACTTGAACACACAATCAGCAGCGCGGATCCGAGATAACTTCTGGAGCCGGGATGAAAGGAGAATTGTGATGCGAGTCATGTTATCGATCTTCGTAATCGGAGCAGGCCTTCTGCCGCTCTCAGCGCAGCAAACGCCGCAACTCGCGGCGACTCCGCCCATGGGCTGGAACAGTTGGGACTCGTACGGCCTGACGATCGATGAAGGAGCGTACAAAGCCAATGCCGACTGGATGGCGAAACGCTTGAAGCAGTTCGGCTGGCAATATGCTGTGGTTGACGAAGGCTGGTATTTGCAGAACCCGGAAAGCGGCGGCAAGCCCTCGTGGAAATTCACTCTGGACAGCCAGGGGCGCTTCATACCGGCTCCGAACCGCTTCCCCTCCGCGGCGGACGGCGCGGGTTTCAAGCCCGTTGCAGACTACGTGCACTCGCTCGGCCTGAAGTTCGGCATTCACATCATTCGAGGCGTTCCGCGCGAAGCGGTGGACAAGAATATGCCGATTGCCGGTACGGCATTCCATGCGGCTGAGGCTGCGGATAAGTCGGACACCTGCTCGTGGAATCCCGACACTTACGGGGTGAAGTCCAATCCGGCCGGGCAGGCCTTTTACGACTCGCTCGCCCAACTCTATTCCAACTGGGGCCTGGATTTCATCAAAGTGGACTGCATTTCGAGCCGTCCGTACAACGCCGGTGAAATTCACATGCTCAGCTCCGCGCTCAAGAAGGCGGGCCGCCCCATTGTGCTGAGCCTGTCGCCGGGGCCAACGTCGCTCGGGGTTGCCGATGACGTGCGCCGGTACGCGCAGATGTGGCGCATCTCGGATGACTTCTGGGATTATTGGGCACCCGGCGCCGACGAGCCGTGGGTTCAGACTCTGCATGGGCAGTTCGCCACGGCTGTCGGATGGGCGCCCTACGCGGGAGTCAACCATTGGCCGGATGCCGATATGCTCCCCATCGGCTATTTGGGCCCGCGACCGGGGTTGGGTTCGGCGCGCCCCACGCGCTTTACTCACGATGAACAGCGTACCCTGCTGGCTTTCTGGTCCATCATCCGTTCTCCTCTCATGCTCGGCTGCGACCTGCCGCATAGCGATGCCTGGACAACATCGCTGCTGACGAATCCCGAAGTGATTGCCGTAGACCAGCACTCCACCGCAAACCGGCCCTTGATTACCACCAATGGCGCGGTGATCTGGTCCGCCAAGCCCGAGGACGGGAAAGGCCAATACCTCGCCATCTTCAATCGCGGAGAAGTCGCGGAGGACATTACGCTGGAATGGAATGAGCTTGGACTCACGTCGGGCAAGAGCTACAGGTTGCGAGACCTTTGGGAACGTAAGGACTTAGGTTCGGCGACTTCACTCAAGCTGAAATTGCAGCCCCATTTCTGTGTTCTGTACCGCGCCAGCGACTGATGTGGTGCGGGCGTCCCGCCCGCTTTTGTGGGGCTGTCTCGTTCGCGCAAAAACTCGCGGGCAGGATGCCCGCGCCACGACTTTCAAAGCAGCGGATGACCTTCGAGGGATTATGAACACGCAGCGGCGCAGCCCGGCATTTTTCAGGCCTGCGATTGTCGCGGCATTAGTTACAGCCGTTTGGGCCATTCCGGCTTCTGGCGCAGTTCATGTATGGGAGAAAGTGGAGCTGACTTTTACGTCTGCGGCTTCTTTTGCCAACCCCTATACGGATCCCGTGGTCTGGGTGGACCTTACCGGGCCGCAGTTTAAGAAACGTGTATACGGATTCTGGGACGGCGGTCGAACCTTCAGAGTGCGCCTGGTGGCCACCCGGCCCGGCCTCTGGGACTGGACCAGCGGATCGAGTCCGCAGGATGCAGGGTTAGCGGGCAAGGCCGGCTCGTTCACCGCCGTGGAATGGAGCGACGCAGAAAAACAGGCGAACGCGCTGCGTCGCGGATTTCTCCGCGCCACGCCGAACGGTCATGCCCTGGAAACGGGAGATGGCACGCCGTTTTTCGTCATCGGCGACACGTGGTATTCGGTGGGAACTAACCGCTTCCGTTGGTATGACGATGACCGCGAACGGCCTCTCGGCCCCACTGCCGGGTTCAAAGACTACGTGCGCTTTCGCAAAGCCCAGGGCTACAACTGGATCAACGTGATTGCCGCGTTTCCCAACTGGATGACGGATAGCTCTCCCTGGCACGTCGTGATGAACGACCCGGAGAAGACTACGGTCCGCTCTGCTTGGCTGGAGTTTGGAACCGGAAGCGCTAAGAATATGGATAACGAGGGCGGGCGACCCTTCCTCTTTCCCGGAAAAGTCCCCGGGTACTCAAATATGTTCCCCGACGTAGACCAAATCAACCCGGAGTATTTCCATTACATCGACCGCAAGATTGACTACTTGAACGAGCAGGGGTTCGTGCCTTTCATCGAAGTTTCCCGCCGTGATGCGAGCTTGTGTTGGAAGAAGTATTACAAGTGGCCCGACTCCTATGCCCGCTTCATCCAATACGTCTGGTCGCGCTACCAGGCCAATAACGTCGTCTTCAGTCCAATCCATCTCGACATCATCAGCGAAACCATCGGCCCCGAGGAATATGTGAAGGCCATTGATTGCGTGATGGCCAGATTTGGGCCGCCGCCCTTTGGCACGCTGCTCTCCGCGAATGCCGATCCCTCCACGCTCGAGAATTGGGGCGAAGGTTCGTGGGTTACGCTGCAGCAGACTGGCAACATGCGCGAGCACGACAATTACTGGTATCTGACGGAAATTTTCCATCTGCCTCACGCCGAACCGGCGATCAATGGCGAGCCTTATTACTCCGGGTACGTGGACGCTCGTGGCCTGGGTGGAAAGGGCTACAAGTACGGGGCGCCGGGCGGCACGGAAAAGGACGCTCAATTCGTGCGCTCTTCGATGTATGGAAGCTTTTTATCAGGCGGTCTCGGCGGGCATGTCTACGGGGCGGAAGGTATCTGGGGAGCGGATATCGAACCGGCGGCCCCGATCAAGATGTGGGACGCCTTCCAGTGGATTTCAGGAGCGCAGATGAAGTACCTGCGCGAATTCGCATTTTCTATCGGCAGGCGTTATCAGGACTTGGAACCGGACGCCGACCTCGTTTCGCCCAACAAGGACTACAACTTGAAAGCGTACGAAGGCTGGGCTTACTGCGCGCGAACGCCGGACAAAGAGATTTTCCTTGCCTACTTTGAGAAAGGGGCGCCGCGCGCTCAGATGCGAGGAGGCAGGCTGAACAGCACTTACCGCGCGCAGTGGTTCGATCCGCGCAATGGGAGCTGGCACAACGCAGGATCCGGTGCCGTGCGTTCGAATCAAATCGGGATTATCGAGTTGCCGGATTTCCCGGGGGATACCGATTGGGGGTTGCGTTTGATCTACGAAAACGCGGGGGCGGCGACCGCTCAGGATCGTCGCCCGCCGCTGGCTGACCTTAAAGCTATTGCGAGTTCTCGCTAAATGTCGTAGTAGAGCGCGAACTCGTAAGGGTGCGGCCTCATGTTCACGGCCTGCACTTCATTTTTCATCTTGTAATCGATCCAGGTCTCGAGCAGTTCTTCGCTGAAAACATCTCCTTTGAGCAGGAAATCGAGATCGTTCCCGAGAGCTCGCAGCGATTCTTCGAGCGAACCGGGGAGGGTGGGCACTTTCTTCAACTCTTCCGGACCCAAGTCGTAAATGTCCTTGTCGAGCGGCTCGCCGGGGTCGATCTTGTTTTCAACTCCGTCGAGGCCCGCCATCAACATGGCAGCGAATGCCATATAGGGGTTGCAGGACGGGTCGGGCGGACGGTACTCCACTCGCTTGGCTTTCGGGTTGGGCGAGTACATGGGGATCCGGCAACAGGCGCTGCGATTGCGTCGCGAGTAAGCGAGGTTGACGGGGGCCTCAAAGCCCGGCACCAGCCGTTTGTAGGAGTTTGTGGTGGGCGCGATCAGCCCAGCGAGCGCGGGCGAGTGCTTCAGCAGCCCGCCGATATACCAAAGGCCGAGTTGGCTGAATCCCGCGTACTTGTCCCCGGCAAACAGCGGCTTGCCGTCCTTCCAAAGGCTCTGGTGCGTGTGCATACCCGAGCCGTTGTCCTGGAAAATGGGCTTGGGCATGAAGGTCACCGTTTTGCCGTACTGATAGGCCACATTGCGGATGATGTATTTGTAGATCATCATCCCGTCGGCCGATTTCAACAGGGAGTTGAATCTCTGGTCGATCTCAGCCTGGCCGCCGGTGGCGACTTCGTGGTGGTGGCACTCGATTTGCAGTCCGGCCTTTTCCATCGCCAAAACCATCTCACTGCGCAGGTCCTGATAATGGTCGGTGGGCGGAACCGGGAAATAACCTTCCTTGTAGCGCGGCCGGTAACCCAGGTTGTCCTTTTCGCGGCCCGAGTTCCAGCGTCCCTCTTCGGCGTCAATAAAATAGAAACCGTGTTGCTGGGCCTGGTCGAAGCGGATGTTGTCAAAGATGAAGAACTCGGCCTCCGCACCAAAGTATGCCGTGTCAGCAATCCCGGTATAAACGAGATAATTCTCCGCCTTTTTGGCGATATTCCGGGGATCCTTCAGGTAATGTTGCCGGGTCACGGGGTCGATGATGTCGCCGATCATGGCCAAAGTGGGGGTCTCAGTGAACGGATCGAGCATGAACCAGCTCGGGTCGGGTACCAAGAGCATGTCGCTCTCATGAATCGCCGCCCAGCCGCGGATGCTGGAACCATCCATGCCGAAGCCATCTTCGAAAGAACTCTCTTCCAGTTCGTGAATCGGGAATGAAACGTGCTGCCACAGGCCCGGAAGATCGGTGAAACGGATGTCCACAATCTTCACGTTGTTGGCAGCAGCAAACTCTAATACTGCCTTCGGATTCATAGATCCTCCCTAGGAAAGTTTTCTGCCCGCGATCAAGGGCGTAAGCGCAGGTTGTCTTTTACTTAATAATGCAACATAGCGTGCGCGGAGGATTTAGTCAAGGGTTGCTGCCATCAAAAATTTTTATCAGTCTGTGTAGCAGGCGGCATACTTCGCTCACGGGGGTGCGCCACGGAATTCTGTGCGGGAAACAGGTTCACGCAACGGCGCAAACTACGCGAAGGTCGCAGAGAATAAACAACTTCCACTTTGCCTTCCCTTGCGGCTTAGTGGCATGGCGCGAACT
This sequence comes from Terriglobia bacterium, assembly GCA_050008495.1. Classification (GTDB taxonomy): domain Bacteria; phylum Acidobacteriota; class Terriglobia; order UBA7540; family UBA7540; genus CAVROP01. The sequence goes on along the minus strand of JBEKMN010000013.1, from coordinate 8,499 downwards.
GCTTTGATCTTTTGAAAAATGCGTTGACACTTTTCTTGGCTTTTTGTTAGTTTACAACATTCCTGGCCATACCCGAAAAGGAGTCTTCCAGGGCTGTCTTCGTCGCGTCGCCGCTCGATTTGGGAAAAAACAGCGCCGATGAGAAGGTGGGGAATCAAATGTTCGTCGCCAAACGCATGTTTTTCACCAAGGGTGTAGGGAAACACCGGGAAAAGCTTACCAGCTTCGAATTGGCACTTAGGTCTGCCGGAATCGCTGCCTGTAACCTGGTACGAGTCTCGAGCATTTTCCCGCCCCGCTGCAAGCTGGTTTCCCGGACCGAGGGCGTGAAGGAACTCCGCCCCGGCCAAGTGACATTCGTGGTCATGAGTGAGAACTCAACACGGGAGCCGCACCGTTTGATTGCCGCTTCGGTGGGAGTTGCAATTCCCTCTGACCGGAATGCCTTTGGCTATCTCTCGGAGCATCACTCCTTTGGCGAGACGGAAGAAGTGGCCGGGGAATACGCCGAGGAACTGGCGGCGGAAATGCTCGCCACCACTCTGGGCGTGGAGTTCGACCCCGACCGAAGTTGGGATGAAAAGAAGGAGATTTACCGAATTTCCAATAAGATCGTTCGTACGATGAATATCACCCAGTCGGCAATTGGCGACAAGCGGGGCCTCTGGACCACCGTACTGGCCGGTGCAATCTTGTTGGGAATAGACGAATAGGAGTCAGGAGCGGATTGCTCGATCTTTGCCCTGCGACCCGGGCGGCACCGTTGATTCAGACTCCGATTTGCTCCTCAGGCATTTGATCAGAGCGAGATTCGTCGTTGCGCTCGGAATGACAGTGCATCTCTCTTTTGTTTTGGCTTGTTAGATTCTTCCGACGGAGAAACTTCTTGCGCCTGATTTCCTTAATCATACTATTACAAGCTTCGTCGCTCGTGGCCGCGGACATGCCTGTGGCCTTTGTCCGGCACGGCGGACAAGTTGACGTGAGCATCGGCGGAAGACCTTTCGCGAGTTACTATTTCAGCCCTGATACTCCCAAACCCTACCTCTATCCTTTGCGTTCGCCGGAGGGCATCATCGTCACGCGTGGGTATCCCATGGTGAAGGACATCCCTGGCGAGAGCAAAGACCATCCACATCACCGCGCGTTGTTTTTCGCTCACGGAGATATCAACGGAGTTGATTTCTGGGGCGAAGCTCAGTTTATGGAGAAGGCGCCCGTGCATGTGGCGGGAAAGACCTACGCCACTTCAGAGGAACTGCCCAAAGGCCGTACCGTCTTCACCAAGCTCGAAGAAGCGAAGGGAGGGCCTGATTCCGGCACGCTTCGGGCGGTCTTCAGTCTGCTCGGCCCGAATGGAGTGGTGATGGGCAGCGAGACGCAGGAATACACTTTTCGAGGCGATGCAAAAACCCGCACCATCGACTGCGTCTTTACCATCACGGCGGACCATGGAACGCCCCTCAAGATGGGCGACACAAAGGAGGGAACCTTCGCCATTCGGGTGGTTAGAAACCTCCAAGAACCCGCCGTGAAGATGCTGAACTCCAATGGCGCTGTGGGTGAGAAGAACATTTGGGGCAAGCGAGCCGATTGGGTTGATTACTCCGGGGTGGTAGGAGGGGAAAGGGTTGGAATTGCCATCTTCGATTATCCCCGCAACATCAAACATCCCACTTATTGGCATGCCCGTGGTTACGGCCTTTTCGCCGTCAATCCTTTCGGCGAGCATGACTTCTATGGCGATCCCAAGCGCGACGGGAGCGTGACCATTGCTGTAGGCGACTCCCTGGCCTTGCGATATCGGGTGCTGATTCATGACGGTGATGCCGCCGAAGCCGAGGTTGCCGAAGCCTATTCGCAGTACGCCGAGGGAAAGTGATTCTTGCCGGATGGTGAAGTCAGAGGCCGCGCACCCAGGGTTTCATTCTGAGCGCCCATGGGCCTAAGGCCCGCCCAAAGGAATGAAAACGACCTGCGACGTCACCCCCGCGCAAGCGGGGGTCTATTGTTGGTTCGGAACACAATGGATTCCCGCTTTCGCGGGAATGACGTGATTTTCGAGAGAGTGCATCAGGCTCAGGATGACATCGCGTTTATAACTCAACAATTACTTGGGGTGGTTCATGGAGCGACTGATCAAAGCGCAAGCGAAAGAAGGATTTCAGCAAATCGTCCCGCCGGGAGTTCTGCGTTTTCTCGACTTTGCCCGGTTGAGGTTGAAAAAAGGTCAGCGGTACTGGGCAAAAGCTGGGGAGCGCGAATCGGTGCTGGATATCTTCTCCGGCACAGCGAGCATCGCTGTCGAGACGGCCAACGGGCAAAGTCAGGTCTTCGCAGATGTTGGCGCACGCGCTGATGTTTTTTCCGGACCGCCCGTCATGCTCTACTTGCCGCCGCGCTCTTCCTACGAGATCACGGCTGCCTCGGAAGAGTTCGACGCGGGGATCTTCTCCGCTCCGTCGACCGCCCCCGCGCCTCCGACGCTCCTTGCGGGTCCTGAGGTAACCGCCAAAAACGCGGGTCGCGACAACTGGCAACGGACCGTCTACTCGGCCTTAGCCGAAAACGTAGCTGCGGAGCGCTTGTTGGCGGGCGAGACGGTCAATCCGTCTGGCAACTGGTCCAGCTACCCCCCTCACAAGCACGACCGCTCGAACCCGCCTAACGAGGCGGTCCTCGAAGAGATTTACTTCTTCCGCACTCGACCCGCCCAGGGTTTTGGCTTGATGTGGACCTATACCGCTGCCGATGACCTTGAGGGCTTCTCCACGGTCTTCGTCATCGAGGACGGGGATACAGTCCTCCTGCCCAAGGGCTATCATCCCGTTGTGGCGGCGCCGGGCTACGAACTTCACTACACCTGGGTACTGGCCGGAGAAGAGCGCCGCTATGGTGCCTGGGCGGATGACCCGCGGCACGCGTGGGTGAAAAGCAGTGGCTAGTGGTTAGTGGTTAGTGGCTAGTGTCTGGTGCCAAGTAGCTCGTGCAGAGCAAGGGAGGCAGCAGAAAGGATAAGGTGTAAAGGCTATAAGGATAGAGCATAGCCCTTGTCCGTTACGGGCTTGCTGTTTCCCGTTTTACCCTTTGTCCTTTACCCTTTAATACTAGCCACTTGGCACTAGCCACTGCTTTGGAAGATATGCCGAAACGTCCGTTCACAATTCCCCACCTTCGCTGGACCATCTGTGCGCTGTTATTCCTTGCCTCTACGATCAACTACGTTGACCGGCAGACGATCTCCGTCCTGAAGCCTCACCTGCAAAGCGTTCTGAACTGGTCGGAGAGCGATTACGGCTGGATTGTATTCGCCTTCCAACTCGCCTATGCCCTGATGTTCACGGTGGCGGGCGTGGTCATGGATTGGCTGGGAACGAGGTTGGGATACGCGATCTCAATCACCTGGTGGTCTATTGCCGCCATGGCTCATGCGCTGGCACGCGGCGCAATCTCGTTTGGCGCGGCGCGTTTCCTTCTGGGCGCGGGTGAAGCAGGGAACTTCCCCGCCGCCATTAAAGCCGTCGCCGAATGGTTTCCCAAAAGAGAGCGCGCGCTGGCCACCGGCGTCTTCAATGCCGGGCCTACGGTCGGCGCCGTCATCGCCCCTCCCCTGGTCGTCTGGCTTACACTTCGCTGGGGGTGGCGGGCGGCTTTCATTTTCACGGGAGCTTTAGGATTTCTTTGGCTGTTCTGCTGGTTAGCTTTTTACCGCCTTCCCGGCCAGCATCCACGGATTACTCCCGGCGAATTGGAACTCATCGAGGGAGGGGAGGGCGAACCGGAAGCCGCTACAACCGCTCGGATCCCGTGGCGGAGAATCCTCGCCTACCGGCAGGCTTGGGGTTTCATCCTGGCGAAATTCATGTCCGACCCGATATGGTGGTTTTACATCTTCTGGCTGCCTTCCTACCTCAAGCAGGCCCGCGGCTTCACACTTGAGGAGATCGGCCTCTTCGCCTGGATTCCTTTTCTCGTTTCAGGTGTGGGAAGCGTGGCGGGCGGGTGGCTTTCGGGATTCTTCCTTAAACGCGGCTGGCCCGCAAGCCGAGCGCGCAAGGCGGCGATGGCGATCTGCGCGTTTTGCATGCCGTCCGGGATCGTGGCCGTTTTTGCCCACAACATTACGTGGGCGCTGGCCCTCATTTCCCTTTCGCTTGCCGCCCATCAGGGTTGGTCGGCGAACGTCTACACTTTGGCCTCGGATATGTTCCCCAAGCGGGACGTCGGCTCGGTCACAGGCCTCGGCGGCACGGGCGGCGCCGTAGGCGGCATGATCCTGGCGCTCGTCGCCGGTTACACACTTCAGTGGTTCCACACTTACACGCCTCTCTTCATCATCGGCGGCATCATGCACCCGCTCGCCTTCGGAGTTGTGCATTGGATGATACCCAGGATCGAACCGGTCGCAGTCATGAATAGTGAATAGTGAATTGCAGCTCGCTAGCGGTGGCTGAGGAATTCTTCCGTGGTCATCCCCGCCTGGCCGATAATCGCCCGCAACGTGCCTTTCGGTACAGTTTTGGAGAAATCGATAGGGACGGTCAAAGCGCGGCGGTCGGAGGTCCGATAAAGCGTAAGGTGGCTGCCCCTTTGCCGCCATTGAACGAACCCGGCTCGCTCAAGAATCCGCACAACCTCTCGGGGTCGCAGCGCGGGAAGCTCCTTAGACATGGGTCGGACTCACATGTACAGTGGTCGTGAAGACTTGCACGGAGTCGTTTCCTGGCGGAATCGGTTGGTCGTGGGCAGCTAGATTCTCAAGATGAAGCTCGATGGCCTCGCGAACGTTCGCGGTGGCCTCTTCAATAGTCGCCCCATAGGAGACGCAGCCCGGTAGCAGAGGGACGACCACGGTGTACCCTCCTTCTTTATCCGGAATCAAATTGATCTGGTAGGAGTATTCATTTTTGCTTCTTCGCATAACCAGATTATCGCCGATAGCTCACCCCTATTCAATTCACAATTCACCATTCACTATTCATTCCGTCTGCCCGCCCAGCGTTTCCAAGTCTCGCCGTCCGCCAGCATTTTGATGAAAAGCCCGCCGACCACCGAGCGCGCCTGGAATCCCACCTGCGTGCCGTCCGTCGTCCAATACCAATCCGTCAGCGGGACGCGGCTGGGCGATTGGTTAGCCCAATCGTAAATCGGGGAAATGAGACTCTCCCAATCCGTGGCTGAATCCGCCAGCGTTGCGGACCAGAATTCCCAGTCGAGCTTGGTGTAATCCTGGCGATTATCGAGCGGCAAGCCGAAGTGGTTCTTGGTTTGATAATAGGCAATCTCTTTCGCGGCGACCGCAGCGGGGAAGAGGTGAAAGCCAAGAACCTTATCCCACACCAGATTGTATTTCTGGCTCCATGTCCCGGGCTTGTCGAACGCCAAGCGGTAGTGGTCCCCGTCGTCGGCCATCTTCACCCATTGGCGGGCAAATTCCTGTGCGGTGTTGGAGTAGAGATCGTGCTCCTGGTTCTTGCCGAGCATGCCGGCAAGATCCCCATAGGCATCGAGCGCCTCGATGGCTTTCAAGGAAAGATTGGCGTTGTGCGCAAGGTGTCCGGCGAAATCATCCGTGCAAAGCTGGTTGGCGGGGTCCAGCCCCTTGTCTCTCAAATATTCCGCCCACTTCGTCAGCAACGGCCAATACTTGCCGGCAAAGCTCGCACCTCCTTCAGCCTTTGCGATGGCGGCGACCAATAACAGCATATTGCCGGACTCTTCCACCGGCATCTGATCGACATCCGACTTCTCGCCGCCGCCGTAGACCTGCCCGTTAGCAAGCGGATAGGTCCCAAGATCGTGCGGGGCGAAGGGAAAATGCCAGCGGTCTGACTCTGCATATTCAAAGAGCGGCGCCAGCGAGGCTTCCAGCAATTTCGGATTGAGCAGCAACAGAATGGGCGAAGCTGGGTAGATCACGTCTACGGTCCCGATGCAACCGTTGCTGAAATTCTCCTTGGGAAGGAAGACCGGCTCGCCATCCGGCCCCGCCGCCAAGATCTGCGCCGCCATGGCCTGCCGGTAAGCCAAGGCCGCAAGGCGAGCGTACTTCTCGCCCCCGACCCGCGTAAGATCGGCCACCAGGTCAGCATCAAACTTCTCGCAGCGCGTCGCGAGAGACGAGTAACTCCGATCCGCCTCCTCCAGCAGGCTGCTCGCCTCGGTCCGCTTGAGCCGCCAATAGGGGCGCAGGGGCTTGTGGAAATACTCAATGGCATAGATCTGGTCGTAAGCGAGGATCAGATGGCGCTCGACAGGGTCGTCGCCCACATTGCCGAGATCAAACGCCACGGCCATCGCAGGCATGTGATCGTGCGGCGGCCGGGGCATGCGTGTGTCAGCCTGGGGCAGCGACCCCTTCCTGGCGAAAGTCCCGATAACGCTGTTGACGTTCGCCACTACGCTCTGAGGAGATTGCGCTTTCGGGGCCGCGACGTAGAGATAGCCCCAGTCGATGCGAAGGTCGTCGCCGAACTTCTTAAGCACAGGCTGCGCCCCAGTGCCCATGCGCAACACGCTCAAGCCTCCCGTGTCTTCACGCTGCCAGCCCACCGGCTCGTCCTCGGTATTCACCACGAGCTGTGCGGTGTTGTCGTATTCAATTGAGACCTGGTGCTCCTTCCCGTCCAGCGATCGAGCTTCCCAACTGAGGTAAGTGACAGGCCAGGACATCAGGTCGAGATCCGAAGGCAGTAATGGGGTGAGGAAGCTGAGCGTGATGTGGACGCCGCCGCCCTCGAACTCATAAATGGTTCGCGTCGGCAGCACCTGGAGGCCGGTCTGCGGCATGGGCTGGATATCCCGCCGCTCGTCGCCCATGATGCGCCATGCCGTGCCGTCAATCCTCACCAGGCTGTGGAGTTCCTGCTTGGCGCCGGTCCAATGGCGCGTTGCGTCATAGGTCAGCCGGTCGGCAGTCGACCAGACACTGAAGTACGGATTGCAGGTCACCAGCGGCACTGCGGGCGGACGAAACCCCGGTGTGTCCGATGCAGCCCACATGGGGACAGAGATTACTAAACAGCATAATAATTGCAGAACAATCCAACGTGCCTTCATCGCTTAGTCTCCTGTCAACGCCATCCTGAATCGCAGGTTGGAGCCCGCAAACAATGCGGTCGTCCACGCGTCAGCACCATGGGAATTAGGAGTGTACACGTGCCGCGCTATAGGGGCAACCCTTGTGGTTGCCCTTTCAGCACAGCAGGGCGGCCACAAGGGACGCCCCTACCGCCCTGACGCGGGCGTGATATATTGAACGATTGAGCATCATGGCAAATGCCATTGCGGAAGAGAGAAGCGCGAAGTGGGGTGTGCTGCTCCTCGCGCACGGCGCACCCGACCGGCTCGAGGATATCCCCGCCTTTTTGCTCAACGTGCGCGGCGGCCGGAAGCTACCCGAGGCCGCAGTGAATGAAATCATTCGCCGTTACGGGCTGATCGGCGGGTCACCATTGCTGCGCCTGACCACCTCGCAGGCGCAGGGCCTGGCGAAGCGGCTGGGCCGGCCCATCTATGTGGGTATGCGCAACTGGAAGCCATTCATCTCCGATGCGGTTGGGCAGATCGCGGCCGACGGGGTCGAACGCGTTGTGGCGCTATGCCTGGCGCCTCAGAATTCCCGGACCAGCATTGGACTCTATAGAAGGTGCCTGCTTGAAGAGACGGAACGGCTCGCACCGCAGGTAAGAGTGGTCTTCATTGACAACTGGCACGATCATCCGGGGCTGGTGGAGGCATTTCGCGAGCGAGTGGCGACGGCGCTGGCCCGCGTGGAAGCCGAAGCCGCCGGGCCGGTTCCTGTGATCTTCACGGCGCACAGCGTTCCCCAGAAGACGATCGAGGACGGCGATCCCTACGAGCAGCAGGTGAAGGAAACTGCCGCTCTGGTGGCTAGGGCATTGGGCCTAGAGGAATACGAGGTGGCGTTTCAAAGCCAGGGAATGACCAGCGAGCCCTGGATCGGCCCCACCGTCGAGTCCCTCATCGACCGCAAAGCCGCCCAGGGCCGGCGCCACCTCCTGCTGGCGCCGGTGGGCTTCGTTTGCGACCACGTTGAGATTCTTTATGACATTGACGTCGTATTCCGCGAGTATGGAAAAGCCAGGGGAGTAACCGTACACCGTACCGAGTCGCTGAACGACAGCTCGCTGTTCATCGAAGCGCTGGCAGCCATCGTCACGGAGCGGGCAGGTGGGCAGGTAGGCAGGTAGGCAGATGGGCAGGTAGGCAGGTGGGCAGATCGGCAGGTCGATTGTCGGCGGAAGGCAAAGGATTGCGAAATGTAGCCCTCGCCCCCTTGGGGGAGAGGATGCCCGCAACGGCGCTTTCTCCAGCCGGCGCGGGACGGGCGAGGGGGCTCGTCAGTAGTGTCAACTAATCCGCCAATCCGAAAGCGCGTGGCAGTGCTGGGAGGGGGTATTGCCGGCCTCGCGGCGGCTTACACTCTGGCTCGCGCGCGGGAGTCCGGCGCGCCGGTCGAAGAGCTGCTCATTGAGG
>JBEKMN010000129.1:0-10339 GCA_050008495.1 Terriglobia bacterium | reverse complement strand
GTGGAAGCTCCGCCACACCGCCAGCTTGGCCACCCTCAACACTCAGGATTGAGCCGCCCCCTCGACAACATTGCCTGCCCCCCTCTGGAGTAGGCCCTGCACTCCACATAGCGCTCACGTATAATGAGAGAACTGGGGTTGAAACTCTGAAACAATCATGAATAACAGGACCGCAATCATGAATAAGAGTGAACTTCTTCGCTACAAGACCCTTCTCCTTGCAAAGCAGCAAGAACTATCTGCTAACGGGAGTCCGGTCGCTTCGATTTCCACTGCCGGCGAACCTAGTGGGGACCCGGCCGATGTGGCTGCCGGCGAAATCAGCGCTGCCGTACAGATGCGCTTAAAACAGACGAACGGTAAGCTGTCACGGGCCATTGAGGATGCTTTGACGCGGATTCGGCAGGATAGATTCGGGATCTGTGAAGAATGCGGGCGGCCGATCAGCGAGGCGCGCTTGGAGGTTGTCCCCTGGACCCGCCATTGTAAAGACTGCAAGGAGCGGCATTGCTCTGGAGGCTGAGACGCTGGCCGGACATTTTCTGCACCTCACCCCCCTGCAATGCCCTGGGTTAGACAAAACGGATACGAAGGAGCCGGGGTGTTTCTTGGGTGGGACAGCGCCCCGGATCTCCTCGTTTGAGGCAAGAATCCGGAGTGAACACACGTTTACCCGCCCTGATGCCACATTAGGCTGGAATGATGCCAAGGTCCAGAACTAGGCCATCGCGTATAATGCCCCGCCAGGCTGGTCCAAAAACTTGCAGCAGCCTGCGGACCACCTTGCCGCACCTGAACCATAAGGAAGCTTCAAACCGAGGCTGGAATCGCGCTGATGTATGAAGTCAGGGGGCGAGGCGGCAGGGCAGTCTTTAGCTTCTAGAATTTCTCGCTGGGCCTGCCGGGAAACCGCCCATGCCGCGTGCCGTCGGGCCGGTCATCCGGCCTGTGCGGCTGGGGGAGCAAGGTGATTCTTTTGCATCTACCGCATAGCAAATTCTGCCCTGATGGTGAGGGCACGAGCGTCCTTTCGCCGCAGAAGGTGCATGGGTCGCAAAGCTTCATTGTGGGGGATTCGGCTTGCTGATTCATTCCGGGCATGTTAGCACATCCAAGCCCTGCCGGTGCCAATCGCCCGAAAAGCGATTAGTGGGTCATGTTGGGCTCATTGACTTCGGGAGGATCAAGCCCGACAATCCTCTTCGGGTCTCCGGGTGCGGGCATCGCCCGCGCTTGGGGACTCCGCCCTGTCGGCAGCTAGCGCACTGCCGGCAGGGCTTTCTGCTGTAGTAGGTCCGCCCATAATGGGGGCTAACCTTCTCGCGGATTCATCCCTGCAAGTTGGTGGAGGGCGCGGCGGCACCGCCAGAGTAGATGAGTTCGCGGTCCCATCGGGGTCTAATCAAGAGCCGTTTTGGCGCAGCGGAGCTCCGCAGTTGGCGCATACCCACTGGTGGCGCCGGCACGTTCCGGCTTCCTGCGTTCCCGGAAGGGTGAGAGCCGTAGGCGATGTGTCCGGGTCTCCAGCAGTCAGTTCCAAGGGGCGGCCGCTGTCCTCGATGGCGGCGATAGCCATTTCCGCGGCGGACTCCGCCAGCTTTCCTGATTGTCGATCTCTGGCCATCATTTCCTCCGTTCGCGGGCGGGGGCGGGGCGGAGATCGGCAGACGCCTTCGCGCCCCGGTTACCACGGGACTGGGCTCGACGGGCTCGCCCCGCCACCAACGGCCGCTTAAAGGACAGCAGCTTCCGCTGACGGGGTGTCAGGCGTGGTCGACAGAGCCTCCGCCGCCGACGGACCATCCGGTTCGATGGGGATGGGCTCCTCCGCGAGCGGAGCGGCCGCCTCGCCTGCCGATGCGCAGTGTGGGTTATGGCTGGCCACCTCGATTGCCGCCACGGCGGCAATCAGTGCTGCCGCCCTTTTGCCCGGCCCCCGCTTTAAGCCCAGCCGCCGGGCGATACGGGACACCTGGCTGCGGCTGAGGCCCAAGCTGGCGGCGATCTGACTGTAAGTCTCCGAGTCGTGCGCCTTGATGTACTCACCAATTCGACCGTAAATATCGTTCAGGTTCATTTCACTGTCCTCCATATTAAGCATTGCGTATCGTTCATTTTCATGCGCAGGCGGGACCGCTCGAAGCCTCTGCATGCGGGCGACCCAGGTCTGTCCAGAGCCCGGCCTTTTGCGCCTACGAGGCGGCGCTTTCGTTCGGCAGGCGGGAGAGCCGGATTTCCATCTCCTACCCGGAGAGCGCCAAGTCGAACTTCCTTGCGGCGGAGCGGAACCGGTCGACGATGTCAAGGCGCTCGTCGGTCGCCTGCTGGCGGCCGAGCAACAAGCCTGTGGTCTGGTACAAAAGCTCTCTGAACCAAGCAGCAAGTTGGGAGACGGCGCGGCGAGTGGTGGCGAAGGTGGAGTTTCACTTTGGGGAACTGTTCCCGCGTGTGGGATTCATCGTGACCAACCTGGAGACGGACAGCCGGGAGGTGGTGCGATTCTGGGGAGAGACAAGACAGGGCCGTCCCATGGCCCCTGCGAGCACAACGCACTGAGAATTCGACTGGACAGAGAATTCGACTGGACCTTGCAACTAGAGGCGGACGGGTGTAGATTTCGGACAGGGCGAAAACTGAAAATGGAAATGCCGGATAATAGGCAAATGTGGAATTTGCCCGATCCGGCGCCGCTCTGATCCCCGGACTTGGAGGTCGCCCATGAAGCTCGCCTCAGTGCTGATCGAAGTGAAGAACAAGCAGTTCAACTGTTCCAAGGGAGCAGAACTGCTTGCCGACCAGCCTACCAAGGATGAGGAATCTCACGCCCACATCCACTCTCTCGACCCCTTCAAGGTAGATGTCAGCAAGATCAAGCCGGAGGGTTTCAAGGCGCCCAGCGGGCCGGTCTTTGCAACTGTGAATCCGGCCTTCACGTCGCTCGTGCAAGAGCGCAAAAAGTTCTGGGAAAATCCCGAGCTGCATCTGCATCCGGAAGCTTCCCATCCGCACAAAAGCCAGCTTTACGATGGCTCTTCTGCGCCAAGTGGCTTCAAGGTCTACGAGTACTATCTGGACAGGACGCGGCTGGCCGTGAACGACACGTATCTCAAACGCGGGATGGCTGAAATAGCGGAACAGCAAAAAGTCACCTATAGCCAACAGCTCATTTATACGGAGGCTGGCGGCAAGAAGAGTTCGACGGTGTTTCCGCTGACCGGCAAGACCGATAAGGCGGTGTTGCCGACCGGTGCGACCCTCGTCAAAGACCTGGGGGTGAAGGAGACAGTGACCAAGATTCATCCGAACTACCTGGCGATGGAGAAACACACCATGTTCGAAGACTCGGAAGTGCTGGTCATGGCAACGACGGGCGCGCTCCTTAGCGACGCTGGCCTGCTGGCGCTGTGCGAACTGGAAACCCGGCCGGAGGGACACTATATTGCGATTTTCTCGGCCTCGGCCGTGAAGGCTGTGGACGCGACTTTCAAGAAGCATAAGCCATTGGAGCCCTCCTTGAAACTTGTGGAGCGGTCGCCCCAGACAGTCAAGGTCGACACCAGCGACAAGCAGCCCAAGGTGGTGACGGAAGGCGCCCGTTACGACAAGGTCGAGATGAAACGAGTCGTGCTGGTGATGAAAAAGAATGCGTTGGGCGATCTCGTCGTCGTGACTTGCTACCCTTCGCAGAACCATCCGGCCGTCAAGCCGCCCACACCTCCCCGGGCGCCCGAGGACGATGTCGTCGAACTGGACAAGGCAACAGCCACTTACAGGGTTCTCAAGCAAGTGGGGGCCATTGAGCTGAAGTGGTAGGCGGCGTGAGCCGCCGCTCTTCAGGCCCACGGATCTCTTCCGCCGTTCGCTGCCGCAACGGTTCGCGCAGCGCCGGCAGGGTTTTCCCGGCAGCCATCTCGCCGGCGCCGATCAGTTCCCTGGCGCGCCCAAATCGTCCCATCGGAAGTCCTCCAACTCCGGTTCGATCGCCAGATCGCACCGATTCCTCACAAATCACGGGAGCGGGCCGGGAGGACGCGTTGGGTCAGCTAGGCTGCTGTTGCGTGGTGCGTCGTGTTTGGCGGCCTCCGCCTCCACTGGGCTTTGGGCGGTACCGCAGGGTTCGCGGAATTCAGCATGCCGCCCAACAAAATGCTCGCGCTCACGCGCGATCCGCACTGTATCGGGATCGCGCGGGGTGGTCATGCTCTTCCGCGCGCCAATTGCCCTGGCACATCGTTCGCATCGTCGCTGCCGCTTATTTTGGTCAAGCAGTTTTGAACGAAGGAACTCCGCAGCTTCTTTGTTCGTCACCGCTTGATGGCTGATCGCTTTGGTTTTCTGCGTTTGCGTTGCTTTTTACCACTCCACCTGGCGCTTCGATTCGTCGTGGGAGACTGATGTGATCTTTGTCATGGCTGAACCAAATTTCTCAATCTCGTTATGTTTTGGGGCCATTGGGATTCGTGGTGGAACGAGATGGCCGGGCCGCAGCGAATCTTTGCCAGCAGGCGGCACTGGGGAAGTCGCCCGTCTTGCCTTTGCTCGTGGGAATTACATGGTGGACCTCCACGGCAGCCCTGGCGCAGCGGCACCCTCAGGTGAACTCACACACGGCCTGAATCGGTAGATACATGGCCCGGGTCTTGCGCCATTGCCAGTCGAAGCCACGTTAAATAGCTGAGCCCCGCTGTTGGTCGTATTGACAGGCAGCGGATTCATTGGCGTGCGCCGGACAACGTGTAACATCCGTGTATCGCTCGGAAAATGACTCCTTTCCAGGCATGGGGGGGAATTTCCTATAAGCCCTCGACTAATGGGAGAAATACCCCTTTTTCCTCACATCCATGGGGGCTTTCCCCATTTTCCCCACATGTGTAAAAAAAAAGATATCTCTCTTTTTTTGTATGTATTTAGAAGGGGCATGGGCTGGGGAAAAATGTGGGGATGGGGAATCCCCATCCACCAAAATATGCTGCTTTTTTGTGCAAATCGGGTGGAAGCGTTTTCCCCATTCTCCCTTTTTCCCCACTTTTTCCCCACCTCATCCCTCTGGCGGCAAGCTTACCCTGCCGCTTCTGATGGCGTAGTCACGGGTCATCACCAGCCACTTCTTCCTCTCCGGCTTCTTGTCTGGGTCAGGATTCTTGACTGCCGGGCATAGGAGCCTGGTGCTGGATATCAACCCGTCCACCCACCGCAGGATGTTCGAATCCCCATACTTGTCGCCCCACTTCCTGTCATGCGACAGCCTCTTCCAGTTGCAGAAGCTGCCCGTCCTCTCGTTTTGCTGCCGGATGGCTTCAAGCGCCATGGCGTCAAACTCCGCCTCGTGGGTCTTCGCCTCACCCGACTTGAATGTGCGCTTCAGGATTGCCTGCCAATCCATGAACTTGATGGCGGCACGCATGCACCGCGCTGACACTGTTTCTTCCATGTTAGCCGAGGCGGATAACGCAGAAACCTTGAGAAGCATATGCTCCAACCTGCGTTCCTCAGTACCTTCGCCTTCCCGCCTGGCTAGCCACTCCCGGCACAGAGCATCCGCTTCCGGGGCAATCTCCATAACCATGGTGGCGCCGCCGTTTTGCGATTGCGAGATCGCATCCTCCAAGCTCAGTCCCGACTTAGGCTTTGGCGGGTCGGGAGGAGACCATGGCTTGTAGTTGAACTTTGCGTCGGAATAGCCGAACAAAAACCGCTCATACAGCCCATAATTCGACTCGGAACTGAAGAGTTCCCGAAACCTGTCAGGTCGGTCTTGGCTTGCCGGGATGCCCCCGAGCCAGGATAGCCTGCAATCCACGGTGACCCGGTTGCCATTCACGACCTTCTCGAATTGCCCGTCGTCGTAAAAGTCGCACAGGCGTGGTGCCAGGGCGCTGGATTCGATGCCGGCCTTCTTCAGCACCTCCGTCATCTCGTTGTTTACGATCAGAATCCGCTTGGGCCCGGGGATGCGCTCCCCGCCCTTGTGACCGCCCTTCTCGGTGTGCATCGGCGAGTCCCCGAGCGCGAGGACCAGTTGCGTGTCCCCGCCCGCCGTAAACTTGATGTAGTCCTGACGCCATTTCAGGTGCACGCTCTCCAGCGCGCGCTTTATGGCTACGTTCTTTCCGCCCCCAGGAGGGGCGATGAGCGCCACATACAGGTTGACCCTCGCCCCGGCCATGTAATCTGCCACGGGCAGCGCGGAATAGCACGCCAGCAAAGCTGGGTAAGCTAGCCCGTGTGGCATGTGCATCGCCTTGGCCAGTTTACCCAACTGCCCATATAGGGCGTCTTCAGGAAAGTCGAGCGAGATCGCATCGGATGTGGCGTTGGCGGGCGCTTCAGCGGAAGCCGTTGCTTCAGCGGAAGCTGTTGCTTCACGCGCTGTTGCCTCGGCCGCGATGGGCGGATCGACATCATCCACAGGGATAGGGATTTTTCCGCTCAGGATGTCCTCTACCAGATCATTGCCCTCTCTGATTTTGGCTAGAACACTGGGAGGCGTCGAATCCGTCTCGGGTCGAGTCGGGTTGTCGGTGACCACAACTCCGAACTCTTCGGCGAAATCAGCATCCGATTGCTTGGGCCAGATGGGTCCTCGGTAGTGCTCGCCCTTCTGCTCGTTGAGAAACTCGATCACCTTCCCGATGCTTGTAGCGTGCAGCGGGCATCCCTGGGCGAAGCACGACCAGCCCAGAGTCTCGCCATCGTAATAGAACGCGGTCAGGGTGCTGTGCTCGTGCTTGTGGCCGACGCCTGGGCACTCGTCGACCACATGCCATACGTCGTCCTTGACATGGCTGATGCTGATCTCGAAATGCTCGCAGAAATCGTCGAAGTCGAAATCCTCGGAGACCGGGTAGGCGCCCGTGGAGGGCTTCGGCTTCGGGGATTCGCTGTGCTTCTCTATCCAGTCGCAAACCCAGTCAGGCACGGGAATGGGATCGACATCCACCACGGTCTTGTAGTGGCTGCCGGAGGGGTGGAGCGATCCCGCGCCGACCAGATACTTGTTTTCCCCGCGGAAACTGAACCGCTCTTCCCCGCCAGGCAGGCTGGCGCTGCGGTTGCCGAGCCTGCGGCTGCGCCCGGTGTGGCGGAAGATGAAGTGCCCAAATCCCCGCCCGGACCTTTGCGTGCGAGTCCGGGGCATTTCATGCATCATCTCTTTGGCGGCGCCCATCATCCCGCCCTTGACGTCGAACTCGAGGAAACAGAATTCGCCGTTGGCGAGAAGCGCCACGTTATAGTCCGGGTTTTCCCTGTCCCACGCCTCGACCTTGGCCGGGTCCGTCGTCGCCTCCTGGAGGAAGTGAAGGTCCTTTGGAGGAACCTTTTCTCCCGGGGTGAGCGGGAACACGGGGATTCCAATCCTGATGAAAGGCTGCGCGATGGATGCAAAGGACATGTACTCCTCGCTACCGCTCTTGGATCTGTCCGCCGTTCAGGAGCGATTCGTCCAGCACCAGCCGCTTGCCGGAGGGGCGGTGAATGCCATGCAAGGCGGCGATGCGCGCCACGGTGCTGTAGCCGATTTGGAGCTTCCTCGAGATCGCCGCATAGGTTTCTTCAGGGTGGTTGCGGATGTATTCCGCGACCCTGGCTTGACTTGACATCTCCTTCATGTGTTGCCTCCTTGGATTTCCTTCTATCTTCTTCTCTTCCATACAAAGGATCCTGTAGCCGCAAAACCCGCGTGGTTGGGCAAGGATTTCCATGCGCATCGATCTGGGGCTGCGACAGAGCGTGGCTGATGATCAGGCAGGGGTGACTGATATCAGTCAAATCAGTCACCGTCTGGACCTGTGCCGGGCAGGAAGCGAAACCCCATCAGTCAATCAGTCATGGAGATTGAGGGAGATATCTATCTATATTGATAACAAAAGACTTATTTCTCTCTGCCTGTCCTGAAATGACTGATATCAGTCACCTTCAGTCACCCATCAGTCATAGCCTCGAGATGATTAAAACCCCGAAAATCCCCGACACGCACTACCCCATATAGTAATGACTGATGGAGCTTCCCTTTCCCTGCCTTAGGCCTCAGCCTCTTTGACGGTCTTCAGGTTAGCCGCTAAGCTTGGTGCCGTTCATCTCGGTGCGCGTTATCCCTCCTGGGCAGCGATCCAGCCTTGCGCTTCCTGAAGCGCGTCGAAGCATTCGGCTACATCTTCGTCCTCAGTGCCCTGAAGCGGATAAACATCCCACAAGCCGTCACTGGCCTTTTCCTCGTCGCCCAAATCCTCTGGCGGGATGACGCCGTGCGGCGCCTTCTTCTCCGTGCCGTATTTGTGCTCCAAGGGCTTTTCCCTCCTGCCCTCAGGCTTGAAACTCTACTCGGCGTCCTCGCGGCGGCAGCAGTCGCACGCGCAGCCGTCCTGGTGCCGCTCGGGATCAAGCTCGATCACCATGTCCGCCGCAAAGTAGTCGGCAAACGCCGCGCCCACCACGGAGAAGCAGCATCCGTGTTCCTCCATCAGCGACTCTATCGCATCCCCCACAGCTCGGTAGAGGCGGTCGATGGCGTTGTCGACTTCCAGCCAGCCGCCATGCTCCACGAAGGCGTGCGATAGGAGGTCGCGGCAGGTCAGCGAGACGGAGGCCGAGGCGCGGCTGTCCTCGTCAGTCGCGTCCCGCGCTCCCCCGATGCGCGAATGGAAGCCGGGATTGCGCTCCTCCTCGCGGCCACTCTCACCGTTTTCTGAACCAGTTTGGGGCATTTAACTCCTCATACCCGGCCTCCGCGCCTTTCAGGCCTATGCGTATGATACGAGCAATGCTCGTCATCAGGACCGCGCAGGCGGTGGAGCGCCTCAGCCTGTAGTTGTCCGCGAACTTCTCGATGACCTTGATGCCCTCCATGCAATGCGTGTCGAGAGAGAAGCCAGCCGCGGGCTCGTTGCCGTATGGGTCGCGGAGAGCGTCGAGGCCGCGCGCCAAGAAATCGACCTGCATGAACGCCGTCGCGTCGTCCATGAGAAGGGTCTCGCTAGCCCGTGCGCCGGCGAGGATCTTCCTGCAGCGCTCGCCTAAACCTGGAAAATCCTCTGCCGCACGGTCGATGAGCGCTAAGGGGTATGGCTTCTCGACGCCCTCCTCCCTCCAGGCTGGCGGCTGGGCACGCTCTACTAGCAGTTTCCAGCTCTGAGCTGTGGCTATGACGCCGGCTTCCCTGCCAACCGTCTCGACCAAGGTTGGAACGAGTTGCTGGGCGGCCTCCCCGACGGCCTTGGCGATCGCCGGGTCGCTTCTCCAGCGCGCGTTCTTCCTCTTGATGTAGATCTCGACTGGTTCCAGCTCGAACCATGAGAGCATCACCAGGTCATAGCCGTACAGCTCCTCGTAGTTGCCGTCTTTTGCGAGGTGGCACAAGCGCCAGAACTCGTGCAGCGACAGCTTCACGTATCCCACCCGCCACTCAAGTGGCGGGAGTTGGCCCGTCGGGACCTTGTCATAATTCCCCGATGCGGGGTTGGCGTTGGTGTACTCCAGCGCTAAAAATCCGACGGAGAAGAAGCCGTCTTCGCGCGGCAGCATGATGGGCTCGATGTGGGGCAGCAAAGCGAAGCGCACCACCCGGTCACCTTGGGGATGGATGAGCAGCCCCGCTGCCTCGCCAGCTGCAGGTGCCGGAGTTCCAGAAGTTGAGTTAGCGGAATCGTCGATGTTCATCTTTTCTCTCCATATTTAATATTTAATTCATTCTGGCGGCCAAATAACCTGACCGCCCATTCCAACCTCAGCCATTCTTGTATAAGGTCGGCGCCCAGTGGTCCGCCGTTTCTGGCGCCCTCTTAAGTTCGTGAGACTCAACCATGTGTAGCTTCAATTAACCGCACCATTTAAGGGTGCGGTTACCCTCCTCTTCTTTTCAATTGTCCCTCCATCTACCACCGGCCCATCACCCACAGGTCGTCGGTTGGCACCCGACCGCCGCACCGCATCTGCTGTCACCCTCGCTGCCAGGATTCGCGAGAAACGCAAGCATTAGCACTACTTCCTCTGTTTATTGCTCGTGCTCGTGAAGATTGTCAGCACGATCACGCCATTCAACTCGTCCACTTGACCGACGACGAACTTTCGATTACCACATGGAAGGAGAGCGTCGTTGTCGGTGTTTTTCACAACTCGGATCGTTTTCGTTTTCACATCGGAAGGGTCTTCCACAGACCTAGCCACTTTGTGTTCTTCAGGATTCCTTTGCTCCTGTCCGCGCCGATCACGCGAAGCGCCTTGGCCAGAAGCTCTTTCTCGTCGCCCGCCTGGCCCGGGTCTCCCCTGCGGCGGGATTGGTTCTCCTGCCGGACGGATACTTGCCCTTGTCTTTGTCGTCCCCCGACCGTCCCGCCCGTCT
>JBEKMN010000128.1:0-12131 GCA_050008495.1 Terriglobia bacterium | reverse complement strand
CGCTTTGGGACCTTCCGTTACCGAATTCGCGTAGAACCGTTCGGAGTGGGTACTGATCCGGCCACGCAGGCGGGTCTTCCCGGTTTGAACCTCGGATCCCAGGCCACCAGCGGCATGCCCGCCTTCTACATCCAAGGCAATGGCGGCTTCAATTTCGGATACGCGAACGGGGTCAACGGCTGCAATTGCCCGCTGAAAGAGACCGAGAATCAATTCGATTGGATCACGAATTGGACCAAGGAACTTGGCAATCACACCATCAAGTGGGGGGCGGAGATTCCCCGCGATGAACAGCAGCGCATCCCCAGCGACGAACACCGTTCGGGTGAAATCTCCTTCGCGCCGTCGATTACCGGCAACGCCGCGGTAGACGCGCTCGCCAGTGGTAATGCCACCACCGGCGCCGGCTTGGCGTCCTTCCTGCTCGGCCAACCGTCCTCGTTTGGGCGCTATTTCACCGGTATCGGTTTGTATCCCGGCCTGCGTGAAACGCGCATATTCCTCTATCTCCAGGACACCTGGCGGGTTACGCGCAAGCTGAGCTTGGACTACGGCCTACGTTGGGAGAATTACCTGCCTCAGGGTGCCGCCAAACCCGGGGGCGCGGGCAGCTTCGATCCGCTGACTGGAGATGTTCTCGTCGCCGGTCTCGGGTCCAATTCCCTCTCCTTAAATGTCAAGCCTTACAATCTGGGATTTGCGCCGCGTCTTGGCATTGCCTATCAGTTGCAGCAGCACACCGTGCTTCGCGCCGGCTACGGCTGGGGTTTCACCCCGGCAGGCTACGGCTCGATCTTTGGCCAGGGACTGGAGTACAACCCTCCCATTCTCAATGGCCAGACGATTCCCCAAGCGAACCCGTACAGCCCAGACTTCAATCTCTTGACGGGTCCCCCCCTGCCGGTTAACCCACCCATCGCCTCGAATGGCACGTATCCCCTTCCTGACGGCATCAGCGTATACAACTGGTTCTGGCCCCTGAACAAGTACCGCATCCCGATGGCCAATTTCTGGAATGCCACCGTGCAACACCAGTTCGGGGGCGGGCTTGCCTTCCAGGTGGCTTATGTCGGCAACGTGGGGCGGCACCTGTACGAGAACCCCAATATCAACCAGGCGCATCCAGGCCCCGGCGACTTCGACCCACGCCGGCCCTTCTACCCCCAGTTCGGCCTCGAACAGGGGATCTACTATACGTGCAACTGCGACAACAGCAACTACAACGGCCTGCAAGCGAAATTGGAGAAACATGCCTCCCACGGCCTCGATTTCACGCTCAATTACACTTACTCGAGGGGTCTAGGCATCAGCAACTTCGGCGGTGGTGGTTTTGACGACAACTACGACGTACGAGCTTCCTACGGGCCTCTGAGTTTCAACTCCACCCATTCGCTCACGTTCACCAATGTCTGGCGGATTCCCTATGGTCACGGAATGCGCTGGGGATCTGTAAATAGCAAGGCGTTGGATTTAATCCTCGGGGGTTGGAGTCTGGACGGCATCACCACACTCTACTCCGGACATCCCTTCTCGCCCATGGTGGCTAACACGGCGTCGGTGAACGCGGACTTCAATGGCGTTCGCGCGGACAAGATTGGCAGCCCCCACCTCGCCAAGCCGAGCACGGCGGAGTGGTTCAACGTGGCAGCCTACACCGACCCGCAAGCGCCTTACAGGGATGGCACGGCTTCCAATGATTCACTCTGGGGACCGGCGCAGTATGTTTTTAACCTGGCTCTGGAAAAGACCTTCAGGATTATCGAACAGAAGACGCTGGAGTTCCGCTGGGAGAATTACAACGCTTTCAACTTTGACAACTATGGCCAGCCTGCCAATACCATCGACGTTTCAGGCGCCGGCCAGATTACCTATGCGGCGACGCCGATGCGCCAGATGCAGTTTGGATTGCACTTCCGGTTTTAGCAGAGCGCGCTCAAAACCCATGGGTGGCGCACACGTCACGACGTTTTATGTCGGGATGTGTGCGCCCCTCGGTTTGCCCGCTACCACAATGGGGCGCAGACATGGCGAAGAACGGCACGTCTGCGCCACCCTCGGTTGGTTAGTATGAATGAAAAATTCCCAGCCCCGATCTACGACGAAACAGTTTTGGCAGTCAACTTCGAGGACGCCAAGAGGTACTTTCTCGACTCCTTGCTGGAGATTCACAGCGCTCACACCTTGATGCTCTGCCGGCAGCGAATCATCCGGCGCCGGGAGGCAAAGGCGTGCCTGGAGGCTCTGGCTCGTCTCGACCGCGACACGCTCGTCAAGGCCAAGCGCGAGCGATCCTGCGAGGACCTGTTCTTTCATATCGAGCAATGCCTGCAGCGCGAGTGCGGATGTGACACCGCGGGCAAGATGCACACCGCCCGCAGCCGCAACGACATCGATGTCACGATGTACCGTATGGTATTGCGGCGAGAGATTCTCAAACTTGTGGTGGCTGTCGTGGATGCCTCGCGGGTTCTTCTGGAGTGCGCGAGCGATAACGTCGCCACGCTCATGCCCGCCTACACGCACACCCAACCGGCTCAGCCCACGACCCTCGCGCACTACTTGCTGGCTGCCGTCGAGTTTCTCGAACGCGACGCGGCGCGGCTGCGAGCGCTTTTCGATCGCGTCAACCGGAGCCCGCTGGGCGCCTGCGCCATCACTACCACAGGCTTTCCCATCGATCGTGAATACACTGCTCAACTGCTGGGTTTTGATGGGGTGCAGCTCAACTCGTACGGCGCGATTGCCGCCGTCGATTACCTGACGGAGTCCGCTGCGGCCGTGGCCGTGTCTATGATCAACCTGGGACGACTGGTACAAGACCTGCTGCTGTGGTGTTCAGACGAGTTTGGTTTCCTGCGTCTCGACGATGCGTTTGTGCAAGTGAGCAGCATCATGCCGCAAAAACGCAATCCCGTGGCGCTCGAGCACACGCGCGTCCTGGCCAGCAAGGCGCTCGGCCAGGCTCAGGCGGTTCTGACGTGCGCGCACAACACGCCGTTTGGCGACACTGTGGACGCTGAAGATGACTTGCAGCCCTTGATTCTCTCGATGTTCTATGACGCCTTGAGGGCTTTACGATTGTTCGAGGGAGTGATGTCTGCTTCGGAGGTCGACAAAGGACGTTTGCGCCGCAGTGTCTCGGATAAGCCTCTGACGGTGACGGAATTGGCGGACACGCTGGTGCGGAAGGAGGGCATAAGTTTCCTCCAGGCGCATCAGCTCGTTTCACAATCTGTGGAAGAGGTGGCCGGAGCCTACACGCATCAACGGCTGGTTGCCGCCCTGAAACGGCTGGCGCCCCAAGTGATCGAGCGCCGCCTCAAGATCTCTGGCCGGGAATGTCTGAAGGCTCTCGATCCCAGGCACTTCGTGGATGTCAGAACCGTTGAGGGAGGGCCCGCGCCCCGCCAGATGCAAGCGGCCATCGCGCGATCCCGAAAGGTCATGGCGTCAAACCAAGCCTGGGTGAAGAGGAAGCAGCAGTTGCTGCGAAGTTACCCGAAGCGCATCCGCCAGGCTGTAGTCGCGATTAATGCGAGGGCGTAATAGGTCGGGGAGCACACTTCCTCGCGATGCCGTGATTGCCGGAACACGCGTGGATCCGCAGTGTTGACAGCGACGGTGCGGCGTCATAGGATGATTGTGTGGGTGCAACGATCACTGCTCCGGTTGAATGGGTGGAGGCCGTGGGAAACCTCCATCTCCCGGCGAAGGCGGACCACCGCCTTCAGGAACTTATGGACCGCAACAACGAGGGCGTTTTGCTTGAATCCGAAAGGGGAGAGCTCGAGGCCCTGGTTGAATTAAGTGAGCGACTGTCGCTTGTACGTGCCGAGGCGTTGCAGATCCTGGGCAAGCAGCCGTAATGGGCGCTCCTGAGGAGCTTTCGCGCGAAGTTCGGGCGCGCGCCCGTGCGCGATGCCAGTATTGCCTGATGCACGAGAGCCTCCAGGGAGCCACTTTCCACATCGAACACATCGTTCCGCAATCCAAGGGCGGGGTTTCCGATATGGGGAATCTCGCACTGGCATGCCCGGGCTGCAATCTGCATAAAGCCTGCAAAACTACGGTCGTCGACCCAGCCAGCGGTAAGGAGGTGCGATTATTCCACCCCGTCCAGCAACTATGGCCGGAGCACTTCCGATTCAAGGGATTCCAAATTGAGGGCCTGACGGCCGTCGGCAGGGCTACTGTGGAAGCATTAAACTTGAATCACAGCCGCAGGCAGCGCATCCGACAGGTCGAAGAGGCATTTGGACTGTTCCCGCCAGCGCGCTGAGAGATCGTTTCGGCATGAATAACACTTGGCTTGCCGCCAATTCATTTGCCCAGTTAGCATCTCACAAGAAAGCCGGTCGATTCAGTTGGTTTATGGCATGCCGGCTATGTCGTTGTCTTTAATCAGGGTACCGCAAGCCATCTTAAGAGTCAGGAGCGAATAGAGAGAGGGTGAAAAACCATGCCATACGAGAACATCTGCTTCGACATCGAAGGGCCGTCGGCGATCGTTACGTTGAACCGGCCCAACCGCCGGAATGCGCTGTCGCTCGAACTCATGCTGGAACTCATCGACTGCCTGACACATATTGGCGGCGACTCGAGTTTGCGCGCCGTCATCCTGGCGGCTGCAGGCAAGGTGTTTTCCTCCGGCCATGACCTGGGCCAAATGGTGGGGCGGGACATCAATGAATACCGGCGCATCTTCGACGTGTGCACGGAATTAATGACGAAGGTGCAGTCGATACCGCAGCCCGTCATTGCCCAAGTGCAGGGAATCGCTACGGCCGCGGGGTGCCAGTTGGTGGCGACCTGCGATCTGGCGGTCGCCTCGGCTCAGGCATCCTTCGCCACGCCGGGCGTGAAGATCGGATTGTTTTGCACCACGCCTATGGTGGCGCTGAGCAGGGCGGTGGGGCGCAAGAGGGCTCTCCAGATGTTATTGACGGGTGATCCGATCGACGCCATTACCGCTGCCGAATGGGGATTGATCAACAAGGTCGTCGCAGATGCTGATTTGGCCCGAACAACCCGCGAACTCGCCGCAAAGATCGCCGCGGCCAGCAACCTCACCGTCGCACTGGGCAAACAGGCGTTCTATACCCAAGTCGACTTAGATCAGCCCAAAGCGTACGCCTACGCCAAAGAGATTATGAGCATGAATGCGCTTGCTGCCGATGCCCAGGAAGGCATGTCGGCCTTCTTAGGCAAGCGGCAAGCTTGCTGGACCGGCAAATAGTCAACTTGATTGGCTCCTCGGATCTAGCCTAAGCGTGCCGCGGTTCTTCGTCTAATCAAACATCGTCGCTCGAACCTTTAATGCCGGTGATTTGCGATCAAAGTAGCACTAGCCCCGGTTGGGGCGGAATATAGTAGCCCAGGGCGCGAGCCCTGGGAGTACCGGCCCCCGCCCCCTTTTGTTCCCCCTCCCCCGCCGGGCGGGGGAGGGGGATGGACTCGGGACCCACGGCTCGCGCCGTGGGCTAAGCTCTGCCGCCCCTGACGGGGCTTCAAAGTCGCTGTCGTGATTCGGCATTCCCTCGAAGAATGGGCTCCCGGCCCCACTTACCGGTCCTGTTCTTTTTGGAACTCAGGGCAGCGCTTTCGCGTTTTGGTCAGTAGGGAATCTCTCTGTGTCGAGAGTCTCCCTTAAAACGGGAGGACGCTTCCAATGCAGACCCTTTGGCAAGACATCCGCTACGGCTTCCGCATGCTGGCGAGCAACGCCGCCTTTACGATCGTCGCCGTCTTGACGCTGACCCTCGGCATCGGCGCCAACACCGCGATCTTCAGTGTGATCAACGGAGTACTCCTTCAGCCGCTTCCATACCATGATCCCAGCCGGCTCATGATCCTGGGGGAAAAGACGCCGGAGTTCGACAACATGTCCATCGCCCTCCCCAACTTGCAGGATTGGCAGAAGGAGAACCGGTCCTTTGAGAGTCTCGCCGGACACCGTTCGGCCGATTATGACCTGACGGGCAGCGGGATGCCGGAGCACCTGAATGGGAGGATGGTGTCAGCCTCGTTCTTCTCCACTTTTGGAATCAAGCCCGTACGTGGCCGTGATTTCGAACTCCAAGAGGACCATTTAGGTGCGGCCCGTGTGGTGATGATCAGTGGAGGGCTTTGGAAGCGCCGATTTGGCTCGAGTCCCGACATTATCGGGAAGCTCATCACTCTGAGCGGCCAGGGCTACACCATAATCGGTGTTGTTCCGGCTGATTTCCGCTTTTGGGGCGCTGCGGACGTTTTCACGCTGCTCGGCCAATGGGACGACGTGCTTGCGCACACGCGCGAGGCGCATCCGGGGCTGCGTGCCGTAGGACGCCTGAAGCCCAGGGTCAGCAGGGAACAGGCTCAGTCTGACATGAATAGCGTGGCTGCTCAGCTCGCGCAGGCCTACCCTAAGTCGAATGCGCATCACAGTGTCAACGTGAGGCCGCTGGCGCAGGATATCGTGGGGGATGTGCGTCCCGCTCTGCTGGTTCTGCTGGGCGCGGTGGGCTTTGTGCTTCTGATCGCCTGCGCCAACGTGGCCAATCTGCTCCTGGCCCGCTCCACGTCGCGCCGCAGGGAGATGGCCATCCGCGCTGCCCTGGGCGCGAGCCAGGGCCGCATGATGCGGCAGGTCCTTACTGAAGGCGTGCTGATGGCTCTCGCGGGCGGCGCCTTGGGATTGCTCCTCGCTCACTGGGGAACTCAAGCAGTCTTGGCGGCCATTCCCGGCGGATTGCCCCGCATGGAGGACATCGGTGTGGACGGCTGGGTCCTGTTGTTCACTCTGGCGGCTTCAGCGGCCACGGGTGTGATCTTCGCCCTGGCGCCGGCTCTTCAGATGTCGCGGCTGGATTTGCAATCCGCGCTGCGGGAAGGAAGCCGCGGCTCCACAGGCGGGCAACACCGGCTGCGCTCCGCGCTGATGGTCGCTGAGGTGGGGGCCTCAATGGTCCTGCTGGTCGGCGCTGGCTTGATGCTGCGAACCATGTGGCACCTCAGTCGGGTGAGCCCGGGCTTCACTCCGCGGAACATGCTCACTTTCTCCGTGGGCCTCAGCCCCTCGAATCGTGCCACAGCCGATCGAATTCGGAGTGCTTACCGCGACATCACCCAGAGCGTCCTATCGTTGCCGGGTGTACAGGCGGCAGGGTTTGTGGACGATGTTCCGTTGTCAGGTAGCGACTCCGAGATGCCGTTTTGGGTTTCGGGCCGTCCTCGCCCCAGCTCCCAAAGCGAAATGCTGTGGGCGCTGCTCTACAACGTCACCCCTGGGTATCTCCATGCCATGGATATCCCGTTGCTGCGCGGGCGCTTCGTCAGCGAGGCAGACATCAAAGGGTCCAGCCCGGTGGTGGTTATCGACGAGACGATGGCCAAGGGCCTCTTTCCACATCAGGATCCGATCGGCCAAAGCATCAGAATCGCGGTGCCGGAAGGATTTGGCCCCGGTCTCGACGGGCCGATTGAGATCGTCGGCGTGGTGGGTCATGTGAAGCACTTCGGGCTCGACTCCGACTCCTCGTCCAAGATCCAGTACCAGCTTTACCTGCCGCTTACGCAATTGCCGGATCAAATCCTGCCGCTGGCGGCGCAGGGCATGACCATGATGGTGCGGTCGAGCGTGGACCCGCTGAGTCTGGCCAGCGTCGTCCGCAGCCGCGTTTCTGAGCGCGATAAAGACCAGCCCGTCTTCGACGTTCAGACCATGGAGAAGATCATCTCGGACTCCGTGGCGGGGCGCCGCTTCTCCATGCTCCTGCTCGGCGTCTTCGCGGGCCTGGCCTTGGTGCTGGCTTCGGTGGGGATTTACGGGGTGATCTCTTATACGGCTACGCAGCGCACGCACGAGATCGGCATCCGCATGGCGCTGGGCGCCGAGCGCGCGGACGTGCTGCGCATGGTGGTGGCACACGGACTGCGTCTGTCATTGATCGGGATTGGCGCAGGGCTGGCTGCCGCCCTGGTTCTGACACGCTTGATGTCGTCCATGCTGTTTGGCGTTCGTCCCACTGACTTCGTGACCTTCGCCGCTGTCTCTCTGCTTTTGGCGGGGGTCGCCGTCCTGGCGAGTTACGTGCCCGCTCGCCGGGCGACTAGGGTCGACCCGATAATCGCACTGCGCTATGAATGAGTGGAAACTCAGGCCTCGTCCCGCCGAGCCACCCGAAATGTGTCATCCTGAGCGCAGCGAAGGATCTCTGCAGTTGTTCGTAAGTCGCTGAGCCACGGAAACTGCCGGGATCCTTCGCTGCGCTCAGGATGACAGGCGCTTGATTGTGTTCCATCTTCTTACGCACTGGTATGCCTTATGGCGCCCCTGACGGCGCTGCTGACGCGTAGTCGAATCGTCTCGACTTGTAATCGCGAATTATTGAGACACGACGATAGTTGATACTCGTTCTCTCCAGCATTTTGTCCGCAATTCTTGCCACCCAACATTTTTCTGTTGATGTTACCTTTTCCTCATATTGTTTCCGCATTAGTGTGTAGGCGCGGGAGTGTGGGTGTAAACACGCGCCCGTCAGCATGTTCAGGAAGAGGGGGGAAATCCGATGAATAGTCGCGGGCGTTTTGTCACGACATGTACAGGGGCAGGGCTCATCCGGCGATCTGCGTTTCGAGGCGCGTGGTGGCGGGCTGCCGTGGCCGCCGTCATCTTGGCGCTTCCGGCCGCAGGTCAGGAGGCCGCTTCGCAGGTTCAGGCCGAAGCGGAGCGGCTCCAACAGTTGCTGGCCAAGAAACCCATTTCTTTTCCGGACAACCCCGACGCGAACCGGCAAGCCGGCGATATGCTCAAATCGGCGCTCAAGGATCAATCCGCCGGCAGGCTCTACCTGAGCCTTTATGGAATCGGTCAGGTGTCGGACTTTATTCACGGCGTGTGGTTTGTGATGGACAAAGCAGAGGCGGTGAAGAGCAGCGTGCCCGCCTTCGAGGCGGAATGGGAGAAACTCAGCGCGAGTGTTGCCGCGCTCGACCAGCAGACCCGAGCGAAGAATTGGAGCGACTCGCCCGCCGCCCTCCGGGCGTTGTCTGAGACAGCGGAGGCCATGACCATGCCGCTGCTCGAGGGGGGCCGCGGTTTCGCGGTCTCGACCGAGCCGAAGGAGGGCCTTTTCAATATCGGTGAAGCGCAGGGCCAGGCGGAGTTCGCGGCCTTTGTTGCTTCCCTGCACCTTCCCCGCAAGGGCGCGGCGTACCCGCTTCGTTCGCTCCTGCCGGAACTCGCGAGCCTCCAGCAAAAGGTGAATGCCGCCTTCCAGCCGCCCCGCTCTATCGATCTCCACGCGCAGTTTATGCTTATTAATTCCGGGCTCAAGCAGGCGGCGGATCTGGACGCAACCAAATCGTACGCCGGGGCGCTCTGCCAGTATCTGAAAGCAGTGCACGATTACGGCATGCTCGAAGCCGGTCCGGTCGAGACTTCCCGGCAACCGGCGCTCAAAGACGCCCTCGCTCAGGCGCGCAGCCGCCTTAACGCTTCCGGCCGCGACGAGTCCATCGCACAGCTTTTCGTGGAGTGGGCCGAGTCGAGCCTGGCACATCCCGACGGTTCCGCACCGAGCGCGGACGACTGGAAAGGCGCTTCGGTGATCCTGGACCAAGTGTTGCCCGCGTACTTTGCCGCCGACCACCCGCTCGCCGCGCCGGAGAGAACCGCGGGCAAAGCGATCGAGATTACCCTGGTTCGCTGGCCCTACACTTGAAGCCTCTGCGACCCAGCAAGTTTGCTGGTCCAAGAAGTTTTAGCCAAGTACCCAGGCAAACTGACTTTAGTGAGCGAGAATTTTGGGACATCCAAACTCGCTGACCGTCTTGGTGTGAAGGGTTACCCGGCGGTGTTCGTGGATGACATCCTCGTGGCTTGCCCCAGGGACTTCGGGTATTTCCGGGAGAAGATAGGGCTTGGCCGCTATGCCCCCTGGCAGAATGCCGATAACCAGGCCAAGTTCAAGGCCGATCTCACCCGCATGATTGACCTGATCCTGGCCGGCAAGAAGGACTCAGCGCTTCGTGAAAGCGAGGCCACCAGCGCGGCGCTCAACCAGCTTATGACTCTCCCCAAGCTCGAGCTCAAGGACCTCAATGGGCAGGCGCTGACGTCCGAACAACTGGCCGGTCGCGCGGTGCTAGTGGAGTTTTGGGCGACCTGGTGCCCACCCTGCCGCTCGACGCTGGATTGGCTGGGCGAGCTGAAGAGCAAATACGGCGACAAGCTTGCCATCCTGGCGCTTGCTGTCGAGTCACCCGAAGATAAAATACACTCCGTCGCCGCTTCGCTGAGCCCTGGTCTGCGTGTGGCCATCACCGATGCAGCGACAGCAGAGGCGTTCGGCAATATCACCTCGGTGCCCACCATGTTTCTGTTCGACCGTTCGGGAAAGACGGCGCGAGTGGTTTACGGGGCGCCGCCTGACCTGCACGCCCAGGTGGCTGAGGTGCTGGAAGCGCTGGTTGATTAGTTTTGTGGCGAGTTAGCCGGCTCCGTCGCCGGCCGTTGGGTTGTGGTGCGCCCCCACCACAACGCCGCCCGATCAACTGCCTTGCTTGCTTTCGATCTGCCGAACCCGTTCCTTCACGAGCCTCTTGATCAGGGCGATGGGAAGCGGTTTGTCCAGTGGGAATTGGATGGTGCCTTTGGACGTGGAGAATCTTTTGAGTTCGTCCTTGAACTTGTCCATAACGGCCGCAGTGGGAAATAGGCTGCAGTGGTTCGAAAACGCTCCGTACCACACCAGCACTCCATTGTAATTGAAGGCCGGCATCTTATAACTGATCATCTCGGCAGCTTCCGGCGGCGCGGCGGACCGGATCGCGTCGCGAATTTTGCTTAACATGTCACGGGCAGGGTCCGGGAGACGGGCCAAGTACTCTTCCACATCTTGCAGCGTACCTTTCCCTTTGGGTGTAGGACTGTGCTTCTCGGTCCGGGTTTTTCTCATGCGTCCAATACTACAAAACCTGGCTGTGCAAGTCTAGCTATAGAGATTTAGATATCAAGAATGGCGTAATTGCCACCCGCGGCGCCAAAAGGCGGCGGCGAGAAGGGCGGCGGTAAGTAGAACGTAGACGCATGCATACTCGACGGTATGCCGGCCATTGGCGCCTCCGGTGAAGTCCAGACCCGGAACCCGGTTCAGCGGTCCGCTATACCAAAGGGCCGTGAAAAGTGCTTCGAACGGGCGGCTGGATTTTGCCCAGACCCCAAGCGCCAGCGCCAGGCTGGGGATAAAAAGCGCGCCGGCGAACCATCCCAAAACGCCCGGATAGTTGGCCGCCACGAACAGCCTGGCGGCCACTCCCCCGCCCGTGACAACCGCAATGAGGACTCCGGCAAGCCACTCAGCGGGGAGTTGCCGGGGCAGGATTCCCGGGCAGGCGAAGACGATCTGCTCCGTGCCGTGGCGAGCTTCGCGCGCACCCATAGCTGACCACAGGAGTACGGGCCAGATCCAGGCCGCAGTCAGCAGCGGGCCGCGCGACACCTCAAGGGGGGCGGCACACTGCGCCACAAGAAGCCCCGCGGCCACCCCGTACCACCACCAGGAATACCCTTTCAACGCCAGCCTTAACTCCGCCCTGAACATTTCAGGCAAACCCCAGCTTTGGGCGCTGGTCAGCGGGGTCAAGTGAGTGACCGCAGAACTGCGAGAGGACTCGGCGGGCGCGGCGTCATTCCCCTCCTCTCTGAGCAGAGGACTGCGGGGTGGTGGGGCTGGTTGGCGAGCCCGACGCCCGGCCCGAGCCGAAGCGCGGCTCCGCGCAGGATCGAAGCGGTCGAAAAACAGCGACGCAAACAGGACGAATGCGACGGCGATTCCAATCCACTCGAGTCGCAACAACACGTGCGCAAGGTCCCATCGGATTCCAGGCCAGCGAAGGCCCCCGGCCACAATCGTTTTGCGGCTGACCTCGAGCTGGAATGCGAATTCTCCGTTATAACCAGGGATAGCGGCTCTCGCCGCGCGCGTGATGCTCGTCATCAGCGTAAAAAGGCCGGTGAAATCGAGCCACTCATGACCGGTGATGGCGGGCAAGGCGGCCATCGTGCACCATCCGAAGATCCACGCAACATTGCCGACGCCGCCGCGCAGGACCGGCACAGACTCGAACAGCACCGCCAGGGCCCCCGT
>JBEKMN010000127.1:0-12173 GCA_050008495.1 Terriglobia bacterium | reverse complement strand
GCCACCGGCGAAGTACTCTCGAAAATGCCTCCATCTTTGCGCCGTCACACCTCAAGCGTCGAAACCGCGCTGATTCCGCCTCCCGTACGCCGCTGCTAACTAGCTTTGCGAAACTGCTGTCGGCCGCGCCAGGCGCTTGACAATCAAGGGGAGCCGAGCCTACACTCAACGTCCGTAAATTCGAGCTTATCACTTCGCGGGTATCGCTATGCGAATTCTTGCGACGCGCCGCTCGCCCGCAAACCTGGGGAATCGCCCCCCAAAGCGCACACTTCCATCCCACCTGGCGAAAGGGGAACCTCAATGCTAAAAGCACTGCTACGGCAAGGTCTGGCTGCATGCTGTTTACTGGGCGTGGCCTTCGCTTGCATGCTAACGGTCGAAAGTTGGAACAAGGTAAGCCTGGTTCCAATCGTTCGAGCCCAGGATGCCTCGGTGGGTGAGTTGAAATACGTGGATATCGAACCAAACTGCCCGCCCGAGGCGGCAAGGGTCGTCAAGGTTACGGTTGGGAAGCGAGTGGTTACGCCAGGGTTTTTCAACAGGAAGTTGCCACCCTCCGGAGTACCGTTCCAGGCCGGGGATGACTG
The DNA here is from genome assembly GCA_050008495.1 of Terriglobia bacterium. Classification (GTDB taxonomy): domain Bacteria; phylum Acidobacteriota; class Terriglobia; order UBA7540; family UBA7540; genus CAVROP01. The sequence goes on along the minus strand of JBEKMN010000127.1, from coordinate 11,583 downwards.
GCTGAAAGAACTTGCATTTACGATTAAAAACCGCAGCTCGAAGACTCTCGTGACACTCTACATGGACATTGCCTTTCCAGAAACCATCGAACAGTTTGGGTATGAGGTCGGTCAGCAGATCAAGCTCGGGCGAAGACCTGAGCTTGACGGCTGGCCGACAGACGAGGACAGGAACCGGCCCCTTGATTTTCGGCCCGGCCAGGAAATCGTGATCTCTTTCGCTCCTTATGCAGATCAGATTCGAAAGAGAATTGAAGAGCGCCAGCCGTTTTCCACCATAACCAAGTGCTTTATTAATGTGCACACGGGGTACTTCGCTGATGGGATGGTATGGATTCTAAGCCACTATGACGTCCCCGACCCGGGGCACCCCGGCAAGTGGAAGTCTGTAGATGTGTCGGAGTATCCTGTCGAAGACAAGCGGATAACCTACGCGCCCAATGAAAGCCATGACTGACTCGCGCACTCAACGGCAGTTATTTGTTCCCCTCCACGCACACGAAGTTGGCAGCGTCGTTCGGGTCGCCCGAGCCTTTGTACTTGGGAACCTGGGGATAGGAGCAGAGGGGCCGAGTCATCTCGACGCCTTTTGAGGGGTCGGTGTCTTTGACGTATTTGGAGGCGGTGATCTTGGAGGGCGCCGCGCCCTTCTCAACCCACTGCTCGAGGGCCGTGTAGATATTGTGCTCAGGATCGAAGGGAGGGTAATCGGCGCCTTGACCGAAGGAGTTCGCACCCGGCCCGCCACCGCAGTGCTGCATACCCGGCACCATAAACAGCCGCACAAACGAGTCGGTATCGTGCCGCCCCATCTTTCCAACCACGCTGTTGTAGTAGTCGATTGTGTTCGGTGCGGGGATGGCGGCATCGCCCCAGCCATGATACAGAATAAGCTTGCCGCCGCGTGCCATGAAAGGTGTGAGATTAGGGTCGATGGCGTTGAGTGCGCGGGCCGTCTTGGAGTCCGCCAACTTCGTCGCTTGATCAATGTTGAAAGTCTTATAGTCCCAGCCCGCCTGCTCGTACACCATGTTAGTAAAGAATTGAGTGCCGAAAAATGCCATCAAGCTGCGGCCGGGCGCCGGCCCGGTGATCCACAGCGACCAGCCCCCACCTCCCTCTTCAGCGCCGGGCACATAGCCTGGGAACAATTGATGTCCAGCCGAGTCGTGCGGCACGGCGTAGATCTTCTTGAGAGCGGCTACCTGCGGGGCGGTCAAGCAACGATCGGAGTCAGCCTCTTTGCAGAGCATCGTGGCGGGGTCGAAGTTGCATTGCCTGGGATCATTGAGGATCCCATCCGGCACGCCGTCCTGAGCGGGGCAGGCAGCGACGACCGCGGCGGCAACGGCGCTAATTTTGCCGGCGGGAATGTAACTTGCCGGATCGAGAGTGGTGGCCTCAGTAACCCATATCGCTTCGACGAGCAGATGTGTCCAGAAATTGGCGGGAGCGCCAGCCAGGATGCCTTCGTAATCCTGGGGAAAACGCTGGGCTTCCATCAGGGCCTCGCGGCCGCCGTCCGAGCAAGCGGCGAAGTAAGAACGCTGGGGAGGATCGCCGTAAAAGGCTTCAGTGAGAGCCTTGGCCTTGACGGTCATCTCGTGGAGGCCACGATAGCCGAAGTCGATCACCTTTTCGGGATGGCCTAAGGCCCACGCCGCGTCGAAGCCTGCGTGCCCGGTGTCAGTTCCTGCCGTGGCGTAGCCTCGCTTAATGGCTGCACCCAGGCCTCGGTAGTCGATCACGCCTGCAAATCCCCCGTTACCCTGCCCTTGGAATTTGCCGTTCCAGCCGCCGGCGGGCAGCCAGACCTCGATTTTGATATTCGAGTCGGTCGTAGGCGAAACTTCTGCCACAATCCTGCAAAAGGCCGCGACGTCCTTGTAGTTCGCCGGCATCCCGGGAGCGGGATTTGGCCCCGGAGGCGGAGTGAACGCTCCTGCCGCCACACTTTCGGCTAAGGTAATCTTGGTGTAAGGCAATTGAAGCTGGCCGAGGCTTTCGCACGATTTTTGAGCCGCCTTCGACCCGTGCGTGATAACTCCCGAAAGCACCACGGCCGAAAGGAATGAGAACACCAACCTTCTATGCATCGGACGCCCCCTGCAGATGGCCCCCGAAATGGCGGGCCGCGCTACGCGCGGAAATCTCTTTTGAGCATCGCACCCTTGCCGTTTGCCTGTCAAACAGAACCGTATTCAAAAAGACTGCATTGACACTACGCGGAACGGATGTTATACAAGGCGTTACCGTTTTGAGGAGGTCTCGAATGGAATTGTTTGACAAGGTCGACCCGCGAACCCTCGACCGCCGCGACGGGCAATTGTCCATGCTTTCGCTGGGGATCATTGTTGTCCTGGGATTGGGTTTGGCCTTGCTGATGTACCCCGCCGTGTTTGGCAGTAACGCGGGCGCCGCGGGGCACACTACGCGAACGCTTTTCTTTGGCTTCTGTGCGTTGTGCGTGCTGGCAGTCACCTACCTCATCAATCGGCAATATGTAGTTCAACGACTCCGCCGCAACCTGCTCGAACAGAAAACGGAGATCATGCACCTCCGCCAGGAGGCAAGCACCGACTTGCTCGAAACCCTGGCGGGATTCAGCCATTTTCAGGATCAGTTGACGATGGGATTTCGCCGCGCCGCCCAAGCGAGCGAGCCGTTCTCTCTGATCCTTGTGCGCCTGAGACACTCCCCGATGTTCGATGGCCCGACAGAGGTTTCAATAGCCTTAGGGGACGCAGCCAGAGTGCTGGTGCGCAAACTGCCCGCCGATGGCTCGCTCTACCATTTGTCCGGGAGTGCTTTCGCCATGCTTCTGCCGAGCACCAATGGGGAGCAGATGAACCAAGTCTCGAGTCGGGTCGCGGAGGGCCTTGCGGACGCGTCCGGCGCGATCAACCGTTTCACCTTCGAGACCCAGATGGTTAACTACCCCGAACAAGCCTCCACGGCCTACGAGATTGAGCAGATTGCCCACGCTTTTTCACTATTGAAGAGACCCGGCCCAGTGGCCAGAACGAAATAGCGCCGCGTCATGATTTCCGCTTGGCAGCCTTTTTAGCGCGGCAAGGTCATGTTGCCCGTGATCTGGAACTTGGCCTCGACGCCAGGCACGCCCTCCGCAGGTTGGCGGCCGCCAACAAACACGCTGTAACTGCCGGCCACGATCCGATGTTCGCCCGCCTCGGTGACTTGGCTGAGGTCACGCGGATCGAGCTTGAAAGCGACGTGTCGAGTCTCTCCCGGGACCAAGTGGACGCGTTCGAAGCCTTTGAGTGCGCGGAGAGGGGCGCTTGGGGACGGAGCGTACTCGAGGTAGAGCTCTGCAACCTCATCGCCGCTTATTCCGGTCGTGTTCCGGAGGTCGGCCTCGACCGAGAGCGGTTGGCCGGCCTCGAGTTTCTCCGCCGAAAGCCGCAGGTTGCTGTACGCGAAGCTCGCGTAGCTCTGGCCGTAGCCAAAAGCGTAGAGCGGATTGCCGTTGAAATACCGATAGGTTCGGCCTCGCATCGTGTAATCTTCAAAGGGTGGAACTTGGTCGAGCGAAGCGTAGAAAGTAACAGGCAGCCGGCCGCCGGGGTTGTTCTTCCCCGCCAACGTCTCCGCAATGGCCGTGCCGCCTTCTTCGCCTGGGTACCAGGCTTCGAGAATGGCGTTCGCATGTTCCGCAGCCCAGTTCGCCGCCAACGCACTGCCGTTCAGCAGCACCACCACCAAGGGCTTGCCGGTTGCCGAGATCGCTTCGAGCAGATCTTGCTGGGCGCGTGGCAAGCCGATGTCCGTGCGGTCGCCACCGCTGAAGCCAGGGACTTGGATGGGCATCTCCTCTCCCTCCAGGTTCGGGGAGAGTCCGACGAAGGCCACGACAACATCTGCCTTTTGTGCCAGACGCACAGCCTCATTTCGCAGAACGTCGACCGGTGGCTTCCAGCTCAGCGTCGCCCCGGCGCCGAAGAGCGGCGCATTGTGCACATACTCGAGCCGAAAGGCGTGCGCCTCCGCGTCCTCGAAATGCGCCTGGAAAGTGGTCTGCGGCTCTTTCCTTCCTTGTTCAAGCCACGTCGTGGGGGCGAGCAGGGTTGAGTCAAGCACCAGCTTGGAATCAAGGTAGACTCGAAAGATCTCCTTTCCCCCTGATGGGTTCCACCCCGGCTTCGGAACGCTGAAGGTGTAGTCGCCGGCTCCGGGAGGCACAAGCATGCCCGTCCAACGCACGGCGAAGGCTTTCATGGGTACACCGGGAGCCGGCGCGGCGGAATTCCAGTCAAACTGGATTTGCGGGTCGGTGCGTGTGAGCGTCGGCTTCCCCGAGAAGTCTGCGTTGGCGAAGTAATCTGCTTTCAGGCCCGGTGCGCTCGCGCTGTTCTCCGTATGAAACACGGTCCGAGGCACGGGGACCGCCAGTTCCTCCAAATATGCAGAGCCTTGCGAGTATAGGACTTTCACATGGGGTTCAAACTGCGTGCGGATTCCATCCAGCGGATAAACCGGCGCCGAGGGTATGCCGTTGTAGTTGCCTTCCAAAGCAGTCAAGGACTCCGCATTCGGCCCGATTACAGCAATGGATTTGATGCCGGACTTGAGAGGCAGTTCGTTGTCTTGGTTTTTCAAAAGCACCATCGACTCGCGCGCCGCGGCCAACGCAAGCTGTCGGTGCTGTGGTGAGTCGGACTCCGAAAAGGGAATCTGGTTGAAAGGAACCGAAGCGGGCGGGTCGAACATGCCCAGGCGGAATCTTGCGATGAACAGGCGCTTCAGAGCAGAGTCGATTTCGGCTTCTTTGATCAGGCCATCGTGCACAGCCTTCACAAGGGCCACGTATTCAGAGCCGCAGGTGGTGTCCGTCCCGGCTTTGACGGCCAGGGCGGAGCCGTGCTCATTGTCCGGCGCGAAGTGGTGTCCGCTCGAGATGTCGCCAACGGCGCCGCAATCGGAAGTTACGAAACCCTGAAAGCCCCAGTCTTGGCGCAGGGTTTTCTCGAGCAGAAACGTGCTGGCGCAGGCGGGTGCGCCGTCGATGGCGTTGTAGGCGCACATGACGGAATCGGCGTGGCCGTCGACGACCGTGGCGCGGAAGGCCGGCAGATACGTATCCTCGAGATCGTACGGCGAGACATTCACGTTGAACCCATGGCGCAGGCTCTCCGGCCCGCTGTGCACCGCGTAGTGCTTGGGCGTCGCCACCGTCTTCAGATATTTGGGATCGTCGCCTTGCAGGCCGGTGACGAAGGCCAGTCCCAGCTTCGAAGTCAAGAAGGGGTCCTCACCATAAGTCTCCTGGCCGCGTCCCCAACGGGGGTCGCGGAAGATGTTGAGGTTGGGCGACCACAAGGTAAGTCCGTAGTAGATGCTATGATTGCCTTCGCGCTGCGCCTGGTTATACTTGGCGCGGGTTTCGGTAGCGATGACTTCGGCCTCGTGATGCACCAGGCGTGCATCCCAGGTAGCTGCCATGCCGATCGCCTGCGGAAACACCGTGGCATACCCGGATCGCGCGATGCCGTGCAACGCTTCACTCCACCAGTCGTAGGAGGGAACCCCGAGCCGCGGGATGGCGGGGGCGGTGTGCTGCATCTGCCTCACCTTTTCTTCCAGCGTCATGCGCGCAATCAGATCGTCCACTCGCTTCTCGATGGGCAGAGACGGATCGCGATAAGGAGGTGATGCTTCCTTGGTCGCATTCTGCGCGCACGCCGAGGGAATTAGAGCGCAACCCATGACCACCGCGGCCAGAAACTGAGAGAGCGCGGTATGTTTAATCGCACGCGGGGCCCCGTTGCGAACACCGCGAGCGCGCACCATGTCACCGTTCCAATCGCCGGGGGTATTGTCACAGTTTGTTCTGGCCATACTCTGCTCTCCCGCGAAATGAGGTTGGAAATTTGAAATTTGAGATTTGAAATCAGTTACACTCCGCCACCAACGGCCCGGCCAGCGCCTTGGTAAAGAACAGGACACCGGACCCCTGGGCAAAACCGGGCAGGGGGATTGTACACCATTGTAGTGCGGGCGTCTCGCACGCCCTGGCGCAGACGCGCTGCTCGCGTCGCAGCCGGCGCGTTGCCGCCTGCCGGGGTGTATCGGAAAATCCGGCCTAAGGCCCTTGCCGCGCTGCACTCGGAAGAGGCTTGGGTAAGAATGCACACCTGAAATCTCAACTCTCCGGTCTGAAATCTCAAATCTCCAATCTGAAATCTGACATCTCCTATCGGGTACCCTATACGAGTCGGCTGCCCTCGGGGTTCGTCAGCGAATTCGACGGGCGGGCTGTTCATATACCTCGCAGGCTTCACACCAAATCGCTTGACTCCAGGCGCGTGCATGAGAAACTGTCTTAACGGGGTAGGGCATGGAGCAACAAGTTTTCATCAGCTATTCGTCCGCTGACAAGGCCACGGCCGAGCGCATTTGCGGCGCGCTCGAGGAGGCCGGAGTTTCGTGTTGGATCGCTCCCAGAAACATCGAGCCGGGGACCGACTATCCGACCGCGCTGGTGGAAGCGATTCGTTCGGTTCGTGTTCTGGTGCTGATTCTCACGGAGCCGGCGGCGGCCTCGCCGCACATCCTCAGTGAAGTCGGCCACGCGTTCAATGGCAAGAAGCGGATCATACCCTTCCGCATTTCACAGAAGGCCGTGCCCGAAGATCTGGAGTACTTTCTTTCCCTGACCCAGTGGCTCGACGCCGCAGACGGCTGCACGGACCAGAACTTGAAGCGCCTGGTCGAGGCCACTCGTGCAGCACTGGCGGGCGACCCTATTCCGCACCTCACGACCCCGTCCAAGAGCCGGGTAAACTGGCTTGTGGGCGCGGCCTTGACGCTGGCGTTAATCGCCGCGGCAATCCTCTTCGTCAAATCACGCCGGCCGACGGTTCGCAACATGCCCCCACCGCAGACTACTTCTCAACCAAAGACTTGGACCAATCCGGCGGACGGGCTGAATTACGTACGGATACCTCCCGGAACATTCATGATGGGGTGCTCGGAGCAGGACAGCGAATGCAAAGACGACGAAAAACCGACGCATCAAGTGGTTATCGAGAAGGGCTTCTGGATGGGGCAGACCGAGGTGACGGTCGCGGCCTACAAGAAATTCAACCCCAAATTCGTCCCGCGTGGTCCATCCAGCGACGGAAATCTTCCCGTCTGCGGCGTAAGCTGGGCCGACGCAAAGAACTACTGCGCCACGACAGGTGGACGCCTGCCGACCGAGGCGGAGTGGGAATATGCGGCGCGAGCGGGCAGCCCTCAAGCCTACTATGGGGTGCTCTCCGAGATCGCCTGGTATGCAAAGAACAGCGAAGATGCGCCCCATGCAGTGGGAAAGAAGAAACCGAACGCTTTCGGCCTTTACGATATGCTGGGTAACGTCTGGGAATGGGTTCTGGACCGCTACTTCATCAAATACTACGATGACTCAGTAGCAACCGGCCCGGAAGTTGAGCAGCCCATCGCTCCAAATGCTACCGCAGTGGCGCGCGGGGGATTCTGGGAGAGCGATGCCGTGAGCCTTCGCGTTTCGCACCGCTTAGAGCAGGAAAAGGAGGGAAACGATATCCCCATCGGCTTCCGCTGCGCGAGAGATCGACCCTGACACTGCCTGACTGTTTTGAAATAGGCTGTCATTTCATGTTTTCTGTGTACGCGCCAGCGGACCGGCATGAGCGACTGGTCCGTCGCCGGGCGTCCAAGGTTGACCTCGGTCCCGATCCGATCGGTTAAGGCTCGTTATCCAAGTACTCTTCGGGGACGTCGTCCTCAGGGACCTCGCGGGTTCGGACTTCTCCCTGATCGGCGTCGGGAGCGTCTTCCACGCCCGCGATGATTCCGGCCTCCAAGGCGTTTCCTTCCTCGAGCAGTTCATCCACGCTTTCAGGCGCCGCCTCGGGCAGATCGGAGAGGCCCTGTAAGCTCCCTGACTGGCCTGCCGAGCGCCCTTGGCTTTCCTCACGGTCCAACGCCGCCGCCTCTTCCGCCTGGGGTGGTTTGAGGATCCGCAGGTCGGGATCGAGACTCGCGTGCAGTTTTGGAGCATCGACCGAGGGATTCGGCTTGGTCGCGGACTTGACTCGGTCCGCGCTCTTGCTGGTTCTCTTCGTGGTTCTCGTCCGCTGCTTTGGGTTGTGTTTTTTGGTCGCCATCGTCACCTTGGTTGAAACGTTCGACTCGGGCGCCAAGGACGCGGCCCTCGAGACCGCGAGACCCGGCTGCCTCCCTGCATTAGATGCGAGTAGATACGGACCGAGGTGCAGATTTTTCTCGCGGACGAGGTGTTCCGTATAGCCGAGCTTAACCAACTGCCGGTAGCAATCCAAAACCTTCTTTGGAATTCTCTGCGGAATCTGAAATCCCTTTTGGGGGTAGAGGGCGATCTTCTGCAAATCGCTCAGCATTATTGCAATCACATCTCGTTTCGAGATCGATCGGTTCGGATAATCTTCAAACGACATCGGCGGCGAGGTGACGATGATTTTCTTTCGCGGCCACACTTTCTTAAACGTGGCCCAGGTTCTCCGCTCCATGTAAGGCTTTTGGACGACAAGAAAGCTCCCAGCATTGAGACCTCGTTTTTCCAGCAGCCTTTTCGTAAACAATACATTCTCTCCGGTATTCGTCGCCTCTTTCTCGATGAGAATTTTGCTTCGCGGAACCCCGGCCCGAACGGCGATTTGAGCGAATTTCTCAGCCTCCGTCTTTGACCACTTCCGGGTGAGGCCACCGCGCTTTCCGGAAAAGAGGATCAGCGGGGCCAGTTTCCTCAAGAACAGCTCGGCGCCGTACGTCGCGACGCGCGGGTCGTGGCTGCCGAAGACCAGGATGCAGTCTGCCGGCCTGAGCTGTTGGTTCAACTTCATGTAGTCCCAGATAATTCTCGCCAGAGCATCGATTTGTTTTGGATTCATCTTTGTTCACTGCAGCCGAGCGTCTTCCATTTTGGCTTGCTTGAAGATCGGTATCTCGGGGTCGGCTTCTTTCCACAGGGTGAGGAAATCCTGGTACGCAGCCTTGGCCTTGGTTTTGTCTCCCGATAAAGCGAACGCCCTGCCGAGTTGCAGACGCGCCATGGCTCCAACTGGGTCGGCCACAACCAGGCCGCGATGGTCCAGAATCTTCTGGAATTCGGCCGCGGCTTTCGCGGGCTCGCGCACAGCCAGATAGGCCTCGCCACGCACATAGACCGGGTAGAGCGCTCCGAAAGACTCGTTGAAGTCGATCGCCGGAACCGCGAAGTCGTAGGGAGCGGCGACTTGCAACAGATCGATGGCCTCTTGCGGCTTACGATTGTTCAACGCGAAGAGTGCGCGAAGCGCCGGCAGGTAGTTGAATTGCACCGACGTATCCTCGGGGAAGCGTTTTTCGAGATCGCGGGCGAGCGCTTGAGCCCTGTATAAGTCGCCCGCCAGCACCAGTGCAAAGGCTGCGCCGTACTCCACGTCGCGGCCCTTAGAAAGCTCAAGCGCCGCCACAGCGCTCTGCTTTGCGGCAGGGGCAATCCCGTAGAAGGCTTGCCACACCGCCTTCCCGGCTTCGTAAGTCGCAGCTCTTTCCCGCTCACCGGCTCGTTGCGCCAGGTCCGTGGCATGGCGTGACCTCTCTGCGGCTGCCCTCAGATGGCCCGAACGAGCCTCGACCAGGGCTTCTGAATGAGCCATCCAGTCTTCCGCTCCCGGCTTCCCTTTCGCCCGGGCTACAGCCTGGTCCATGCCGGAGTGGTCGCCCTTTAGAAAGGCAAGGTAGAAATTAAGCAGCATGAACTCCGGCACCTCGAATTTGCGTTCAAAGGCGCGACGGGCGGTTTCCTCCGCTTCCAAGGGGCTTCTTTAAGAGACTTTTCATACTGGCCCATGCCTTGAGATGCGAATCCGGACATCAAACCATGGGCGTCCCGGTCGCGCGGATAGGTTTGCGCCCACAACTCCAAAGTCCGCTGCTCCTTTTCCAGATTGCCCGTCACATCTCGTTCGTAGAGGGTAGTGATAAAGAACCTCTCGCGGTCAGTGGCGTGATCCCGCAACTGGTAGGCCCGGCGCGTGCTCTCAACGGAGAGGACGGACTCTCCCAGGCCGCTGTACATCAGCCCCAGGGACGCGTACGCCATCGCGAACTGCGGGTCGATTTCGACGGCGCGCTTATGTAAAGGCACGGCGTCGGCAAAGCCGCTAGTGAACTCAGCCCTCATGCCGGCCGTGTAGGCTTTCAAGGCTTCGAGCGAAGGGGTAGTAGCTTCGTAGAGCGGGACATCGTGCTTTTCGATAGTGGCGAGTGATTCGCCGACGCGCGTTCTAAACCTGCTGGCGATCTGGCTTAGCGCATTCAATACATCTTCTTTTCTGGGTGCCTGTACTTGCTCCTCATCCAGGACTTGCCCCGAGTTGCAGGTTTTCGCGCTCAAGCCCAGTACGTACTGGCTCCCCAGGCTTGCAATTGAGCCTTCCAGGACCGCGGCACTGGCGGTTCGCTCACAGATTTCCCGGGCCCGCTGCGGGATAAGCGGGGCATCCGGCGGCTGCCCCATCAGTCGCAGCGTCCGCCGGATTCGGTCGTCTGGGACAAGACTGAGAAACGGCGACTCCTCAAGCTTGATGGCCAACCCTCGGCGCAGCGTGTCGTCAAACACGGGGTCGCCCGTCGTATTTGTGAAGTTGGCGAGGACAATAGTGTCCTTGTCGGTCAGCATCGGCGCACCATGCCAGTGGACTCCGAACATGAGCAGCGCCAGCGCCCCGACGACTGCTACCATAAGTAAACTAAGCGCAACTGCGATCATTCCGCGTCGTGGCGTTGCCGCGCCGCGCGAAACGCGCGAGGCCGAACCTTGGGTCGGCTTGGCTTCCAAAGCCTTGGCCGCGGAGGCTGCGGTAACGTCAAGCTCCGCCTGCTTCGCGACCCCTCCAGAGTCCAGCTCGCCTTTCAATCGCCTCAGATCGACAAGCAGGTCCGCGGCGCTGCGGTAGCGCCGGTCGCGGTTCTTTTCGAGCAGGCGGAGAATGATCTCTTCCAGCCGGGGCGGCAGTTGAGGATTGAGTCTGAGGGGAGGGGCCGGGGCGCGGTTAAGAATCGCCTCGAAAATGATGCCGGGCGAGTTGCCTGCGAACGCGCGCTGACCCGTGGCCATCTCATACAACACCGCACCAAAGCTGAACAGGTCCGTGCGCGGGTCCAGCACTTCGGCGCGCACCTGCTCCGGCGACATGTACTCGACCGTGCCCACCGTCATCCCCGTGTTGGTAAGAGATTCCTCTTCTATCGAAGCCGTCGGCGTGTCCTGTAGGGGCGAGGCGTCGCCTCGCCCTTCCTCGGCGACCCGCCGGGTCGCCCCTACGGTCAGTTTCGCGAGCCCGAAGTCGAGGATCTTGGCATGTCCTCGATCCGTGACCCAAATGTTCGCAGGTTTGATATCGCGATGGATGATTCCTCGGGCGTGAGCGGCCTCCAGCCCTTCGGCAATTTCGATACCGAGCGCCAGGAGCCTTTCGGTTGTCATGGGCCGCCCCGCGATGCAATGCTTCAGCGTCGCGCCTTCCAGATACTCCATGACAAGAAAGGTGCGCCCTTGGTGCTCGCCGATGTCGTAAA
>JBEKMN010000126.1:0-11161 GCA_050008495.1 Terriglobia bacterium | reverse complement strand
TAATAAAGAACCAGCGGTCCGATACCACTAAGCGGCGAAGGCGCGACATGCACGCGATTATATCCCGCGGCCCGGTATGACGAAACCAGGATTCGCGCCGCCCCAAAGAGCCGCAGAGGGGGGCAAGAGACGCCCACCTCTGCGCTACCCTCTCGTGATGACCCCAAAGCTGCCGCTCTTGACGGTCGTATTCGGGCCCGAGAACTGTGGATGGTTAAATGAGTTGTACGTCTCAAGACAGCCCCCAGATCACGCTGCAGATTGCCACAGGCTTCGAGTAAAATAACCGTTCGCCAGAAAGACCTGACTGGCATTTCAACACGAGATCGAAGAAAGGACTGGTCCTGTTGTCTCTTCTTAGGTGGGCAGTTCTTGCGATAGCGATTCTTCCACTGATTTACTATCTGGCGGCTATCCTCTGCGCCTGGGATTTCTTCCGGCGCAGACCTGAGCTGAGCCCGGACTTCACTCCCCCGGTCAGCATTCTGAAGCCCTTAAAGGGGTTGGAGCGTGGGGCCTACGAAAACCTTGCGAGCTTCTGCCGGCAGGACTACCCGCAATACGAGATCCTCTTTGGCGTGGATGACGAACGGGACTTAGCCATTCCCGTTGTCGAGCGGATCATGCACGATTTTCCGACGGTGCCAATTCGCCTGGTAGTAGGACGGGCGGACCATGCCACGAACAACAAAGTGGCCAAGCTTTGCCGCATGCTGCCGGAAGCACGACACGAGTTGCTGGTCATTAGCGACGCCGATACGCGCGTGCCGCCGGACTATTTGCGGCGCGTCGTCGCGCCCTTTCGCAATCCCTCCGTCGGGGCGGTCACATCTTTGTACCGCGGGATGACCGCTCCCAGCCTCTGGTCCGAACTCGAGGCTTTGAACCTGACCACCGACTGGCTGCCCAGCACTCTGGTGGCGCGGAAGCTCGAAGGCGTGCGATTTGCCTTGGGCGCCACGATGGCGCTCACCCGGACCCGTCTGGCGGAGATCGGTGGCTTCGAGGCCTTGGCTGATCGCGCCACCGACGATCACGACCTAGGCAAGCGCATCGCGAGTCGAGGCTATCGTGTTGAACTGATCCCCTGCCCTGTCCAAACGCTCTGCGGTTCCGCTACGGCTCGTCAGTTCTTTACCCACCAACTACGCTGGGGCGTGTTCATACGCCACTGCCGGCCCTGGGGATACGTTGGGGAGTTGTTCACGAAAGGCTTGCCGTGGTCGATTGCGGCAGCCTTGGTAGCGCCCTCTCGCCTGATCGCGATCGGGTGTCTGGCCATTCCACTGGCGGCCCGCCTGGGCGTGGCCTTAAGCTTTGGCGCTTACGGAATGAAAGACCCGCTTTTGGCCAGGAGATGGTGGCTGATCCCTCTGCGCGACGCACTCGAGTTCCTGGTCTGGGTGCTGGCGCTGCTTTCGAATCGCGTCCGGTGGGGCGACGCGGAGTTCTATGTCCGGCGCGGTCGCCTGATTCCGGTCCGCTCTAAGTCAGCGCCGCTTGCAGCATAGCTCGGGTGTAACCCACGTTGTAAACAAAGCCAACATAAGCGCCGCCACCTGGGTAGGATGATCCCATGCGCGGCAGCTCGCGGTCAGCATCCAAGGCGCGCGGATGCTCCGGATAAATCAAGCGCGGATATTTCTGGCGAACCAGTTCCTTCATGACGGCGAACATGTTGACCTGTCCGTCGTCCAGGAACACCTCGGTGTATTTCTCATTCGGTACCCGCACCTGAACGTTTCGGAAATGCATGTGATTGATGCGGTCCCGTGTTCCGAAATAACGGCACACTTCCACGGGGTCCTGGCCCATTTCCCGTGTCACGCCGCAATCAAACGTGATCCCATTTGCCTTGCTGGGCACGATCTCGATGAGGTGTTTCCATCCTTGCACGCTCCCCATGATCTGTTCTGAACCGCGACTGATCGGGGCAGGCGGGTCGTTGGGGTGCAGAGCCAGTCGCACGCCTGATTCCTCGGCTACAGGAATCACTGCCTTGAGAAAATACGTGATGTTCCGCCACATCTCGTCGAGAGTGTGCGCCCCTTCATTCGCAAGCGGAGGAAGGTCCTTTACGCGGTCGTAATCAAACGCCGTCAGCCCCGCGCCGGCCCTTCCGATTTCCGCATAATATCCCTCGGTGGCGCGGTGCGCATAGAAATTGTACTCAATGACAGGCAAACCCGCTCTGCCCGCAGCGCGGATCGATCGGCGCACTTTCTCGATCTCCTCGTCACGCCCCGGCCTTCCGTAGAGCGTGTTCGGGAACCCACCCATCATCATGTTTCCAAGCGTCAGGCCTGCGGACTTAAGCGTGTCCATGATCGACCGAATTTGGCTTTCTTCCCAAGGAATCGGAGGGCTTCCGCCGCAGGCCACGTGGTTGACTCCGATCTGCTTCACGCGGCGCATCGTGGCTTCCTCGAGATGGTTCGACGCGATGTCCAGGCAGATCTTGGGCGTGCCGGGGCCTTCCGGACGCCAGCCGCCATCCGCAGCCCCGGGAACTTCTGCAAGAGCGAAGTTTGCTGGAATCACGGAACTCGACAAGGCCGCCGTTCCCATCGCTCGTAGAACCGATCTGCGAGAAATAGAACTCTTCATAAACCAACCCTCCTCGTATGCTGACTCTGGCCGTCGCTCGGACAGGTGATTATAGACGATAGCTTGACACTCACTCCAGGTAGAGATAAAGTGCCCCGTTTTGGGCGTTCGGCTTTCAGCACGCTGCGTCCAGGCGCACGAAGGACCGCGCAGTTCAACAACGCGCAGGAGACCTGCATGATTGAATCGACCGATCAGATCGACATGGTGCGCGAGAGCCGGTTGCGGTTTCTCGACCCCCAGAAGGCGGCTGGAACCAACGCCGGCAGCATCGAGGCCTTCGAGCGTCTCTTGCGCGAGTCGCAGGAAGATCCAGGCTCGTTTTGGGCACAAGTCGCCTCCGAACTCGAATGGATCAAACCCTGGGAAAGCGTGCGGAAGGGCGGTTTTCAAGACCTACAGTACTTCCCGGGCGGAATCAGCAATGTGTGCCTGAACCTGATTGATCGCCACTTGCGCCATGGCGCGGACAACAAGCTGGCCTTGATTTGGGAAGGCGAAGACTTCAGCTCGCGCTTTTACACGTATCGCATGCTTTACCACGAAGTGAACAAGTTCGCGAACGTGCTGAAGCGTTTCGGCCTGCGCAAGGGGGATACCGTGGCGATCTTCCTTCCCAATCTGGTGGAGACCATTGTGGCGGTGCTGGCCTGCTATCGCCTGGGCATCATTTTTAACACGATCTTCTCGGGCTTCTCCGCTCCGGCGCTGCGTTCGCGACTAGAAAACTTCGACCCTCGTCTCATCATCACCGCGGACGCCGCTTACCGGCGCGGCTGCGCGTTGCCGCTGAAAGAGAAAGTTGACGAGGCGATAGAAGATCTCCCCGTCGTCGAAACGGTTATCGTGGTGCGGCGCTCCGGAACCAAGGTGCGGATGAAGAAGGGACGAGACTGGTGGTGGAACGAGTTGATGAAGTCTGCGCCCATCGAATGCCCGGCGGAGCCGATCGAGGCGAACGAGCCCGGAGTGGTTTTTTACACCAGCGGCACAACCGGCAAGCCCAAAGGAGTGGTGCATTCGGGTCTTGCGTTTCTTATCAACAACTACGTCTATGCGAAGTATCACATGGACCACCACCCTCATGACATCCTCTGGTGCACTGCGGACATCGGCTGGGCCACGCTGCAAATCTGGGGTGTGATCGGGGCTCTATCCAACGGCGTGACAACGGTGGTCTTCGAAGGCGCCATCGATTTTCCGACGCCCGATCGATTCTATCAGATCGTCCACAAGTACCGTGTGAACAAGATATTCACTTCGCCCACAGCTCTGCGCATGCTCATGAAACATGGCGAGAAGCTCATGGAGCCTTACGATCTCTCCTGCCTGGAAGTAATCTCGCTGGTGGGCGAGCCGTTCAGTCCCGAAGCCTGGCACTGGACGGATCAGAAATTGGGCAAAGGGAAAGTCTATATCAACAACACCTGGGGCCAGACGGAATCCGCGGGATGCCCTCTGGCCAGCGCCGCCTGGCTGGTGCCCATGAAGCCCGGTTCCTGCGGCATCCAATTCCTGGGCGCCAAAGCCGATATCGTTGACGACCAGGGGAATCCCGTCCCGCCCAATACCGTCGGCAACCTCGTGCTTCGCGAACCGATTCCCATGATGCTGCGCACTTTGTGGCGCGAGCCGGAACGGTTCGTCACGGAGTACTTTACCAAAGTTCCGGGCGCGTATTTCACCTACGACGCCGCCATCCAGGATTCGGATGGTCACTTCTGGGTGCTCGGCCGCGTGGACGATGTGATCAACGTGGCGGGTCATCGCCTCAGCACCATGGAGATCGAGAGCGTGGTGATGGAATGCAAAGGGGTCGCCGAAGTGGCCGTGGTTGGCGTGCCGGATCCGATCAAAGGCCTGGTGCCCGTCGTCTTTGTTACCCTGCGCACCGGATTCACGCCCTCGGATTATCGCCGCAAAGAAATCCGCTCCCATATCGAGTCGCGAATTTCCAAGATCGCCTCACCTCGCTCCATATTCTTTACTCAGGCCCTTCCCAAAACACCCAGCGGCAAAATCATGCGCCGCCTTCTGGTGGAACTTTCTACGACGGGCGCCGTTCAGGGTGACGTGACCGGCCTTGAGGATGTGTCCGCTGTCGAGAAGGTCCGCGAGGTTGTGAAGGGCGCGTGAGGAAGGCAGTGGGCAGTGGGCAGTAGGCAGTAGGCAGTAGGCAGTCGGCAGTCGGCAGTCGGCAGTAGGCAGGAAAAACAATTTCAAATGGCAAACAGCAAATGGCAAAATTCAAATGGTTTGCAATTTGCCATTTGCCATATCGGAAACCATTTGCCAATTGCCTTTTGCCATTTGACTTCGTTTTTCAGTTTGCTTTCAGGTCGACTCTCAACCCTCGAGTTCGCTCTCTCGACTTTTGACTCTCGACTCTCAACTGCTCTAGACAGTTCCGCAAGTCTCCGCTATTCTTGTTGATCATTCATTTGGAAAAATAAGGAGGAAGGTTATGTCGCAGGTGAAAGTTGGGTTTTACGGCCACGTCCGGCAGTATCACAATCTGAAAAGCGAGATGGACGCGGCGATTCTGGAAGTCCTGGAAAGCGGCAGTTTCGTAATGGGCCCCAAGCTCAAGCAATTTGAAAAAGAGCTTGCCACGTATTGCAACACCAAGGAAGCGGTGGGCGTGAACTCCGGCACGGACGCTCTGTGGCTGGCGTTTATGGCGCTCGGCATCGGGCCTGGCGACGAAGTGATCACCACCGCGAACACATTCTTCGCCACGGCGGAGGCTATCTGGGTTGCCGGAGCGACGGCAGTGTTCGTCGACTGCGAGCCAAAGACCTGCAACATCGATACGAGTCTGATCGAGGCGGCCATTACGCCGAAGACCAAGGCCATCGTGCCGGTCCACCTTTACGGCCAGCCTGCCGACATGCGCGCGGTTGCGGCGATTGCCAAGAAGCACAACCTGTTGGTCATCGAAGATAACGCCCAAGCGATCGGCGCGCGCGGCCCGGACTTCGCGCTGGGCGAGCTTTCCGACGCGATGTGCGCCAGCTTTATCATCCAGAAAAACCTGGGCTGCTTTGGCGACGGCGGGGCCGTAGTCACGAACCGGCCGGAAGTCGCCGAGTTCGTTCGCAAGCTGCGCAACCATGGCTCGCTGAAGCGCTCCGTTCACAGCATGGGCTACAACAGCCGTCTGGACGATCTCCAAGCCGCCGTGCTCAGCGTCAAGTTGAAGCAGCTCGACCACTGGAACGACCAGCGGCGCGGCTTCGCGGCCCAATATGATGCGGCCCTGAAGAACACATCTCTCAAGCTGCCTTATGCCGTCCCCGGCTATCGCCACATCTATCACCTCTACGTGGTTGAGACGGACAAGCGTGACGACCTGCAAGCGTTTTTGAATGCGCGAGGCATCACCGCCCTTACTCACTACCCCATCGCCATCCATCAGCAGGAAGGCTATCCGTGGGGTAAATGCGCGCGCAACTCGGGCTCGCTGAAACACGCGGAGGCCTCGGCGGCGCGTGTGCTCTCGCTGCCCATGTTCCCCGAATTGACCCAGGTAGAAGTGCAAGCGGTGATCGAGGGCGTGGTCGCGTGGGATAAAGCGAATTGAGTCATTGGGCCATTGAGCCATTGGGCGATTGATTCATTCATCGTGCCATTCCGGCATTCAACTGTCGCTTTTCCGGCAGCGCGAGGTGAGCGCGTTTTAATGAATCAATGACCCGATGGCTCAATGGCTCAATCCACTGGGGGTTCCATGAGTTCCGATCGAGAATACACGGTTGTGGTTGCGGGCATGGGGAAGCGCGGCACGCATCATGCCACGGCGTTCCAGAAGAACGGCCGGTTCCGCCTGGCCGGCCTGTGCGACATTGACGCAGGCCGTCTGGAAGCCGCGGCGAAGAAATTTGGCGTGAGCGAAACCAGCTCCGACGCTGCCGCGCTGGTGAAGAAAACGCAGCCGGACGTGTTCTGCTTCTGCACGCTGCCGGACGTGCGCCTGCCGCTGATCCGCGCCGGCGTTGAGGCAGGGGTGAAGCTCATCGCTTACGAGAAGCCGACGGCGCTTTCCACCAACGAGGCACTGGAGATGATGAAACTGGTGCGAGACGCCGCAGTGAAAACCGTGGTGAGCCACCAGCACCGCTACGGCGAACACTATAAGAAGGTGAAGGAGATCATCTCGAGCGGCGCGCTGGGCCGCGTCCACACCGTCTACGGCCACGCCACCGGCTGGATGATGCACATGATGACACACCTCATTGACTACGCCCGCTGGTACAACGATTACGCCGAGGCGGAATGGGTTGCCGGGCAGGCGGAGGGCACGGGAAAGTTTTCCGATAACCACCCGTCCCCGGATTACATCGGCGGGTTCATCCAGTTCGCCAACGGCGTGCGCGGCATCGTCGAATGCGGCGAAGGCGCGCCGGATGTTCCCGAAGTCGACTACTGGTGGCGCAAGGCCCGCATCGGCGCGCAGGGCTCCGAAGGCTTCGCGGAAGCGCTGACCGGCGGCGGCTGGCGCGCCGTCACTCGCCAAGGGGCAAGCTCCGGTCCGGGCTGCATGGACTATGAACATGACATGGGCCCGTATGTGCAGGAGATGGTCGCGTGGCTCGACGACGACACGAAGGTTCACCCCTGCAACGGTGAGAGCGCCTTCAGGGATTTCGAGATTATGATGGCGCTCTGCCGCTCGGCAGTTCAGCGTGGCAAAGTAAAGCTGCCCCTCGGCCCGGGCGAGCCCGAACTGGAAGCGCTGAAGAAAGCCCTGTCGAAGTAGCCTACGCGGCGCGACATCAATCTACTGTCATTCTGAGCGAAGCGAAGAATCTCGCTCGGAGTACTTCCAGCGCAGTGCGAGATTCTTCGTCGCCTGCGGCTCCTCAGAATGACAAGAAGATCGCATGGGTGGCACATACGTTGCGACGGTGTCTGTCGCAATGTGTGCGCCTCTGGACGCGACCGCGTCACTGAGCCCGCTTCAAATGCGCGACTGTGTAGACGGCCAACTCCTTTCCTGGCGGCGCCAGCCAGAATGTTTCCTCAATCTCGCTAGCTGAGACAATTCGGTACTGCTTCTTGGCGCGAAAGCCGGGCAGGTTTTCGATGCGTGTGGTTACGAACTCGAGAGTCTTGCCGTCCGCGCTCACCGAGTCCAAGGCGTATTCGTTGACGAATCCCTCGCTGTGGAATTGTCTCCAGAGGATTTTCTTCAAGTTCGTGTCGTAGCTGAAGACACCGAAATCCTCGTGCTCGAGCGGCTTCCCTGCCGGATCCGTAGGTTGATAGACAGACTTGTCACGCTGGAACAGAAACTTGCCGTTCAGCTCAAACCGGTAATCGCGCGCGGTGGTCCCTTTCCCCGGCTTGCCGGAGGTTTCACCCTCCCATTTCCCTTCGAAGGCGCGCAGCGGCGCCCACGGGTCCGACTGAGCCAAGGCGCTCATCGCTACCATGAAAACAACCGGCAAAAGCCAAAGACGTTTCATACTGCCTCCCCTACAAACGAATGAAATGCAATCACTGGTGGCGCGGACACAGGGTGGCGCATACATCCCGACGAAAAACGTCGGGACGTCTGCGCCACCCCGTGTATGCGCCACCCCTGAATCCTGAATCCCGAATCCTGAATCCTGTCATTTCAGCGCTTCCGTGATGCGCTTGAAGGCCACCATTCCCGGATCGTCCCGGCCGACGCTCTTATGCGCAAAGATGCGGGCGCGGCCCTGTCGAGACGGCTGGTCGCGAAACCGCTCCAAGGCCGCGCCAACAGCCTGATCGGCGGCGGCGGCCAAAGCGGCGGGATCGTCAAGGCCGTCAGTCGCAACACGCGCGGCGTCCAGCGCATCGAGCACCGTCTTTTCCCCGAGCTTTCCCCCGCCGCGCTGCGACATCGCAGCGACCGCGCCACCGAGCAGCGACGAGGTTTCAGCCCAGGGAACTTCCCGCCGTCCTTTGGTTGTCTTAGCGGCACTCATGAGGCCGGTGGCCAGCAAGGTCCCATACGTCGACCCTGAAAGCCGCGTCAGCGCCTGTGCGCATTTCAGCAGCGCCAGGCCGACGTCCTCCGGCAGGTTGGGCAGTTCGGCCAGCACGCTGCGGCCGCCGCGCACCATGGTCACTCCCAAATCACCGTCGCCCAAGGCGGCGTCGAGAGCGTTCAGTTCGTCTGCGCCGGCTTCGAGCTTCGCAACCACGCGCTTCATGGCCTCGCACAGTACTGCGGTGGTGAACCCTGCCGGCATGTCATATCCTCAGGAATGGGCAATCGCAGGGAGCTTTGAGCAGGCCTTCCAGCTCGGCATCGAGTTTGCAGAAAGTGATCGACAGTCCTGCCATTTCCATGGAAGTGGCATAACGGCCGACCAGGGGCATCACGATCGCGGCCCCTGCGTCCTTCAATCGCCTCGCGACCTGCCGGTAAACGATGTAAAGTTCTTCGTGAGGTGTCGCGCCCAGGCTGTTAATCATCACAGAGATATTATCTCCTGACTTTATAGGCATATCCATCAACAGGCGGGAAAGCATCTCGTCCGTAATCGCGTCCGCGGGCCGTAGCGGCCCCCGCTGTACGCCCGGCTCGCCGTGAATCCCCATGCCGATTTCCATCTCGCCTTCGCCGATTTCGAAGGTCGGCCGTCCCACGCTCGGAACCGTGCAGGGTGTAAGAGCCACGCCAATCGACCGGCAGGCGTCCACGGCCTTCCGGGCGACCGCGGTGACTTGATCGAGCGTAGCCATGCTTTCGGCCTTGGCCCCAGCGAGCTTGTAAGCGTAAACCAGCCCGGCAACACCGCGGCGCTTGGCGCGCTCTTCGGGCGGGGCGCTGGCCACGTCGTCCGCGACGCGCACCGTGGTGCTCGAGATTCCCTCCATCTCGAGCGTCTCACCCGCCATGTCGAAATTCATGTTGTCCCCGCCATAGTTCCCGTACAAGCGCAGGATTCCCTCGCCGCCATGCGCGGCGCGCATCGCCTCCGCCATCTGGTCCGCGGAAGGTGATGAGAATACGTCGCCAATGGCGCAAGCGTCCAGCAAGCCCGTGCCGACGTAGCCTGTGAACACCGGCAGGTGGCCGGACCCTCCGCCCGAAACGATTCCGACTTTCCCTTTCACCGGACCACTCGCCCGCGCAATTACCCGACCTTCGGGCCCTAGCCGCCGGTAGTACTCGGGATGCGCCAGGCACAAACCTTCCAGCATTTCGTCAACATACGCAAAAGGATCGTTGAGGATTTTTTTCATCACCATCTCCGCGAAGAAACCAGATTTACGAGCCTGTGCGGCGCAGTTGTTGCCACTTGATGCGGTCCGAAGCCCACCAGGCCAACAGGTGAAGGCAAGCGGCAACGCCCCCGGCCAGGAAGGGCGACAGTATCGTCCGCCGTCCGCCCATGCCACAGAATAAAAGATAACCCGCGAGCGCCAGGAGTCCGCCGATGCCCGCCCACTTCCAGGCCAGCACCAGTCCCGTCAGCATCACTCCCAGGGCGAGAAACATCAACTTGTCGCGCGCCGTTAGCATCGAGGGCCTCGGCGCGCCCTCACCGATGAGGAACACCAGAATCAGCAATACCAGCAGCGTTCCCAGGGTGCGGGCCGCCCAACGCAGAATCTTAGCCATCAGCATTGCAGGCCTCCTCCGCTTCCCGAGTCTACGGGCAGTAAAATGAAAGAGATGATATCACACCCCCACGTCGACCGCTGATCGGCCATGGAACCTTACAGCAGTGCTCCCGCGGCCGACGGCTTGATAGAGGACGATCCTTAACTTTGCACTGCGACGGATTGGTCAAAGGTCATTCTGACCCTTTGCCGCCGGTTGCACCGCAGCGTCCGGCCGACACGCGCTGACCATCCTTGCGTTAACAGGCGCGGCCTGCATAAAAATCCCTCTTTCTTAGCTTCGATTCGTGCGTTTCGTGCGCAAGAATGCGTTGATTTTGCGCAAATTGTTTTGCCGACTTCGTTTGTTTTCAATGACTTCTTAGCTTCGTTCCCACGATTTTGTGTGTTTTCAGCGGGACGAAGGGGCAACCCTTGCGGTTGCCCGGGGGCGGCCACAAGAACCCCCTCACCCCCCGACCCCTCTCCCCCAAGGGGGCGTGGGGGGATTGTGGATTCCGGGGGTGGTCTGCCATGTCGGCGTCACGTTCTTGGCCAGTTTGGGGCGACCGGCGCATACATCCCGACCAAACCCGTCGGGACGTATGCGCCACCCCGGTGGGTTCGAGGCTCCCCTCAGGTTCCGGTAGGGGCGGTTCGCGAACCGCCCCTACATCGGCGGCGGGGGTGGTGGGCGCCGGCCGCCCGCCGGCATCGCCCGAAGGGTCATACTGCCCCGCCAGCCGCGACAGCAGGTCCGTGGCGCTGCCCAGCCTCCGTCGCCGCTCCTGCATCTCATCCAGCAGCCGGATCTTCCGCTCCATCTGCCGGTGCAAGGCGTTCGACTGCCGGATGATCGCCGCCCACTGCGCGTGCGAAGGCGCCATCGCCGCGATCCGCGCCGCCCGCGTGTTCTCCACGTGCTCGTGCAGAAACAACTCGTATTCCCCCAACACCTCTTCCGTCTCTT
>JBEKMN010000125.1:0-10986 GCA_050008495.1 Terriglobia bacterium | reverse complement strand
AACCAGATGCGCGAGGCCCTTCTCACGGGAGACTGGAAGGATGTCGCGGAACTGCTGGCTTTGGAGTGGGAAAACCGCAAACTAAACTTCAAAGGGATTTCTACTCCCACCATCGACAGCATGATCGAGCAAACCCAGAAGCACGGCACCGTGGCTGCCAAGGTCTGCGGGGCAGGTGGCGGAGGCTGTGTGGTTTTCATGGTAGAGCCCGGCACCAAACCCGCCGTCGAAGAAGCGCTGACTCAGATGGGCGGGCAGATCATCAACTTCGCCTTTTCCCGCACCGGCTTGGAGGTCTGGGCAGACCAGCCGGAGCAAGCTCCGGAGACGCCGGAGAAGACCCAGCCTTGAGAACACCTGTCATTCCCAGCGCAGCGAGGAATCTCGCTCTGCTTCCTTCCTCCACGATCCCGCGAAGCAGAGCGGATTCCTCGCTGCGCTCGGAATGACGCAGTACTTTCTTTATTCCTGGGCGCCGCCGACGGCATGAGCGAATTCCATGACTCTGTATGATGTGTTCCTAATTGATGGGACTCTGCGTCCGATCTGGCGTTGCTTCTTATCGCTCGTCCTGGTCTTCGTTGCTCACGAGGCGGCTAACCTTGCGGCCGGAGAGCTTCAGGAGGTTACGCCGTGGATGGCGGCGAAGTACGCGCTCTACTTCCTTTTCGAGCTGGTAGCGCTGCTAGGCGCCTTCAAGATCATGACCCGAGTGTTCGAGCGAAAGCCTCTCGGGATGGTTGGCCTGGCATTTCATCCTGCCTGGGGGAAAGAACTCTGCACAGGCTTGGGAATCGGGGCGATCATGATGGTCTTGGTCGGGGCGGTCGAAGGCATGCTGGCTCTGACCCGCTTTGCTTGGAGCCCGGCTCCCGCAACCTCGGAACTCGCTTACGGGGGCGCTACGTTTCTGATTCTCTTCCTCAGCGCCACAAACGAGGAGCTGGTTTTTCGAGGATATCCCTTTCAAAAACTGGTCGAGTCGTTAGGAACAGCGGGAGCGGTCGCATTGGCTTCGGTTTGCTTCGGCCTGATGCACCTCGGCAATCCCGATCACACGCTTTTCTCGACCCTCAATACCATGCTCGTGGGCGTACCCCTATCTATCGCCTACCTTCGCACGCGGGCTCTGTGGATGCCGGTGGGAATCCATTTTGCCTGGAATTACGCGCAGGGTTTCATCTTCGGACTGCCGGTGAGCGGCTTTCGTTTACCCACATCCGTACTCACGCCCCGCGTGCACGGCGGAGCCTGGTTGACCGGATCCGCTTACGGTCCGGAGGGAGGTCTGCTCTGTACCCTAGTGGCCGTAGGCGCCGGGCTCTTTCTTTTTTTGTCCCCGAGCATCAGAATGAGTGGGAGAATGAAGGAGTTGGTTTACGGCCCCTCTCCCAATACTGGTGCGATGACGGAGCTTCACATCTCGCCGGAACGCGGCCCTGGGGAGGAAGGCCCGGGCTAAATGCGCAGACACTATCCCTGGAAGACGGTAAAAGGCTCGGCCGGAGTATTGCTCAGGCGCGGGGCGGGGATCTGTCTTGCGCTCGCACTGGCGGCGTCCGTCTGGGCCAACAACCCACCTAAAAACCCGACCCACATTGCGCTCATCCGCGGTATGCTGCGTGAAATTGCGGTAAACAAAGTACCCCTGCCACGAGGCGGTAAAGGAGTGCGGGTGGACTCGAACGGCAAACTCGACAAGGCCCAGGCCGATGCCCAAATGAGCGCCAATGGCCTGGCAATCAAGCCCGGCATGCCGGTGGAGATTAGCAAGATCACGTTCAAGTCCAAGGAAATCGTCTTTGAACTTAACGGCGGCGGGAAAAAGAAAAGTAAGTGGTATCAGCACCTCGAGGTGGGAGTGGGAATGGACACCATGCCCATCTCCCAAGCTCCGCCAGTGATGGCTTACGGCTCCTGGGTCACTCTGGTCTTTCCCGACAAGGTCCCCCAGTTGACCGTCGACCAGGTGAAGCAGGCATTGGTAAACGTGCTGGACTTCACGCGGCGGACGCCGACTGAACTCTATAAGCCCGAAGTACCTGCCAAGTTTAAAGAAGCCATCAAGAATCACCAGGTGCTCGTGGGCATGAACCGCGACGCCGTCCTGTCGTCAAAGGGGCCACCGGACCGCCGGGTGCGCGAAGAGCGCGAGGGCGTCGAACAGGAGGATTGGATTTACGGATCTCCTCCCCACGTCCTTTTCGTTACCTTCGACGGGGACTCCGTGATCAAAGTTGAGCAGTACTAAAGGGCGGGAGTCAGGATTCAAAAGGCAGCGCGACGCAAGCTGTCATTCCGAGCCCTTCGCTGTCATCCTGAGCGAAGCGAAGGATCTCGCTCTGGGTGCTCAGGGTAAACTCCGCGAGGAACCTCGCCCTGAATGGTTCGTTCAAACATCCGGAGCCAGATTCCTCACTTCGCTCGGAATGACAGGCGAGAAATATGGGCCGCAGGGGCTGAAATCTGAGAACCGAAAGCTGAAAGCTGACGGCGGAGAGCTGAACCGTGGTGGATTTATCGGGCACCTGCCTGGGGAAAATCATCGCGGCGCGCCGGCGCGCCGTCGAGGAGGCACAGGCGTCTGTGGCCCTCGAGACATTGCAACGTGCCGCCGCGGCCCGAGCAGAACGGCGGGATTTTGCCGCCGCCCTCTCCCGCGGGGCGCTCCAAGTTATCGCGGAACTGAAGCGCGCTTCGCCCTCGCGGGGCGTAATGCGGGAAGACTTCCGGCGCGACGACATTGCCCGAAGCTACGAAGCCGCGGGCGCTTCTGCGCTCTCCGTCTTGACCGAAGAGCGCTACTTCCTGGGTTCGCTGGCGGACCTGGAAGCGGCTCGCGCCGCTGTGCGCCTGCCGGTTTTGCGGAAGGACTTCATCATTGCGGACTATCAGATCTACGAATCTGCGGCGGCAGGCGCGGATGCGCTCTTGCTGATCGTGGCGGCGCTCTCCGATGAAGACCTGCGCAGTTTTTTGGAACTTTGCCGGGACCTGCGGATTGCTGCTTTGGTTGAAGTCCACGATCAAATCGAGCTCCAGCGCGCGGTGCAGGCGGGGGCGGCAATTATCGGCGTGAACAACCGCGACCTTAAAACCCTGGAAGTGGACCTCGCAACTTCCTTCCGCTTGCGCGCCGGAATTCCCGCGGACTGTATTGCGGTGAGCGAGAGCGGAATAAAAACCTGGGAAGACCTCTACCGGATTGCCGAAGCCGGGTACCACGCGGTTCTGATCGGAGAGAGATTCATGACGGCGGCCGATCCTGGCGTGGCCCTAAAACAACTGCTGGACAGTATGAGGGCGCACATCCCCTTCTCTGGGGAACTGTGAAAGCAGAAAGCTCTTTCTCTGCGCCTCAGTGCCTCTGTGGTGAGAGTTTCGACTATTTCACAGCCTCTCGCGGACGTGAAGCGTGCCGACACGTGTTAAAATCTGTGGGATTACCCGACTTGAGGATGCGCAGCAGGCTGTCGATCTGGGAGCAGCGGCGCTGGGATTCAATTTCTATCCGCCTTCCCCCAGGTACATCGAGCCAGAAGCGGCGCGAGCCATAGTGCGCCGCTTGCCTCCTTTCGTGACCTCAGTGGGCGTTTTTGCGAATGAGACGGATGCGGGGCGTGTAATTTCAATTGCGCGTGAGGCAGGCGCAACCGCCGTCCAGTTGCACGGCCCCGGCTTTCCAGATTTGCAGGAGTTGCTCTCTGCCGTTACGCTGGTGGTTGCGGTGCCGGTACGAGAAGGTTTCACGGCGGAAGCGCTCGGCAAATTCCGGCCCAACGCTTACTTGCTCGATGCTTTCGATGCCGACCGGCTCGGGGGCACAGGAAAAACCTTCGACTGGAATGCCGCGCGAGAAGCGAAGCGCTATGGCCCGATCATCCTTGCGGGCGGGCTGACTCCGGAAAACGTCGGCCAGGCCGTTCGGGTAGTTCGGCCTTTCGCCGTCGACGTGGCCAGCGGCGTCGAGTCAGCTCCAGGGATCAAGGACTCCGCCAAGCTGAGTGCCTTCTTCGCAGCGGTGACGGAAGCGGACAGGGAGTAGCGCAGACCCCCGATTTTGGGGTCTGCGGCTTTTCGGTGGGCCGTTGGACGAGCCGTGGACCCCAACGGGGGGCCGCGCTAGACTCCAAAGCAGGGTCGACAACGATGCAGGAACAAAGGCAATCCGGAGCATGGCCGGACGCGCGAGGGCGCTTCGGAGAATTCGGCGGGCGTTATGTGCCGGAAACCTTGATGCACCCCGTCGAGGAGTTGGAGCAAGCTTTCGAGGCGGCACGCGCCGATTCAGCTTTCAAGGCGGAACTAGCGCGCCTGCTGAAGGATTTTGCCGGGCGGCCCACGCCCCTTTTCCCGGCGCGACGCTTGACTGAACACCTGCGCGGAGCGCAGATTTATTTGAAGCGCGAAGATCTGCTGCACACGGGCGCGCACAAAATCAACAACTGCCTGGGACAGGGACTGCTGGCGCAGCGTATGGGAAAGACGCGCCTGGTAGCGGAGACCGGGGCAGGCCAGCACGGCGTGGCGACGGCTACCGTGGCAGCGCTTCTCGGACTTGAGTGCGTCGTCTACATGGGCGAAGAGGACATGGCCCGGCAAGCTCCCAATGTTTTTCGCATGCGCCTGCTGGGCGCAAGTGTGGTTGGAGTTTCTTCTGGCAGCAGGACGCTCAAAGATGCCATCAGCGAAGCCATGCGCGATTGGGTGAGCAACGTCCAGAATACTCATTACTTGCTGGGCTCGGTGCTGGGGCCGCACCCTTACCCGCTCATGGTGCGCGAGTTTCAGCGGATCATCGGGCAGGAAGCTCGCCGCCAGGTTTTGACTGAAACGGGGAGGCTGCCGGACACCCTGGTCGCCTGCGTGGGTGGAGGGAGCAACTCCATCGGCTTATTTTACGATTTCATTCCGGACGCCCAAGTGAAGATGCTAGGCGTCGAAGCGGGAGGGCGTGGGCCGAAGCTGGGCGACCATGCGGCGCGGTTCTCAGGGGGAAGCCCCGGCGTGCTGCAAGGGACCTACACCTACGTGCTGCAAGACGCAGACGGGTTGATTGCCGGCACCCATTCGGTATCTGCGGGCCTCGATTATGCCGCCATCGGCCCCGAACACGCTGCCCTTTACCGGCAGGGCCGCGTCGAGTACACGCGCGTGAGCGATGACGAGGCGCTCGAGGCGGCGCGCCTTCTTGCGCACAAGGAAGGAATCATTTCGGCGCTCGAATCGGCTCATGCCGTCGCCGAGGTCATCAAACGCGCACCCAAAATGCGCCGGGATGAAATAGTCGTGCTCAATCTCTCGGGGCGGGGAGACAAGGACTTGGGGATTTTCCAGTCGCAGGGGATCCTTTAATCGCCTGAGTATGAAGAAGTCAGCCCGCGGAGCGGGCGGCAGCGAGTAGCCCACGGCGCAAGCCGTGGGTCACGAGATCGCACCGTCCCCCCGTCCCCTCTCCCGCCCAGCGGGAGAGGGGTGCCGAAGGCGGGGTGAGGGCCATCTAACCCAGGGCTCAGAAGGTGTGAAAAAATCAAAACAGCTCACGCCAAGGCGCAAAGGCGCAAAGAAACGCGAACAAGAAGTCCTTGGTTTTCTTTGCGAACTTTGCGTACTTTGCGGCTTTGCGTGAACCTGGTTTCTCGGTCCATGGATTAATTCACAGCTTCTCACGCCCTGGGCTACTCTATGCCGCCCCTGACGGGGCTCCGAAAACGATTTCCCTGGACGCCAAAGGGTTTGCCCGTATACTTAAAGGCCCCCCTATCGGGGCAGTTGACACTCTATAATCCATGCCTACGGCGTCCACAACTCGCATCGAATCCCGTTTTCGCCGCTTGCGCGATCAACATGCGAAGGGGCTGATCGTCTACTTCACGGCCGGCGATCCCTCGCTTGAAGCCACGGGTGAGTTGCTCGTCGCTCTGGACCGCGCAGGCGTGGACGTGATTGAACTGGGCGTGCCCTTTTCCGACCCGCTCGCCGACGGTCCAGTAATCCAGCGCGCTTCCGAGCGCGCCGTGCGAGGGGGAACCACGCTGCGGCGGATTCTGGAGCGATTTCCGAGGTGGCGGGAAGGCGTGCGCGCGCCCATCATTCTCTTCAGCTACTACAACCCGATCTTGCAGTACGGGCTGGAGAACTTTGCGCGGGATGCTGCCCAAGCGGGCGTGGATGGCGCGCTGGCGGTGGACCTGAGCCCGGAAGAGGCTTCGGTCTACGTGGAGACCATGCGTGCTCGAAACCTCGACACGATTTTCCTGGCCTCGCCCACCTCGACCGACGCGCGGCTCGAGCAGGCCTCGCAGCTCTCCTCCGGTTTTCTTTACCTGGTTTCGCGCACGGGAGTGACGGGCGAGCGCAGCGAGATCTCGGCCACTCTCCAACCGCTGGTGGAGCGCACCCGGCAGCACACTTCCCTGCCCTTGGCGGTGGGGTTCGGCATTTCAACTCCGGCTCAGGTGCGCGCCGTGCAGTCGGTGGCTGATGCGGCGGTTGTCGGCAGCGCGGTAGTCCATGCCATTGAAGGGCGGTACGTTGGGGAAGGGGCGGCGGCGATTGAGCGGTTCGTCCGCTGGCTCAAAGAAGGGACTGGGGAGAAGCCGGCATGAATGACCTCGAGGGCTGGCGCAAGCGAATTGACGAGATCGATCAGCAGATCCTCAAGCTGTTGAACGAGCGCTCCCGTTGCGCCGTCGAGATCGGCCACATCAAGAAGGCCCTGAAGCTCCCCGCCTGGCATCCGGAGCGCGAGATGCAAATTCTCCGCAACGTGGTGCAGGCGAATGCCGGGCCTCTTGACGACGCCGCCATCCGCCGGTTATTCGAGCGCATTATTGACGAAGCCCGCTCGCTGGAGCGTCATGCCATGGACCGCGGCAGTACTCCGGAGAAGGAGTGAGGAAGCATGGTGGTGGTAATGCAAGAGGGCGCCACGGAAGCTCAGATCCAAAGCGCCATCAATAAGCTCATGGAGATGGGGTTCGATATCCATCGTTCCACCGGTGCCCGTCAAACGGTGCTGGGCGCGGTGGGGGCCATCGTCGATTTTGACACTCGAGACATCGAACTCCTGGAGGGAGTCGCGGAGGTGGTGCGCATCTCCGCCCCCTACAAGCTGGCCAGCCGCCATTTCCGCCCGGAAGGCTCGGTGGTTCAACTCGGGAAGGGCGTGGCGGTGGGCGGCGAGCAGATCGTCATGATGGCCGGCCCGTGCAGCGTGGAGAGCCCCGAGCAGATCGAAACCGTCGCCGCCTTGGTGGCGAAGCACGGGGCAAGAGTGTTGCGCGGCGGCGCCTTTAAACCCCGCACCTCCCCCTATAGTTTCCAGGGATTGGGACTCAAAGGACTGGAAATGCTGCGCAGCGCCGCCGACGCACACGGCCTGCTTTTGGTTTCGGAAGTCATGGACCTTACCCAGATCCCCATGGTTATCGAGTATGTCGACATGCTCCAGGTGGGCGCGCGCAACATGCAGAACTATAACCTGCTGAAGGAGATCGGGAAAGTCTCGAAGCCCGTGCTGTTGAAACGCGGTATTTCCGCCACCCTCGAGGAGCTCCTGCTCTCCGCCGAATACATCATGATGGGAGGAAACTACAACGTCGTCCTGTGCGAGCGAGGCATTCGAACTTTTGAGAGCTACACGCGAAATACTCTGGACATCTCCGCCATCCCCGTCATAAAAAAGCTCTCCCACCTGCCGATCATTGTCGATCCCTCGCACGGCACCGGCCGGCGCGACAAGGTCCCGCCCATGGCTCGAGCCGCCGTGGCCGCGGGCGCAGATGGCTTGTTGATCGAAGTCCATAACGATCCGGAGAAGGCTTTGTCCGACGGCGCCCAATCGCTCTACCCGGCGCAATTCGAGCAGCTCATCAAGGAATTGCGCATGATTGCGCCGGCGGTGGGACGGACGATCTAGGGGCTAGGGACATCAGCAATCAGCCGTCAGCTTTCAGCTCTCAGCCATCAGCGAAAGGCTTAGAGCGGAGTCGTCGGTTCTTGCTGATAGCTGATAGCTGACGGCTGAGAGCTGACCGCTCTTATGAATTTCGAAAATGTGACCATTATCGGCCTGGGCCTGATTGGCGGGTCCTGGGGAATGGCGCTGAAGAAGCACCGCCTGGCGGCACGCCGCATCGGTTTCGGTCGCGCCGCGACGGTCGCCCGCGCGCTCGCCAGGGATGCCGTGGACGAAGGGGCAGACGACCTCCGCAAGTCCGTCCAAGGAGCCCAACTCATTATCTTGGCTCCGCCGGTGGGCGCCATCCTGGATTATATCTCTCGCTTAAAGGACCTCGCCCCGCCGGACGCGCTGGTGACGGACGTGGGCAGCACCAAACGCCTCATTTGCGAACGCGCGCGCCAAGCTTTCGGCGGGGCGCCGTTGTTCTTGGGCGGGCATCCCCTGGCCGGGAAAGAGCGCGCGGGGGTCGAGAATGCCGACGCCGCTCTTTTCACCAACGCCCGCTATGTCCTGACGCCGCTCGAAGAGGGACATCTCGAAGACCCTCGCATCAAGGCTTTCGCCTCGATGGTCTCGGCCATCGGCGCGCGCCCGTGTTTTATGGATCCGGCCCGGCATGACCGCGCCTTGGCCTTCCTCAGCCACCTGCCGCAACTCGTTTCGTCCGGATTGGCCAGCTTGATTGCCGAGGAAAACCGCAACTCGCAATTGCCGGTTGAGTTGGCAGCCAGCGGCTTCCGGGATGTGACGCGGCTGGCGGAAAGCCCCTACTCCGTTTGGCGCGACATTTGCCTTACTAACCTCGAGAACATCCAGCTCGCACTCGAAGCCTTAATTGAAAAAGTCGCGTTCATGAAACGCCATTTGGGTGACAGCGAACTCGAGCGCGAATTCCAGCAGGCCGCGAAGCTGCGGGAAGAACTCAAAAAAGCCGGTTGATTGATGATTGTCGATTGATGATTGTCGATTGATGATTGTCGATTGATGATTGTCGATTGATGATGGTCGATTGATGATGGTCGATTGATGATGGTCGATTGATGATGGTCGATTGATGATGGTCGATTGCTGCGCCCGCGCGCTGCCATCCCGAACGAGTTCGCAGTCATCCTGAGCGGAGCGAAGGATCTCCGAAGTTCGTCCCCGGCTGCGTAGAAATAAGGACTGCGGAGATTCTCCGCTTCGCTCAGAATGACACAGGACGGAAGCTACTGAGATTGCGCCGAGACGAAGTCCGATTTTTCGATTTTCCATTTTCCAATTTCCAGTTTCCATTTTCGATTTTTCCGCCTCCGGAGGTAACGATGCTCAACGATGTGCTCGCCATTCTCGCTTCCACGCCGCAGAAGCTCAAGCAGGAGCTCTCCTCAATGTCCTTGAAACAAATGCAGACTCGCCCTGCTGCGAACAAGTGGTCCGTGCAAGAAGTTCTCGCTCACCTCGACGATGTCGAGGAGATTGGCATGCGGGCGCGCGTGGCGGCGATGCTCGAGGCGCCGAATCCTCTCCTCCCTTCCTTCGACCAAGAGAAGCGCGCGGAGGAAATGAAATACCATCGGAAACATCCCTTGAAAAGCCTGGCCAGTCTGGCCCGCCAACGCGAAGCCAATGTGAAGTGGCTCAGAACGCTCAAACCCGCCCAACTGAAGCGGCGGGGAACACATCAAAAAGTGGGCGAAATCGCCGTCGAAGAATTGGTGACGGAATGGGCGTTCCACGACCTGGGGCACCTCAAGCAGATCCTCGAGATTAAACGCTATGCGCTTTTTCCGCGAATCGGTAACATGCGGGCGTTTTATCAGCTCACCTAGCCGTGTCGGAAGCTGAGAGGCAGGCCAGGAAAGGGCCAATTGGTCATTTAGTCCGCTCCGGCGCGGCGTCGCGAAAAATTACACAAAATCCTGAATCCTCTGCTCTCCGGCATCATCTCAACGGTGGTACAGTGAATGCCTGACCAAGATGACGATGTGGATATTTACTGTTTCTGTACTTTACTCGGCGAGATGTTCTGGAGATAATAGCGAATGGGATGGGTGCGTTAGTGGGAACGCTCCCGTAGGTAGTCCCAGTTCCGAATCAAGTTAGAGGGCTTTCCAAAACAGACAAGTAGTCGTGTCCGTGGCGTGCACCTCAACGCTACGTCGGGCAGCCGCGGTAGATGGTGACCTGACAGAACCGGTGATTCCGTTGGCGGGACTGCCGCTCTGTTTCACAGATAAGGAAGGGCTCCAGTTCAGTGGAACGACCTAAGAAGCCCGGAACGAATCAAGACGCCCGCCGATCGGCGAATGCCGCTGTCACCAGTGAGGCGGCTGGAGATGCCGCCTTTGGGGTGCGAGCTTTCCCCAAAGGAGGGGGAAGCCGGACCGGCGTGGGGCCCTGGTTGTCAAGAGTTGCGGGGAGGGCGCAAGGCGCGGCTGTGTACTTCGGGGCCAATAAGCCTACTGTGCTGTTAGCGTGTACTACTTCAATACTTTACAGCACTTCATTCCCCGAATTAAAATGGAAGGCGGGTAGGAGGTCGAGTTCGTTGACCTCACCCGCTGCGGAGAATATTCCAGACAACTTGTTTTCCGATCCGGTTGCCGCCCGGCACGAGCGCTGCACTGTCGCTTGCCAAGGGCGAAGCTGGATTTAGTAGCGGTCAGGTACCGTTGCCAGCTAGTGCGCCGTACTTGTTACATTCGTGCAATTGCTTCGCGACGCGGTAAAGCAGAATATGCCAAGCAGCGAATCTAGCTGGAAATACAATTTCGTGGAAAGGCACGGTCACAAACTAATGACAGTGTCAAACAGGTTCAGATTCCGACTCGGAAGGCGCGGATTGCGACGCATGTTGGTCGGTGCCAGGCGCGAAGAAGGCTCGATGTCGCTGTACGAATTCGCCATGGTGTTGCCCGCGCTGTCAATGTTGCTGGTCGGCATCGTCTATGGCGGGATTACCTTTTATGACTACGCGATACTAGCAAATGCGGTGGCGGACGGCGCCGCTACCCTGGCGCAGGGCCGGGGAAATAACG
>JBEKMN010000124.1:0-11096 GCA_050008495.1 Terriglobia bacterium | reverse complement strand
TCACGGTTTTTTCTCCGTTTCTGCGGGCTAACCGCCATCATCCGGCCACGCCTTCGCGGACCGTACATATTTTTGCTGCCACATGCCGAGAGACAGTGAGATTTCATTGAGGTAGAATCACATGCGGAGGAAGGCTCGCGCAAGGAATTCACCGCCAAATTCAGCCTCCTCAGCAATATCTGTGGGTTGAGTCGGGCTCTGGGAGCGGGCAGCGCAGAGGTAGCCGTAGCTTGGCTTCCTCTGCGGCTCTTCAGAATCCGGGTGTGTGCATCGGGGAAAGGGTCAGGTACCCTTTCTTTCCGGCGGGATCACAGACTCAACACGGCGGAGTCTGCTGCACCGCGCTGCTGAGTGCCCCGTCTAAGGTTCTGTCCTGAAACCTGCTTGAACGAAGTGTCTGTCAAAGGCTAACGCGGTCGAGATGCCGAGGTTCGTTAAGACGATAGAAGATAGCGGTCGTGATTGGTTGAGGCGTCAGTAATGTCTGCGCGTACGGGTTCGCAGCCTAGCTGAAGAATGGGGTCGCTCTCAGAGGCAGGGACGATGAGGAGCTGATGATTCTGCTTGCGGATTTCGACTTCATCGAACCCCTCGAGCAACTCCTTGGGAATCAGCAGCCCTTGTTCTGTGACCTTTGCTTTCATCGGAGCCTCCACGAGCCTTCGTAGCATTCAAGTATACACCGCGTTGGGCGCTGGCGCAGACGCCATTGTTTGGAGTCTGATGCGCGGGCTTTCCGGCCCTGAAACTGCCAGCCGGATCAACGCTCATTCGGGAGGCTGAGCATCTTGGCCAGGCGGGCTGCCAGGCCCTCGGCCATCCACTGGAACCCGAGGTCGTTGGGATGGGTGCCGTCCACCAAGCCGTCGCCGCGCGACGGTCCCAGCAGGTCCGTGCCCTCGACGATTTCGATGTGGCGGTCGCCGGCCGCGATCCGTCTGGCGGCCTCGCGGCGGATCAATTCCCGCATTCCCTCCAGCCGCGCGTCGCGCGACCAGGATTCGTGCGCGGCATAGATCGGAGTGATGACCAGCACCGGGGTTTCCGGGTGAGCGCTGCGGAGGGCGTCCAGGAAGGGCGCGTACGCCTGAGCAAGAGATTCCACCGTAGGATTGTTCTGCGCAAAGTCCAGCACGTAACACAGGGCATTGATATTGGCCACGGCGTGAGCCAACTCGGGTTCGCCCCGTCCATTCCCCGAGAACCCTAGATTGACAAAATCCAAATTGAGCATGCGCCCGAGAATGGCCTGATAGCTCATGCCGGGCCGGCTGGCGCATCCACCCTGGGTGATGGAAGTGCCGTAGAAAACCAGTGGCGCAGCGGCCGCAAACGGTTTGGCCGGGCGCACCTGGGCGTCCGGGGCCAGTCCGATTCCCAGAACCTTCACGGGCATGTATAACGGCAAGTAGAGAGTGATCTCGCGGTCGAGGCGCGGCTGATCCTGGAAGTAGGTATGCTCGAGGGTCTTGCCCGGCTGGGCGTCACGGGTGGCGACCGCCGTCCCGCGGTATACGCCGTCCGCATACAGGTCCACTCCTGTCTCGCCGAAGGCATGCATGTTGGCCATGTCGGGCGGCTTCGGATACTCGAGCCGGATCGCCAGAACAGAAGAGTTGGTGCGGAAACGAATGCGGCCTCCGCTGGGGTCTTTGGCCAAGTCCCATACGGGCGGACGAAAGGTGTCTTTCAATTGGGCGGGCAGGCGAAAGAGGTCACCCCCGTTTTCGCTATACCAGGGGAGCCCGTTCACCTGGACAGGCGGACCGGGAAGGGTAATCCAGCGAAGCGGCGCATTCTCCGCCGCGAAAAGGCTCAAAGGTGCAAGCAACGAAATCGTCAATGCCAGGGTTTTCGCAGTCATCGTGCCGACGACTATACAGCCATTCCCCCCGCTTTCCAAGCCCCGGCAAGGCCGTCAACTGACCGGGCGGCAGCCCGATTGATCAACTTGTGACCTCTTGTCCCAGGTCAGGGCTAGCGCCGGGTCACCTCGAGTCGAACCGGTGGCGCTATGGAGCCTACCTCGGGATCATAGTACTCGTAGACGCGCGACTTGAACGTGCGGGCGCGAATCGGGTACTTGGCGTGCAGGCGGAACTTCAGCCTGACGGCGGCGCCCGGCGCGACGGAATCAAAGTAAAGAATCGCTTGCGTCGCGGTGAGGCTGAACTTCGATAGGCGGCCGCTCGCAAGATTGGCGCTCTTGGCCTGATAATCCTGCAAGTCTTCACTGAGCAAATCGAATCCCGGCGGAATTCCGAGGTCCACCATCACCATCCTGGCGGCTTTGTCCATGTTGTTCTTGACCGTGGCAGTCGCCGTGGCTGTGTCATCTTGAGCAAGATGCGTGCGGTCGTAGGTGACGTCGATCGAGAGCGGTTCGCGCTCCGGCTTCTCGTCCCAGGGCAGAAAATAGCTCCCCACAACCTGGTAGGCCAGCCCGCCTTTGCCTTCGAACCGAATCTCCACCGTATTGGCCGGCTTAGTCGCATCCACTTCGCTTGAAGCGCTGACTCGACCGGCGTTCGGCCCACGTGCCGCACCTCCAGGCCCGGCAACGGCAACGCCCTTGAACACGAACTGATGAAGCAGGTCGTTGTTCTCCGGTGTCAGCGTAAGTTTTTCAACCGTCCGGCCGTTCAGCAGAATCGCGAGCGTGCCTTCGACGTCGGCTGAGCCTTTTTCCGTGGCGAGAAGTAATGCTCCGAGCGCCATGATCGTGGCCTGTGTGGTGCCCCAGGTTCCGGCGGCATCTTTCCTGGCAGCGATGTAAGCCAGGGCCTTGCGCGCCGTGCCGGACGCCTGGCCCCACTTAAGCAGCGCTTGAGTTGCAAGGCCTGTCGTCTCAATGCTCGCGCTGGCGCCTTGGCCGTAAACGCCGGTTTCCTCGGCGGTCCACCAGGCCTGATCGTCTTTTTCAGCGTGCGCGTCGAGCAGAAGCTGCATTGCCTGACGAGTGAACTCGGGGTCCTGCTTATGGTTGCCGGTTCCGTAGTCCGTGGCAAAATTGGCCAGCACCGCAAGCGTGTAAGCGTCCATTTTTGCGCTCAGGTGGTTCTCGACAAATTGCTTGGCGCGCTCGACTGCGGTTCCATGATATCCGGTGTTCTCCAGTGACCAGGCGAGGTAGGCCGTGATCCGCAGCACGTCGGAGTTGTAGCGGTTCGTAGCGCCCTCGTTGATGAACTGTGTATCGGGCTTCCAGCTTCCATCCGCCTGCTGCTGGCCGGCCAGCCACGCCTGCGTGCGCTCGATCAGTTTCGGGTCCACGTCATAAACCTTCGACATGTCGTAGAACTCCATCAGGCCGTAGGCGGTGAGGATCTTGTTCGCCGGGGCGTTGCCGAACCAGGAAAATCCCCCGCCGGGCACCTCGAACGTCAGCAGGCGCTGGTAGCCGTTGGCGATGTAGCCCTCCGCTTTAGCGTGTACTTCGGGCGTCAGCTTCTTCGTGCGCTTCATGTAATCGAGCGCCAGGACGTTGGGATAGGTGCTGGAGGAAGTCTGCTCGAAACAGCCGAAAGGCATGCGCAGAAGGCTGTCCATACCTTCGATCACCTGGCTCAGCGGGCCGGGGTAGAGGCGGACGAAGATCTTGCTAGCCTCGGCGATGGCGTTTGCCGGGAATCTTATTTCGTGGTGCACGCTGCTTTCCAGGCGGCCGTTGAAGACGACGCTCTGCTCGCGGCCGTTGGGTATGACTTCAATCTCTCGCACCACGATGTCGGCGCGCTTCGCTTGGCCCTCGAGGCTCGCCGCAAGTGTCAGCTTGAACTTCCCGATGCGCTTGGCTTCGAGCGTGAATTGCGAGCCGCCTACCTGTCCCGATTCGACCGCGAGCGACTTTTCCGCCACGTCATCGACGAGCGAGAACCAGTCCGCCGGCTGCAACTTCAAGCAGGCCTCTCCGCGCGCGCCTGAGTAATTGTAGATAGCTACTGGAATCGAGACGCGGTCGCCTTGCGTGAGTGTGACGGGCAAATCGAGATCAACGAAGAAGTCCTGAAAGACCTTCAGGCTTGATGAGGATGTACCCAGCGCTCCGTGCGGCGAGGAAGCGATCATCGCAATGCGCCAGGTGGTGATGGAATCGGCGATGGGAACAACAATGCTGGCGCGACCGTCCTTGTCGGTAATGACCTCGGGATTGATATAAAGCGCCTCGGGGAAATAGGACCGCACGCGCGCCGCAGGCGCGGCGCCCGTTGCACCCCCAACCCCGCTGCCGACCCCAACTCGCGGGCTAGCTTTCGCATCGCTGAGTAGCCCGCCGAGAACGCCGCCCATCTGTCCGCCGGGGACACCTCCCGGAACTCCTCCAACCACACCCACTGGACCATTAGCAGGCATGGCCTCCATTTCCCTGACCTGTCGCGTCGCTCTCGGGGTGAAAAGCGCTGCCATGACGTCGACAGTCTGAACGACTTCGACGGCCTGGGTGACCGCGCCAACATCCAAGGTTGCCGAAATCACAGCACGGTCGCGTGCCTGAACGACGATCCCCCGCGCCACCGGCTTGAATCCTGGCATGGACATCTGAACTCTGTAATCGCCTGCCGGCAGGCCCGAGAAGCTGAATTCCCCTGAGTCGTTGGTTTTGGCGGTTCGAATCGGCGCGACGACTCGGACCTTATTCGAGGAAAGATCATACAGCTCGATGTCTGCTCCGGGAACTACGGCGCCTGAGGCGTCGGTCACGGTGCCCACAATGTCCGCTCGCCCGTTGAACGGCCCCCGATCGTGTTCGATCTTCACCGTGACATTATTCAATTCGGGAAGACCTTGAAAGGTACGGGTAGGAACCTGGAGAAGCACCGTCATGTCGTCGAAGGTATCGAAATTCCCGTCTGGCCCAGCGCTGCGCACAAAATAATACGATTTATTCTCGCCCCGGTACCATGAAGTCACTTCCAAGCGCAACTCAGCGCCCCAGGCATCGCGCGTATCCCTGCCACCGGCCCTCTTCAATTCGTCGAAAACCGGGAATAGGTTACCCCGGTAGGTTTTCACGTCGTAAGACTTAGTCAATCTTTGCGCCAGCCGTGTGACTTGCTTGCCAAACTGCTCCCGGTATCGACGCAGGTACTCCGGCTGTTTTGTAATCGGAATGTCCCCGCCGAATTGCGTTTCAAGGCGGTTGGGGTTCACAACCTCCGTGGCCGAAAATAAGGCTCGTGCCGCGCGGTCTCGCTGCTCGCTTCGGGAACTCTCCGCGGGCTCGACGATTTCGGGCAAGCCGAGCGAGTGAATCTCGTAGCGCGGTTTCATGACTTCCTGTTCGAGGTAGAAAAAGACCTTGGCAAAGCCCGGCTGTTTCTCGGCCAGCGCGAAGACGGCTTCGTCAACCACTTGCAATCCCAGCGCGGCCTGAACCGCCCCGCCGTGGGAGTCGCTGACGCGAAAACGGATTCGCGCCTCGGCGCCCGGTTTGTAGGCGGGCGCATCCGCAACGGCCTCGATCTTCAACTCGTCCGCAGGCTGGACGAAGACCAGGCGATGGTCGCCGACCGCCTGCGCATCCCTGCCGAAGAGGTAGGCGTCGAGGTCGAGAGTGCCCGCCATTGCCGGGCTCGCGGTCAGGGAAAGTCGCGCCTGGCCGTTTTCGAGGTCCAAGTCGCGCGTCAAGATCGTCTGGCCCTCCCTTACAACATCCACGTACGCGGCCCCGTGTGACTTGGTGGAGAAAACGCTCAGCTCGATGTGCTCGCCGGCACGGTACACGGCGCGGTCGGCGCGCAGCAGGATCTGGTCCTCGCCGGGCCGCGAGGCGAGACTGAGTTGGCTTGACACGGTGTTTCCATCTTCGTCGGTAGCCTCAACCTTGAGGGTTTCGGTGCCCGCTGGCGGATGGAGATGAGCAACGGCAATACCCGCATCGTCGGCGGTCACTTGCTGACGTGCCTCCACATCGCCGGAGATAGTCAGGCGGGTTTTCGCCGGCGTGCCGTCGGGATAAGCAGTCAGGATGAAGACTTGGTTCTCAAGCTTTGGGGCCAGCGTGCCACCCTCCGGAATCGCCGTGATCAAAAGCGGCGAGTCACTCACCGTGATGGGTTCACCGCGGGTTTCTGTGTGGCTCGCAGAGTCCTTCACCGCAGCCTCAATCAGCACGCGCGCCGCTCCGTGGCTGAGCGGCCGTCCGGCAAAGTACGCGGGGAGCACAAGGTCAAAATGATATGAACCCTGAGAATCGGTCTTGCCCCGCGTGGACGCTACCTCGACCACGGTGACATCCATCGTCGAGGCTTTGATGGTGACTTCGCCGCCGTCCACCGGCTTTCCGAAGAAGTAGTTGGCCCGCACTGTCCCAACGACATGATCACCGGGCCGGTAACCGTGCTTCCGCTTTTTGCCCTCGGCGATGAACTCGATTGCCACTTTGAACTTGGGAAGGACGTAGCGTTCGACATTGACCGCGAGTTCGGCGGTATTGGTCGGCGCATCCGCGTTGCCCATCAGAGCGCGGAGGTGGTAGGCGCCTAGATTAACTTCATCCGCCAGCCCAAACTCGGCGGAGGCAACCCCGAAAGCGTCGGTTTCCGTTGCCTTCTTGAAGACCTTGTTGCCGCGTGAATCCTCGACCTCGAAAGTCAACTTGCGGTGCGCGGCTGCGTCGTGGTTGGCGCGGTCGAGCGCCAGCGCACGGACGTGAATCGTCTGGCCTGGTTGGTAGATTGGCTTTTCCGTCGTGAGAAGAATCGAGACCTTGTCTTCGACGCGTATCGTCTCGGCAAACTCCGCAGATCCGATGGGAGTGTCGGCCGCGTAGCGTAACTGGCAGGTTCCCACCAAGCCGGCGGGGAACCGGAAATGCGCCTCGATGGTGCCCCGGCGATTCGTTACGCCCGCATAGAGCTGGGAGGCCTTCCCGCCCTCGCCGACCAATTCGATACGCACCGTGCCGCGCCCGCTAACGACTTCGTTCTTCGAGTCGGTGACGATCACGCGCACCGCCGCCTCGCTCCCCGCGAGGTAGGAATGCTGTCCCAGAAGGTGGATGACCGGTGTCCGAAGAATCTGCGAGATCGAATTCGTGCCCTCCCACCCGGCACTCTTTCGGTCGTCATATTGAAACCGATAATGCACGCGATGCCATACCAGGTCTTCTGAAGGCATCGGCTTCTCGAGCTTGATCTCCCCCCGCCACCAATTTGGCCCTTCAGCCACTTTCGTGGGCCGAACTGCTTGGCCCAAGATCTTGTCGTCGGGATCCAGGACTTCCACGGTCCACTGCCCGGACCCTGCGTGGGAGGCATGATAGGGGATGCTCAGGCGCAGAAGCCCGTGCGAATATGTGGCCATCGCGGTCGGTGGGGAACCGGCCGCCTGGAAGGGCTTCAGGCCAGTTAACAGGACGACCCCAAGATAACAAGCAAAAATACAAAGACCAAATCTCGCTGGGTGAGTGAACAGGTGACTTTTGTCCATGGCGTCTCCGTAGAGATGTCTTGCCACTGCCGTTTGGCGATCTCACTTCAGAATAAGAACGTGCACAGCGTTGCTTCTTGCACGCTACTTTTGCAACGTCACCCACTACGATGCGCCAACGCGTTGCAAAAGGTATCTCGCTGCCGGTGTAGACACTCTGACCTCACGAGTGGTTCCAAATCATTTTCGGGCAGATCCTCCGCACGTCCCGCGTACAACGAAAATGGGATCTGCGAAATTACTGCCGAACTCGTCTGAGGGGGCTCTGAAGGCGAGGCACGCACCGCAGCCTCAATCAAAGGACGTGCCCTATTGCCTGCATGTGGAGGTGAACGAGGTATCGCGCCTGAAGAATGACGCGGGGTGAGAACATCGATGGATCGGCCAATGTATCAAGAGCCCCGGCCAGGCTCGTCAACCCTGAATCGTACGCACCCCTACGCGACTCGTCGAACCAGCCGCGGTGGGCTTCGAGTCCGAGCCGGCAACCCGCCTCAGAGATCGCGTCGAGCCGGCGGATTGTTTCGCCAAGAATGCGCTGAGTGTAACCACCTGCCAATCCGCGCGGCTCACTGAGATCAGCGTCCTGCTCCTCGATGGTCGTGGCGTCGGCCTCACCGGGTTCCTCCGAAGCCTCTGCCTCCTTTGGTGACGTCCACGTCGCAAGGACATCGAAGGCCAAATGGAACACGGGCGCCTCATGGTTCTCGGGACGTAAGATTGAGATGGGCTCCACAACCAGTCCCTCGCCGCGTCGGGCCACGCGGACGACCACCCGCCAGTGCGATCCTTCCGGCGGCGCCAAGCCTTCGAGCGCTCGAATCGCCTCTTTAGTCCACTCGCGAAACGGCAATGACATGGACAAGGCCAGGCCCACGGCATCGTGCAGGTCCCACCGGAACGTCTGGGTCGTCCGGTCGAATGACCGGCCGCCGAAGGCCGTTGGCTCCAGCACAACCACCATGTCCAAGGGGTTCGACTCCTGCAGCCCCAGCGGCTCTTTCCGCCGAACGTATTTGTGGAGCTCGTGCCACGACAGGAATCGCCGCTCGCCGAAGTCAATCGAACCGGCAGGTGTCGGCGCGAGCACCAGGGCCGTCGTCCGCGTCGAGGCGGAGATCCTGCCGCCGCCGGTCCGTCGCGCATTACGCACCTTGATCTGCGATGACGCCACCTGGCGGGGGCTTTGGGCGCCGTCCCAGGGGCCATCGGCCTCGAAGCGCTGGCGCGGATCGAACTGCTGGCTCGCCGGGCGCGCGGCCGACCACGACAGGAACTCCCGGCTTTGGCTTGACCAGAAGAGCACGGTGAGTCCGCGATATCCCGAACCTGCTCTTCCATGGGTAGGCGCCGACCCCCAGCAACTCTATCTCCGGCACCTCGACGTACTGCCGCCGAGCCACGCCCGCGAGCGTCGCGGCCGTTGCATCATCACACCTGCTACTCGCCTCGATCAACGCGTAAAGCGAGGCTGCGGAGAGAAGAAGTCGAGACTCATCCGCGCGGGCTTCGCGCTGAAGTATCGCCCGCACTTCGTCGGAAACACTGCGCAGGGCGAGGGACACGCGGGGAAGGTTTGCCGCCAGCGCCGATACCGCCAGCGTCAGAAGGCGCTCGACCACAGCCGGCGACAAGTGGCTCAGTCCGACGGTGACGGCGCCCTCCAGCACGGCCTGCGCCGATGCCAGGATCTCCTTCGGCGTGCGTGGCGCGCCGGAGACCTCGATCAGGGCCTGCTGCACGCCACTTTCAGCGGTCTCAAGCCCCAGCGATCGTCGAAGTACCAATACCGCCGCGACGCTCATGCGCTTTCCGCGGGCGCGCGGCCCCGCGATTCCATCAAGCCCGCCGCCCGGGACGTAGCGGGCCTCGATGCAGCTTGGCATCAACCGGATGACGACGGTCTCGCCGTACTCGATAACCGGCGGCAGGCTGTTCTTCTCGAGGAGGGACGCGCCGGCTCGATACTCCGCGGCGCCGGCCCACTCCTTCAACCGCTCCGCGGTAATCGAGACGACTTCCTCCCGAATCGACTCCGGCGTCGCGTTCTGCCTGGCTTCAATCGCGGCGCCGGCGGTGCCTTGCAGGTACAGTCCGGCGGCAAGGATATGTTGACAAACGCCCGGAGCAGGACACGTGCAGCTCGACTTGGCGGGACCGCTCAGGGGCATGACGACACGGAAAGGCGGTACCGTGAGCTCGACGCCGGCGCATGCTCATCACCAACAAACTACGCCGAGGCACTGCACGACTCAGCGACATCTTGTACTTGTCCTTTGCTTTCATAGACATTCTCGCTTTGTTCCGTCGAATTCAAGTCGAGAAGTCGAGAGTCGAGAGTCGAAGAGTGACAAGCAGTCGGCATCCCGACCAAACCTCGTCAGCAGCCCTCTTCCCTGGGGAGAGGGTGGCGAGAGTAGCGAGCCGGGTGAGGGGTGGGTCAATGCCAGAGACTGCGCTTGACCGCTTGACTTTTTGACCTCTTCCTTTGTTTTCATAGACATTCTCGCTTTGTTCCCTCGATTTTGCAGTCGATACTTTGAGGAGCCGAGACGTTGGGGAGCCCTCCGCCACCTTCCGACCTGCGACCCGCGCACGACGGTCGCGGTCGGCTCTGGGTCTCCTACTCCTCGACTCTTTAACTCCTCGACTTCTTGACTGCAATGGGAGGCAAGAACCACAGGCAGGAACTACGGACGAAAACAGAACAGGACTTTCTGGCATAACGTACCCGGCAGGACACAACCCCTGCCCAACCCCACGCAACAACTGTAGCCTATGTCCTCCCGTTTGTCAAGAGAAAAATGCGTAGGTACAAAAAGTCTGGTGTATTCACAAAATCGGCTAGCGGTCGCTCGCCGCAGGAAGGGAGACGCCACACACCGTCTGGAAGTGGGACTGTGCGCCAGCCCCGTCGAAAACAAAGTCTGGTTGGCCGTCATATTCAGGATGTCTTACCAGGACATTTTCGGCACTGAGCATTGGCTCGATAAGTGTCAAAGCATCTTTGACATGGAACCTGGAAGTCTCGTCTCTTCGCCACCCGGTGCAGGGGCATGCACGGACTACAACAAGACTGACGAGAATTAATTTCCGCAGCCAAGATTCATATTTCGGCTTCATGTGGAATAGGACATGATTGCTCATGGCGGGCTGGCAGACTCCTGGTTTTTGGAGTCCGCGACGTCCCGAAGGGACAGGTCTGTCCGGCCCGCTCAGTCCAGTGGATCCATGCGGAGCCCGGACAGGCCATTCAAGTAGTAATACCACCCGCTTGACCACGGCCAATCCCCAGGCGAACTCACCAGCCCGCGCCGGACCGGGTTATTGTGCAGGTAGTTCAGTTTCTCCCGCGCTTCGTTTCGGTGTAGACGTTGAAGGGTGAAAACGCCGATTCCAGAGCCGGTAGCGCAGCGCGGCATAGCCGCAACCAAAGAGGTCGAACGTAGTCGGTCACCTAGAATGTCGATGTGGCCACAGCCGCTATTTACACCACCGCCGTGCACGTACGTGAAAAATGCTTGCTAAAAAATCAAGAATCCACGAATGTCGGCGGCGGCGAAAAAGGGGTCCATTATGGCGGTTGAGGGGGGGGCAGGTGTCGGGGTTACGCTGCGA
This sequence comes from Terriglobia bacterium, assembly GCA_050008495.1. Classification (GTDB taxonomy): domain Bacteria; phylum Acidobacteriota; class Terriglobia; order UBA7540; family UBA7540; genus CAVROP01. The sequence continues at coordinate 47 of JBEKMN010000124.1, read as the reverse complement.
ACTCTTGTGACGCGCAGAAGTGCGATAGAAGCACACGGGGGTGTGTT
>JBEKMN010000123.1:0-16898 GCA_050008495.1 Terriglobia bacterium | reverse complement strand
CCGGGGAGAGGACTCTCCCCGGTAGAGCGTGGACCCACTATAGGGTAGCAGGACGGGGCTGATTTGTCAAGTCCCAAAGTAGCCGATAACACAGTCAGTACTAGTGGCGAGGCGGGGGAAGAGACCCCTCACCCGTCCCGCTCCGGCGGATGAAAACGCCGGCAGCGGGACACCCTCTCCCCAAGGGAGAGGGCTGTTGGATTACGGGGGGGCCATTAGCTCGATCGGGTGTCCGTCCGGGTGGATGAAATCAGGAAGATGGCGCCGGCGCCCAGGATTCCCGCCACGGTAATGATCAACCAGGCAAGATCGTAGCTGTGCCGCAGGTCGAAAATGCGGCCTGCCATGACGGGCCCAAACGTCTGTCCCAGCGAGTCGGCCATGATCACCAGGGCGAGAATTTTTCCCAGCGCGGCAAGTCCGAAGCAATCGACCGCGACCAGGGGAATCAACATATAATCCGCGCCCATGGCGAATCCGAAAAGTATTGCGAACGCTTGCACGGCCCGCACCTGGTGATGCAGGAACAACAAAGGAATGGCCAGGGCCAAGGTGAGATAGAAGAGGGCCATGACGTTCTTGCGGTTACAGCGGTCGGCAACGTAACCCACAAGCACGCGCCCCGCCAGGCTCGAGAACAACAGAATGCTGAGGGCTCGAGAAGCCCAGCCGGACGAATACCCTTCATCCTTCAAGAAGAGTATGAAATGCGAGATCACGGTTCCGATCACGCCGATCACGAGTGTGCTTCCGAGGAGGAGCAGCCAGAAGTTTGCCGTCCGAACCGCTTCGCTGGCGGTTTGCGAGGGCGCGGTTGTTTCCGTGGCCGCCGGATGGGGCGGAACGCCGTCGGGGAATAATCCCAAATCGCGCGGCGCAGAGCGCGTTACCCAGATGCCGACGGGGAAGAGAATGGCGACGATCGCAACGCCAATCACTTCGAAGGCCTTGCGCCAGCCGGCGGTTTCGATCAGCCAATGGACGAGAAGCGGCGACACCGCGCCGCCGAAGCCGAGGCCCAGGTAGGCATAGCCCATGGCGCGGCCTCGCATTTTGCGAAACCAGTTGGCGACGAGGACCTGATTGGCGATGGGGCCGGCGGAGACGTATCCGAGCACTTCGGCGAAGCAGAGCAGGTAGTATTGAGTGAGTGTGTGGATGCCGCCCATCAAGAACAGTGAGGCGCCCACAAAGCCCGTTCCGATCAGGATCGCCAACCGCGCCCCCAAGCGGTCGATCAACGCTCCGACCAGCAACCCCAGGAGCGGCGCCGCCGCCGCAAAGCCCAGGAACATTCCCGTGGTGGCTTGCTGCCGTGAGAAATGCAGCGACTCGATGAGGGAAGGGTAGAAGACCGGAAATCCGTAGAAGACAATGCCGACGGCGAAAAAGAGGTTCAGAAAGGCGGCGACGACAATCCACCAGCCATAGAAGACACTGGAGCGCGGGGAAGGGGTCATCAGCGGTGGTTAGCCAAACTCCGGACCGAGAATCGCGCCTAGCAAATCAGGCCGGCCCGGATGCGCGTTCTCGCCGCGGTACATTCTTGTCAGGCGGCGGGAAAACTGGAATCCGCGGGCGGCCAAAAGCGCGGGCGCCCAAACATTGTCTCTCAGCACGTCGACAAAGACAACCGGCCGTCGGGAGCGGAGGAGAAAATCGTCGAGAACGGCGCGCGCCGCAGCCGCGTTGGCCGCCACCCAGGGGCCGAGTTGGTCGGCCCGGGAGCCTGGGCGGCCCAGCGCAAATGCCTCCACTGCGCCCCCGGACCTGTGGATGGCCACTAAGTCGGGGGCCGAGCTTGCGAGAGAGCGCAAGAGGGCGCTGCGGTCAGCGCCGAAAACCTGGTGGTCAAATTCCAGAAGCGGCTCGAGATTCTCCGCGATGGCTACGGCCGTCTGGGTGCCGGAGTCTGCGGTGATCTCGCGGGTCAAGCTGTGCCGCTCGATTTCGTATTCGATCTGGAATCCCAGGCGGGTGTAAATGGGTTTGCCCTGCGGAGTGGCGTCGAGCTTCATGCAGGGGACCTTCCTGGCGTCAAGATGGTCAATCGCTCTTAGGAGCAGGGCTGTCCCAATGCCCTTGCCGCGCACCTGCGGGTCAACCAGCACCATTCCGATCCACGCGAAGCGGTGCTCGTACACGATGGTCGCCGCCGTGCCCGCCACCTGTCCGTCCCATTCCGCGACGAAACAGCCCTCGGGATCGGCCTCGAGGAATCGCTTCCAGTCTTCCCGGGTTTGGTTCCATCCCGCGATCTCTTTCAAGCGCATGCCGGCAGGGATGTCGGCAGGGGTCATGGTTCGGAGACGGCCGGAGAAAGCATTCACCACAGAGCGCAGGGAGGACACGGAGAATACCACCTCGAGTTTTGGAATGCGTATATTGTACTCCCGTGGGATGCTGAAAAACGCTTGAGGCTGTCATCCTGAGGAGCCGCAGGCGACGAAGGATCTCTGCAGTGTGTTGAAAGTGCAACTGCTGAGATTCTTCGCTTCGCTCAGAATGACAGTTCGCCGCCGTTTTTCAGCAGCCTGCGGATGTTCGCGGCACAATTCCTTGACTTGCCGGCGAGGCATGTTCTAGATTTCAGGGCATGCCAAATTTGATTCAGACGGAAATGGAACTGGAAGAACTCCTCAGTACACCCAGCGCGGAGGACATCGCATTCTTCAGCAAGTTAGAGGGTGACCTCATCATCGTGGGCGTGGGCGGCAAGATCGGTCCGAGCCTGGCTCAGCGGGCCGGGCGCGCGGCACAAGCGGCGGGCGCGAAGATCCGTATTTTCGGCACGGACGTTCATTGCGAGGATTTGGACGCCGATCTCATGGAGGCCGCGGGGGTTGAGATCCTGTGCGTGAATTTACTGGACCCCTCAGATTTTGCCACCTTGCCTGACGCGCCGAATGTAATCTTCATGGCGGGCCGCAAGTTTGGTTCGACGGGTCAAGAGAGCCTGACGTGGGCGATGAACGTTTATGTGCCGGCGCTCATCGCGGAGCGTTACCGCAACTCCCGCATCGTAGCCTTCTCGAGCGGCAACATCTATCCCTTCCTGCCCGTGATCACGGGCGGGGCCACGGAGGAGATGGCTCCCGCGCCGCTCGGCGACTACGCCCAATCGGTGCTGGGGCGCGAGCGCATGTTCGAATACTTCTCGGCGCGGTATGGGACGCCCGTTACGCTGCTGCGACTGAATTATGCCGTCGAGCTTCGGTACGGCGTGCTGGTAGATATCGCCAGCAAGGTTTTTGAAGGCCGCAGCGTGGATGTGGCGGCGGGCGCCGCCAACGTGATCTGGCAGGGCGACGTCAATTCCATCGCGTTGCGATGCTTCGCTCACTGCCAGTCTCCTCCCATCATCCTGAACTTGACCGGGCCGGAGACGCTCTCGATTCGAGCCGTGGCCAAGCGCTTCGGCGAGATCTTCGGCAAAGAGCCGATTCTGGAAGGACAGGAAGCGCCGACCGCGCTGCTCAACAACGCGGCGCGCTGTTTCCGCCTGTTCGGTTACCCCTCCGTGTCGGTCGAGCAGATGATTGAGTGGATCGCACACTGGATCAGGAGTGGCGGCGCCAACCTCGGCAAGCCCACGCATTTCGAGACGCGGGATGGGAAGTTCTGATGCAACAACTGTCCGTGGGCATCTTGGGGTTAAGCCACCTGCATCCGCGCAGCTACATGACTCTATTCCAGGCCATTCCTGGGTTGGAAGTGATTGCAGCCTCGGAAGCCAATCCGGCCGTGCTGGAAGGCTTCGTGAAAGACTTTCACGTGCGCGGGTACGCGGGCTGGCGGGAACTGCTGGAAAAAGAGCGGCTGGATTTGGCGGTGGTCTTTCTTCCTCACGCCGATTGCCCCGAGGCCGCGGTGGCCTGCGCGGAACACGGCGCTCACGTGGTGGTGGAAAAACCCATGGCGGCCTCCGCCGAGGGTGTGCGCCGCATGATCGCCGCCGCGGAGAAGGCCGGCGTGATCCTCTCCACCCCTTACGTTTGGCGATGTCATCCCGTCGCCCAGGAAATGAGGAGGTTCGTCGAAGCAGGCGTAACGGGCCGCATTGTGGGCTGCGAGGGACGCTGCGCCGCAGGGCGCCTCTCCCGCTACATCGACGGCCACGCGAGCTGGATGCTTGAGAAGGCGCGCAGCGGCGGCGGTCCCATGCTCAACCTGGGGGTGCACTGGATCGACCTTTACCGCTGGTTGTTGTCGGACGAAGTTGTGGAAGTGATCGGCAAAACCGTACGCGTGAACCAGCAGTACGACATCGAAGACAACTGCTTTGCGTTTTTGAGCTTCTCGCGCGGCACGGTGCTGGCCCTCGACATCAGCTACACCGTGCCGGATTCCTACCCTTTTGGCCGCGATCTTTATCTTGCCCTGCGCGGCGCCGGCGGCGTGCTCTCCTGGAGCCCCTCGTTCGAAGGCGTCAAAGAGCGCCTGTTCGTGTGCAGCGATTCGGGCGAGTACTCGCAGCCGGCGCACCAGCACGTGGATTTTGAACTCCCACCACAGCCCGGCTACGCAGGCGTCATGGGGCTCCGCTTCCTGTCGGACCTGGTGGAGTCAATCCGTACGGGCAAGCCACCCGCCATCACGGGATACGACGGGCTGAGGGCGCTCGAGGTTGCCGAGGCCATCTATCAATCGGCGGAAAGCGGCCGGAGCGTAAAGCTACAAAGCAGATGAACAGCCCTCTCCCCAAGAACGTGTGAAAGAATCGAAAGGACTGTCGTCCTGAGCGAAGCGAAGGATCTCCGCAGTTGTTTTTACTTCAACGATTTACAAGCAACTGCAGGGATCCTTCGCTTCGCTCAGGATGACAGGTTGCCAATTTTTTCGCAGCTTCCAAGGGAGAGGGCTATTCATGCATTTGGGAGAGGCCTATTCGCTCGTTGGGGAATACTTCGGTCGTCCCGGTTTTTGCCAGCGGGCCTGTGATTACGATATAATGTCGCCTTGGGGTTGGACAGCTTCGGTGAATGTTGGTTTGGCCCCATGAGGGGATTAACCCATGGGGAATGAGCTCAAAACTCTCTTCTTGAACCCTCCGAGTTTCGAGAAATTCGACGGCGGGGCCAGTTCCCGTTGGCCCGCAACGCGCGAGATCGACTCCTTCTGGTATCCCGTGTGGCTCAGCTATCCGGCGGGGATGCTCCCCGGCAGCCGGCTGCTTGATGCCCCTCCGCACAAGGTCTCGGCGGCTGAGACCGTTCAAATCGCGAGCAACTATGAGTTTGTAGTGCTTTTCACCTCCACCGTGGGGTTTGACAGCGACCTGCAGATTATTCGCCGAATGAAAGAGTCGAAGCCCGATCTTAAGGTCGCCTTCGTGGGCCCCCCCGTTCAGATCAAACCCGAGGAAAGCCTTATGGCCAGCCCGGACATCGATTTCATCGTCCGTGGCGAGTTTGATCATGCGGTGGTGGAATTTGCGCAGGGCAAGCCCCTGGGGGAGATCGCCGGCGTCAGCTATCGAAAAAACGGCCAGGTGGTTCACAACCCATCGCGGCCAGCGCTGGAAACCGAAGAACTCGACCGGCTGCCCTTCGCCACGGAAGTGTACAAGCGCGATCTGGTGATTGAGAATTACAACGTGCCGTTCCTGCTTCACCCCTACGTGGCTTTTTACACCAGCCGCGGCTGTCCGGCGCTCTGCACGTTCTGCCTCTGGCCGCAGACGCTTTCCGGGCACGCTTGGCGCGTGCGCTCCTCCGAAAATGTGGCTCGGGAGGTTCGCCAGGCCCTGCAGGTGTTTCCGCAGGCGAAGGAGTTTTTCTTTGATGACGACACCTTCAACATTCGCAAGGACCGCGTGCTGGAGCTTTGCGCGAAATTCAAGCCTCTGGGATTCCGCTGGTCGTGCACCGCGCGCGACCACAGCGATTATGAAACGCTGAAGGCCATGGCGGATGCGGGCGCCCGCTTGTTGATTGTGGGATTCGAGTCGGGCGATCCCCAGATCCTGAAGAACATCAAGAAAGGCGCGACCGTGGAAATGGCCCGGCGGTTCGCGAAGAACTGCAAGGAGTTGGGCATCGCCATTCACGGCGACTACATCATCGGCCTTCCGGGAGAAACCAAGGAGTCTATCGAGCGCACCATCGAGTTCGCCAAAGAACTCGACTCGGAAACCATTCAGGTCTCCATCGCGCACGCTTATCCGGGAACTGAGTTCTACGACTATGCCGCGCAACACAACTACCTGGCCGCCGAGGCGTCGGCCGACGCGGCGGGGCATCAGCTTCCGCACCTTCAGTATCCGGGCTTGGAGCTGGAAGAAATGATGGCGGCGGTCAACCGTTTTTACGACACCTACTACTTCCGGCGCAGGGTGGTGTGGCGCATCGTGCGTAAAGCGCTCTGGGATAACAGCGAGCGGAAGCGCCTTTATCACGAGGCGGTGGAGTTCCTGCGCCTGCGCGCGGAGCGCTGGAGGTACGCGCGGAGTCCCAAGGCCGGATCGCGAACCCGGCCCACCATACCTGAAGCTCTGAAATGACCCGCGAGGAGAAACGGCTTCACGCAGAGGCGCGAAGCACACCAAGGTCGCAACGATAGTCTCCATGCCCTCGTCAAGAAACCTGCTGGCAAAAACCATTCCACTCCTGATCCTGGTGCCGATCTTCGGCTCGCTGGGCAACGTGCTGCTTGGCAAAGGGATGCGCGGAGTGGGTAAGATTCCAGACCTGTCATTTCCGAGCCTGGCGGCTTATTTACTGAAGATTATGAGCAGCGGCTGGATTTGGCTGGGCATCGGGTCGCTTCTGATCTTCTTCATTTCCTACATGCTGGTACTCTCGTGGGCTGATTACAGCTACGTTATGCCGGTTACGGCCGTTGGTTACGTTCTGGCGCCGCTGCTCGCGCACCTTCTGCTGGGAGAAGTGGTTCCCGGGACGCGCTGGGCCGGAGCGGTGTTTATCTTTCTGGGCGTGGCCGTGGTGGGGCGCACGCCGCCCAGCACGACAGGGCCGGTGTGAAGATGCGCACTTTCTTATTTCTTGCGATCGTGGTGCTCGCCGGGACCGGCGGAGATCTCGCCGTGACGCACGCCATGAAACAGATCGGGGAAGTGAAGAGCTTTTCCCCGCGCGCTCTCCTGGGCGTCATGTGGCGGGCCGTGAAGTCGAGATGGATGTGGCTGGGCATTGCGCTCATGACCGTGGCGTTTTTCGCCTTGCTGGCAGTGCTTTCGTGGGCGGAGGTCAGCTTCGTGGTGCCTGCCACGGCTGCGAACTATATCGTGGGCGCTGTGGGCGCGAGGTTTCTGCTCAAGGAACGCGTCAGCCGGACGCGCTGGGCGGGCTTGCTGCTGGTGGCCGCCGGAGTGGCGCTGGTTTGCGCCGCACGGTAAAAACCGAAACTCGAAACTCGAAATTCGAAAATCGAAACTCGTCATCTGCCACTTGCGAATTTCGGTTCTCGAATTTCGATTTTCGAATTTCGAACTGGGATGAAACAGCATGTGTGGCATTGTGGGATTTACCCACGAAGACCGGCCGGCTCCGCCTGACGTGATCCGCGGGGCCACTTTCTCTCTGATCCATCGCGGGCCCGACCAGCAAGGTGTTTACGAATCCCCGCACGTTTCATTGGGCGCCGTGCGGCTGACGATCATCGACCTGGTGGCCGGCGAGCAGCCCATGCGCAGCGAGGACGGCGATACAGTGCTGGTGTACAACGGCGAGGTGTACAACCATGCCGAGCTGCGCGCCGAACTCGAGGCGCTAGGACATCGCTTCTTCACTCACAGCGACACGGAAGTAGTACTGCACGCCTTTCTGGAGTGGGACACGGAGTGTTTCCGCCGGCTGCGCGGCATGTTCGCGCTGGCGCTGTGGAGCGAGTCGCGACGACGGCTGGTTTTGGCGCGAGACCGATTGGGCATCAAGCCGCTCTATTTTTGCCGCAAGGGGCGCGACGTCTACTTCAGTTCCGAGCTGAAGGGGATTCTTCATCATCCCGAAATTGATCGCAATTTGGACTTAGACGGGCTGAATTGCTATCTGCGCGTGAATTACGTTCCCGCGCCGCTGACCCTTGTGCAGGGAATTGAGAAACTGCTTCCCGGACACATTCTCACCTGGCAGCGCGGTGAAATGAAAGTCGAGCGCTACTGGCGCATTCCTGTCCCGGCCGCGTCGTCCGCCAAGAGGCCTTTGAGCTTCGACGCCGCCAAAGAGCAACTGGACACTCTGCTTCGTGACTCCGTTAAGGAGCACATGATGGCGGATGTGCCGGTGGGACTCTGGGCCAGCGGCGGTCTGGATTCGTCGACCATTCTCCACTATGCCTCGCAGGTGTCGGGCAAACCTCTGAAGACGTTTTCGATTACCTTCAAAGGCCGTAGCTTCGATGAAAGCGACTACATCCGCGAGGCGGCGGAGCGCTACGGAACGGAGCACACCGAGGCCGATTTGGGGGCCGACACTGATCTCGCGGGCGCCATTCAGGAATTCGCTTACTATTCCGACGAGCCGAATGCCGACGCGGGCTGTTTGCCGGTGTGGTTCCTTGCCAAGATGACCGCCCGGCAAGTGAAAGTGGCTCTCAGCGGTGAAGGGGCGGACGAGTTGTTGGGCGGTTACGTGACCTACATCGCTAACCGATATGCGCGCCGGGCGCGATTGCTGCCTGCGGCGGTGAGGCAGATGGCGATCGGCGCCCTCCGCTATTGGCCGGTTTCGAATGAGAAGATCAGTTTTGAATACAAGCTCAAGCGTTTCCTGCGGGGATCCTTGCTGCCTGCCGACGAAGCCCACGTTTTCTGGAATGGCACTTTTTCCGAAGAGGAAAAGGCGGAGGTTCTCGGGCCGGCGGATGCGGCTCCGATGCTAAAGGTTCTCGCGCAGATGCCGCCGGTTGACGGCCTCGACCGTTATCTCCTTTTCGATCAGCAGTGCTATTTGCCGGACGATATTCTCTACAAGTCGGACCGCATGAGCATGGCGCATTCACTCGAGGTGCGGCCGCCCTTTCTCGATCACCGCCTGGTGGAGTTTGCCGCCTCGCTACCGGAAAACTACAAATTGCGAGGATCGAAGCTGAAGTTCCTGCTCAAAGAGCTGATGAAGGACAAACTTCCGCAGACGATTCTAGGCCGCAAGAAGGAAGGATTCGACATTCCCGTCCACGATTGGTTTCGCTCCGTGCTGAAGCCGCTGTTGCTCGATACGTTGACCGAGCCGGCCGTGGCAGCGACGCAGATTTTCCGCTGGGAAGGCGTGGAGTCGGTGATCAAAAGGCACCTTGACCGGCGCGAAAACCTGGGATATCACCTTTGGGGTTTGCTGATTCTGTTTGTATGGCTCAAACGCTGGAACATTCAGACGCTGTCGGAAACGGAATCGGCGCGCATGAGAGTCAGCCTCTCGGCGGCCGTCTGAACTATGGCAGCGAAATCGTTGTCATCCTTTTCGCGGCAGTGATTTTCGTCGGTTGCATCGTATCTCCGCCCTCTCTCATGGACGACGTGGATGCGGTGCAGGCGCAAATCGCTCGCAACATGCTTCAGTCCGGCGATTGGGTGACCGCGCGCCTGGATGGTGTGGCCTATCTCGAGAAAGCGCCACTTATTTACTGGACCCTAGCGCTTTCTTATAAAGTCTTCGGCGTTCACGATTGGGCGGCGCGCATACCGGTGGCGCTGGCGGCGGTGGCGCTTGCCTGGCTGACCGCGGCGATGGGCGTGTGGGCGTTCGGGAAGCGGGCGGGATTCTACGCGGGCCTGTGCACGGCTACGTGTATCGGCCTGTTTCTCTTCACGCGCATTTTGATTCCCGATGTGATGCTCACGTTCACCGTGGCCCTGGCCCTGTGGGCGTTCCTTCGCGCGCTGGACCAGGACGAGCCTCATCCGCGCCTCTGGGCTGCCGTGCTGGCGCTCAGTCTGGGATTGGGGCTGCTGCTCAAGAGTCTGGTCGGGATCGTCTTCCCCATTGCCGCCGGCGCGATCTACCTCTTGCTGACGGGGCAATTCTTTTCCGCCGCGGCTTGGAGGCGCCTCCATCCTTTCAGCGGAGCATTCATCGTGCTCCTGGTTGCCGCGCCCTGGCACGTGCTCGCCACCTTACGCAATGCGCCTTACTTCGACTTCACGCTGCACAGCGGCCCGGGCCAATATCACGGGTTCTTCTGGTTTTTTTTCATCAATGAACAGCTCTTGCGGTTTCTGAATCTGCGCTACCCGCGCGATTACGATACCGTCCCACGCCTCTACTTCTGGCTTTTTCATCTGCTCTGGCTTTTTCCCTGGAGCGTCTACTTTCCGGCCATCGCCAGGCTCTCCTTCAAGCCGGTGGACCGCGCCGGGCGCGCGCGCCTACTGGCTCTGTGCTGGGCGGGTTTTGTTCTGATTTTCTTCACTTTCTCGACCACGCAGGAGTACTACTCAATGCCTTGCTATCCCGCCCTGGCGTTGTTGCTGGGTTCGGCGATGGCGGCGAACGGCAAGTGGATGCGGCGCGGCACAACTCTGCTGACGGCCATCGCCGGATGTGCGGCGGCGGCCGCAATCGTGATTCTGGCCTGGAGCCGCGGTTTGCCTGCGCCCGGCGATATCTCATCGGCCTTGAGCCAGCACCCCGGCGCCTACAAACTAGCGCTTGGACACATCGAGGACCTGACCTTGGCCTCGTGCGCCTACCTGCGCGTGCCGCTGGCGCTGGCGGCGGCGGCCTTCCTGGTGGGCGCCGTAGGCACCTTCAAAGCCAAAACGCAGCGCGCGGTCGTGGCGGCCGGGCTGATGATGGTCCTGTTCTTCCACGCCGCACGCCTGGCCATGGTGGCCTTCGATCCGTATATGTCCTCGAGGCCGTTGGCTGAAGCGTTCGAGAAGGCGCCGAAGGGAACTTTGATCGTCGAACATCACTACTATTGGTTCTCGTCGGTTTTTTTCTATACCAATCGTTCCGCGCTCCTGCTGAACGGGCGATTTATGAACCTTGAATACGGGTCGTACGCTCCCGGCGCTCCGAACGTCTTCATTGACGATTCGCAATTCAAGGAATTGTGGCTCAGGCCGGAACGTTGCTATATCGTGGCGAGGCAGTCGGCTGTGCCGCGCCTGGAAGGTCTGGTGGGTAACGAGCAACTCAACGTGGTAGCTAAGAGCGGAGGGAAAGTCCTTTTGACGAATCAGCCGATATCGAGCAAGGGCGAGGGGACTTCGTCGTAGGGGTGGATGAGCGAACAACGCCCGGCGGCGACGCTTGTGGTTCAGTAGAGTTATAGACGCAAACAAGGGTGCCAAATGAGAGTCGCTGTGCTGGGGGGACTGCTCTTTACCTATCGAAGCAGGGGCACTCGGTGGCGATCGTCGACAATTTCATCCGGCGCCAATGGGACCACGAACTCGGGGTGCAAACTCTGACGCCGATTCGCACTCTGGCGGAGCGCCTGCGGGTTTGGCAGGAGCTGACGGGGAAGGCGCTGGAGCTTTTCGTCGGCGACGTGACCGACTACGACTTTCTCTCTTCCTGCATTGAAAGTTACGGGCCGGATGCGGTGGTGCACTTTGCCGAACAACGCGCCGCACCCTACTCCATGATCGACCGCAAGCACGCCGTCTTCACCCAAGTCAACAACGTGGTGGGCACTCTGAATCTGCTGTACGCCTTGCGCGAATTCCAACCCGACTGCCACCTGGTGAAGCTGGGCACCATGGGCGAGTACGGCACGCCCAACATCGACATCGAAGAAGGCTACATCACCATCGAGCACAACGGGCGCAAGGATGTTCTTCCTTACCCCAAGCAGGGTGGCTCCTTTTACCACCTTTCCAAAGTTCACGACAGCCACAACATCATGTTCTGCTGCAAGATCTGGGGGTTGCGTGCCACCGACCTGAACCAGGGGGTGGTGTACGGCACCCTCACGGAGGAGGTGGCGCTGGATGAGGCGCTGATCAACCGCTTCGACTACGATGAAGTGTTCGGCACCGTCTTGAATCGTTATTGCGTGGAGGCTGCGGTGGGCATGCCGCTCAGCGTTTACGGCAAGGGCGGGCAGACGCGCGGCTTTCTGGACCTGCGCGATACCGTACGCTGCATTGAGATTGCCTTGCTGAATCCCGCGGGGCGGGGCGAATTCCGGGTGTTCAACCAGTTCACCGAACAGTTCTCGGTGCTGCAGTTGGCGGCGATGGTGCAGGCGGCGGGCCGGGAACTGGGCCTGGAGGTTCGGGTCGAACATATTCCGGACCCGCGCGTGGAAGCTGAGGAACACTATTACAACGCCAAACACTCGAAGCTGAGAGATCGCATCGACGCCAGCAGAATGATGCCGCAGGTGAATTGGCGAAAGGCGCGCAATGCACGCCGTCCGGGCGCGCCCGCTGAGGTCTCAGCGCCCGGGCCTCAATTGGCGGCGGTGGGCACAAAAGAGGAACGGGCCAAATAAGGAAGCCCCTCCACAGAAAGAACCGGAAATGTGACCGTTCCACTGGGATCGGCGATTTGAGATTCGAGATTTGAAAAGCCTACGGCGGGTCATCTCAGGGCATTCCAGCGGGGGCTTGAGGGGGAGGCAACTTTCCAGAGACAGTGTCTTCAAACTTCTTTCGAGCTTCCGCCTGCAAGCGTCCTGCCTCGCGGATTTCGCTCTGGGCTTTCTCGTGTTGGCCCATTCTCAGGTAAGCCTGGCCCAATTGGAAGTGCATTCTGGCGCTGTCCGGGGCGAGGTCCAGAGCGCGCTGGAAACAGGGGATGGCTTGCTCCGGCCGGTTCTTGTGCAGATGAGCCTTGCCCATTCCCTCCCACGACTTGGGCAGTTTCGGATCGATGTTGAGCGCTTGCCGGAAACTGGAGAGCGCGTCATCCGAATCGCCTCGTTCGAGGTAGATCAAGCCCAGGTTCTCCGGGCTCGCCGCGTCGTCAGGGGTGAGAGACATTTCCTGTTTGTATTGGGCCAGCGCCTCAGCCAGTTTCCCTTGACGCTGGTAGACCACCCCGAGGTTGTAGTGGGCAAAGGGTAATTGGGGGTCAAGGGAAATGGCTTTCTCAAGCTCAGCTTGAGCCGAGGAGATTTCCGAGAGGTCGAGGTGGGCCTTCCCCATCAGCAAGTGCAGTTGGGCCGAGTCACCGCCGGCGCGCACCAATTGCTCGAAGGTTCGCGTGGAGTCTTGCGTGCGCCCGAGCTTCTGGTAGGCGATGCCAAGGACATATAAGAAATCCAGATTGGTTCTTTGACTTTCATGCAGGGGTTCGAGCGTCGTGGCCGCCGGCCGGAAGTCAAAGGTCAGAAAGTAGCACATTCCGAGCAGATAGCGCGCTTGGAATTGGCTGGGATCGGAGCGAACCACCAGCGCGAAGTGTGGAAGGGCTTTCGCAAAATCGTTTTGCTGGTAGTAAGCCAAACCGAGGTTGAGGTCAACACCCGTCACCTGGGGCGCAAGTCGCTTGGCATTCCGGAAGGCCTCGACGGCCCGCGTGTATTCTTTCCTGCGCATGTACACCACGCCAAGGTTGGAATAGGCGGCCGCAGAGTGTGGGTCGATTTTAAGCACCGCGCGGAATCCCTCCTCTGCCGTCGTGTAATCGTGAGCGTCCAGCGCACGCTGAGCTTGTTCGAAAATTGCTTTGGGATCGGACGGAGACTGCTGGCAGGAGCCGACCACGCAAGAAGCAAGCGCCAGGAGCAGGGCGGCCATGCCCAGCGAGGACGGTTTATTCAAACGTCATACCTCCTTCCAGAATCATCATATCTGCGTCGCGGTGCTTCGCGTCACGATTTGTTCAGCCGTCGTTGCAGCGCCGGGCCGCGTAGTTCCCGCAGCGCATCCGAGGCAATCCAACGCGCGGCTGGCGAACTCAATTCATGAATCTCCCGGGCAACCTCGATCGCCGCCCGGTTTAACCGCTGGTTTCGCTTGCCGATTTGGCGAAGCGCCCAGTTTACAGCCTTTCTGACGTACTTCCGCTCGTCGCTTGCCTCCCTCTTGATGACGGGCAGGAGGCTTAGGAAGGTTCGATCGGGGGCTGCTTTATCGCTAACGGCGAGGCAGGCCATCAACGCGAACGCCGCCCTCTTCACGTATTCCTCCTGGCGCTCGCTCCACTCCCGGCATTTCTTGTAGGCGAAGGGGGTGAAGCGGAAAAGGTTGAGGCAGGTTCCATCGCAGACCGCCCAGGAATCGAAATCCTTCACCCAGTCTTCCATCAGACGTTCCGACACGCTCTGCCGCTCAGCGACCAAGCCCGCGAGATAACGCGCTTCCAGTATGCCCGTGGACCACAAGCGCTGTGCCAGGGCATGGTCCTTGCCGATCTCGCGAGCCAGCCTCTTCAGGGCCGGCGTGGACCAGCCGTAGGCCTTGGCCGCAGTGATCCCGAAGCGTGCCATGCCCAGCACCGCGGCAGAGTCGGCTTGCGACTCGAGCGTTTTCAGAATCTGCTTGAGGGTCATGGTTGCGGTAGTTCTTAGCGATCCCCTCACCCGGCCCTCCCCGGCTGATGAAAACGCCGGCTGAGGGCCACGCTCTCCCCCAAGGGGGAGAGGGTCAGTTCGCGCCAGGGGGTTCTTAGCTGTCGACTGTTGCCTGTTGACTGCCCTTCAGGTTGACTGTTGACTGCCTTTCAGGTGTGGGGCGTCTCGATCCCGAGGTATTCCTGGATGCTCAAACCAACCAAGCCGCGGAATCGCTCGGAAAGCGAAGGGATCGAGCCCGAAGATTCATCCAGCGCGACACGCTCCACACGGTGCATGGGGTAGAAAATCTGGGCCATTCCCACGCTGCATTCTTCCCGCGCAACGATCTGGCGGACGAAGTCGTCGAAGGAGTCGAGTTCGATGCCGCGCACCGTCACGCCTTGGGCGTCGAGTTGGAGCAGTTGTCCCCAGACTTTCTCCTTGGGCGATCCCAGGCTTACGATGACAATGCTATTGAGTTCCATCGGATACCTCGACCGCAGTTCATCAGTGGGCTACCGCCGGGCGCTACGCCAGGGCCATTGAGGTACGCCAGGGCTGGCGTCCCTCGGCCGGCGGGCTGGCTTTCCCAACGCGAAGCACCCACGCGCTCCCACTCCAATGTGAAGAGAATACGCTCCTCCAGGCCAAATAGCTAGCCCAACCTCGCGGCACGGCGTTCGGCGAGGTCGGGGGGACGTGGCCAATCGGTCGAGATCATGCTCCGAGGTTTTGAGACTTGCGCACAGGCGCGCGTCCGGACACAGCCGCGAATGGCTGTGGCGCCGGCCACTGATCAGTCCAATAGAAGATGTGTTCCCGCTGGCGCGGGAAAGAGAGGGATGGATGGCTAATTGGAAGAGAGAGGCGGCGGTCAGAGACCGCCGCCACATAGTTTCCGGCGCCTACCAAGTTCCGCCGTTGTACCACGAAACCGGGAGCAGCCGCGTCGTCAGGAAATCATAGCTGATATTTGTAAAAATCGAACTCAAGCTGGTAATCGAGGGGTGGGCTGCGGAGAGGCAGCCTTGAGTATCGTCGGAGTAGAATTTATTCGCGTCCGAGGCGATCTGGGTCATTGTGCTACACCCGGAGATGGGGTTGGAACTGCCGGCCCCAAGGCCAGGGGGGGTTCTATCGCTTGCGCAACTGTTCGACGATGAAGTCGAGGATCCGTAGGCGATCGAGTACACCCAGGTTTTGAGGCCTGCGGCATTGGCGGTGTTCGCGGCAGTCTGGGCGGCCGTAATGCCTTTGTGACACTCGAACTGTGCATCGGTTTGCGGAGTCGAGGTAGTGAAGTCGCTGCAGTTTTGGCTCTCTCGATTGCAGGTACCCGACGGGGCGGGAGGACCGTTGGTGCTCCATTTCGCCGTGGCGTCGCCGTCGCTGAGAAGGACGATGGCGCCCTGCATTTTCGCCCGTGCACCGGTTAGCGCGGAGAGTTGGGCCTGGGCCGCAGTGATCGCCGATGAATAGAACGTGTTGTAGCCGTACGGGTTATAAGGCGAGCCAACCTGCAGGCCGTAGGCGCTGGTCGAGCACCCCGCACCGTCCGCCCAGTCGACCGCCTTGACCAGGTCCGAGGCCCCGCCGTTCAAGCTGCCTGAGGCCGAGGTCTTGTAGTCGCTCGAAAGTGGAACAATCGAGATATAGGGAGGGGTGGACGTGCTTTCCGGTTGGTATGCAGCCATCTGAGCGGTTACGTTGACGGCTTGGCAGTTCGAGTAGTCATTTGTGACAGCGGTGGAGCTATAGAGTGCTGGAAACGTCAGAATCGCCACCTCATCGACCGCGTTCTGGACGTTGCCGTTGGTGGCCGTGCCACAGGAAGACAGCCCTGCGGCGCAAGGCGCGAGTTCGTTCAGTAAAGTCCGGACACCGTACTTGGCGCAATCCTCTTTGGTGGGGTTGCCGATACCCGGAACTATGCAGTTGGAATCGCTGTCGAGCATCGAGGGTGTAGTGTCGAGGAGAATCTCGATGTTCCCCGGCGACGGCGTGCCGCCCTTCATGGCCGCAAGCGCTTGCGCCTTGAGCGGAATGGAATTGATCCCGAAGATCTTGCCGAAGAAAGTCGGAACCCTCACCTGCTGCATGATAGCCATGGCATTTGCGCCCGCCGTGTTACTGCACGCCAGTCCCAGGGCGGTCAGTTGGCTCAGGCAGGCTGCCACCGGGTAAGTGGCGGTCGAGTCGGTAACCATCGTCACCCCTGGAAGATCGGTGAAATAGTTCGCCCCGTAGGAGTTCCCGCTCGGGCATTTGAGGCTCCCGTATCCCGCGCTCACGAAGCCGTTGTTATCAACCCCGCTGGCGCAATATGCGGATTGATAGGCTGTAGTCGAGGACAGGTTGCTGGACAGGTCAAGCGCGCCCGCCGTTGCAGCCGCATCCGTCGAGGCTTGCAGTTCGCGCTGGGCGTGCATGGCAAAACCAAGATCGAGGGACAAGGCCGCCATCCCCAGAAGGCCGACCAACAGGGCCGC
>JBEKMN010000122.1:0-11690 GCA_050008495.1 Terriglobia bacterium | reverse complement strand
GCGAAGTGTTCCTGGTCGAGCAGGCCATGATGGCGGCCATCGGCGCCGGCCTGCCCATCACCGAGCCCTCCGGCAGCATGATTGTGGATATCGGCGGAGGTACCACGGACATCGCCGTGTTATCGCTCGCCGGCATTGTCTACGCCCGCTCCGTGCGGGTGGCGGGAAATGAGATGGATGAGGCGATTTCCTCCTACCTCAAGCGCAAGTACAACTTACTGATCGGCGAGCGCACGGCCGAGCAGATCAAGATCGAGGTCGGCTCCGCTTATCCGCTCGATCATCCTCTGACTATGGAAATCAAAGGACGCCATTTGCTGGAGGGCGTTCCGAAGACGATCACCATCGACGACTCGGAGATTCGCGACCCGCTTTCCGAATGCGTGGGGACGATCCTGAACGCCATCCGGGTGGCTTTGGAGCGCACACCGCCGGAACTCTCGGCCGATATCTCCGATCGCGGCATTGTGCTCACGGGCGGCGGGGCGCTGCTGAGAAACCTCGACAAGCGGATACGTGAGGAAACCGGACTGCCCGTTTCCATTGCCGAAGACCCCTTAGCTTCAGTGGTGCAAGGAACGGGTAGGATGCTAACGGACTTCCAACTGCTGCGCCGGGTGGCGATAGAATGAAGCGCAAGTCATTCCCGCGAAAGCGGGAATCCCTTTCCAACCTTACCCGGTGGCGCGTTCCAGGTATTTGCCCTCGGCGGTGTCCACGCGGATGACTTCGCCTTCGCCGATGAACGGCGGGACCTGCACGGTAAGGCCGGTTTCGAGCTTAGCTGCCTTGGTCACGTTGGTGGCGGAAGCGCCTTTCATTCCGGGTTCCGTCTCGATCACTTTTAGGTCCACCGTCGCCGGCAGCTCGATATCCACCGCCCTTCCTTCGAACAACATCACCTTGATGACCACATCGGGGACCAGATAGGCGGCCCGATCCTCGATCACAGTCTTATGCAGGCCGATCTGCTCGTAACTCTGCGTGTTCATGAAGAAATAGGAATCGCCGTCGGAATAGAGGTACTGCATTTCGACTTCGTCGAGGTTGGCTTTCTCGACGTTGTCCTCAGAGCGGAAGCGGTGATCGAAGAGAGCGCCGGTGCGCAGATTACGGATGCGCGCCTGAACGAAAGCGCGCAGGTTGCCCGGCGTGCGGTGCTCAGCCTTGTGAACGGTGAAAAGTTCGCCGTTGTGTCTGATCACCATACCGGGACGTAGATCGTTGGCATTCATAAGAACAATCCCTCAAATGAAATAGGATGGGGCTTCATCCAGGGGGGAAACCAAGCGGAGTCCGGTCCCACAACACCCCAATAAATTATTCTGGCATTTTCTTCCTGGTCCGTCAATTAATTGAATCGCCCACCGTCGGATCAAGAGCCCTCTCCCTTGGGGAGTCCGTAGGTGTCCCTACCACTGAAACTCCAGGCGCGTGCGGCGGGCGGAGAACTCCTCATAGGGACTGACGCGCAGGGCGTGCAAATGTGTTGGCCTATCTGTATAAGCCAACATGAAAGTCAGGGTGTTTTCCCCGGTGGAAGCGAAGTACGGCCCCGGCAAGTAGAACTCCTTCTGCGGGCCGACGGTCACGTAGCGTCCCACAAACTTGCCATTCAGATAAATCAGAGCGTCGCGGTCCGCGTCGAAGGTCAGCTTCCAGGGCACCAGCCAGCCTGGGTCGATGGCCGGCAGGGCAAATTTCGTCTGGCACCAAGTGAAGGCCGGAAGCAGCGGGTCCGTTGCGCCGGATCCCTGGAAAGTTGCCGGGCTAGAGGCGAGGCCGGCAAAAGCCGGGTCCACCTCCCGTCCCCGCATGGGAGCGGCAAAGCGTTGGATCTGCCAGGTGCTGACGGCCGTACCGCTTTGGGCGTCGCTCCCCAGGCGGACCGATTCAATGCCCTTCAAGTCGCCCATTGCCGTGTTGCCGTTCTCCGCCCCAAAAGCCTCATAGGCGATCTCCAGCATGTTTGCCCCCGGCTGGGCGTGTTTGGCCAGATCGAAGCTGGTGGACTTTGCCGGCTTCAAGGCTTCTTCAACAAGCTTCCCGTTGATGAAGACCTTCAACGTATCTTTGGCGAAAGTCGAGATGAACATCTTCGCTTGGTTCGTGAAGTCGAACTCAGCCTTATACTTCACGTATCCGTAGGGGACGGGACCGGTGTCTTCCAGAGCGCCCAGCGGGCCGCTCTGCCAGTGGCCGGAATTTGTGTCAGACTTTTCTACCCAGGCCTGGCCGCTGCCTAATTCGATTGGCCGATAGGGTAAGGGTGGCGTCGTGACATTCAGGCGGGCGGTCCGGTGCTCGCGCTCGTAGGCAACCTCCGCCAACCCGCCGTCAACCCACGTCTTGGCGGGGTTATTTGGAAGCAGCAGCATCAGCTCGTGTCGGCCGGGCAGGAAATCCATCTCGGCCCACACGCGGTTCTTCAGCGTACCGCTGCCCGCAAACATATAACTGTCCGAAATGAAGGCAGCCGTGAACGTCTTGGGATCCGACTCATCCAAGTAGGGGAAAACCTTGGAAGGAAACTCCGCGACCCAGCTTCGCAAGGCGCGCTCGCGAGGCAACAGGATGACCAGCAGGTGCTCATTCACCAGCAGGAACTTCTCGGTCTGCTCGAATCGCACCCCAAACACCACTGATTCGTATTCCTGGTCCCAGTACTGGTAAAGCGTGTCGCCCTCGACATGGGGCTCGTCGCGAGTCGCCAGAGAGATTTCCGCTGCACGGCCGGGCATGTCATACAGGATAAGGAAGTGGCGATCGAGGTTGGTTCCGTGGGCCAGCACTTCCGAGGTCGAGTAGCAAAGTTGGCTACCCGGGATGGGCACCTGCACGGCGAGCATTTTCATTTCGCGGGGACCGATCTCTAGCTCGCCTTCGCGCGGGACGCTAATCCGGCGCTTCGTGGGGCTATTGGGGTCGGTGAAGCTCACCTTGTAGCGCTGTTGGGCGTTGGCGTTCTCCCGAATAAAGACCACCGCACTCTTGCCGTTCACCCGGTTCGTAACGGAAACGCTTGGATTCGTGGACTCGGCGCCGCCCTCCAGAGCTTTAGCCCGGGTGAGCACGTCCCCGTGCAGGCGCAAAAACTCGCAAATCCCGTGGGCAGCATAATACTTGTCCCACAAGCCACCGGGCTCGCGAATCGGCGCGGCATAATCATAGGAGGTTGTGAGGTTCTTGGCCGCCCAATCGAAATTCGTTCCCCCAAAACCCATATAGTAACTGAATGAGGTCACACCCTGTTCCAGGACGGTCTTGGTAAGCGTGTCGAGCTGCTCGGCATTCACCCCATCCTGGTTGATGGAGAGCTTCCGGCCAAACTCGCTGAACCAACCGCCTTGCAGTTCGCTGATGGCAAGCGGGGAATCAGGTTCTTCTTTGCGCAGCTTCTGAAGCGCCGGCACAACCTCTTTCACAATTTTCCAGCCCGGATAGAAATTGCACGTGTCCATGATCTTGGCCATGTCGGGGTCGGAGTTTTCGCGCGCCTGCCGGGTCCAGCAAGTGATCACCGGGACACTGATGCCAGCGTTCCAGGCCATGTTGGCGAGAGCCCGTACGTATTCTCGCTTCGCGGCGTCGGGCATGTCAGGGCTATAGTCGTATTCGTTCTCCACCTGCACCATGATGATGGGGCCGTTCACGCTGACTTGGTGGCGCTGAATCACAGGCAAAACCTGGTCGAACCAATGCTGCGAGGTTTTGATGCTCTCGGGGTGATTGCTGCGCAGGGGAAACCGCATCGCCGCCACCCAGTCGGGAAATCCGCCACGCTGCCACTCGGCGCAAACATACGGGCCGGGACGGGCGATCATGTAAAAACCCATTTCGTGAACCAGCTTGATGAAATCCTCGAAGTCCGTCAGGTTGCACTTGCCCTTCTCCGGCTCGTGATAGTTCCAGAAGGCGTAGCTTTCAATGGTGTTGAAACCTGCCGCCTTGAACTTTGCCAGGCGGTCGCGCCAGAGCGGCTTCGGACAACGCGTGTAATGGAACGCCCCGCTGAAGATCATCGTGTCTTTGCGATAGAGCGTAAAACAGCTCGAGTCGTACTTGACGATCTGCGGGTTCTCGAATTCCATCTGGGCCGGTGCGGCCAGGAGGATCTCCACGCGCGCCGCGCCCGAAGTGCCGGCGACGAAGCGGGCCATCAGAGGAGCGGCCAGCGTGGATTGAATGAACTGCCTTCGAGATGATTTCATAGGACTTGCCTTTCAATAGAGGCTATCCGGATTGGGCGCAGCGCTGCCCTTTATCCGGATGCTAAAAAACCCTCAACCTGTCATCCTGAGGAGCCCCGATCTGATCGGGGCGACGAAGGATCTCTGTGGCTGATTGAAAATAGAACTGCAGGGATTCTTCGCTTCGCTCAGAATGACACACATACGCTCTCTTAGTTTAGAATGCCGGCGACGATTGCATCAATCTCAGTGAGTTCCTCCTGCAGCGCTTTCCGCACCGCGGCCCTGGTGCGCCCGATTACGCGCGGCCCGCGAACCCCCTCAAATGATCTCCCCAAGCCGGGAACCATCCCTTGCACTTTCGCTGCACAGGCTTCCGCGATTTTCGCCAGGCGGAGATGCATCTTGTCCCCGGACTTGAACTGCGGAATGGGCAGTTCCCAAACCTTCTTGTGAATATCGCGCGGGCCCCAGAGGCCGCGCGCCTGCATGGGTTTGATCAGGGAGTCAATCCTGGGCGAATTCAACATGGCGGCAAGGAAGCCGGCTTCTTTCGGGTCCTCAGTTTCGAAATAGTAAGTGGAGTCTGCGGCTACGAAATGCTGCGGAACGATTTCCTGGTCACTTGAAAGAGCCGCAGACCTTGGAAAGCAGGTC
This sequence comes from Terriglobia bacterium, assembly GCA_050008495.1. Classification (GTDB taxonomy): domain Bacteria; phylum Acidobacteriota; class Terriglobia; order UBA7540; family UBA7540; genus CAVROP01. Next base: position 6,843 of record JBEKMN010000122.1, on the reverse strand, counting down.
TGTGTTACTCGCAAGGCGGCTGCGCACAGGAAGGTTGCAGACCGCGTGTAGAGGACAACGTACTTCGCCTTCGGGTTCTGCTCTGTCAGCTTGTTTCGATAGTTCAGCCAAGCCAGTGCATTGGCCTTGGCAGCTTTTTCCTTGCGTATCGCTGCCCATATTGTTTGCGCACGGTCCAGCCACTCTGCAAGCTTAAGATGCCCCTCGCCGCGGGCCTGTTCCGCGTTCAGAAGGCGATATCCTTGGCCATCTTCGATCAAGGGAAGAACCACTGGGCGGAAATCGAGATGGCCAAAGGGCAGAAGGTCGGTGGAAAGGAGCGTGGCGTAAATGAATTCAGCCTCGACGTCGGCCTCGAAGCGGACGAGTTTGTAGCGCGGCTTGGCCTCGGCCTGAGCGCGCGGATCGGTAGCCACAGCGAGGTGCGAAGATTCCGTCAAGGCGCGGGGCTTAGGAGCAGACTTGAATTCCAGGAACCAGAAGCTGCGAGGGACAATCGTGGCGCCTTCCCGAAAATGAGGCCGATAGTAGCTGCGCCGGTTGAACGTTTCATCGCTTCCCGCGCTCAGAAAGCTGCGCCGGCCCTGCTGGACAACGTGGAACTCTGTGGCTTCAGTTTTCAGGTCCCGGCCGGCTTCTTCCCATGACGCGTTTCTTCGCTTCAATCGCCCGCGCAGTATTTCGCCCGGAAGTATCTGGTTGGCCAGGCCGCTCAGGTCTCCGAAGGCCACCGCTGCCGGGACCGCGAACAGGGGCGACACGCCTTCGAGGTCCCATATTCGGGTGAGGGTTGTATGACCCATGCCGCAGGAGCGGCGGAAGCGGTCGTGCTGGTCGGCGGTCAAGATGCTGCGGGGAAGAACAAAGCCGATTCTCCCTGAAGGTTTGAGGTAGAGGTTAGCGCAGCGCGCGAAAAAGAGTGTGGCCAACTCCAGATGCGTGACGAGGTGCGCCGAGCCCTCGAGCAACCCGCACTCCTTCACGATGAGCTGCTTCAAGTAATCCTGGTACTCGCCTTTCTCCACAAAGCGAAATGAGACCCAGGGAGGATTGCCGATGACGACGTCAAAGTGGTTGAGAAGAGGAGGGGGATGGCGCGTGCTGTTGGCACTTGCGGCGGGCAAACTACGGACCCCCTCATCCGGCCCGCCCCGACTTAAGGCGACGCCGGGGCGGTCCACCTTCTCCCCCAAGGGGGAGAAGGCTTTCGTTGAAGACTCGGGGCGAATGGAATTGGCGAGGTAAACGGGAATGGACACAGGCCCGGAGCGCAAGTCGAGTAAATCTCCCAGGGCCAGGAGAACGTTCACCTTCGAAACGAGGACCGCCAGAGGATGAATGTCTATTCCCACCACGCTGCTTAGAATCCTGCCTAAGGATTCTCGAGTGGCGGGCAGACGGCGCTTCTTGTGCTGAATCGCCTGGTAAAGGAAGGCGCCGGAGCCACAGGCCGGATCGAGGACGATATCCATGCCTGTCCTGCTCAGAAGAGCGTCGCACATGCGCGCGGCGAGCCAATCTGGCGTGTAATACTCGCCGAGACCGTGGCGGTCCTTGGGGTCGACGAGCGCCTGGTAAAGTTCTTTCAGGACATCTTCGGAAAGTTCCTTCAGCCGGTAGGTGAAGAGCAGTTCCGCAAAACGGGAGGCGATCTTCTGCGTGCAGGCCAATACGGGCGCGCGCGCCACCCACGCGAAGAAATCCTCGCCGAGGAAGCTGACGATCTGCTGCTCTTCGAACAACCTTCCCTGCAAGATCGCGTGTGTTTGGGCCACCTCCGGCGGCGTCTGCGCGCCGGTGATGCGCAGATAGGCAATCAGCTTGGCCAGCGTCGCCAGGTAGGTGTGACGAACGAAAAGCACTTCGTCGCCCACCGAGGTCCCGTAAGCAATGGACAAGGACTTGTGCCAGTTTGCATAGGTGGCTTGAAAACCGGCCTGCCGTCTCACGGCTGCGATCGCCTCGAGCCACGAGCACGATGTGAGGCTGAATATTGGACTGGAAGGGCCGAAGTCGTCGAGGATATTCTCGGTGTTGGGCTCGCGGCCCCCACCGGACATGGCCCTCTCCCTTGGGGAGAGGGTGTCCGGTGACGGCGTTCTCTTCAGCCGTCGCGGGACGGGTGAGGGGTTACTTTCTTGCGCAATCCGTTTCATCCGGCTCGAGGTACGCATCAGTTATGGTCCGAGTGTCCTCTTGCAGTTTGTGTGAAAAGCAGTTGCGGAAGAAAACGACTTAGAAGTTGAAAGGCGAGCAAGAAACCCCTCACCCGTCGCGCTCCGGCTGATGAAAGCGCCGGAGCTCGACACCCTCTCCCCTGGGAGAGGGTTCTTCAGTTGCTACGCCGCCAATGGGAACTTAATCGGTCTCCGCTCGGTTTGAGAACGGTAGAGGGCGGTAAAGATTTCCACCGTCTTTCTTCCCTCTTCGCCCGTAATCAGCGGTTCACTTGAATCGATAATGGCCTTGAGAAAGTCAGCAATCTGAAGCTGGTGATAATACTCCATGGCATTAATGCTCTGGAAAAACTCTGCATCTTCCTTCTGCCACGGTTTCAGCAGGTCCTCTTCCCCGCGCACTGTCCACAAATCGTTGACCGGGGGCTCGGTGATGTTTGACATTCCGGCGATAAACATCGCGCCTCCGTCCGTTTGCACACCCACGGAAGCGCCGTTGCTGCCGTGCACATAGACTCTGCCATATAACGCTGGATTCTGGGAATTGCTGGCCACAATGTTGCCCAGCGCGCCGTTCTTGAAGCGCAGCACTGCCATTGCCGTGTCTTCCACCTCGATGTAGGGGTGATTCAAGTTGCCCCAGTAGCCGAACAGTTCTTCGATCGGCCCCATATACCACTGGAGCAGGTCAAGCTGGTGCGGCGCCTGGTTGACCAGGACGCCTCCGCCTTCGGCTTCCCAGAGGCCACGCCACGGATCGCTCTTGTAGTACGCTTCGTCCCGCCAGCCGTACATCGCGACGGACCCCAGGATGGGCTGGCCCAGCTTGCCGTCTTCAATGGCTTGCTTAACTCGCCGGCAAGGTGCGTAAAACCGCCGCTGGCACACCGTTCCTATTTTGACTCCGCTCTTTTTGCCGGCATTGATGATGGCATCGCAGTCTGCCAGCGAAGAAGCTAAAGGCTTTTCGATAAGGACATGAACGCCGGCGTTCGCGGCCTGGACCGCGGGCCCGGCATGTTGGGGGTGCGGGGTGCAGACGGTCAGCGCTTCCACTCCCGATTTGGAGATCATCTCCTCCACGTCGCAATAGGCTTCGACGTTGTATTGAGCGGCGAATTGCCTGGCGCGCTGAAGGTTTCTGCTGCAGGCAGCGACGAAAACGGACTGAGACAGGCGGCTGAGCGCCTTGGCATGAAGATGGCCGACTTTCCCGCAGCCCACGATGGCGGTTCTGAGTGCGCGCATTCAGCCTCCCTACGGAATCAATACCACCTTTAGAAGTCCCGGTTCGCGGTCATACAAACGCTTGAACCAGCCTGCGCCGTCAGCCAAGGGCGGAGTGGCGCTGATCAGCGCTTCCACGTTGATCGCACCGCGCGCCATGAAATCCAGGCAGGCCGGGTATTCGCCGCTCGAAGCGCAACTGCCGTAAAGGGTAATTTGGCGGGTGACCACGGCTTGAAGAGGGAGTTCTATCGCCGGCTTCAAATTCCCAACCAGAGTGACCGCGCCTCCCTTGCGCACGCAGGCCAGCGCTGTGTTGACCGTAGGGCTGGTTCCCACAACTTCCATGGCGAGGTCCGCACCCCGTCCTTGAGTATGGTGAAGCACTTCCTTCAAGACATCGCCATCATCCGCTTTCAGTCCCACGTCGGCGCCGAGTTTCCGCGCCAGTTTCAGCCTCTCACCGTCCAAATCGACCGCGATGATGGTCCCACAACCTGCCAATCGCAAAGCCTGGACCACCAGGAGGCCGATCATGCCCGCACCCACCACCACCGCCGTATCCCCTAAAGAAACCGGTGTGCGCTCAGCGGCATGGACTGCGACTGACACGGCCTCGACCATGGCGGCGCGTTCAAAGGAGACAGCCTCCGGGAGACGGTACAGAATGCGCTGCGGCACGGCAACATATTCGGCAAACGCCCCGTGCTGCCGGTAGTCTTCGCACGAAACGCCCAGCACCCGGCGGTTGTCACACAGATTGATCGCCCCGCGCCGGCAGAACCAACAGGAGCCGCAATAAACTGTCGAGTCGAAGGTAACGCGGTCGCCCGGGCCCCAGCCGGTGACTTTGCCGCCTACCTCCGCGATCACGCCCGAAGCTTCATGACCCATGATGATGGGCGGGCGGCGGCGCCCGGTCGAGCCGTCCATCCCGTGCACATCGCTGCCGCAGATGCCACAGGCACGCACTTCAATCAGGACCTCGTCTTCGGCGACCTGAGGGTCGGATGCTTCTTCATACACAAATTGGCCGTACGCTTTCAGCAGTAGCGCTTTCATAGTGTGTGTATGTTAAGGTTGACGAACTCGTGAATGCAAGGGGGGCAATATCCTAAAGCGAATCCGGCACCGACCTGTAGGTCGGCAAATGCTGGCCCGAAGGCCGAAGCTAAGAGTCAGATCAGGACACTCTTCCACGAAAGGGCCTAGAGCAAGAAAGGCGCCACGACAACGAGAGCTCTTGCGGAGGAGGGGAAAAACCCGCAATGGATCTCGCCTCGTGGCGCCTGGACAAACAGAAGCCGGCTCGCCGAGGAGGCCTTTGATCAGCGCCTTTGGTCTACGTTCTACTGATAGTACTGCGCGTTCAGCTCGGCAAAGTTCTTATGACTCTCAGGGAGCTCATCCAGCGAATAGATCGCCGAAGCTTCACAGACCGGGACGCAAGCACCGCAGTCAATACATTCGCCCGGGCTTACAAAAAGCTGGGCCGCTTCAGCAAACCTGGGTTCATCCTTGCGCGGATGAATGCAGTCCACCGGACAAACGTCTACGCACTTCTCATCTTTCGTGCAATCGCCTGTTATAACATAAGCCATGAAAACAGACTCCTTCAACTAGTTGCGGTAGGCAGACCGGAGCCATGCAGAGTATGAATGGCTTATCATCGCCCCCACTCGTCCCGTATTTTGCAACACAGGCATAATAGCTCAGCAACTTTAGGTCCAAAACGTCCGTTTCTAGCAATTGATTCTAGGCGGCTTATCAACCAGGCGAGGGGGGTGGTGAGTCAAAGGGCACAGGCGGGGGACCAGGCAAGCGCGGGAGATTGGGTCAGAAAACTGATTTCGGGCATTGCGCTCCTAGGCGCTTAGGCAGGATCATGTTAGTCTTGTCGCAAGGAGGACCGGCGTTGAAGATCTTGATTCTCCAGCATATAGCCTGCGAGCCCCCGGGCGTCTACGAAGACATCCTGGTGGAGAGAGGCATCGCCATCCACCGGGTTGAAATCGACGCCGGGCAGCAACTTCCCGACTGGCAAGGCGCCGATGCCATTCTTGCAATGGGCGGCCCCATGAGCGTGAACGACGAGGACACTTTGCCCTGGTTGAGTGCGGAGAAGCGCTGGGTCCGACAGGCCGTGCTCGCCGGCAAACCCTTCTGGGGCGTTTGCCTCGGGGCTCAGTTGCTTGCCGCCAGCTTGGGGGCGCGCGTCTACGGCGGCACCATGCCGGAAATCGGAATCATGCCGGTGTATTTGACCGCAGAGGCGCAAAACGATGTAGTCTTCTCTGGAATTCCTCGGGAGTTGCTGACCTTCCAGTGGCATGGAGAGACATTTGACTTGCCCGCGGGGGCGGTCCTTCTCGCCAGTTCGCCGGCCTACCCAAACCAGGCGTTTCGCTGGAAGGAAAACGCTTACGGCGTTCAATTCCACGTCGAGGTCTCGGCGGAGATGGCGGAGCAATGGTCCCAAGTGCCGGACTATGCGGCGGGACTGGAACGAGCACTTGGCGCGGGCGCGGCAAGGAAGGTAGTCGGCGATGTCCTGCGGGTGAAAGAGACGCTGCACTCCCATGCCCGGCGGATGTTCGAGAATTGGCTGCAAGCCTGGGGAGAGAGAATCGAGCCGAAGTTGCAGGCAACTCCCCTCCATGCCGGAAGAGGGAGCAAGGGTGGCGACTTGAGATCGTAGGCCAGGAAGTGCCCGCCCGGGCATGTGGCCTATCCGGGAGCGGTGGCAAACTTTTGCTTCCCCTGGTATTTATAATTTTCGTAATACCCAACATGTGTCGCGAAAAAGAGCCGCCCTTGGCACTCCACCTCATTCTTCCCCTGAACCTTCATTCGTTTTGTATTTCTAGTCGCGCCGGGATCGCACGCTTAAGTCCGCAATTCGAAGGGCGGCATTTTACCACTAGTTTGTGGAACCATCGCAACGCTCGGTAGTGTCTCTGCCTGGATACGTAGGGCGAGTTTACCTCGCCAAATGGGCGCGCAAGCAGGCTGCGGAAGAAGTCCCTCGGCCCGTCATCCTGAGCGGAGCGAAGGAATGCCATGCCATCTCGCGCCGAGACGCGCTCTTGGGGGCTGAAATGAGTTCGTTTTACGGCCGCTATTTCAGCTATCCCCTGTATTTGCAATAAATCTTTGAGTTCGTTTCCGCGATTTTTAATGTTTTTGAAGGCGGCGGCGAGAACCGCAACCATCCAGATCAGCAGCGCGCTACCACCCTCATCCCGTTCTGCCGTCCCGCCCGCGATGGGCGTTCCAGCCTGTCCCTTCGGGACATCGCAGGCCTCACAAGACGATGTCTGCGCCATCCCCCTCGGTGAAGAATGTGAAGCCGCGGGGTGGCGCCTACGTCCCGACGCGTTGTGTCGGGATGTAGGCGCTCCGAAACGAACAGGCGCAGACATGCCAAAGGACGGCACGT
>JBEKMN010000121.1:0-12108 GCA_050008495.1 Terriglobia bacterium | reverse complement strand
CGAGTTCAGGCCTATTACGCCGTAAAGGCGAATCCGGCGGCGGAGATCGTACGCACTTTGTTCAGCGCGGGCTCGAGCTTCGATGTCGCCTCGCTTCCGGAGTTCATGCTGGTTTATGAGAACATAAAACACCTTTCCCCCAGGGAACAGCAAGACTTTATCTGGGACAAAATCATTTTCGCCAATCCGACGAAACCCAAGGAGACACTCCAGGCACTTGACCGCTACAAGCCCCTCGTCACCTATGACAACCGCAACGAGCTGCAGAAAATCAAACAATACGCCCCACATGCCGGCGTTGTGCTTCGCTTGCGAGTTCCCAACACCGGGTCAATGGTGGAGTTGTCGTCCAAATTCGGCTGTGACGCGGGAGAAGCGGTGGACCTGATCTGCGCTGCATTCGATCTCGGATTGGAGGTCGAGGGACTGAGCTTTCACGTGGGCAGCCAATGCGCCAACTTCGAAAACTTCGTTCAGGCTCTTAATATTGCCGCCGCGGTATTGCGAGAGGCGAACACGCGTGGCCATGCCATCAAGATCCTCGACATCGGCGGCGGCTTTCCCGTCGCCTACGATCGGCATGTGAAGCCCTTCAGCCTGCTCGCCCGAATGATCAACGCTGAGATCGACAGACTGTTCCCGCAAGACATGCAGATCCTGGCGGAGCCGGGCAGATTTTTCGTGGCCACGGCCGCGACCCTCGTCGCCCGGATCCTGGGCAAAGCGGTGCGCGATGGAAAGCTCTGTTACTTCATTGACGACAGCGTCTATCACACGTTTTCCGGCATCATTTTTGACCATTGCCAATATCATCTCAAGGCGTTCAAAAAAGGCCCGACCGAAGTCTGCGCGGTCTACGGGCAGACCTGTGATGGTATGGACGTCATCTCGCAATCCGAGCAACTGCCTGACCTCCAGATCGATGATCTGGTCTATTCGGAAAACATCGGCGCCTACAGCAATGCTTCTTCGACCTGGTTCAACGGATTTCCGCCTGCCACCGTCGTTCACGTCAACCAGTAGGGGAGCGCGTGGAAAACCTGCTTTTGGACCTCAACCGTCGCCGACCCGATTAGTCTCGCGTTACCAACGAAGTGAAACAACAGAAGGCCTGTCACCCTGAGCGCAGCGAAGGGTCCCCGCAGTTGTTTTGTTCGTGAAACTGCGGAGATGCTTCGCTTCGCTCAGCATGACAGCATACGCATTACGTGGTTCACTTATTTGCGTAACGCCATACGACTTCTCAGTCCGTGATCCGTTGGGGCGGCCTTTTGCGGTGGGATTGGAGAGTTGGCCCGGCTATCTTTCGGAAGCCAGGGGAAGTTTAGCGGCTTCCCAGGCGGCGAGGCCGCCTGCCATCTCAATCAGACTCGTGATCCCGTACTGGTGCAGGATACTGGCCGCAATCGAGGAGCGATAACCTCCCGCGCAATGCACGGCGATGCGGCGGTCGCGGGGGATTTCGGCGATGCGCTCCTGCAGGTGGTTGAGCGGGATGTTGACGCTGCCGGTAATGTGCTTGGCTGACCACTCGCGGGGAGTTCTGATATCCAGCACCAGGGGAGCATCGGCACTCGCCAGTTCCTCTGCCGCCACGAGCGGGCTCACTTGCTCCGTTTGCCACACCAGGTCCGGCCGGCCGGCCAGCGCTTCCATCCCTCCCTTGAGGTAGCCTCTGACGTGATCGAAACCGATGCGGCCCAAGCGCAGCGCGGCCTCATGCTCGCGTCCGGGCTCGGCGATGATAACGATGAGCCTGGCTCGGTCGAGGACTGTGCCTGCCCACGTGGCGTACTGGCCGCCGAGTCCGATGTTGATACTGCCGGCAAGATGATTTTTGGCGTACTCGACGGGATCGCGGACGTCGAGAATCTGAGCCCCGGCATCGCCCAGCCGCAGGACTTCGTCCAGCTCAATGGGGCGGAGGACTTGCTCGAGATTCTTATCGAGCTGAGCGCGCTCGCGAGTGTTGAGAATAGCGTCGAAGCTGAAATACGCGGGAGCGTCCGGCTGATCCGCCGTGACCAGGCGAATGAACTCCTCTTTCGTCATCGGCTGCAGCGCATAGTTCATTCGCCTCTGGACTCCCAGCGTGGAGACGGTGTCCGAGGAAAGGTTCTTTCCGCACAGCGAGCCCGAACCATGAGTGGGGTAGACGAGCGTCTCATCGGGAAGCGCCAGGAGTTTGTCGTGCAGCGAGTCGTAAAGGTGAGCGCCGAGTTCGTTGGCGCTCCACCCGAGCGACGCCCGGAGATCAGGGCGGCCGACGTCCCCGATAAAAAGCGTATCACCCGTGAGGACGGCGAACGGCTTGGTCCCATCCTTCTCAAGATCGAACACCAGGATGGAGATTGACTCGATGGTGTGGCCGGGAGTCGACACCACTTGCAGGCGCAGCCCGGGAAACTCCAGGGTGTCGCCGTCGTTCATGCGCGTAAAGGCGTATTCCGCCTCGGCGCGGGAGCCAAGATGGATGGTTGCGCCGCAACGATCGCGCAGCTCCAAGTGGCCCGCGACAAAGTCGGCGTGGAAGTGGCTGAGGAAGACGTGGCGGATCTGAAGATGAAATCTCTCGGCTTCGTCGAGGTACCGCTGGACGTCGCGCTGAGGATCCACAATGATCGCCGTCGAGCTAGCTTCGTCTCCCAGCAGATAGGAAGCATGGGCGAGGCAGCCAAGGTAGTACTGCTTCAGAATCATAGTCAGCATTCCCCGTTTGTCCGGAGCTACAAAGACAAAGACGCACTCGATCGTAGCGGCGTCTCCAGACGCTCCACCCCGCTCGAAGACCGGCTACCCCTTCAGCGTTTCCGACATCTCGCCCCGGCAAAGCCCCGGTTTTGATCCTAGTTCGGCTGGGGGACGATTCGCAGATAAGGCCTGGGCGCCTTCCATCCCTCGGGGTAGATCCGCTTGGCTTCTTCGTTCGAGACCGCGCCCGAGATGATGACCTCTTCGCCTTGTTTCCAGTTCACGGGGGTAGAGACTTTGTGCTTGGACGTGAGCTGAATGGAATCGAGGACGCGCAGGACTTCGTCGAAGTTGCGGCCGGTGCTCATCGGATAAGCGAGCATCAACTTGATTTTCTTGTCCGGACCGATCACGAATACGGTACGCACGGTGGCGTTGTCCGCCGGCGTGCGTCCCTCGCAGGTTTCGCCTGCCTCCGCCGGCAGCATGTCATAAAGCCTGGCAATTTTGAGCTGCGGGTCGCCGATCAACGGATAATTCACCTTGTGACCCTGAGTCTCTTCGATGTCCGCGGCCCACTTGCCGTGGCTGGCGACCGGGTCAACGCTGAGCCCGATGATCTTGCAGTGGCGCTTCTGGAATTCCGGCTCTAAGCCCGCCATGTAGCCTAATTCGGTGGTGCAAACGGGAGTGAAGTCCTTGGGATGGGAGAACAGGATGGCCCAGCCGTCGCCAATCCATTCGTGGAACCGTATGGGGCCCTGAGTGGTGTCAGCCACAAAATCCGGGGCCGTGTCATTGATGCGCAGTGACATAGTAATCTCCTCGCCGGGAACTGAATTTTCAGGATTAACCCTTCAGGCGATTTTAGACACGGACATTTCGTCCTGTCAACCGCTATTCCCGCCTGGCAGTGCTCCGGGAGAGCACGCATGCCTCCGCTCTTGGCAGCTTGTGTTGAACGGATCCCGATTCTCGCGGATAATGGTAGCTATATCGACGTACAGAGAGGACCAGCGGGTTCCGGGGAAGCGCGCAGACCAATGCCCAGACGCAGTATCGATTTCGAAACCGTACGTCAAATAGGGCTGGAGTTGCCCGGCGTAGAAGCGAGCACCGCCTACGGCTTTCCGGCGCTCAAGGTCCGTGGAAAACTCCTGGCTTGCCTGCCGGCAAACCGCTCGGCAGAGCCTGATTCGATTGTCGTTCGCGTGAGTTTCGATGACCGCGCCGGGTTGCTTGCTGAGGCACCCGATGTTTACTACCTGACGGACCATTACGTTGGCTACAACGCGGTTCTGGTTCGCCTCTCGCGCCTGAACCGGGAGCTGCTGCGGGACTTACTCGGAATGGCCTACAAATTTGTGACGGCCAACTCGCCGAGCCGTCCACCCTCGCGGAAGCGCCGAAAGACGGGGCCAGGGGGTCCTGGTTTGGAACCCAGACGATAAGGGAGTCAGGCGAGGCGTGGTTGTCAACCGCGGAGCGGAAAGGCTCGCCACCCCCGTCAGCCACTCATGCTGAACCCGTGCCAAAGGAAAAAGCGCAGGCTAACTGTTCCATCTCGCGGGCCGTGGATGCCTGCTCCGGATAGTTAACCATCCCCATGTCAAACCTGAAGCGGTGGCCCGAGCCGGAAGCGTCGATCAACCCTTCTGTAACCCGTTCGGCAACTCGGTTCATACCTGGTTGAGGGGTATTGGGCAAGAAGATGCCGAACACGCCGGAGGACAGAAGGAAAAGGGAGTCCCCCGTGCGAAGCTTGCGAACGAGCGATCGAGCGGCTTCTCCCATGGCTAAGGAGGCCTCTTGTGGGCTCCGAAGCTTGGGCGAGGGTTGCACACGCACCAGGACAAGGGAAAGCGGCTCCCGGATCTGAACCGCGCGGCGAAAAACCATCGCCAACTGATCTTGAAAATTACTGTACCCTGCCAAGGTCCCCAGCAAATCGGCGCTCGCCCGCCGCCGGAGCACCTCGATTTGGGCGGACTGCCGGGCGAGACGCCCGCGAAGTGCGTGAAGAACATATTCACGCTCTAAGAGATAAGCGACCATGAGGACATGCAGCACGCAGAAGCTGACGAAAAGGGTCCGCGTCGTCTGACCCGTTGCGCCTCCCCTGCTGCCGATTACGGAAGGGTACATCAGGAAGGCCGCGCCCGCGCCCAGGACAAAGATCACCCCCACTGCGAGGAGCCATAACTCCCTGTCACGACGGTCCAGAGTGGTAGAGTCTATTTGGTCAAAGAGCTTCACCGCGCCAACCCCCAATCCCTGAGGCCAGAAGCTCCCCGATAGGCTCTCTATACCACTTCTTTCCCCAGTGTCAATTCAGCGGTTCACAGGGTGTCAAGCCCCGATAGAAACGCCTGCTGAGATACGCTTGCATCTGCTGAAGTGTTTGCAGCCTGACGCGGTTGTGCCAGCCCGCGAGGTGGCGGCGGGCAGTCAGGCTCTCAGCACAGCTTCGGCGCAAGTATCGAACGGGGCTGCGTGCAGGCCGCTTCGACGGAGGAAGCTTCCTCTTCGATGCAACCGATGCTCTCCAATATCAAGCAGAACGCCGATGACGCCCAGCGGACTGATAAGATCGCGAACACTTCGGCGCGCTTCGGAGCCTTTCACGCGGGGTGCCTTCGGCAGCGGCGGCAAGCAACGCTCACGCAATCAGCCGCAGGAACTTGAGGTGGCTGAAGTGTGCGCATCTCGACAACTCCTCGAGCAACCTCCCCTACACCCACCCCGTCTCCGTCGCGGTGGCGGTGAGCAGACTCGCTGCTTCCTCCAGCTTGGACAGCAGAGCTGAGGCGCGGTTGAAGTTTCCCGCTTCCGCTGCGTCCTCCAGTTGGCAGCAGACGGCCCGCAGGGATTCCGCCGCCACCGTCGCCGCCGCCCCTTTCAAGGTGTGCGCCTGCAGGCTCGTGCCTTGCGCGTCCCCCTTCTCAACGCTCTGCCGCAGGGACGCGACCTGCTGTGGAAGCCTGCTCAAAAAGCCCGCCACCACCTTTCTTACCAGCTCTCTGTCTCCGGAGAGTCGGGCCATCAGAGTATCCGACCGGAAGACGTTTTGCATTCTTGGTACCTCTTTTCCCCCTGCTGGCGCGGCGGGCGCTGCCAGCCACTTCCCCAAGATCTCTGCCAAGTGGCGAGGCTCAACCGGCTTGGCGAGGTAGTCGTTCATGCCTGCCTGAAAACACTTCTCAGCATCTCCGGATATCGCGTCCGCCGTCAGCGCTACAATCGGGATCAGGGGATTTCGCGCGCCGGTGCGCGGATCACGGATGCGCCGGGCCGTCTCGTATCCGTCCATCTCGGGCATCTCACAGTCCAACAGCAGCAAGTCGTACGCGCGCTGCTGGAGCGCCTCGAGCGCTTCCAGTCCGTTGGCGACGAGATCGGCACTGAACCCCAGTTTCTTCAAAATTATCCCGGCTACTTCCTGGTTGGTCGGATTATCCTCGGCCACCAGAATCCGAAACTTTGGTTCCGCTCCCCCGCCCCGTGAGCCAGTCTGTGAAATAACGCTTCGGTGGGCCTCTGATGCCCGCCCTTGACTGCTGGTCGCGAGCAAAGTTTCAAGCAGCTTGCGCTCCCAAATCGGCTTGGCAATCTGGCCTGCGAACCCCATCGCTTGCAGCCGAGCCGCGTCCAGAAACCGGCCGAAACCGGTCATCAAGTAGAGCGCTGCAGGTTCGATCTCCGGGTCAGTTGCAATCCGGCGCCCCAGGCCTACCCCGTCCATGTCTGGCAAATCCATATCCAGGACGGCTATCTGGAAAGGTTCAGAAGTCCGCGCAGCCTGCTTCAGAACCGACAAGGCGTTACCGGCATCCGCACTCTCTTCGGGCCGGCAGCCCCAGGAACGCAGCAGCGCGCAGAGCAGATGGCGGTTCGTGGCGTTGTCGTCTACCACCAACACTCTCGCGTCTCGCAGTTCCGGCGGAATGCCTGTCGAGGGCGCGCTCGCCGCGGGCTGCTTCTCGAAGGCGGCAGTGAACCAGAACGTCGCGCCCTTGCCCTCCTGGCTCCGGACGCCGATCTGGCCTCCCATCAGTTCGACCAGTTGTTTGGAAATTGTCAGGCCCAGGCCCGTCCCGCCAAAGCGGCGCGTTTTTGACCCATCCGCCTGAACGAACGGCTCAAACAAGACCGAGGCTTGCTCCTGGCGGAACCCTATCCCCGTATCGCGCACCGTGAAATGCAGGGTCGCCTTTTGCTCGTCCTCCGACTCCACTCGCACCGTGACGGCAACCTCGCCGTGGGGGGTGAACTTCACAGCATTGCCCAGCAGATTCACCAGAACCTGCCGCAGCCTGCCCGCATCGCCCCGCAGAAGGCAGGGAGTTCCCGGCACCACTTCGAACAGTAATTCCAGTTGCTTCTCAATCGTCTTGATCCCCACCAGCGACGCAGCGTACTCGAGTACACTGCGCAAATCGAAATCGGCGCACTCCAGGATCAGTTTGCGCGCCTCGATTTTGGAGAAATCCAGGATGTCGTTGATGACGGTCAGCAGCGCCTCGCCACTGGAGCGGACGATCTCTGCGTACCGTCTCTGCTCGAGCGACAGTTCGGTATCGAGCAGCAAACCGGCCATCCCGATCACACCGTTCATCGGGGTTCGGATCTCATGACTCATATTGGCCAGAAACTGGCTCTTGGCGCGATTGGCAGCTTCCGCCGCATCTTTAGCCCCACGCAGCTCCTCCTCCACCCGCTTCCTCTCCGTAATGTCTTCCTTCACCGCAAGGAAGTGAGTGATGGCTCCTGCCGAGTCTCGGATCGGGACAATCGAAGCCGACTCCCGATAGATCTCTCCGCTCTTCTTCCTATTGGCGAATTCCCCGCGCCATTCCCCCCCGGCGAGAACCGTCTTCCAGAGCTCTTCGTAGACATCCGCAGATTGCATCCCCGACTTCAGAATGCGCGGGTTTTGACCCGTGACCTCTGCCGCCGTATAGCCGGTGATTTGCGTAAATTTGGGATTGACGTACTCGATCGCTCCATGCACATCGGTGATGACCACCGCGGCGGGGCTTTGCTCGACGGCGCGCGAGAGCTTGCGGAGACGCTCTTCGACTCGCTTGCTCTCCGTAATATCACGAGCGATCGTCGCCGCGCCGGTCACTTCCCCGCTCGCGTTCATGATCGGCGACGCGGTGACCGCCACGTGAACTGTGGTCCCGTCCTTCCGCAGACGCACCGTCTCGAAATGCGAGATCTTTTCCCCACGCCTGATTCTCTCCAGAATGTTGGGGATTTCATCGTAGCGGTCCGCCGGAGCGAGAATCGAAATCGGCCTGCCCATAACCTCGTCGGCGGAATAGCCATAGAGATTTTCCGCCCCCTTGTTCCAACTGAGAATAGTCCCGTCCAAGGCTTTGGCGATAATCGCGTCCTCCGAAGACTCGACGATGGAAGCCAGCCGGGCTTTCACTTCCTGCGACCGCTTGCGCTCGCTGATATCCTGCAGCGTACCCCGGAGCCGCGTGATGCGCCCACCGGCATCGCGGCGGGGTTCCCCGCGGGCTATGACCCATTTCTTCGAGCCGTCGGGGAGGACTATCTCAACGTCAACTTCGCAAGGAGTGCCCGTGGAGAGCGTAATCTCCACCGCCGCCTTCAACCGCTGCAGACTCTCGGGGACAAACATCATCGCCTGATCAGTGAAAGTCAGGGCGGGAAGTTTTGGATCCCGCCCGGCGATGCGAAATAGAGCTTCATCCCAGGTGACGGTATCCGTGCCCAACGTCCAGTTCCAGACGCCCATCTGGGCGGCCCGCAGTGCGTCCCTCAGTTCGGCCTCGCGGTGGCGCAACTCCTCCTCGGCCCGCTTGCGCTCGCTGATGTCCCGCACGAAGGTAAAGTCGTATTCTTTTCCGCCAAACTCCAGGTACTTGGTGCTCACTTCGACGGGAAACACAGTACCGTCTTTGCGCCGGCACTGGGTCTCGAGGGTCGCCGACTGGCGCTCTTTGACGAGTTGCCACGTTTTCTCCCATCCTGTTTCGGCAATCAGCGGATCGATGTCGGTGATCGACAGGGCCAGGACTTCTTCGCGGGTTCGGCCTAAGAGACGGCAGGCTGCCTCATTGGCATACTCGATCCGCCCCTGCGAGTTCACCCACAACACTCCGTCCGTGGCGTGATCCACCGAAAACTGCGTGAGCTGAAGCTCTTCTTCGGTCTGCTTGTGTTTGATCAACTGCGACAGGGCAGGATCTTGGCGGCCCGAAGCTCCCGGCACGCCGGTCACCCCCTCATGGCCGTTGCCGGACTTGAGCCGGCGCAGTTCAACCGCACGCTCCACGGCGGCGCTCAGCTCCAGGAGGCTCACCGGCTTTCGGAGACATTCGCACGCCCCGCGCTTGATCGCCTCTTTGGTAACGTGGATGTCCGCCTGCCCGGTCAGAACGATGACCTCGAGGCCGGGGTCGAGATCCTTCAACGCCTCCATCGTTTGGAGGCCGTCCATTTCCGGCATGAAAAGATCGGTAAGCACTACATCGAATGGCCGGCTTTGCAGCAGCTTTACCGCGTCTCTGCCGCTTTGCGCGGTGGCAACCGTATGTCCTTCCGCCGCCAGCAGGCTACCGAGCGTTTGGCAAACTGCGTCGTCGTCGTCGATGACCAGAACACTGGCGGGGGCCGGAGGCGATGAGGGACGGCGATGTGGACCGATGCTCGAAGTGTCCAACACGCTCATAAGCTACCCATCGAACGGGTCCGTTGCTCACTGGGCGCACGCAACTCAACACCGCCACGAATTCACCCTCGGCGGCCTTCCGGAAATCCCCTTATCTCTATCGGCACCTTGAGGGCTGACGATTACGCTTATTTTGAATGAGATGGGCCCACCAAGAGGCTTGTCAACGGGTTCAGGTCCGGCCCGCAAACCGAGGGCGAGCTCAACTCGCCGCTGCCGCGTCAAACTGCGGCACTGTAACGAAACTTCATCTTGGCCCAGGAAAGTTTTCTCCGTGATCTCCGTGCCCAAAATAGATCCAAACACAGAGGCCACAGAGCTCGGTGACCTCTGTGTTGAGGCCCTCAAAGCGCAGGGGACACGGAGAGGTCCATTTTGGATGTGGCCGCCATGCCACGCTGTACCACTACCGGATGATCCGGATGGCGGGCGCCGACATCTAAGAACTGTGGTGAAGGGACCGCTTCGCTTTGCGAACGAAATATGACGGGATAATCGTGGGCTCAGGACCTAACGGGCTGGCCGCCGCAATCACCCTGGCGCGGGCGGGGTGTAGGGTCGTAGTGTTCGAGGCGGCAGAGACAGCGGGCGGTGGAACGCGTTCAGCGGCGCTGACCTTGCCGGGGTTCACGCACGATGTCTGCTCCGCGGTTCACCCGCTCGCCCTTGCCTCACCCTTCTTTGCAGAACTGCCTCTTGCCGATCATGGTCTTAGCTGGGCGCAACCGCCGGCGCCGCTCGCCCATCCTCTCGATGGCGGCCAGGTCGTAATGGTCGAGCGCTCAGTGCAACAGACAGCGGACGGCCTGGGCAATGACGGCCTCGCCTATCGCGCCTTGATCGAACCGTTGGTCGCGAATTGGAATGACTTGAGTAAATCGCTGCTGGGCCCTCTAAGGCTTCCATCCCATCCGCTGAAACTCGCTCGCTTTGGCCTTCACGCTTTCCGTTCCGCGCGCGGACTGGCGCGCTCGCTCTTTAAGCACGCACCCGCGCGAGCCCTTTTCGCGGGAATGGCAGCCCATTCGGTGCTGCCGCTCGACAGTCCGGCGACGGCGGCCTTTGGACTTGTTCTCGGAATCACCGCTCATGCGGTCGGCTGGCCCGTCCCGCGAGGGGGATCGCAGAAGATCGCCGATAGCCTGGTGGCCTGCTTGCGTTCGGCGGGCGGCGAGGTGGTGACTAACTTCGCAGTGACGGCGCTCGATCGGCTTCCCGCCAGCCGCGTGGTTCTGTGTGACCTCACGCCCCGCCAGTTTCTTCGCCTGGCGGGGAGTCAACTTACGCCCGCCTATCGTCGCCGGCTCGAGCGCTATCGGTATGGCCCGGGTGTTTTCAAGGTTGACTGGGCATTGAGCGGCCCGATTCCCTGGCAAGCCGCAGAGTGCCGTCGCGCGGCCACACTTCACCTCGGAGGCACGCTCGAGGAAATCGCCGCCTCGGAGCGCGCCGCGTGGGAAGGGCGCTCGGTGGAGCGGCCCTTTGTCCTCGTAGTGCAGCCAAGCTTGTTCGATACCACGCGGGCTCCCGAGGGAAAGCATACGGCGTGGGCATACTGCCACGTCGCGAACGGTTCCAAAGAAGATATGACGGCGCGAATCGAAGCTCAGGTGGAACGCTTCGCGCCGGGCTTCAAAGAACTCGTGCTCGCCCGCAGCGTCCTGAGCCCCGCCGATCTGGAGCGCCATAATCCCAATCTGGTGGGCGGGGATATCAGCGGCGGCGCCAATGACCTGGCACAACTGTTCGCGAGACCCACTCTCCGGCTTTATCGCACTTCATCGCCGCAGCTCTATCTGTGTTCCGCTTCCACCCCGCCCGGCGGAGGGGTTCACGGCATGTGCGGCTACTTCGCTGCCCAGGCAGCCCAGAAGGACCACTTTAGGCAATAGGCAGTCGGCAGTCGGCAGTGGGCAGTCGGCAGTGGGCAGTCGGCAGTGGGCAGTCGGCAGTAGGCAGTTAGGAACGGCTGTCATTCTGAGCGCAGCGAAGAATCTCGCTCTGCCCCTTCGCTGCCCACTCAGCCCCGCCCACTGTCATTCTGTGCGCAGCGAAGAATCTCGCTCTGCCCCTTCCCTGCCAACTCGGCCCCGCCCGCTGTCATTCGGAGCGCAGCGAAGAATCTCGCTCTGCCCCTTCCCTGCCAACTCGGCCCCGCCCGCTGTCATTCGGAGCGCAGCGAAGAATCTCGCCCTGCCCGCCCTGAAACCCGACACCAGAAACCAATCCTGTCATTCTGAGCGCAGCGAAGAATCTCGCTCTGTCTTCCTGAGGCAACTCCGGTGTGCTCAGAGAAGTCCGCGCCCGAGCACTTGCCTTGACACGCCAGCAGGCGGAGTGTTTAGATGTTCCGCGCGCCCATGAACACGTACTGCGTTTACATCATGGCCAGCAAATCCCGCACCCTCTACACGGGCGTCACAAACGACCTCGAACGAAGGGTGCTCGAGCACCGGCGCAAACTCGTCCCTGGATTCACCGCACGCTACAACATCGACCGGCTGGTCTATTACGAAGTTTGCGGTGACCCCAGGGCCGCGATCAGCCGGGAAAAGCAGCTCAAGGGCTGGACAAGATTGAGGAAAGTCGCACTCATCGAATCGCTGAACCGCGACTGGAAGGACTTTAGCGACGGGTGGCCCGGCTCGTGAGCGTAACACCGGCCAGAGCAAGAAGACAGGGCGAGATTCTTCGCTTCGCTCAGAAAGACA
>JBEKMN010000120.1:0-13042 GCA_050008495.1 Terriglobia bacterium | reverse complement strand
TCCGCTACGGGCGAGGCCGGCGAAAGACCAAAGCCAGAACAACCTCACAGCAATAAGTTCGAAAAGGGGACATTTCTAACGAGATAAGAAAGGGGACATTTCTAAAGAGCTTTGACACGCGTAACTTTTTGGGTTGACATCTTACCCAAAGTATGCATACTTGGGTTATATGTCTACCCAAAAGGAAAAAGACCGGCTGGAACTCTTGCAAGGCACACTGGACGTACTGATTCTGCGGACTCTGATTTTCGGTCCGCAGCACGGGCAGGGCATCGGGCGTGCCATTCAGCAGACATCCGACGACGAACTGCTCGTCGAGCACGGGGCGTTATATCCCGCACTCCAGCGCCTGGAAGAGCGGGGTTGGATCACGGCCGAGTGGGGGATCTCGACGAACAACCGCAAGGCGCGTTTCTACACGCTCACCCGACCGGGCCGCAAACAGCTTGTCAAAGAGACGACCAAGTGGCGGCGACTTGCGGCGGCAATCGGGCGGGTCCTGGGGCCTGAGGCCGGGGAAGGGTAGCTGCACAAATTGACGGAGCGGCGAGTTGACCTCGCCATATGGCGGCGTAAAGCCGCCGGTACGCCCGACTGCACCACAACTCCGGGGAGGTTTTATTCGATGTTCTGGCGAAAACGCAAACCGAGCGACCCCGCGGCAGAGGTTGAAGCGCATCTCGAACTCGAGGCGGAACGATTGAAAGAGCGGGGCCTGAGCGAAGAGGAGGCTCGGGTGGCGGCGCGGCGCGCCTTTGGCAACGTCACCCGTGCCGAAGAGCGCTTCTACGAATCGGGCCGCTGGCTGTGGTGGGACCACTTCGTGCAAGACCTCCGCTTCGGCCTGCGCATGTTGCGCAAAAACCCCGGCTTCACAGCGGTGGCGGTGCTTACATTGACATTGGGCATCGGCCTGAACACCAGTATCTTTACATTGTTCGATGCCGTCGCGCTACGGCCTCTTCCGGTGAAGGACCCCGCTACTGTCGTCAATGTTTATCAGCGCATTCAAGGCGAAGCCAGCTACCGGTCGTTCTCCTACCCTGAGTATTTAGCCCTACGAAACGCTGACAGCGTACTATCCGGCCTCGTTGCGTACGCTTGGATACCGGTTGAGCTCGGTGGTGGCGCAGCGACGACCGACGCGGAAGAAGCCCAGGCCCTCCTCGTGTCGGGAAACTACTTCACCGTGCTTGGCGGAGCGGCTGTGCTCGGGCGCACGTTCACGCTCGAAGAAGATCAGGCTCCCGGTGCTGACCCAGTGGCGGTTCTGAGCCACGCCTTCTGGAAGCGGCACTTTGATTCTGATCCGGCCACAGTAGGGAAGAGTGTGAAGCTCAATGGCATTCGTTTCACGGTATTGGGAATCGCCGGCCAAGACTTCATTGGTACAGAGCCTCAAATTCCTGATCTTTGGGTGCCGCTGACGATGCAGGGGCAGCTAATGCCGAGCGATGATCGACTACGCGACCGCGGTTCATTTTGGCTCGAGGCCGTTGCTCGTACAAGGCCTGGTGTGTCCATCAGGCAAGCTCAGGCAGGCATGAATGTCCTCATTAACCGATTTTCTCGAGACTACTTGGGAACCCGTGAGCAGGCTAGTATTACGCTGACGCCTGGGTCTTTCTTGGCTCGTCCTGATGTGCGAGGCCAAGTGGATTCGCTGGCTTTTCTTGTGATGGCTGCTGTCGGCATGGTTTTGCTGATCGCGTGTGCGAACGTGGCCAACCTCATGATGGCGCGGGCTACTGGACGGCAAAGAGAGATTGGTATCCGCTTATCGCTGGGCGCGACCCGTCGCCGTCTGATTCAACAGTTGCTGATCGAGAGTTCCCTGCTTGCCCTTTTGGGCGGGGGGATTGGACTTCTTTTGGCGTATTGGATGCCCAACCTCTTGATCGAAGCGCTGAAACCTCCGTATGAACAGCCGATCGCCCTGCATCTGGGCCTGGATATTCCCATATTCAGCTACACTCTACTTTTGTCACTCTTCACGGGAGCCGCCTTTGGACTCGCGCCGGCGTGGCAAGCCTCGAAACCCAATGTATTGTCCGTTATCAAGGACGGAGGCAGTTCCTCCGGCCAGCGGCTAAGCCGCTCTCGCCTCCACCACGTGTTGGTCAGTGCAGAAATCGCGATCTGTGTGGTGCTCCTGCTGGGCGCGGGTTTGCTAGTCCGGGCGTTGAAGAGAGCCCAAACGGTTAATCTGGGATTCGATGCGAAGCGCGTGCTCGTTGTCGCCTTGGACTTGAATCTACATGGTTATGGCGACATACGGGCAGCGGAGTTTCATCGCGAACTTACAGAGCAATTGCAAACTCTAGCCGGAGTGAAGTCCGTAAGCCTGGCGTCCCTGGTTCCATTAGGCGGCATCAGTAGATCGGCGCCCATCACCATTGGGGAACATGAGCCCTCCGCAAGTCTGCCATCACTTTCGGTGAACTATTGGGTTGTCTCGCCGAACTACTTCGAGACGGTAGGTGTTCCGATTGTGCGCGGTCGTGGTTTTAGTGTTCAGGACGCGCGAGGAGGACCGCCAGTTGCGATCATCAACGAAGCGATGTCACGACAGTTTTGGCCGGGAGGAAACCCCGTGGGCAAACGACTCAGGCCGGGGCCGCCGTCGGTTCCTTTCGCTGAGATAGTCGGAGTAGTTAAGAACACTCGCGGCGCACGATTGTGGGAAGCAGATGAACCCTATGTTTATCTTCCCACACTTCAAACCACGGAGGGCCCACCTGTTCAAACCGGCCAACTAGGCATGAAGCTGCTTGTCCGGGCTGAGACGAATCCGGATATCGTTGCGGCTACGCTGGCGCGTCTGGTTAAAAGGTTGGATCCGAACGTCAAGGCCTCTAGCACACTACTCGAAAAGAGCGTGGGGCGCTGGGTATGGTTTTCGCAGGTTGGCGCCACGCTCTCCAGCGCGTTGGGTCTTCTGGCGTTGCTCCTGGCGGCCGTCGGCATCTATGGTGTCATGTCCTACTCAGTGACCCAACGCACGCGTGAAATGGGCATTCGTATGGCACTCGGCGCCAGCCAGGATGATGTGCTAAAGCTCGTTGTTGGGCAAGGCCTGCGCCTAACTCTGCTCGGCGCGGCAATCGGGTTCTTGATATCGCTCGCAGTGACACGCGTGATGGCAGGGATGCTCTACGGAGTGAAACCGACTGACCCCGTGACGTTGGTAAGCGTCTCGCTCCTACTGACCGCCGTAGCAGTACTCGCGTGCTATATTCCCGCCCGCCGCGCGACGAAAGTCGATCCCATGGTGGCGTTGCGGTATGAATGATGACTTTCAAGCTTGGGAGTCCGATGGCGTCCATGTTAGACCGAACCGCGCTGGCAGAAAGGTGAATCAATCGAATTCGGTTCGCATGTAGAAACTTCTGTAGAGTTCTTGAACTTCGGCCCCTGACTCGCGGGAAGTCCGCATCGAGGAAGCGTGTGCTGGTACAGCACTCGCCGGGGTACACCGCGAGTAACGCCGCAGAGTTTGCGAACCCCCAACTCAAGAATGGGTCGGCAATCCGGAAGGAACTCAAATTAGTGGGCGTCCAGCGGCATGATCGCGCCGCAAGGGTCTGGAACGCTCCTCCGACGGTACGGGAGCCCGGAGCGAGCGCGTGGAATGCCTCCGGCGAGGGCGGCTGGCCAGCGTCGAGGGGCCCTCTTTACGCTGCCGGACCCCGGTGCATTTTTCGCTTGACAAACGAGAAATCATAGGCTAGAATTGTCGAGTACCTGGGCAGGTGGTCAGGCCCTGCCGGATAGGTTATGCTGGGAAGTCTGCTTAAGTCTTCGTTCGTCGTCCCTGCCTGTGCTTCCTGCCCCCTGTTTCCAACCCTGCCTGCCTCACGCCCGATGTTTGACCACACCGCCTCAAACCGAAAATCAGGTCATTCCCGCGAAAGCGGGAATCCACAGGCGGGTACCCGCTCCTCGGCCTTCGTGGAGGACAGGTTTCGCGGCGGCGACTGCGTCAGCCACGCTCATTCCTATGGGCGGTCCGCAGGCCGGCGACCGCTCGGAACGGGGGAGAGTGCGCGAGAAAACACGAAAAATAATACGAACGAAGCCAGTATGTTATTGAAAACACAGGATGGCCATTGCAAAAAGAACCTAAAACGAACCGAAAACGAACTCAACTTAGAGGGTCAAATGCGCAGATCGAACCCAAAAAGTGAGATTTCCTGTAAAGCACGCGTGCAGGCGGAAGGGTTGTGCCCGGAAATCCCGCAGGGGTTGGAAGCGGCCATCGTTCGGAGACGGGCAGGATCGCGAGAAAACACAAAAATCGTGGGAACGAAGCCAAAAAGTCATTGAAAACAAAGGATGACGCACTTTGCAAAGTGCAAAAACGAACCCGGTTTTGAGGGCCAAATGCTCGCATTTGAAGCCAAGAGTGAACTTTCGAACACCACGGGCGTCCTCGCGCCGGGACCGCTGCGACGGAATGCGGCAGGGACGGAACTCGCCCCGCAAGGGGAGCCGCGACAAGCCGGAGAAAATACAAAAATCGTGGGAACGAAGCTAAGAAGTCATTGAAAACAAAGGATGACACACATTACAAAGTGCGAAAACGAAGCAATTGTGAGTGCTGAATACACGGATCGAATCCTCGAATCGAGAGCTTTCCTGGGTCTTACAACTCCCGCGTTGCACGAGGAGGACTGCCATTGAAGACGCTACGGACCATCTCGTGCGGTTTGCTGCTGCTGGCGGCGTTCGCGGGCTGCATTCGCGCCCAATCGGATCGAATCGTCGTGCGCCCGAAGGATACGGGCGCGGCCCTCATCAATCCCGGCATGGGGTGGATGTTCCACCATTACGACAACGATCTTCGACATTACACGGTGGACCTGGAGCCCTCGGACACGGTGCCGGAGTTCCCCGGCGTCAGTTCCGTCTACATGCGCCTGGACTGGTCCGACCTCGAGCCCGAAGAAGGCAAGTTCAACTGGCCCCTCGTGGACACGCCCATGCAGAAATGGGTGGAGGCGGGCAAGACGGTGGCCTTCCGGTTTTGCACCTCGGAGGCCCAGCCATCCGAGCCCTACGCCACGCCCCGCTGGGTTGAGAAGGCAGGGGCCAAGGGATACCACCTCAGCGGCGAGGGGAAAATTACGCCTGACGGCCCCATGTGGGAGCCGGATTTCGACGACCCGGTTTTTCTTCAAAAGCTGGACAACTTCCTGGCCGCGGCGGCGGCGCGGTATGACGGCAATCCGCGCGTGGCGTTCATTGACGTGGGCTCGTTCGGCGTCTGGGGCGAAGGCCACACCGTGGCCAGCACCCGGATTCCCTATTCGCTTGCCACGATTCGACGGCATATTGATCTGTACAAGAAGAACTTCAAGCATGCGCTTCTGGTCGCGAACGATGATTTTATGATCCAGGGCCGCGGCATCGAGACGCTGGGCTACGCTCGCGACCAAGGGCTCGGCTTGAGAGACGACAGCATTCTGGTGGAACCCCGCGAACACGCTTATTACCACGCCTATCTGGCCTACAATTTCTGGCCGCGCGTTCCCGTGATTCTGGAATCGGAGCATTACGGAGATTCGAAAAAGGAAGGAGCGTGGGGCGACGGACACCTGTTTTTGCAGGCCATCGAGGACTACCATGCCAGCTACGCCACGGTGCACTGGTACCCGCGGGAGTTCCTGGCGGACAACCGCGAACTGATCGACAGGATCAACCTGCGCCTCGGCTACCGGCTGCAACTGGTGGAGGCCTCCTGGCCGGCGGAGGTCCAAGCGGCAGAGCCTATACTTATAGGCTATGCATGGCGCAATGCGGGCGTGGCGCCTTGCCTGCCGGGCGGCCGTCCCACCCTCACCCTCAAAGATGAGAAGGGCGGCATCGCCGGCGTATTTGTTGACCAGGACTTCGCCGTGCGCGAGTTGCCGGTCGGGCCGCCCGGCCAGGCGAAGATCATTTCCCGGAGAGATTTCGGGCAAGCGGTGGAAGAGAATGATCAGCCGCGACTCGCTTATACGCTACCTCCGGCGCACATTTTGAAACCGGGCAAGTACGGCGTCTACATCTCCGTGGGAACCGCCACCGGCGAACCGGTGATCGCGCTTCCCTTGCCCGATGAGGACGGGCGCCGGCGCTACCGCCTGGGATCAATTCTGGTCGTGGGCGGCCAATGACCTGCCAAATCCGCACGCCCCCACTCGCCGGCCACGCTGCTTCGTTGCGGAGCTGTTGTAAAATGTCGAATGCTTTAGCTCGCTTGATGTCTTCGTGACTTGGTGGTGAGACACGATGGCTCTACAGGAGAGCCGCAGCAACGCCCGCTACGCTCTCGCGGCGGGATTTCTCGGCTGGACGCTCGACGCCTTTGACTTCTTCGTGGTGGTGTTCGTTCTCTCCGCCGTGGCCAAGAACTTTGGCCGCTCGATCCCTGCCCTCGCCTTGACTCTCACGATCACGCTGGCGATGCGCCCGGTGGGCGCGTTCGTTTTCGGACTGTTGGCCGATCGTTACGGCCGGCGTCTCGTGCTCCTGGCCAACGTCGCGTTTTTCACTCTGATGGAGGTGATGTCCGGGCTGGCTCAGAACTACACGCAATTCTTTCTGCTCCGTCTGCTCTATGGAATCGGCATGGGCGGCAACTGGGGCGTGGGCGCATCGCTCGCCATGGAGTCGGCCCCGCCCAAATGGAGAGGCATTCTTTCCGGGCTGCTCCAGGAGGGTTACGCGCTCGGCAACGTGCTGGCCGCGATCGCTTACTATACCGCCTTTCCGCGCTGGGGTTGGCGCGCCATGTTCTTCGTGGGGGCCGCGCCGGGATTGCTGACCATGCTGATTTGCCTGCGCGTCGAAGATCCTCAGGCGTGGCGAGAGTCGCGCACCGACTGGTCCACCTACCGGCGCGCCATTTTCAAGAACTCGCGGCTGTTCTTCTATCTGGTTGCACTGATGGCGGCCATGAATTTCATCTCGCACGGCACGCAGGATTTGTACCCCACCTTTCTGCAACGCCAGCGCCACTTCGGTGTCGACGCCACCGCGCTGATTACCGGCCTCTCGATGCTGGGCGCGATTCTGGGCGGCCTTACCTTTGGGCACTTCTCCGACCGCATGGGGAGGCGGCGTGCAATGGTCTGGGCGGAATCGCTCGGTTTGGCCGCCGTGCCTTTATGGATCATGGCGCCGAGCAAACCGCTGATCATTTTGGGGGCGTTCATCATGCAGTTTATGGTGCAAGGCGCCTGGGGCGTGATTCCCGCGCACATCAATGAGCTGTCGCCGCCGCAGCTTCGGGGATTCTTCCCCGGCTTCGCCTACCAGCTCGGAGTCCTGATTGCGTCGTCGATTGGCTACATCGAGGCCGTACTCGGCGAACACTTCAGCTACTCAATATCCATGGGAAGCCTCGCCGTCGTGGTGCTCTGCTTTGGCGTCGCCATCATCTCCGCCGGCCCGGAAGCCAAAGGTGTGTCTTTTATCCGCGCTTCAGACGAGCTGTGAACCACCCAGGCACAAAGGCACGAGGTAATAGCGTCGTCGCTGTTTCCATTCCCGTTACCTTTCGGTCAGAGCACTCTTCCGGCTCTCTTAGGCTGGAAAAAGCTAAGCACGGAGTTCACGCAGTCCCTCCGTATGGTCTGTGCGAGGCTTTAGAGGCAGAGAGGAGAGGCTTGGCGCGGCTGGAATTGCGCCGGCCAGAAGAAAAATGCTCCCCGCGAAGAGGAGCGTGTCTGCGATGTAATCCACCGCTGTGTTCAGTTGCGACGGCAACTTTGCCGGCACGATCATCGGCAGATAGTAGAACACCACCACCAGCGTGACAGCGAGGCCAAGCCAGGTGGCGGCGGCACGAGCGTGTTTGTTGATCAGGATAGAAACGCCGCTCACCAGCAGCATCGCGCCTACGACATAACCCCAGAGCGTGGGGAGAGGTACCCATGCCGGCGTCGGAAGTTCGAGCGGAACGCCCAAGGCGAATTTAGGATGCATGAAGTGCTCGACGGCGTAAAACACGAGCACCACCCCAAAAACCGTCCGGCAGCTTGCGATCCACCCTCGCGCCCCATGAACGTGATCTTCCTCCATCTGGGCTCCCGCCAGCGCCCACGCACCGATGCCAAAAACGAGATCCCGCAGCATGACGGCCCACCTGAATCGGTCGTAAGGAGTCCTGAGCACGTCGTGCAAATGGATCGTCAGCACGAAGATAAAGAACATGATTCCGAGCAGCGTGGCCGACAAGCGCACGTGCTTCATCGCCACCATGCTGGCGGATGCGGCGATTTCCGCCAGACCCACAAAGTATACCCAGAACAGGCGCCACGGCATCCACGCCGGGACCAACGACACCAAGAACTGCGCTCCAACCAGGTGTCCGGCTCCGAACAACACCAGGGGAGCAGCCACAAATACGCGGCCCAAAACGGGCCAGTCATCCGGCCTGAAGGACAGTTGCTTTCGAACGGAAATGAGCCCCACGATGAGGAAAACTATGCCCGTCAACTGCCCCCAAAAAAGGTAGTGCCAATAGAAGTAGTTGGTAAGCATCAAACCCTCCTTAGCCTCCCGTGCGCCGGAAGGCCCTCTGCCGGCCGGCGAATGGACATCCCTACAAAGCTGCAATGTCTGCGTCAAAGCCCAAGGCTGATGTTACGTTTTTATTGGTACAATGAATAGAGCCATTTTGGGGCGTTGAGCCGGCGAACATCCGCGCGCCACTAGGTGGTGCTTTGACGTTGAGGAGCAGTAGCAGCGTCGTGGTCATCATCGGCTCTCGAAGGGGGGCGCATTCTTACGCGTATTAGGAAAAATCGACCTTAGCACCGGCGGCGCCTGCGCTTCGGGCCGGGCACTTTCTCTCGAACCCGATTGGACTTATTTGATTTATACTCTTTCTGGAATGGATATTGCACGCTTCCCCTGCGGATAGAAGGAGGCAAGGATTATGAAAAGGCTATCACTTCTTCTGGCCTTGGTTTTGTTGACGTCTATTCCGTGCTGTTCCCAGGAAGCAGCGTCCGCGCAACAGAAAAACGGAGAGCACGCAACCGCCAGCCAACAAAGAGATAGCTATCGGGAAAAAGCCGAGGCAAGGCTCCGGGAGCTTAAGCGTCAAATCGACGGCTTAAACGCCAAAGCCAGCAAGCAAAGCAGCGAGGCCCGAAAGGAGTTTGACCGGCAGATCGCCGACTTGGAACGGCAGCGAGCGAGCGTCCAACAGCAGCTTGAAAAGCTCAAAACTACCAGCCAGCAAGCCTGGCGCGACATGAGGCCGAACCTCGAGGCAGCAATGAAGAATCTCGAGGCGGCGTACCAACGCGCGGCCGCAGACTTCAAGAAATAGCGCTGGCTTCCCTCCCTCAGAGTCTGGGTAAAACGACCTCGGCGCTGAAATTGCGCGAAGCGCCTTGGAGTGCGGCGGCTTGACGCCGCCTTCGCACTGAACCGACCGATGCCTTTCGTCAGAATGACTCTAAACGGTAAGACGGGCGCGTTGTGCAAGTAGCCGCCTCGCCATATTCCCACGGCGGCGTCAAGCCGCCGCACTCCAAGGTGCCTTCGGTATGCAGCTTAGATTCCTCGCTGCGCTCCGAATGACAGGCTTTCTTCGCATGCGCCCCTTGGGGGTTCATCAGGGCAAGAGTTTCAAGAACGCCACGCCATAACCTCCCAACTGAATCGTCATTTGTGCCGCAGGGGTAACCGGTGTGGCGGCGGGTCCGTTGGCGACATTCGTGTTCTTATCAATGGTGAGCAACGAGGCAGAGGAAAATGTTCCGAGGCTCGAAAGGTCAATTGCCACCGCGCGGGGATCGCCCGACCCGTTGTTGTCCGTGCTCGAATGGACGGCGTGATCGGCGACCATCACCACCACGCTGCCATCTCCGTTCTTTATCGCCAGGGTTTCCACGCTTGAGTTTTCACTGACGCCCAGTTGCAGGATCTCGGCTCCGGTTGGGGTGACGTCCGGGTTTGAGGGGAAATACTGGCCCAGCCAGTAATCCACCCAGTACCCGAGTTGAACCGCCGTGTTCGAGGCGTTGATCTCGCCGTACTGAGCGTCGGCAGCGAAATCCCAGTGATACAACGCTTGCAGACCTACCTTGCCGAGCATGGAGAAGACCGTCGGTCGCCAGGCAGCGAAGAAGGCGCTCGAGCCGCGCTGGTCCAGAACAAACGGCGTGCCGTTGCAGGCGCTGATGCCTCCGCCCGCGTCGTAGTCGGCGTTGACGTTGTTTTCGGTCATCCAGACAGGCACGCCTGACAGGGCGGGCTTGGTCTGAAGCTGCGAATAGAGGTATTGAATGTGCGGGACAAACTGAGTGATCGCGTCGAAGAGCGTCTGGTCGGTATCCTTCTGGTTGCACGTGGCGTAGAAGTGCGTGGCAAGGACATCCACGCGGGCGGTCACATTCTGGACAAAGGTGGGGATGTAGTTACTGGCCTCGCTGCTGAAATCCGCCAACTCGACGGCAACGAACTTGATGGTGCTATCCGCCGCTTGCATCTGGGGCACCACCACGTTGTACATGTTCACGTAGTTTTGCGGGCCCGGTGAGTTGGGCTCGTTACTGTCATTGAATTCGTCGTTAATGTTGGGTTCGTTGTAGATGCCCCAATAGTCCACGCGGCCCGCGCCATTGGGAGGCGTGGAAACACAGGGAGTCTTGTTGCAGGAGGTTGCGTCGGTAATCCCGCCCGGGGTGTTGTAATACCTCACCAAGTCCGCCGTGTAGGCGCCGAATGCCTTGAAAGTCGGATCGAGCAGATTTCCCGAGCCGTCATACATGTAAGCAGGGGCTTTGGCGATCTGGTATTCCGGGCTATGGTCGGTGACGCTCATGATGGGATCGATGATGGCGTCGGGATAGGAGAAATCCCACACTCCCGCGGCGGTTTCTGGGATGTCCCGCTCGAGCACCTGCATGCGGATATGGTGGGGCTGGAGAGTTCCCAGCGGAGTTGTGGCGGAGGGGAATTGCACGAAGAACTGATCGGCCCATGATGCCAGTTGAAAGGATGTGGACATGGCCTCCTGCAACCGGCCTTTGACGCCCAGGGTGGAATCGACGGCGTCGGCCACAACGGCGGCGACGCCGACCGTTAATGCCAGCGTTGCGCTGGAGGTGGTTGTCCCATCGCTCGCCGTGACGGTGAGGTTATAGGTCCCCGAAGGCGTGGAAGCGGTGGCAGCAATTCCCTGACCTGGGAGAGGAACGGGGCCTCCGGTCGAAAAGCCGACTGAGCCGCTGTTACCGGTGCCTGGCGATTGGACGCTCACGTTCATCGCACTGAGAGCAGGCGACACCGTGAGTGTGACAGCGTTCGCATCGCCGGCCGGGCGCGTAATGGTCACGTTGACGGTCCCTGATGTGCCGTCCTGGTAGATGGTCAACGAACTCGCGGAGAGACTCTCTCCAATCGGTTGCGGAGCGGGCGAGGACATGCCCCCGCCGCCTCCACAGCCGGGAAGGATTGAAACAGAACCGAGAATTAATGCCAGAAGAAGAGCTTGGAAGCGATTAGGCATGGCGGGGCCTCTTGTTAACGCCGAACGGCGGGTATCATCCCAACGAGACTTTCAGAATAGAGTGACAGCGCTCGGCGTGGCGCGGGCGTCCCGGCCGCTGTCACCAGGGCGTCCCGCGCCGGCGGGTCCGCGCGACAGCGGGCGAGACGCCCGCGCCACCGGCGACGCTGTCATCGGAATAAGAGCGGTGCGAAGGTCGCCAGATTGCGCCGCCACACCATCCAGGCGTGTGCGCCCGGCGTTTCGATGTCGGTGTGCTGAATTCCCTTCGACTTGAGCCAGTCACGGAACTTGCGGTTCATTTCGATGAGGCGATCCTCGGTGCCACAAGCAATCCACAGCAATCGGAGTTGCGCATTCACACTGGAATCGAGTCCCGGAAAGTCCGTCTGGAAATCGTCAGGAACCCCGCCCGAGCTAAACGCCCCGATCCATGCGAAGTCGTTGAGAGTATTCAGTCCGGTGAGAAGAGACTCAGCGCCTCCCATGGAGAGGCCCGCGATGGCTCGAGAATTGCGGTCCTTCACCACCCGATAGGACGCTTCGACCTGCGGCAAGACTTCGTTGACCAGAGCCTCGCGAAACCTCTGGTAGTTGCGTTGGCGGAGGCTGGGGTCGCGAAACGACGCCACCCCTTGCGAGACAATCTCCGGTGCGCCGTAGCCGAGAGGCATTACGACGATCATGGGCTTGACCTTCCCCTGGGCAATCAGGTTGTCAAGAATCACGTTCGCGTACCCAACGGCGGTCCAGGCGCTCGCGTCGTCGCTGAATCCGTGTAAGAGGTAGAGCGTGGGGTAGGAATCCTGCCCGGTGGGATTGTAGCCGGGCGGTGTATAGACGTAATAGTCGCGATCGTCGCCCACAATCGTCGATCTGTAGAAATGGTGGTGGATGACACCGTGCGGAACGTCATTGACCTCCCAGGGCAGCGAGGCCGGGCCTGGAACGTGCACCACGCTCTGCGGGCCGAGGAGGTTCGGCTTCATCAGGTGGTTCGAAGGGTCGATCAAGTGGACGCCGTCAGCCACAAACGAGTAGCCGTAGAAATCCGGCTCCAGAGGGTCGGTGGTGACGCTCCAAACCCCTTCTTCGCCCTTCTGCATGGCCACGGGCTGTGCCCCCTCGCGGGCAAGCAAGACCTCCTTGGCATTCGGATCGCGGAAACGGAACGTGACGCGGTTGTCAGCCCCTACCTCCGGCGAAACCACTGGCGGCGAGGGCTGAGGGCGCTGCGGCGTCTGAGCGAGACCCATCGGCGCCACGAGGAAAAGCAACAGGCTAAAAAGGAGGGTGCGATTCATGGCTTTTGCAATCCTTTCGAGGTTTGAGCCTCAAACCCCCGCTTGGGAGCTCATGGCCTGAGTGAGTATACACCAATACTCCCGCGGGGAGCGGTTCGCTGGAAAGCGGTGTCGCGGCAAAATGATAATGTCCGGTTTCAGCAAAGTAGAAATGTCCTGTTGAACTCCGTCAAACTCGACGGATGGAAAAACAGGAGATGCTGATGTTGAGTGGGAAAGAGCGGGA
>JBEKMN010000012.1:0-72556 GCA_050008495.1 Terriglobia bacterium | reverse complement strand
CGTGCAGGCGGCGTTCGAGGAGGAGATGAAGGTGCAGGAGGAGAAGGACACGATCGAGCGGGACGCCTGCCTGGCTCCGGCGGGGGAGACTTGGGAGATGCTGCTGCGGCAGGAAGCGGCGCTGGACCGCTCGATCGACCGCAAGGTGAGGATTATCCTCGCCATGCGCCAAGAACACGCCCGCCTGGGTAGGGGCGGTTCGCGAACAGCCCCTACGCAATCGTCAACAATCCCTCCCCGCAACGAGCCGAACGACCGCGCGGCCGAGGAACTGAGTAAGGTCGTGGGGCTCGACGCTGTGACAGAAAGTCCAGCAGAGGAAAACGCCGCCCAAACACCAAAATCGCCGGAACAAAGCGAGAATGTTATAGAAAACAAAGGGTCGGCCGCAGAGGGGGTGCGCGAATGAGGCGTGGTGCGGGCGTCCCGCCCGCTGTGGCACGGGCATCCTGCCCGTGCCGATTCACGGCCAAAGCCTGTCCTGAGCGGAGCGAAGGAATGGCCGTGCCACAACTCGCGGGCAAAATGTCCACTCCCCAGCAGCCCAGCCGCCGGCCCTAGCGGCGGCGCTCGGCGACAATGGTGACCTGGATGTCGTGGGCCAGCCTGACGACGCGTTCCACCAGGCCGCGGCCGAAGGCCAGGGGCCATTTGTGTTGCTGCGGCCGGGCAATGAAGATCTGTGTGACTTTGTGGGAGCGAGCGAATTCGACCAAGGTCTGGGCCACATCATCACCCTGCAACACGCTGGGCTCAATCTGGAGGTTGCGGGCGAATTTCAAGTGCTTTTCGACGGCCTCGCGCTGAGCGGCGGCAATATTCTGAAGGTTGCCGTCGCGCAGGATACTGACGGCGAGACATTCCGTTTGCAGGTAATCGGCCACACGCTTGCCGCGCCTGATGAGGGCTGCGGAAGAGGGGTCTTCGGTGATGAGGATGAGGATGCATTCGGGGGAACGTGCGCGGGGAGATGCGGCCGACCCCTGGTCTTCGCCGCTCGTTGCTGCGGCCTGGGTTCCGTCCTGGACGGTGTGGCGAACATCAACTTCATGCGCTGTCTGGCGGATCGCCAGTTCGCGCAAGGCGACCAGAGTCGACTCCTTAAAGAAGTTCTCCATCGCCTGTTGGGCTTTTTCGGGAGTGTAGACGACGCCGCGCGTCAGCCGGTTGAGCAGAGCCTGCGGAGGCAAGTCGACCATGACCACTTCGTCGGCTTGCTTCACCACCCAGTCGGGGATGGTCTCGCGCACCCGGATGCCCGTGAACTGCCACACCTGGTCGTTGAGGCTCTCCAGGTGCTGCACGTTCATGGTGGTCAGCACGTCGATCCCCGCGTCCAACAAGATGTGCACGTCTTGCCAGCGCTTGCCGTGTTCCGACCCCGGGATGTTCGTGTGGGCAAACTCGTCGATGACGCAGACCTGAGGCCGGCGCCGCAGGATGGCCTCCACATCGGTTTCTCCGAACACCGCTCCGCGATACTCGACCTTGCGCCGCGGAATGACTTCCAGGCCTTCGGCTTTGGCGATCGTGGCCTTGCGGCCGTGCGGCTCAAAATAGCCCAAAGCCACATCCACGCCCTCGCTCTTCAACTTATGAGCTTCGTCCAGCATCTGGTAGGTCTTTCCTACGCCAGCAGCGTAGCCCAGGAAGATTTTGAGGGTGCCTCGATGAGGGGAGTCGGACATGCGCGGAATCCTATGCTGGAAACACTCTCACGTCAATATTCTCTGCCGCCCGGATCAGGTGGTCGAGCGGCTGGCCAAAGATTCGATCCCACCAACTGTTCCTCATTCGGTTGCCCACGAAGATCTGCGTAATGCCGTGGGCGCGGGCAAACTCGATGATGACATCGGCAGGATCGTCTCCATCCAGAGCTTCGATGCGCGCGTTGACAGCCCGCGCCTCCTCCAGGTTTCGCTCCAGCACACTTCTCTCTTCCGGCGTGGCGTCGGGCCGCTTGATGTAGGCGACAAACAAATCACCGTGGAAGCGGTCGGCGTTGCGCCTGCCACTGGCGATCATCTTGGCGGCGTCGACGTACGGGGACACGCAGACGAGAAAACGCTCGCAGGTTCCCCATAGCTGCTGAATCCCATGCCGCACCAGGTAAGCTTCAAGCTGGTAATCGACGACATCCGCGGCCAGCAGCAG
Organism: Terriglobia bacterium; assembly: GCA_050008495.1. Taxonomy (GTDB): domain Bacteria; phylum Acidobacteriota; class Terriglobia; order UBA7540; family UBA7540; genus CAVROP01. Next base: position 70,402 of record JBEKMN010000012.1, on the reverse strand, counting down.
TGCGATCTCCCGCAACTCCGAGAGCTGCTGCGGAGAGAGTGCTGGTGGGCCCGTTCCATTGACCAACAAGGGATTGGAACCGCGCTGCAGAGCGAAATCCGGAGGCGCGTCCACGATTTCGATTTCGTCGGCATTGCGTAAGAAGCTCTCCGGCACGGTCTCCGTCACGTGCTTGTGCGTGATCCTCTCCACCTGCTCGCGCCGCTCCTCGATGTGTTGGAGGTTGACCGTGGCGATCACCGAGATGCCCGCGGAAAGCAGGTGCTCGACGTCCTGCCAGCGCTTGGGGTGGGCGCTGCCCGGGGGGTTGTCGTAGGCAAGGCCATCCACGAGGCAGACTTGAGGATGACGGCGCAGAATGGCCTCGACGTCCATCGTGGGCACGCCTCCCACGCTGCCCTGTGGGATAACCAGCATGCGTTGCAGCAGCGCGTCAACTTCCGGCGAAGCCTTGGGTTGGATTGCGCCCACCACCACGTCTTCGCCCCGTTCCCGCCGCCGCCGCGCCTCATCCAGCATGCGGAACGACTTGCCCACGCCTCCCGCATATCCGAGGAAAATCTTGAGGCGACCGCGCCCGTAATACTGCTCCTCGGCCTGAAGTTGACGCAACAACTGCTCCGGATCCGGACGGCCCTTGGTTGACATGTTTCTCTCAAAACAGGTGAGTCTACAACATTCACTTCCTATTATCTGCGAGAATGACGGAAAACGGAAGTCTTCTGGTAATATGGGTTCGATGAATCCACCGGCTGCCGAGAAACTGCAAGAACTCTTGTCCCAGGGGCGCGCTGACCAGGCGGTGGCGCTCCTCCAGCGTCTCGAGCCCGACGCCGCTGCCGACTCGATCATACGCATCCCTTTCGAGGAGCAGCAGATCGTATTTCGCGCTTTGCCGGTGGATTACGCGGCAACCTTAGTCAGCCACTTTCCCTACTATCATTCGTATGTCCTGCTCCACTCCCGGACCATCCAGGACCTGCGCGCCATCATCGACAAGACGCAGCCCCAGGAGCGTCATCAGTTCTTCGACGAACTGCCGGAGGAAGCCTGGCAGCACTTGATGGACGAACTCTCGGGTGAGCGGGCCGCCGCAGCACGCGGGGAAGCTCTTGGTGCGGCAATTGCGCGGGCGCCGGCGGCGGTGAAACCCATCATCACGGCCTCGCAGATTCAGAAGTGCTTTGTCCAGCCGGATGGCAGAGAGATCCAGGTCATCGCTCCCATCGACCTGTCCATCGAGCCGGACTCGATCGTGGCGTTGCTGGGCCCGTCGGGAAGCGGCAAATCCACTCTGCTTCGGATTCTCACCGGGCTCACCCCGCCCTCCGCCGGCAAAGTTTTCTGGCACGACGTGCCGCTCAGCGAGAGCAGCCCAAACCTCGCCATTGTGTTTCAGAGTTTCGCCTTGTTCCCCTGGCTTACGGTCTTGGATAACGTTGAGGTTCCCCTGCTGGCGCAGGGCATGGCGCCATTCGAACGCCACCATCGCGCCCTTCGATCCCTGGATAAAGTCGGGCTGAAAGGGTTTGAGTCCGCCTACCCCAAAGAGCTCTCCGGCGGAATGAAGCAGCGGGTGGGCTTTGCACGCGCCCTGGCCGTGGAGCCTGAAATCCTCTTCATGGACGAACCGTTTTCGGCCCTCGACGTTCTGACGGCAGAGAACCTGCGCGGCGAACTGATGGAGTTGTGGCTGGGGAAGAAGATCCCTACGCGGAGCATTTTCCTGGTGACCCACAACATCGAGGAGGCAGTTCTGCTGGCCGACCGCATCATCGTCCTGGGGCGTAACCCGGCGAGAATCCGGGCTGACTTCAGAGTCGAGTTGCGCCAGCCCAGGGATCACACTTCGGCAGATTTTCTGGTCTATGTGGACTACATTTACAAACTCATGACTCAGCCCCAACTGGAACCTGCGCCCCTGGCCGCCGGAGGCCGGCCGGCCAGGAAGCCTTCCCTGATGCTGCCCCATGCGCGCCCAGGCGCCATCGCGGGGCTGCTCGAAATCATGAATGACCACAGCGAGAAAGAGGATCTGTACCATTTGGCGGATAAGCTCCTGATGGATTTTGCCGACTTGGTGCCCATCGTTGAGGCCACCTCGCTGCTGGGCTTTGCCAAATCGGATAAGGGCGATGTCGAGATTACTCCCGAGGGAAAGGCCTTTGCCCAAGCCGATATTTCCGACCGCAAACTCCTTTTCCGTCAGGCTGCGCTGGCGAATGTCCCGCTGCTTCAGCAGATTAACCGCAGCCTCAGCGCCAAGTCGGACAACTCCATGCCACTGGAGTTCTTTCGGGATATTGTCGAGGAACACTTGTCCGAGGAAGAGGCTAACCGGCAGATTGACACGGCGCTCGATTGGGGCCGCTACGGGGAGATTTTCACTTACGATTCCGAAAGCGACAGGCTCACCTTGCACGGCGCAGCAGGGAACGGGAAACCGGCGTAAAGGGTAAAGGCAAAAGGCAAAAGGATAAAGGCTAAAAGGCAAACCTCGAACGACCGTGGATTGCATTTATCCTTCAACCTTTAACCTTCCAACACATGCTACATACGGAAAAAGCCGCCCGCACACTTCCGCCCTGGGGAATCATTCCTGGCAGCGTTTCATCGCTCCTAAGAGATACTCCCATCTTCCTGGCTGCTCTGGCGATTTTCTATGCCGTGGTGTCCTTCAGCCGCTACGGAGTTGGGCCGGTCAACACTCAGGCGGAGATTCAACTTCATCCCGGAGCATTACCCAAGTACGCGGTGTTCTCGCTCATTCGTATCGCCATTGCTTACCTTCTCAGTTTGTTGTTCACATTTGTGTACGGGTATATCGCCGCCTACAACGCGAAAGCCGAACGGTTCATGGTTCCACTCCTGGACATTCTCCAGTCGATTCCTGTACTCAGTTTTCTCCCCGCGGTAATGGTCGCGATGGTAGCCCTGTTCCCCACGCGCCAACTGGGCGTGGAACTGGGCTGTATCGTGTTGATCCTCACCGGGCAAGTGTGGAACATGACCTTCAGTTTCTACTCGTCCCTGAAGAGCATTCCGCGCGAAATGCGGGAAGCGGCCATGATCTACCGGTTGAGTTGGTGGCAGCGGTTCACCCAGATGGAGTTGCCCTACGCGGCCATCGGGCTGATTTGGAACTCCATGATGTCGGTGGCGGGCGCCTGGTTCTTTCTGATGGCGTGTGAGATGTTTGTCCTGGGAAACCGCGACCTCCGCCTGCCGGGCCTTGGTTCCTATCTTCAAACCGCCGCCAATGCCGGAGACACGCGCGCCATTGTTTGGGGACTGGCCGCCATGGTGACGGTCGTCGTTCTCGTTGACCAGGTCATTTGGCGTCCCACGATCGCCTGGGCGGAGAAGTTCAAATTCGAACAGGTGGAAGCGGCATTCCCGCCGCGCTCACCGGTCCTTGATTGGCTCCGCCGCTCGAAGATCCTGCATCTTGCCGCCCGCCTGTCGATCTTGCCCCTGCGCGAACGCTTGAATCTGTTCTTTGCCCGGGCACACGGATCCGTATCTCCGCATCAACGGGGACGCAGGGCAGGGAAGTGGGGACTGTGGACACTGTTGATTGGCTGCTTCCTGGGTGTCGGCTACGCGGTGGTGAAGATGATCGGCATGCTTGCAGGGCTTTCGACCTCAGAAATAGGAGAGATACTTCTGGGAGCCGGCGCAACCTTTCTTCGCGTCGAGGCGACTCTCCTGCTCGCGGCGCTCTGGACCATCCCGGTAGGGCTTTACATCGGGTTGAGGCCGAGGCTTTCGGCGTTCGCCCAACCCATCGTCCAGATTGCCGCCTCCGTGCCCGCCACGGCTTTGTTTCCCATCATTCTGCTGGTGCTGATTCGGCTGGGCGGCGGATTGGGAGTCGGCTCGATTGTTCTGTTACTGCTGGGCACACAGTGGTACATCCTCTTCAATGTCATTGCGGGGGCCAGCGCTATTCCCACGGACCTGAGGGAAGTGTGCGGGGTGTTCCGTTTAGGCAACTTCGATCGTTGGCGCACCTTGCTGCTGCCTGGGATATTCCCCTACTTGATCACCGGCTTGGTCACTGCGTCCGGCGGTGCATGGAACGCCAGTATCGTCGCGGAATACTTTCACTTTCGCAAGCAAACCTTTGCAACCACGGGGCTGGGCGCGCTGATTAGCCAGGCGACCGACAGCGGAAACTCACGCCTGCTCCTGGCGGCAACGATTTTCCTGGCGGCGATGGTCGTCACCATCAACCGCCTGGTCTGGCGCAGGCTCTACTATTTGGCTTCAACGCGCTTCAAGCTCGAGTAGCGGGAACCCTCGCTAGAGTCCTATAATCCTCTTCCAGATTCGCGCCGACAAGACGAAACTCCACCGATAAATCCATACCCCGATGCAAGTCCCCAAGGTATTGGTAATGAGGTCCGTGGTGCCGGAATCACGCGTCGGCAGGAAGGCCTGAAGGCATTCGATCGTAAGGCTGAGTGTGAATCCGAGAAGGATGGTCGCCAGGGCGGGTCTGCGGATTCGTCCGGAGAGGGAAAAGTAGGCGCAGAAGAGGAACCCTAAAGGCATGAAACCTACAACGTTGAACAATACCACGCCTTCCCAGTAGCCCCGAGACGGATAATACTCCACCCAAAAGGGGCGCAGGAAAGCTTGATCTACAACTACGTAATGGTCCGGGATATACAAGTCTCTTCCCCGGGGCACTTGGTTGTGAATCACGTTGCCTGCGCGCTCGTCAAACAAATAGAGCGCCACGGGCCGGTCAGTTCCGGAAATGTCCGGCCGCCCCTTCCTCGTCCATGTCTCAAAGTCTTGACGGACCTGTGCGGGAGGGAGAGCATCGTCATAAACGGCAAGTCCTCGCACTTGACCGCGCCAGCTTTCTCCGGCTCGGGGCGGGTTGCCGATGATTAATCTGCCGGCGAAGTCCCGACTGGAGATCTGAAAGCTGGCACTCGGAATGACCGGCGCACCGTTAAGATAAACCGATGTCTGGCCGCCCTTTGACGCGATCGTCACGAACGCCGCCTTCCCCTGCCAAAAGACGTTTGCCACATCGAGCCTCGAGTTGACGGTTTGGTAGTGTTCCTTGAGGATGTCACTTTGCAAACTAAGATATGTCATCGATTGAAAAAGGGAGAATTGTCGACGCCGCTCTGGAGCATAGAAGGATAAGAGAGATCCCGAGGCCCAGGTGCGAGTTGGCTCGAACCAAATCTCCAGGCTGCAGGGGCCGCCCGAGGGATCGTCCGTAGCCCTGAAGCTGCCGGCGCTGAGGATCACCCCATGACGACCAAACTGTAGGCCGTTGCCGCTGCTAAGCCATGTCACTTGATTCCTGGGAGAGTGAAACGGCCAAAGCCCTACCACCAGCATGCCTGCGAGAACCGGTATGCAAACGAAAAGGAGGAGCTTGGGTCCTTCCGTCCGCCAGTTAACCCGGCCGATCAACTCCAGAACTCCGGGGCCGGTGCTCGAGCGGGCAGGATGAGGGTCGCCTGGTTTGGTTTGTAGCATCCGATTCGTCAGTAAACGCCGAACCCTGCGGAAAGCAGGACTACATTTCCACCATACCACGAACCGGTCATCGGGAGCAGGATGTCAATGGTGAACCCGGCCTCCGGACTGCCCCGCCCTTATCCCAATTTGGACGCGGCATCGAGCGCAGCTCCCCTTGACAGCCTACCGTCCGAGGCCTATACAATTCTACCTGTAGGTCTAGCGAGTCGTTTGGCGAGACTCCGCTTGACGTTGCAGGTTCAGAAGCAGACATTCAGTGATGCGGATGAGACGTCATCTGAACACAAAGTTCGATTCGGGAGCTGGCACTGGGCCAGAGTCAGCCGCCCATTCTCTCCGCCCGTCGATAACTCTCTTGCTGCGGATGGGAGAACGGAGTTCTGTCCTCCGGCGCTGCTTGCTTCTCCGGCCGATTCTGCTGCTGTATGCGCTTTGGGCATTGGCCGCGTGGGCCTCGAGTGCGACGCCCCCCTTAGCCCGGCAACTGCCCATCGTACCCACGTTTTGCGACCAGGGGTGCGCCATTGCTGACCTGGACGGCGATGGCCGCCCTGATCTGGCTGTCGCCAAGCTCGAGGGTCGGGGGCCGGGCGGTTTTCGGTACCGGATTGATCTTGATCTGACTTCTCGCGCGGGGCCAAGCTCGTTCAGCGTTTTGGCTCAGCGAGGGGGATTGCTTATCACTCCCCGCGACGTGAACGGCGACTGGGAACTGGACCTCCTTATCACCAGTGCCTGGTCGTTTACCCCAATCGGAGTCTGGATCAACAACGGCCACGGTGAGTTTGTTCGAAACGGTCCGGCTGACGGCCATCGACCCTCACGGTATGCAAGTTCCAGGATCCTGCACGGCTTCTGCGGAGAGGTATTTCAGGCGACTATCCCGGAGTCGTCTAGGAACTGGCCTGATTATTCGCAGGCACCTTCCCTTTACAAAGAAACCCTGACCAAACGCCTGACTCCTCAGTTCTACGACGTCCGCCTTCCGAGTTGTTCCCCGCGCCGCACGCAGACGCGCGGTCCCCCGTTTTGGTTCTGGCAACCTAGTTCGTCGGCGAACGCTCCAACGGTATAAGGCTTTGCAGCGTGCGGCAAATTCCTGCCGCTTCTAATTGCAAGGCGGATCGCAGGCGAAAGGCGAAAGGAAGCCCGCCGCATGCGAAATGGCCTGACGTGCTCGTGGTCGAGTCTTGTGTCACCGTTTGCGGTTGATAGTTTCCGCTCAATCAGGTGGATAATGAACTGGCGTATTCCTATAACGATTAGTTTGGCGTTCATGGCCGCGCTTGCTGGTTGCCTTCTTTTGGGCTGCAAGGGGCGGCAAGCTGACGCCGCAGCCGAGGCTCCGCCGCCGGCCGAGGTGGAGCACGAGCAGGATGGCGGCGCGTTCAAAGTAGACCATCCCGAACAATTTGAGCTTGCGACAGCCGGAGAGCGGGCGGCAGTTCCTGAACTCGATGTGACGGGCACTGTCGGGCCGGACGTGTCGCGAAATATCCCGGTGATTTCCATTGCTTCCGGTCGAGTGGTAGAAATTAACGCCCGCCTGGGCGACACGGTCACCAGAGGGCAAGTCTTGATGCGCATTCAGAGCGCGGACATTGCTCAGGCCTTTTCCGACTACCGCCAGGCCGTTGCCGATGAGGCCTTGGCGCGCACTCAACTCGAGCGCTCGAAGCTGCTCTACGACCACGGCGCCGTGTCACTTAACGACTTTCAAGTAGCCGAGAACTCGGAAGCGAAAGCCAAGGTCACCGTCGAAACCGCGATCGAACACCTGCGGGTCTTGGGCGCCGACATCAATCATCCTGCGGCTATTATCGACATTCGGGCGCCGGCCTCCGGGGTCATCACCGACCAGCAAGTTACCAATGCGGCAGGCGTGCAAGGCTTGGCGGGACCCAACCCGTTCACCATCTCCGACCTGTCACACGTCTGGGTACTTTGCGACGTGTACGAAAATGATCTTCCCTTCATTCGCCTCGGCCAGTATGCGGACATTCATTTGACGGCTTACCCGGACCGGCTGCTGAAAGGCAGGATCAGCAATATTGGGCCGATCCTCGATCCCAATCTGCGCACCGCGAAAGTCCGCCTGGAAGTTGAGAACCCTGGCATGTTGCGGCTCGGCATGTTCGTTACCGCGACATTCTACGGCGTGAAGAAGGAAGTGCATGCCACCGTGCCGGCGAGCGCAGTGCTGCACTTACACGATCGCGACTGGGTTTACGAACCCGTCGAAAATGGCCATTTTCGGCGCGTCGAAGTCCTAGCCGGCAAAATGCTTCCCGCGAAACCTGCCGACCTGCAAGAGATCACGTCGGGTGTGCGGCCCGGGCAACAGGTCGTGGCCAATGCTTTGGTGCTCCAGACCACCGTCGAGCAGTAGATAGTGCCGAAAATCGAAATTCGAAAATCGAAATTCGCCCGAGGACAGCGAGCCGGCTTCTACGATTTTCGAGTTTCGGTTTTCGAATTTCGTAATCGGTCTTGACTGAGAACTGACGACTGAGAACTGAGAACTAGCATGATCCGCGCCGCAGTTGACTTCGCCTTGAACAAACGCCTGCTGGTGCTGGCGGGGGCGCTGGTGCTTTTCGGCTGGGGCATCATCTCGTTTCACCGGCTCCCCGTCGAAGCCTACCCTGACGTGGCGGATAACTATGTTGAAATCATCACCCAGTGGCCGGGCATCGCGGCGGAACAAATCGAACAGCAGGTGACGATTCCGCTTGAAAACGTGATGAACGGGGTTCCCGACATCGTCCACCTGCGGTCGTTTTCCCTATTCGGGCTCTCGGATCTCAAGCTGATCTTCAGCGATGATTCGGAGAACGCCTGGAACCGGGAAAGGGTGCTCGAGCGGCTCTCGCAAGTTACCCTGCCGCCCGGCGTCGTACCCCAAATGGGAACTGATTGGAGCCCGGTCGGTCAAATCTATTTCTTCACCCTCTACAGCAGCAACCCTCGCTACGACGTGATGGATTTGAAGTCGCTGGAAGACTGGGTGGTGGAGAAGAATCTCAAAGCCGCGCCCGATATCGTTGACGTAGCGAGCTTTGGCGGGCCCACGCGCGAGTACCAGGTTCGCATCGATCCCAACAAGCTCATAGCCTACGGGCTCAGCATTGGCCAGGTGGAACAACAACTCACCAACAACAACGTCAATGCGGGCGGCAGCTTTATCGAAGCCGGCTTGCAGCAGATCAACGTGCGGGAAGTGGGCCTGGTGAAGAGCGTGCACGATATCAAAAATACCGTCGTCACGACCAAGAGCGGTACGCCGCTGCGGGTGAAGGATATCGCCGTAGTCGAGCAAGGCCCGAAGATCCGCCTGGGCCAATTCGGCCGCGCCATTCACCGCGAAGACGGGAAAATCATCGACAATGACGACGTGGTCTCCGCCTGGGTGCCGATGCGGAAGGGTGCCGAGGCTGAAGCGGCGCTCGAAGGACTTCACCGGAAAGTGAACGAGCTGAACGATCGTATTTTGCCTGTGGGTGTGAAGGTCGTTCCGTTCATCGACCGCAGTGATCTCGTGCATTTCACCACCCACACCATAATGCACAACCTCACCGAAGGCTTCATTCTTGTCACCATCATTTTGCTCTTATTTCTAGGCAACGTTCGGGGCGCCCTCATCGTGGTGATGACGATACCGTTTTCACTATTGTTTGCCGCCATTTGTCTGGACTTGAGGAAAATCCCGGCCAATCTGCTCTCGCTCGGCGCGTTGGATTTCGGAATGGTCGTAGAGGGTGCGGTCGTAATGATCGAGAATATCGTTCGCCACATCGGCCAAAGGGAAGAGGTGTACAAGTCAATCCCTGATAGGATTCGGGCGGCGGCGCACGAAGTGCAAAGGCCCGTCTTCTATGCCATCCTCATTATCATCACCGCCTATCTGCCGATCTTTACGCTGCAGCGCGTGGAGGGCCGGCTTTTCCGCCCCATGGCCTGGACGGTGGCGTTCGCCCTGCTGGGAGCGGTCATTTTCTCGATGACCATCGCGCCCGTGTTGGCCAGCTTTGTGTTCCGCAAAGAGGTCCGCGATTGGCACAATCCGGTGCTCGCTTGGCTTACAGAACACTATCAGCGGGCTCTGCGCTGGTCGATTCGGCGCCGTTGGGTTATGGTTGCCATTGCGGTGCTCGCCATGTTCGGCAGTCTCTATCTGGTGGAGAGCGGCGCGGTTGGATCGGAATTCCTGCCCCACCTGGATGAGGGCTCGATCTGGGTGCGTGGCACCCTGGCGCCCAGCACCGGCCCGAGTGAGAGCATCCGGCTCGCGAATCGAGTCCGAGTGCTGCTGGCCTCTTTTCCCGAGGTCAGTGAGACGACCAGCCAAGTGGGACGGCCGGATGACGGAACGGACTCCACGGGTTTCTTCGACACCGAGTACTTTGTCGGCCTGAAACCCGCACAACAATGGCGACCTGTTTTTCGCCAGAACAAGGAAGAGCTGATCGCTGCCATGGATCGCGAACTGGAAAAGATACCCGGGGTGCTCTGGAACTTCTCCCAGCCCATCGAGGACAACATGGAGGAGGCGGTCAGCGGCGTTAAAGGGGAACTGGCCACGAAGGTCTATGGCGATGACCTGAGAAATTTGGAAACCACGGCCGATCAGATCGTGAATATCTTGCGCGGGGTGAAAGGCATAGAAGATCTCGGAGTCTTTCGTGTACTTGGCCAGCCCAACTTGAACGTGACGGTGGACCGCCGCCAGACCGCACGCTATCAGATTAACATCGCTGATGTGCAAGATGCGGTCCAAACCGCCGTGGGCGGCAACGCCCTCACGCAGGTGCTTGACGGTGAGGCACACTACGATCTCGTGCTGCGCTATCTGCCCCGCTACCGTGACACGCGGGAAGCAATCGAAAACATCCGTTTGCTCTCGCCCGCCGGCGAACGTGTTTCGCTCGCGCAACTCTGTAACATCGAAGAGCGAGACGGCGCTTCCGAGATTTATCGGGAAGGAAATCAACGATATATTGCCATCAAATACAGCGTGCGCGGCCGTGACTTGGGCGGCGCGGTCAAGGAAGCGATTCAGAAGGTCAGCGCGCAGCTTCAACTGCCGCGAGGCTACCACATCGACTGGGAGGGTGAGTACGAAAGTCAGAAGCGCGCGGCGGCTCGGCTGTTCGTCATTGTGCCCCTGACGATCTTCATTATCTTCCTGATCATTTATGGCGCTTTCAGCTCCGTCAAGTGGGCCTGCCTGAATCTGGTTAATATGATGGTAGCGCCGCTTGGAGGTCTTGTCGCACTCTGGGTGACCGGGACGCATCTGAGCGTATCCTCGGGCGTGGGCTTCCTCCCTTTGTTCGGCGTTTCGGTTCAGATCGGCGTGATCCTGGTGGAGTACATCAACCAACTGCGCGCGCGCGGCCGCACCATTGAAAATGCGGCTGTTGAGGGCTCCGTCCGTCGGCTCCGGCCCATCCTGATGACCGTGCTGGTAGCTACGCTAGGTCTGCTGCCCGCGGCTATGTCTCATGCTATTGGGTCGGATTCGCAACGCCCCTTTGCCATCGTTATTGTCGGAGGATTAATCGCCGATCTCCTGATGAGCATCTTCCTGCTCCCCACTTTCTACGTCTGGTGGGCTCGACCGACCGACCACCTGCCCAGCCCGGAGGAAGCCAAGAGCGTGTACGAGTAGTCGGGAGTCATTCAAACCGTAGATCTCAAATCGCAGGTCTCAAATCTCAGATCTCAAATCTCAAATGTGAGGTCGGAATTCTCAACCCTCGTGCTTCGATCCCGTACTTAGAAAGGCCGGCTTTACACGAAATCGCTCACGCCGGACTTATGGCCTCTGGTCGGTCTTGGCAAAACCGCCGATCGAGAGCAAAATGCTTCTCAGCCGAGCCTCAACGGCTCCCTGGTAGGAGGCGAATGATGAAGAGAGAAGAAGTTCGCGCGCGCATCGAGGAAATCGGCATCATTCCAATTGTTCGCGTATCGACTGCCGAGGAGGCATTTTTTGCCGCCGAGGCGGTGGCTTGCGGTGGCATCCCCATCGTGGAAATGGCCATGACAGTTCAAGGCGCGGCGGACGTAATCTCTCAACTGGCTCGCGACGCGCCGCAGATGATCGTCGGGGCGGGTTCCGTGCTGGACGTGGAGATGGCGCGCGTGTGTGTGGGTGCGGGGGCAAAATTCCTCACCAGTGAGGGGTTCGATGCGGAGGTCGTCGAGTTCGCAAGCAAGGCAGGGGTGGTGGTTTTGCCGGGCGCTTTGACCCCCACGGAGGTGATCAGGGCGTGGAAGGCGTCCGCCGACTTCGTCAAAGTCTTCCCCTGCGCGGAAATGGGTGGCGAAATCTACATCCGTGCTCTGAAGGCGGCGTTATCTCAGGTGCCGATGGTCGCTGCGGGAGGCGTAACTTTATCGACGGCCGGAAATTTGATTCTGGCGGGCGCTGCCGCAATCGGCGTGGGACGAGAGTTGATCCCCACCGAGGCAATCAAGGAGCGGAGGGCAGGGTGGGTTTGTGAATTGGCCCGGAGGTTCCTGGGCCACGTGCAAGACGCCCGCAGCAGGACCGCCGCGTGGAAGGGAAGTCTCTCGGAGCGAAAGTGAATGAAGGTGACGGGCGCGGTTAGATTCATGGCATGACATTGAAGATACCGGTCCGAGTCGTCGCGAACTGCAGCAAGACGCCCGAGGGTGCGGCGTGGCTCGACCGGCTGCCGGAGCTTCTGCGGAGCGCCGAGCGGCGGTGGTCGTTGAGTGTCGGCGCCCCATTCGATAACAACGAGGTGAGTTGCGCTTGGGTAGCGCCGGCCGCGCTCGCCGACGGGACCGAGGCGGTGCTCAAGATTGGCATGCCTCACCTGGAGGCGGAGCACGAAGCGGAGGGGTTGCGATTCTGGGACGGCGATCCGACGGTCCGGCTGCTGACGGACGACGAGCTGGGCGCCATGCTGCTCGAGCGCTGCCATCCTGGAACTTCGCTGCGCGCCGTGCCGGAGGCCGAACAGGATCTGGTTATCGCGGGATTGTTGCGTCGTCTCTGGCGCTCGCCCGTGGCGCCCCACCCCTTTCGACCACTTTCCGCCCTCATGAAGTTCTGGGGCGACGCGACGTTGGCAGACACCGGGAAGTGGCGCGACGCAGGCCTGGTCCGCGAAGGTCTGCGACTCTTCGACGAACTGCCTCGTACCGCTCCCAAGGAAGTGCTGCTGGCAACGGATCTTCACGCCGGTAACGTCCTCCGGTCAAAGCGACGGACTTGGCTCGTCATTGACCCGAAACCGTTCATTGGCGATCCGGCTTATGATGTGACTCAACACTTGTTCAATTGTTCTGAGAGGCTGCGGTCAGATCCCATCGGGCTCATCCATCGAATGGGCGATCTGCTGGACGTTGATTGCGAGCGCATTCGACTTTGGTTGTTCGCCCGTGTCGCGGTGGACCCGCCTGATGACTGGAGTTACGAAGATTGGATAGCTATCACCAGAGCAACGGCTCCTTAAGAAGCAATTGCGCTGCTGATCAGCCGTCGGCCTTGTAAACGAACCTTATCCTCGATAAGAAGGCAAACAGCCTCCGAATAGATCCGGTGCTCCTCCTTTAAGATTCGCTCGGAGAGGGATTCCGGAGTGTCCTCATCCAAGACGGGGACGACGGCCTGGCAGACGATGGGGCCGGAATCCACGCCTTCGTCAACGATGTGAACTGTGCAGCCCGTGAATTTCACGCCGTAATCGAGAGCCTGCTTCTGCGCGTCGGTTCCGGGAAAAGCCGGCAGCAGTGCGGGATGGATATTCAGAATGCGCCTAGGAAACGCGCGCACGAAATAGGGGCTGAGAATACGCATGAAACCTGCCAGGCACACCACATCCACTTGAAAGTGCTTGAGGACTGAAACAACTTCGCGATCGAAGGATTCGCGTTCTTTTCCTTGGGAGGAAATGAAGCGAGTTTCGAGGCCCATCCTTCTCGCCGTGGCAAGGCCCGCAGCACCCTCTTTGTTGCTGACGACGATGGCTATCTTAGCGGGGATTTTCCCCTCCTGAACGTTGCGGGCGATCGCCTCGAAATTCGAGCCGCGCCCGGAGAGCAGGATGCCGAGATTCTTCATGAAGACCGTCCATGGGTGATTTGCGATTGGTGATTTGCGATTGGTGATTTGCGATTGGTGATTTGTGATTGGTGATTTGTGATTGATGCTCTGTTGGTGATTCGTAGTCATTCAACTCCCTTCGCATGTCATTCTGAGCGAAGCGAAGAATCGCCGCAGTTCAACATCGCGCACCGAGAATCAAAACAACTGCAGAGATCCTTCGCTGCGCTCAGGATGACAGTGAAAAATCGCTCAGGATGACAGTGAAAAATCACAAGTCTCAAATCACAAATCACAAATCTCAGATCTCAAATCACAAATCTCAGATCTCAAATCACGAATCTCAAATCACAAACCGCGAATGTAATTAACGCTCGGCTTGCCATGCTGGATATCGCCGATGATCCAGAATTTTTCCCGTGCTTTCGAGAGCAATGCAGTGACGCGAGCCAGTTTTCGCCTGGCCACGATCAGCAACATGCCAATTCCCAGGTTGAAGGTGCGGAGCATGTCGGGCTCCGGCACGTGCCCCAGCCGGGCGATCAAATTGAAGATCGGCAATACCGGCCAGCTCCCCAGCCGGACAACTGCGCGGGCCCCTGGGGGAAGTATGCGCGGCGTATTATCGGTAATGCCCCCGCCGGTGATATGAACTAATCCTTTAAGCAAGCGTTCGGCAAGCAGTGGCCGCAGGATATTCCAATAGCAACGGTGCGGGGCGAGCAGTTCGTCACCCAGGGTCCGGCCCAGTTCCGGTATTTGCCGGGTGAGCTTGATTCCTGCCTTTTCGAGCAGGACCTTGCGTGCCAGGGAATATCCGTTCGTGTGTAATCCCCAGGAGGGAAGCCCCACGATGGCGTCTCCCGGGCAGATGCGGCTTCCGTCGATGATCTCGCGCTGCCGGACCCAGCCGATGATGCAGGCCGCCAGATCGTATTCATTGGGCGGATAGAAGCCCGGCATCTCCGCGGTTTCGCCGCCAATCAATGCGCAGCCCACCGACCGGCAAGCCGAGGCCACGCCCCGCACAACGTCGGTGACCACGGCGGGGTGCATTTTTCCGGTCGCCAGGTAGTCGAGCAGGAACAAGGGCGCCGCGCCGTGAACGGAGATGTCGTTGACGCAGTGGTTGACCAGATCGGCGCCGACGGTGGTATGCCGGTTCAAGGCGAAGGCGATTTTGAGCTTGGTTCCCACGCCGTCGATGCTCGAGATCAGGACGGCGTCACGGGGAAGGCCCTGGATGGAGAAGAATCCGCCGAAGGCTCCGACTTCCTTCAGTACGCGCGCGTTGAAAGTTTGGCGCGCCAGGAGTTTGATGGACGCTTTGGCTTCGGTGGCCGCGTCGATGTCAACACCAGCATCACGATAGAGCATAGGTCATTGGTGATTTGTGATTTGTGATTGGTGAATGCCGCACTCCAGCCACGATCCACGAATTCACCGCGCTAGAGAATAGCACATTTGTGATGGGTGATTGGTGATTTGTGATTGGATCTGTATTGGCTCAAGTTCGTTCTCACTCAATTCACTGGCAATCACAAATCGCAAATCACAAATCACAAATTCAGAAGGTTTTTCCCGTCCTCGACCAGCGAGTCTTGGCGAAGAAGTTCCAAAGGATGGAGGCGTCAAATTTGAGCCGGGAAGCCAGTTCCTCACTCGTCCAGTCGCGGCTGGGGGCGTCGTAAGACCAGTAGACAAAGAGTGGTTCGCCCACCACGTTTTCGAGCGGAACGAAGCCCCAGAATCGGCTGTCCAAAGAGTTGTCCCGGTTGTCGCCCATGCAGAAGAGGAATCCCTGGGGCACGTGCAGTCCGTCCTTCCGAATGAAGTTGGGCATTTCGCGCGCCCACGACGGGTCCAGCCCCCAGGCGGCAGGTAAGGTTTCCAGCACGTTGAGGGGCGGAGGGAAGTTGTCCCTTAAGGGCAGAGTTGAGGAGTATTGGAAGTGGTTATAAGGCTCCGGGAGCGGCTGGCCGTTGACGAATACTCTACGGTCTTCGATCCTGATCACGTCGCCGCCCACACCGATCACGCGTTTCACAAACATCACGGAGGGATTTCTGGGATAGCGAAAAGCGACGATGTCCTGCCGGTGGACGCCGCGCAGGGGCGGAATGCGCAACGACGTGTAAGGAAACCGAGGCCCGTAGAGCAGCTTGTTCAGGAACACATGATCGCCGATCAAGATGGTTTGTTCCATCGACCCCGTGGGAATCACCGTTGCTTCTGCGATGAACGTCCGGATGCAGAACACACCCAGCAGAACCACCAACAAAGAACGAACGGTCTCCCACGCACTTTCGCGTCGCCTGGGCCTGGCGTCCTGATTCCCGCCTTCCGCCTCCGGCGAAGCGGACACGGCAGGTTCCGAAACGTGCGGCCCTGCCACAGGCCCTTCCGCAGCTTGCTTCTCAAGCGGTTCCATATCTCTCAGTCCCGGTTTCGAATCGCAATCAGAGGCTCTTGAACGGTGGTGGGATAAGTCCCGGTGTAGCACGCCAGGCAAAACCGTCCCTGCGTATCGCCAACCGCTCGGCGCAGACCCTCCAGCGACTGATAACCTAGGGAGTCAGCTCCCAGGAATTGTCGTATTTCCTCGACATTATGAGTAGATGCGATTAATTCCTTTTTCGTTGGCGTGTCAATGCCATAAAAGCACGGGGAGGTAGTGGGGGGGCAACTGATGCGCATGTGAATTTCCTTGGCCCCTGCCTCTCTTACAATCCGCACAATCATCCGGCTGGTCGTGCCGCGTACGATCGAGTCGTCGACCAGAACTACTCGCTTTCCCTCCAGCAAACTGCGCACGGGGTTTAGTTTCAACTTGACGCCGAAATCCCGGATCGCCTGGCTGGGCTCGATAAACGTGCGGCCGACATAGTGGTTGCGGATCAAAGCGATCTTGAGCGGAATCCCTGATTCCTCGGCATAGCCTGTGGCCGCCGGAACGCCTGAATCCGGAACCGGAACGACCAGGTCGGCGTCTGCGGGGTGCTCGCGGGCGAGAAACCGCCCCAGCATTTCGCGGCTGGCCTGCACTGAACGTCCGAAAACCAAGCTGTCCGGGCGGGAAAAGTAGACGTGCTCGAAGATGCACTGGGCGGACGAAGCAGGAGGTGCGAAATGCAACGAAGTCACTCCGCGCCGATCCAAAATGACCATCTCGCCCGGCTCGACATCGCGAATGAACTTGGCGTCAATCAGGTCGAAGGCGCAACTCTCTGAGGCCAACACGTATGCATCGCCAAGCTGTCCCAGGCTCAGGGGGCGGAAACCACGCGGGTCGCGGATGCCGTAGACGCTGTCCTTGAAGAGCATCACCAGCGAGTACGCCCCCACGACTTTATCGAGCGCCTCCGCCACAGCCTCAGGAATGCCGGTCTGTCGGGAGCGGGCAAAGAAATGCAGGATTACTTCCGTGTCGCTGGTGGTTTGAAAGATGTCGCCCCGGTTTTCGAGGTCGCGCCGGATTGAGCTGGCGTTCACCAAATTCCCGTTATGAGCCAAGGCCACCTGGCCCTTATTGCAGCTCACCTTCAAGGGTTGAGCGTTCTTAAGGTCAGTGTCGCCTGCCGTCGAGTAGCGCGTGTGCCCAATAGCCAGATACCCCGGCAAACCTTTAATGACCTCGGAGGGAAAGATCTCGTCCACGTGTCCCATCCCTCGTTTGCAGGTCAATGACTCGCCGTCAGAGACAGCGATGCCGGCGCTTTCCTGTCCCCGGTGTTGGAGCGCGTAGAGACCTAAATATGCCAGTTTCGCGGCTTCGGGGTGCCCATAAACTGCGAACACCCCACAATGGTCGTGAAACTTGTCATCGGGTAGAGAGAATACTGGGAAGAAAGAAGACGCGAGCTGCAAAAATCCTCCTCCAAATCAGGAAGGATGGCCCTGCTGGATCGGCCGCTAACTTCAGTTGAATCAGTGCGTTCGGTGCGAAACCCGTCCCCCACGCTCATGCGGTTTTCGGCACGCCGGCCTGAATTCCCAGAAGTCACTACAGGCGATCCGGAACCTACGCCGCCAACGCCGGCAGTGACGGCACGTCCTATTGTGCGCCTATTCTCGAACCGGCGCAACAGGTTTGTGCGGGAACGGCAAGCTCTACCGCAACACAGCTAAGTTGCGGTAGACTATTAGGTTTCCGGAAGCCGGTGAATCGCTTTCTGCGGGACTTTATCCGCCAATTTACGCACCGCGAAAGCGAGCCTATGCGGCAAGGCCGGAGACAGTTTCCGACAGTCTACGGAGGAGCTATGGCCCACCCCTGGAAGACGAAGAAGTGGTTTGTAAGCCCCTGGTGCTATTTGCCCGAGGCGAGGAAAGGCTTCAAATTCGCGCCCAAGATCAAGATCCATGATGTGACCTTGCGCGATGGCGAACAGCAGACGGGCGTGGTGTTTCGCCGCGAGGAGAAGGTAGAGATCGCCAAGCGGTTGGATGCGATGGGCGTGCACCGCATCGAGGCCGGCATGCCCGCGGTCTCGCCGCAGGATCAGGGGGCGGTGTGCGATATCGCCAACCTGGGTCTGAAAGCGGAGATCTTCACCTTTGCCCGCTGCATGGTCAGTGACGTGGCAGCCGCCAAGGCGTGTGGGTGCAAGGGCGTGATTGTCGAGATTCCTTCCAGCGAACATATCATCAAGAACGCCTATGGATGGCCCCTGGCGCGCGCCGTGAAGTCATCCATCGAGGCTACGCTGGCTGCGAAGGAGGCCGGCCTTTATACCGTATTCTTCACCATCGACTCGACGCGCACGGAAGTGGAAAAGCTGCTGGACCTCGTTCAGCATGTGGCCGAGGAAGGCCATATGGACTCCTTCACCATCGCCGACAGTTTCGGCGGATGCACGCCGGAAGCCATCTTTGCGGTGGTCAAGAAGGCGATCAAACGCCTCAAGAAGCCGGTGGAGATTCACTGCCATCAAGACTTCGGGTTGGGCGTGGCCAACACCATTTACGGCCTTGCGGCTGGGGCCTCCGTCGCGCACACCACTGTGACCGGCCTGGGCGAGCGGGCGGGCAACGTTCCCATGGAAGATGTGGTGCTCTCGCTGCTCTGCCAGTACGGGGTCAAGCTGGGGATCCGCACCGAGAAGATGTGCGAGGTCTCGCGGTTTGTCCTGGAGCTTGCGAAGGTGAAGATTCCGGGCAACCGTCCCATCGTGGGCGACATGCTCTACCAGGTGGAGTCCGGGATCGTAGCGGGGTTTGTCCGTAAAGCGCGGTTGAAGAGCCCTATGGAATATGTTCCGTTCGCTCCTGAGCTGGTGGGACAAGCGCCGGTCACCATCGTACTCGGCAAGAACAGTGGGCTGCCGTCCATTCAGGAATGGTGCGAGAAGCTGGGTGTTGCCGCCAACGAAGAGGACATGCTGGAAATGGTGCGCCTGGTGAAGGAAAAATCGTTCGAGAAGAAGGACCTGCTCACGGAGGACGAATTCAAGACCATTGTCGGGCAGGTGCAAAACCGGGCCGCGGCAGCGAGCTAGAACGCTGGCGCCCTTGGCCCTTTGCGGCGCTGACACCCCCTCACCCGTCTGTCTGCTGACGGACACCCTCTCCCCCAAGGGGGCGAGCGGGGCCAGCTACCCTCCGCGGCCGAGTCTCCCCTCCCCCCCTTGGGGGAGAGGGGCTGGGGGTGAGGGGACGCGTCGCAGCAGGTGCTGCTCAATCCGGAGACACCCTGATGATCTACAGCTTTGAGGAACTGATTGCGCTCGCACGGCAGCTTGGCCCGGCGAAAATCGCGGTGATCGAAGGACACGATCCTGACGTGTTGGAGAGTTTGGCGCAAGCCGAGCCGCTGGGGCTGGCGCTGCCCACGCTGATTGGCAAGCCCGCCAAAATTGAAGAGGCCGCTCGCAAAGTGGGCTACAGGTTGCGTCCCGAGTCGCTGATCGCGACCTCCGGGGAAGACGCCTCGATTCGCCAGGGGATCGACCTGATACGAGAAGGCCGGGCCGACCTGCTCATGAAGGGCAAGGTGACTACGGCCAACCTGATCCGGGGGGTTCTGGACAGAGAACGCGGCTTGCGCGCCGGAAGACAGTTGAGCCAGGTCATCGTTTTCCAAACGCCTCGAATTCCCCGCCTGATGGTCATGACCGACGGGGCGATCAACATTGCGCCCACCCTGGAGAACAAGGCGGAAATCTGCCGCAACGCCATCGAAGTGGCGCACGCGCTGGGCATCGCGGAGCCTAAGGTGGTACTGCTGGCGGCGCTGGAGTTCGTCAATCCGGCCATGCCGGCAACGGTGGATGCGGCGGCGCTGGTGCAGATGAACCGCCGAGGACAGATCACGGGCGCTTACCTGGAAGGCCCGCTGGCCCTGGACGTTCCCCTCAGCCGCTTTGCCGCGGACCGCAAAGGCATTGCCAGCCCGGTTGTCGAGGCTACTGACGTCTTGGTCGCTCCGGACATCGAAGCGGCGAATATCCTGTATCGGGCGATTACCTACTTTGCCGGAGGCCAGTCCGGCGGGATCATCGTGGGGGCGCGCGTGCCGCTGATCGTGCTTTCGCGGGCGGAACCGCCGGAGACCAAGATCCATTCCATGTCGTTGGCGCTCCTACTGATGCACCATCAGCGCCAGACATCGTAGCTTTGGAGTGCGGCGGCTTGCCGCCGCTTTTCCCCGCGAGCTGCGCCGTGTAGAACTGACCTTCGGGTCGACCTGCGAGGTGCTGGCCTGAACGTCGGCTACACAGGCAGACGGCCGGCAAGCCGGCCTGAGGCAGAGCGGCAGCAAGCTGCCGCACTCCAAAGCGCTTTGGGCACAGAGAGGTTCTATCTTGCGGATTCTGGTTCCAAACCTTGGTTCCACGTCGCTGAAATATCAGCTCATTGAAACCGAGGGCGAAAAGGTTCTGGCGCGCGGCAAGATCGAGCGCATCGGAAGCGCAGAGTCTCCGATCACCCGGTGGGATGACGTGACTGGAAGGGAATTGAAAGAGGCGGCGGCGATCCCCGACCACCGGGCGGCGATCAAATTCCTGATTGACAAGCTCGCTCAACGCCACTCGTCTGCCGGGGCCAAGGGAGCGATTGCGGCCGTAGGGTTCAAAGCCGTGCATGGCGGCCCGCGCTACTGCGGAAGTTTCCTGGTTGATGACGAGTTACTGGCTGCTATGCAGGAGTTCGTTCCCGTGGCGCCCGTTCACAACCCAATTTACATCCAAGCCATGCAGATCTTTCGCGAGGTTTTGCGCGGAGTGCCGATGGTGGCGGTTTTCGAGACGGGTTTCCACGCCAGCCTGCCGGAGAAGGCTTACACTTACGGTATCCCCTACGAGTGGCAGGAAAAGCACGGTGTGCGCCGCTACGGCTTTCATGGCTCCTCTCACAGATATGTGGCGCGCCGCGTCGCGGAGATGTTGGGCCGTCCCGCGTCCGAGTTGCGGCTCGTCTCGTGCCACCTGGGCGGCAGTTCGTCGATTTGCGCAGTCGAGGAAGGGAAGTCCGTCGACACGAGTTTCGGTTTCTCCGCTCAGTCCGGAATCGAGCACGCCACACGTTGCGGCGATCTTGACCCTTTCATCATTCTGCACGTCATGGAAAAGGAGAAGCTGACGCCCGCCGAGATCGCTGAACTCCTGTGCAAGAAAGGGGGGCTGCTGGGCATCTCGGGGCTGAGCAGCGACGTGAGGGATCTCGAGGAAGCGGCAGCGAGTGGCCACCGTCGGAGCGCCTTGGCGGTGGAGGTGCTCGTCTACCAGGTTAAGAAATACATAGGGGCTTTCGCCGCCGCCATGGGCGGGCTCAACGCGGTGGCCTTTGCGGGCGGCATCGGTGAGAACTCCTGGCGGGTGCGGCAGGAAGTTTGCCGGCGTATGGAATTCCTCGGCATCCACCTCGATGAAGAGGTGAACTGCCAGCCCGCGCGCGGCGATCGCATAATCTCGAGCCCAGCATCCGGCGTGGCGGTGTTGGTGGTGTACACCAACGAGGAGATCGTGGTGGCGCGCGAAACGGAGCGCGTGCTGGCAGGGGGGAGTAGGCAGTAGGCAGTCGGCAGTCGGCAACTGGCAGTCAACTGTGGGCAAGAGGCA
Source organism: Terriglobia bacterium (assembly GCA_050008495.1). Lineage (GTDB taxonomy): Bacteria > Acidobacteriota > Terriglobia > UBA7540 > UBA7540 > CAVROP01. The sequence goes on along the minus strand of JBEKMN010000012.1, from coordinate 48,751 downwards.
GTTGCCAGTCGGTGGAGCGCTTTATGACACGCGCATCTCTTGGATAGGGCAATCACTGCCTGCCGGAGACTTTCTGCCGTCTGCGTACGCTCAGCCTTCTGCCCGCCTCCCAGGAGATTCGGCTTTCTGCCGACTGCCTACTGCCTACTGCGTTAAGGAGACTCAATGAAACTAGTGACCTTCACGAGCGGCGATGAAGACCGGTTGGGGGCTTTGCGGGACAATTCCGTGATCGACCTCGAGCTTGCCATCGGCTTGCTTCGAGGCAACATGCTCGGCATCGAGACGCGGCCTGAGCTGCAAGAGGCGGCCGACACGGTATTGGCCCCGGGAGTCGCGCCGCGCGACATGCTCGAACTGCTGGCGCGCGGGGAAGGGTGGCGCCAGGGATTGGCGGTAATCCTGGGCGCCGCGGCGGCGTTTCCAGAACCTGCGCGTCTGCCTCGAGGCCTCTTCACGCCGCTCGGAAACGTGCGCCTGCGCGCTCCCTTGCTGCGGCCCGGAAAGATCGTCTGCGTGGGGCTCAATTACGAGTCCCACCGCGCCGAACAGGGAATCCAAACACCCGCGCGGCCGATCTTCTTCCTCAAGTCGGATAACACCATCTGCGGTCTCTGCGATCCCATCGTCCTTCCGCCCAACTCGCACCAGGTGGATTTTGAAGCGGAGTTCGCGGTCGTGATCGGGAAGCGAGGGAAGGCGATACCAGAAGACAAGGTCCTCGAGCACATCGCCGGCTACACCATTCTCAATGACGTGAGCGCGCGCGACCTTCAGATCGGCGACAAGCAGTGGTTCCGAGGGAAGAGTTGCGATACCTTCGCGCCCCTTGGCCCGTGCATCGTCACCAAGGATGAGATTCCCGACCCCCACGCACTGCGAATCTCGCTCACCCTTAACGGGCAGACCATGCAGGATTCCAATACCAACGACCTGATCTTCAAGATTCCGTTTCTGGTCAGCTACCTTTCCCAATCGCTCACCTGGGAACCCGGCGACCTGCTTTCCACCGGGACACCGGGCGGGGTAGGCCACCACCGTAAACCTCCGGTTCACCTCCATCCGGGCGATACGGTCAGTATCACCGTCGAGAGCATCGGAACGCTCACGAACCCGGTTGTGGGGAATGAGTAGCTGTCGGCCATCAGCTAGCCGCTCTCAGCTAGACGACAGCCGGTTGGCGCAGACCCCGACTTGTGGGGTTTGCGATGTCCCGACGGGGCAGGTCAGGACAAGTGGACATTTTGTCCTAACTGCGCCCTCGGCGCATCGCAGACATTCAGAAGCAATGTCTGCGCCAGCCCACGATCCTTTGTTTTCATAGACATTCTCGCTTTGTTCCCTGATTTTCGGAGTCGAGAAGTTGAGAACTTGAGGAGTCGAGAAGCCAACGACCGTTACACGAACTCTGACTGGGACTTTGTACCGCCTCCTGCCTTCTGCCGCGGAACGCTTCAACTCCTCAACTCCTCGACTCCTCTACTTTTTGCCCTCATCCTTTGTTTTCATAGACATTCTCGCTTTGTTCCCCGAGTTTTGGTGAGGCCGGGCTGGCGCAGACCCCTGAATTGTGGGGCCTGCGATGTCCCGAACGGACAGGTCAGGGCATGTGACATAATTTGACCGAACTGCGCCTCCTGCGCATCGCAGACATTCAAAAGCAATGTCTGCGCCAGCCCATGATCCTTTGTTTTCATAGACATTCTCGCTTTGTTCCCCGAGTACTGCTGTGCCGGTCTGTCCTTTCTGCCACGAAGTCAACAAGACGCCGGTCCAACTCCACGGCCATATCATAGCCTATAACCCTGTGTTTGTCAAGAGACAAGAAGTTTGGCCGCGACTCGGTCAGAAGCGACATTCTGGACAGCGGGATATGACTCCTTGCATCCGCTTCGACGGAGGGATATATTGTGCATAGTCACATTCCGTTGCAGCGTGGAGGCGCCGATGTTTCCTGCGCTCTTTCCTGACATGCGGACCGTGAGCACCCGGGTCGCAATCTATGCCGGTTGTGTGTCGAGCCTATTTCTTGCAGCCTTATTATTCAGCTTTTATGGCAGCTTACAACCACCAAAGAGGGTGCCGGCAGAGGGCGGAAATCCTGCCTCTGCACAGGTCAGGCCCCGGTTGGTTGCGGGCTACGGCAAGCTTCCGCTGAGCTTCGAGTTGAACCAGGGGCAGGCCGAAGCGGGGGTGAAGTTTCTCTCGCGCGGACGGGGCTACGGTCTGTTCCTGACCAGCCGTGAGGCGACGTTGGAACTGCAAAGTACGTCCGTCGTCCGTCGTCCGTTGTCAGTGGTCAGAACCAGGAAGCTCGGAGCCGGGAGCGCCAGGGATTCTACGATGTTCAGTGGGGGCCCGACAACGAACAACGGACCACGGACAGCGGACGTTTTGCGGCTGAGGCTCGACTCTGCAAATCAAAATGCCGTTGTCACCGGAGTGCAGGAACTGCCCGGCAAGGTGAATTACTTCATCGGCAACGATCCGAAGAAGTGGCGCACGAATGTGACCACCTATGCAAAGGTGCGGTATCGAGATGTTTATCCCGGCGTGGACCTGGAATACTACGGCAACCAGGGCGGGGAACTCGAGTATGACTTCATCGTTGCGCCGGGCGCCGATCCGAGCGCGATCGCATTGGACGTAGGGGCGGGCCTTGTGCCCGCCCAAGGGCGACCACAAGGGTCGCCCCTACGAATTGACGGCGGCGGCGACCTCGTGATTTCAGCCAAAGGCGGCGAGATCCGATTCCATAAGCCACAGGTCTATCAAGAGCAGTCGACAGTCGACGGTCCACAGTTAACAGTTCCGAGCGAAACACGAAAATCAAAAGTCGTCAATCGACAATCGACAATCGCCCGTCGGCAATTCCGCGAAGGCCGCTTCGTTCTCGATGCGCAGAATCGCATTCGCCTTGCAGTCGGCCCTTACGACCGCTCGAAGCCCTTGGTGATTGACCCCGAACTCGTCTATTCGACCTGCCTTGGTGGGGTTAGTGACTCAGCCAACGGCATTGCAGTCGATTCCTCCGGCGACGCCTATGTAACAGGCACGACTTATTCGGACAACTTTCCAACTGTGAACCCGTTCCAGGCGACCAAGAAATCCTCAGATACCACAGCCTTTGTAACTAAATTCAACGCAACTGGCACTGCGTTTGTCTACTCGACTTACCTGGGCGGAAGTGGGGGCGATACAGGCAATGCCATCGCGGTGGACTCGGCCGGGAGCGCCTACCTGACTGGCCAGACCTGTTCTAGCGATTTCCCCACCGCGCTTCCGCTGCAAGCGACCCTCAAGGGTTCTTGCGATCCGTTTGTGACCAAGTTGAATCCCGCTGGCACGAGCCTTGTTTATTCCACTTACTTGGGAGGCAGCAGCGGCAAGGATACGGCCACGGGGATCGCCGTCGATTCCTCCGGCAACGCCTACGTGACAGGGGCCGCGTCGTCGCCCGATTTTCCCACGGCTAACCCGTTGCAGCCGAGCCTCAAAGGATATGAGAACGCCTTTGTCAGCAAGCTGAATCCGTCCGGCTCTGCCCTAGTCTATTCCACCTATCTAGGCGGAAGCGATGGAGACAACGGCGCAGGAATCGCGGTGGATTCGTCGGGCAGCGCTTACCTGACCGGGGCCACGTCGTCGCCCGATTTTCCTACGGTTAACCCCATCCAGACTTATCAGTCGAAATATGGCGAGACTAATGCCTTTGTCGCCAAACTGAACCCGGGGGGCTCGGCCCTCGTCTACTCCACCTTCTTGGGCGGTAGTGGTGGTCCGAACCCTGGCCTTCTGGCGCTCGGCGACGAGGGACTTGGCATCGCCGTCGATTCCTCCGGCAACGCCTACTTGACTGGGGCCACTTGGTCGCCCGATTTTCCCACGGTCAATCCGATCCAGACCTACCAGTCGAAATTTGACGACAGTAATGCCTTCGTCTCCAAACTGAACTCGGCTGGATCGGCCCTCATCTACTCCACCTATTTGGGCGGCAGTGGTTGTACATATGACCTTGGCACCTTCATGCTCTGCGGTGACAGGGGACTTGGCATCGCCATCGATTCCAGCGGCGTTGCGTACGTGGCTGGGACAACCGCGTCCAGTGACTTCCCAACGGTCAACGCGATACAGGCTAGCAACAATGACAAAGGCGTGTCCTTGCCCACCCTTCCCTATACCGGGTTTGTGGCGTGCCTGAACGCGGCGGGCTCGGCTTTGGCTTACTCGACTTACCTTGGAGGAAACTACCTGGCTCAAGCCAACGCCATTGCTGTTGATTCGGCGGACAACGCCCACGTGGGTGGAGGAACCGGGACCGGGTTCCCGACTGTCAACCCCATCCAAGCAGGCAACGGCGGCGCCTTTGTGGTCATGATGTCACCGCCCCCGGCGGTGACATTGCTCCCAACAAGCCTCGATTTCGGGACGGTGCTGGGCGGCACGACCGGCCCGGAAAAAAGTGTGACTCTGACTCCCCTCAGCAGTGCTTCGGTGAGCCTGAGCAGCATCGCCGCGAGCGGCGACTTTGCGCTGGTGAACACCGCCACCTCTTGTCCATATAGCGGTGGGACTGTGACTGGCGGAGCCGCTTGCACGATTGACATCACGTTCACGCCTACGACAACCGACACCAGATCCGGGACTGTGACTATTACCTACACGGGCGAGGGCAGCCCGGAAACGATTGCGCTGAGCGGCGTTGGAATGGTGGCTGCCGCTAATCTCTATCCCGCAAGTTTGGCCTTCGGCAATCAGGATGAGGGGAATCCGAGCTCTCCACAGGTCGTGACACTCACGAATCCCAATACAATACCGCTCACTGTTAGCACCGTGACGATCTCGAGCGGTTGGACGGAAAGCAACAACTGCATGCCCGCCGTTGCCGCCAGCGCCAGTTGCGCGATCATCGTCAGTTTTCAACCGACGGTATACGGCCCTCAAACCGGCACACTTACAGTCACGGACTACGCCAACAATAGCCCCCAATCGGTAACACTCAGCGGTACGGGACTCACGCCCGTGGTCAGCCTCTCGGCATTGAGCCTGACCTTCGCCGCGCAAGCACTCTCGACGCAGAGCGCCCCCCAGACGATTACGGTAACCAATACAGGCAATGGAGCATTGACGCCTCTCACGATCAGCGTGAGCGGAGACTTTGCCGAGACCAACACATGCGCTGGGTCAGTAGCTCCCAACGCCAATTGCACCATCAGTGTTACTTTCACGCCTGCTACCGCCGGGACTCGAGGCGGCGCGCTTACGCTCACGGATAATGCCAGCAGCAGCCCCCAGACGGTGACCCTGAGCGGCACAGGGCTTGGGCCGGGTGTCGGCCTCTCCGCTACGAGCCTGACATTCCCGTCACAAACGGTTTCTACCCAGAGCGGACCACAGACAATCACACTGACGAACACCGGTAATGCGGCTCTCACTCCCCTCACCATCGCTCGCGCCGGCAGTTTCGCCGAGAAAAACACTTGCCCGGCCTCGCTTTCGGCGGGCGCCAATTGCACGATCAGCGTCAACTTCTCACCCCTTGGCGCCGGTAGTCAAAGCGGGACAATTACGCTGACGGACAACGCCGCCAACAGCCCCCAGACGATTCCGCTTTCGGGCACTGGAATGGACTTCGCGCTGTCCAGCACCACTGCGAGCCAGACGGTGAGCGCGGGGCAGACGGCAAATTACAATCTCGCGGTCGGCTCCGAAGACGGGTTCGCCCAGACGGTGAACCTGACGTGCACCGGCGCGCCCTCGGAATCCACGTGCACGCTCACACCCAACACAGTGACGCTGAACGGCACGGCATCCGCGACCGTAGCGGTGGCGATCTCGACCACGGCGCCGTCGCTGGCCCCGCCGCAGGGCAGATTCCTGCCGCCCGGCATGAAAGGATTGCGAGGGATGTTCTGGCTGTATGCGTTGTTCTGGCTGACGAGCGTTCTGGCGCTAGCCGGAGCCAGGAAGCGTCGCGCCGCGTGGCTGCTGGGCGCAGGCCTGCTGGTCGTGATGTTGTGGAGCGCCTGCGGAGGAGGAGGAAACCACCTGACGACTTCGCCACCCATTTCTGGGACGCCGGCGGGGGCCTACACTGTGGACGTCACGGCGACGGATGCCTCGACTTCCACGCTTACCCACACGATTCAATTGACTCTGACGGTGAACTGATCCGCCGGCTATTCTCCGGGCGCCGCACCGCCGAGACGCAGAGGCGCAGAGGATTGAAGAGAGGAGAAGTTGTCTCCGCGCCTCCGCGACTCTGCGGTAAGACGCCAGGCGATCCGATGCCTTGCATCTGCTTCGCAGGCGGAGTATAGTGTGCGCGATTGAATTCGTTTGCGGCATAGAGGTGCCCATGTTTACCGCGCTCATCCCAAAGTCGCATACCGCGACGAGGGGCATGGTGATTTACTGGGCTGGCGTATCTCTAGTTTTCTTGGGGAGTCTTTGGTTTAGTTTTCATGAAGGTTGGAAAGCAGGGAACGAGATTTCTGCCAAGCCCGTGATGTCTGGGGCTCAGGCACAGCTCGTAGCGAGCTTTGGGAAGCTACCCCTTAGTTTCGAGGCGAATCAGGGGCAGGCTGATGGACGGGTGAAGTTCCTCTCGCACGGGCATCGATACGCCATGTTTCTCACCCGTGATGAAACGGTGTTGGAACTGCAGGAGTCAGGAGTCAGGAGTCAGGATCGAAGAGCGAAGAGCGAAAAACGAAAGGCGAAAATGAGTTCGTTAGGCTGCGGCTCGACGGCGCGCGGCCCAACGCCGAGGTGAGCGGACAGGACGAACTGCCGGGGAAGGTCAACTATTTTATTGGCAACGACCCAAAGAAGTGGCGCGCGAACGTCCCCACCTACGCGAAGGTAGCATACCGGGATGTTTATCCCGGCATCGACCTGGTTTACTATGGCAACCAGGACGGGGAACTCGAGTATGACTTCATCGTCGCGCCCGGCGCCGACGCGAACGCCATTGCACTGGACGTAGGGGCGGGCCTTGTGCCCGCCCAAGGGCGACCACAAGGGTCGCCGCTACGAATTGACCGCGACGGCGACCTCGTGATTTCAGCCAAAGGCGGCGAGATCCGATTCCACAAGCCAGAAATCTACCAACCCGGCGAAGGCTCGTCACTCGTCACTCGCCACTCGTCACTGGTTCAAGGCGGCTTCGTTCTGAGCGCTCGCAATCGCATTCACTTCGCAGTCGGCCCTTACGACCACTCCAAGCCCTTGGTGATTGACCCCGAACTCGTCTATTCGACCTACCTCGGCGCGGATAATGGCACAGACAGGGCCAACGGCATTGCTGTGGATTCTTCCGGCAACGCCTACGTTACCGGCATGACCGTTTCGGACAACTTTCCGACTGTCAACCCGTTCCAGGCGACGAACAAATCCCCGGATGGCACTGTCTTTGTAACCAAATTCAACGCAACCGGCACTGCCCTTGTCTACTCTACCTACCTGGGCGGCAGTGGGGGCGACGCGGGCGAAGCCATCGCCGTGGACTCCGCCGGAAGCGCCTACGTGACCGGTTGGACTTGTTCGAGCGATTTTCCCACAGCTCTTCCGCTGCAAGCGAGCCTCAAGGGTAATTGCGACCCGTTTGTGACCAAGTTCAATCCCGCCGGAGCGGGCCTTGTCTATTCTACTTACCTTGGAGGCAGCAGCGGCAATGACAGAGCCACGGGGATCGCGGTCGATTCTTCGGGCAACGCCTACCTGACGGGGGACGCCTATTCAAGCGATTTTCCCACGGCGAACCCGTTGCAGCCGAGCCTCAACGGCTTCGAGAACGCTTTTGTCAGTAAGCTGAACGCGGCCGGCTCCGCGCTTGTCTATTCCACCTACCTGGGCGGCAGCAATGGGGACGGCGGCGGAGGTATCGCGGTGGATTCGTCGGGCAACGCGTATGTAACCGGCTTCACTACTTCCAGCAACTTTCCCACCGTCAACCCCTTTCAAGCGGCTCCGGGCAGATCCGACAATATGTACGGCACGGCGTTTGTGGCCAAATTGAACCCTGCCGGCTCGGCCCTGGTCTATTCCACCTATCTGGGCGGCAGTGTTGAGGAAGAGGGGAGGGGTGTAGCGGTCGATTCCTTCGGCAATGCCTATGTGACGGGGGGCACGTGGTCGCCGGATTTTCCCACCGTCAATCCGATCGAGACCTACCAGTCGAAATCTGGCGCCGATAACGTCTTCGTCACTAAATTTAACGCGGCCGGCTCAGCCCTCGTCTATTCGACATTTCTCGGAGGCAGCGGTTGTTTATATAACGCTGGCCCTAGTGATTGCGGCGACGAAGGACTTGGCATCGGCATCGACTCCAGAGGCGTGGCCTACGTTGCCGGGGAAACTGCCTCACCTGACTTCCCCACGGCGAACGCGATCCAAACCACGAATGGAAACACGAGCGGCGGAGGAGAGGAGTTCACCGGATTCGTGGCCTGCCTGAACGCCGCCGGGTCGGCTCTGGCCTATTCCACTTACCTGGGCGGAAACACCTACGCGATAGCCAATGCGATTGCTGTTGATTCCTCTGGCGACGCATATGTGACCGGAATAAGCAGCGGTAACTTTCCCACCGTCAACCCGGTGCAATCGAGTCCAGGAGCCGCCTTCGTGGCCATGATCTCGCCGCCCCCAGCGGTCACCTTCTTCCCTGGCACACTCAATTTCGGAACCGTGCTCGGCGGCACGACGAGTCCGGCAGAGAGCATCACGCTAACCCCTATCAGCAATGCGGCCGTCAGCCTTACCAGCATCACCGCCAGCGGCGACTTTGCGCTAGTCACTATGGCCAACTCCTGCGCTTACGGTGGCGGCTCGTTAAGTGGGGGATCTACTTGCGCGATCAATGTGACCTTTACGCCTACCGACACAGGGACGAGAACCGGCGCGCTGACTATTACCTACACGGGAGCGGGCAGCCCTGAAACCATCGCGTTGAGTGGCACCGGAACCGCGCCCGCTGCGACGCTCTCCCCCGCGAGTTTGACCTTCAGCGGCCAGGATGCGGGGAGTACGAGTTCTCCGCAAGTCGTGACCCTCATGAATCCCGGCACGGTGCCCCTCACGGTCAGCAACGTGGCGATCTCGGCCGGTTGGACGCAGAGCAATAACTGCATGCCCGCCGTTGCCGCCAATTCCAGTTGCACGATCAATGTAATGTTCGCGCCTAGTGTTTATGGACCCCAAACCGGCTCGCTGACGCTGACCGATTACGCCAGCAACAGCCCACAAACGGTGACGCTGAGCGGAACAGCGCTGGCGCCGGTCGCAAATCTGTCGACCAGTTCCCTCAACTTCGCCGGGCAGACCGTCTCGACGCAAAGCGCCCCGCAGACGATAACCCTGACGAACGCGGGCAATGGCACTCTGACTCCCCTCAAGATCACTCGAACCGGTAGCTTCGCCGAGACCAACACTTGCGGCAGTTCCGTGGCGGCCGGCGCGAGTTGCGCGATCAGCGTCACTTTCTCGCCCATCGGCGCCGGGAGTGCAAGCGGCACGCTGACCCTGACGGACAACGCCAGCACCAGCCCGCAGACGGTCGAGCTTTCGGGCACTGGAATCGACTTCGCGCTGTCCAGCACCACTACGAGCCAGACGGTGAGCGCGGGGCAGACGGCAAATTACAATCTCGCGGTCGGCTCCGAAGACGGGTTCAGCCAGGCGGTGAACCTGGTGTGCACCGGGGCGCCCACGGCATCCGTTTGCACGGTCACGCCCAATACTGTGACCCCGAACGGCACGTCAGCCGCGAGCGTAGCGGTGGCCGTTTCGACTACGGCGTCCATTTCGCAACTCGCTCCACCTGCGGGAAGACTCTTGCCGCCGGGCTTTACGAGCTTGGGCCGAGTGTTCTGGCTGTATGGTATATTGGGGCTGGCAAGTTTGGCGACGCTGGCTGCCGCCAGGAAGCGTCGCGCCGCGTATCTTCTGGGCGCGTGCTTGCTTCTGGCGATGCTGTGGACCGCTTGCGGCGGTGGGTCGAACACTCCTGCTCCCAAGACCATCCCCGGTACGCCTGCGGGGACTTACACCGTGGTAGTCACGGGAACCGCCGCCTCGACTTCCACCCTCACCCACACGATCAATCTCACCCTGACGGTGAATTGAGGTCGGCGTGGTCCCCCTCCTTGGCTGCCTTATCTCCCCTCCAAAGCCAAGGAGGGGCGGAGGGTGGTTAAGTTGTGTGATGAGTTTGTGCCCGCTTGGGACGTGATCTTCGAGAGAGCCCGCTCCCTGCTTAACCGGGTTAGGGGGTGGCTGATGGAGGACGCACTCGAACCGGCCACCCCCTGTCTCCCGCTCCGCCGAGGAGAGGCAGTTCAAGCTTACCTTGCTAACTGGCTCACGGTGTCGGCGGCCGCTTCAAGCGGAAATGAGACGTGAACCGTTTCCTCATCCGAGTCTACGTCGATAAAAACAGACCCCTGCAACTTGAAGACTCTCACATGCTCGCGACGGCTATCTACCTCAACTAGCGGGCCGTCGGCGCATCGCGCGAGTTCTTCGCTGGCCGCTTTAATGGTCGGAAGCCATGGCCTGATTTTGTCGCGAGCGTCGTGGAGTTTGCTCCTGGGGATCATAAATGCAGCCACCGGGGCAACGGCGGCGGGCAAAATCAAATGGATGTGGTTGCCACCTTGGCTCTTTTCCCGCACATCGACCCTTACCGCCCCCTCGTTACAGACAACCACAGCGCCTGCCGTGAAGACCCCGAGCGTCCCTGCGAGAACTGCCATGCCTGCCGTCATAATCCACCGCCTTTTGGTGACTTACTTGGAGTGCGGCAGCGAAGCTGCCGCCTTCGAATTTCGGCTCGAAAGCGGTAGCTCGCGCTAATGCAATCCAAGGCGGCAGCTTCGCTGCCGCACTCCAAACTATCAGTCCGCGGTATTATTCGAATCCACCCAGATGCGAACGTCGTCGCTGCCGTCCTTCACGGTGACCAACTCCAGATTCTGGTATTCGTCGAGAGCACGCACTGCCGCCAGCACATTCAGTTCGTCGTTGGGGCCTGAGAGCAGGGCGTGTGCGACCCTAAATGGAATCTTGATGTCTACCGTGTTTGTCGTTTTCGAAGCCTGGTCCTTCTTCGCGCCGCGCTTGCGGTTCTCGTGAACTTTGATGAGCAGGAACTCCCCGGCTTTTGCAACCTCCACGTTTTGATCCTTCGACTCGACGGTGACGTACTGGTTGTCCTGCGTCTTGCGCACCGCTTCCAGCAAGGCGCGCACATCCACTTGGTCAAAGGCATGGCCTTCCACCTTGACTCTGCCTTCGTAGAGCTTGTCACATTTGATCGTGGGAAGAACGGCTTCCGCCAGGCTCAGTGGAATGTTGACGCGCACCCGATCTCCGTCCGGACCCGACTCGGTGACCCGGATGTGTATCCAACGGTCCGCGGGCAACGCCAGCGCCGCAAAGACCAACATGCCAACCATCACGCCAACTGTTTTCTTCATCATCGGGGACCACCTCCTCACTCTAAAGCGAGGAACGCAGTGGGACCTGGGAAAGTTCCACGATTTTTGATTTTGTGGTGCGGGCGTCTCGCCCGCTGACGCGCGGGCGGGACGCCCGCGCCACAAAATAACCGGAAAGGGCCGGCAACCTGAGATTGGGCTCCGGTGTCTAAGCCAAAGAACGGCGAACACGTTTAGTCAACACGCCGCTTTGCTACTTTCCAATACGAGGGGGGATTTAATGCGGAGATTAATAGTCACAAGTGCATTAATGGTTTTGCTTGCGGGCATCGCGAATGCCCAGCAGAAGCCCAGTGGCCTAGCTGAGACGAAAGTCGCGGCGGAGTCGCAGGAGCGATTGCCGGTGAAACGAGTGGTGCTCTACAAGAACGGAGTTGGCTACTTCGAGCACTCCGCGCGGGTACGCGGCACGCAGGAGCTCAACATCGACTTCACGACGGCACAGCTTAATGACGTCCTCAACTCGCTCACCGTGGTGGACCTCGGCTCAGGCCGGATTAGCGGTGTGCGGTTCAACTCGATTGCGCCCCTCAGCGAGCGGCTGAAGGCGCTTCGATTGCCCCTCAGCGAGGGGATTTCGCGGGATGATTTTCTCAACGCCCTGCGCGGCACAAGAGTGGAGGTCCACAACGGTTCGGCGTCCGGCGCGGGCCGGGTGTTGAGCGTCGAGACACGCAAGACCCTCAACCCCAAAGGCGAGCAACTGATGGAAGTCACCGAACTTTCCCTTGTAACCGATGGGGGCGAACTGCGCAGCTTCGAGATGGGGCCGGCCACTTCGGTGCGCATCGCCGATCGCGACCTGAGCGATGATGTGGGGCGCTACCTGAACCTCATCGGGTCTGCCAAGGCCATGGACTTGCGCCGCATGACCATCTCCGCCACAGGCGAGGGCGAACGCGACGTGTTTGTGAGTTACATCAGCGAAGTGCCGGTTTGGAAGAGCACTTACCGCATCCTGCTTACTGACAAGCCTGGCGACTCGCCGCTGATCCAGGGATGGGCGGTGGTGGACAATACGATCGGCGAGGACTGGAAAGGCGTCCGACTCTCTCTTGTCGCGGGCGCGCCGCAGTCTTTCATCCAGCAGATCTCGCAGCCCTATTACGTGCGCCGGCCGGTGGTAGCACTCCCTCAGGAAATGACACTCACGCCCCAGACGCATGAAATGGCGCTCATGGCAGCGCCGGCTCCACCCCCGCCTCCGGGTTCCGGCGAGGGCGGAGGAACCGGCGGCGGGGTGTACTCTGTGGGCGCCCCCGGCAACGGTCCAGGTGGGGTAATGGGCGGCACGATAGGTGGCTTGGTCGGCGGGACGACCGGCCTGGAGGGAATCGTGAGGGATCAGACCGGGGCTGTGATTCCGAATGCCAAGGTGACCCTGACGAACAACGCCAACGGCGCCTCCCGGACCACCCGGGCCGATTCTCAGGGCCACTACCGGTTCCGAAACGCCCAGCCAGGGGACTCAACCCTAACCGTTGACTCACCGGGATTTCAGCGGCTAGCGATGAACAACATGGCCGTCGCCTCCGGCAGGATGAATCAGTTTCACCCGACGTTGGCGGTCGGGGTCACTGGGGAGACGATTATGGTTGCGGCCGAGCCCGAGAGGCGAATGGAAGAGCAGCAGCCCGAAGCGGAAGGGAAGGAAATCGGCGACCTCTTCGAATACGATATCAAGCAAACCGTGACCATTGATAAGAACCAGTCGGCCTTGGTTCCAATTATCCAGGCGCACATTGATGCGGAGAAGGTGACGTTGTGGAACGCCGAGTCGGCCGCGGCCCTGCGCGCCCTCTGGCTGACCAACACAAGCGGGCAGACGCTGGATGCAGGAAGCTTCAACGTGCTGGAAGGCGATACGTTTGCCGGCCAGGGACTGCTGGAAGCCGTTCATCCTGGCGAAAAGCGGCTGGTCTCCTACGCGCCCGACCCGGCATTGCACGTTCAGGTAGAGGAGAACTTTTCGGAGAAACCCATCAGCAAGATTGTGATCAACAAGGGTCTGATGCTCACCACCCGGGAACAACGTTCGAGCAAAAGTTACAAGATTTCTAATTCGGACGTCACTTCACGAGGCGTTGTCATCGAGCACCCGGCTCGCCCTGAGTGGAAGCTTGCGGACAACCTGAAGCCGGAAGAATCGTCAGCTTCCTTCTACCGTTTCCGGGTGAAAGTGAACCCGAAACAGAGCAGCCAACTCGTAGTCGAGGAGCATAAGCCCGAAACGGCCACGTTGGCGCTCACCAACCTGACGAGCGACCAAGTCGAAGTTCTGACTCAGCAGCAGCGCGTTACTCCTGCCATGGAGCAGGCTTTCCGGCGCGTGCTGGACCAGAAGAGCGCGATTGCAACGCTCGACGCGCAACTTCAGGCCCGCCGTCAGGAGATCGATTCCATTGGCACGGACCAGGCGCGCCTGCGCGAGAACATGAAGGCGCTCAAGGGCAGTGCAGAGGAGAAAGCCTTGACCGAGCGCTACACTCGTGAACTCAATACGCAAGAGGACCGCCTCGCCGCGCTGCACGCGCAGATCGCTGATCTCGACGGAAAGCGCGAGCAGGCGGCACAACGATTGGACCAGACGTTGAGTGAGATTAGCTTGACCGAGACCTTCTGAGGAAGCTCAGGCGTCTCAATGCGCCGCAGATGCCGTCCGGAGCCCCGAAGGGACGACCCTCGTGGCCGTCATGGGCAACTGAAGGGGTTGCCCCTACGATGGACCGCGCAGGAGCGAGGCAAGGCTCTTTCCCGTGGCTAGAAGTCGTTGGGCTTCGTCCCGTTTTATCCTGCGATGAAACATCAGCAGGGCCAGCGGCAAATTTCCTCCGGCGGCTCTCAGGGTCCGGGCGGCACGGACAGGAGAGGCACCGGTGGAGCGCGTCAGGATTCGCTGGCCTCTCTCGCGCAGCTTCCGGTTGGTCAATCGCATGTTGACCATCCAACTGGAGAAGACGCGCCCCAGGCGGACCATGACGGTGGTGGAGAGCATATTGAGGACGAGCTTCTGGGCGGTTCCGGCCTTCATTCTGCTGGAGCCGGTAAGGACCTCAGGTCCCACCACGGGCGCAATGAAGACGTCCGCGAGCGGCTTCATCGGGGCGGCAGGGTTGACAGTCAGACCGACCGTCCTGGCGCCGATCCGGCGAGCATAGCGCATCCCGCCCAGCACGTAAGGAGCCTGGCCGCTGGCGGAGATTCCGACCAGGACATCCTTCCTGCCGAGCCTGATGCGGCGCAAGTCACGTTCGCCCTCGAGAGGGTTGTCCTCCGTCTCTTCTGAGGACTTCAGCATGGCGCCTCGGCCGCCTGCGATTACAGCCTGCACGCGGTCGCTGTCGAAGGTCGGGCCGCACTCGGCAGCGTCGAGGACGCCCAGCCTGCCGCTGGTCCCGGCGCCCAGATAAATCATCCGTCCGCCGCGGCTGATGGCTTCGACAGCCGTATCCACTGCGCGCGCGATGCGGGGTATGACCTTCTCGACGGCTGGAGCGACGCTCCGATCTTCCCGGTTGATGATGCGGAGAATTTCAGCGGTGGGTTTTGTGTCGAGCGCTGCTGAGGACGGGTTTTCGCGTTCCGTGATTCGGAGTAGGGACTGGGGAGTGGGGTCTGGGATCTGGGGCAATTCTGATTTACGAATTCTCTTTTGTTTCATACCAAGTCGCAAAAAGAGGCTGGGGGCTATCCCGCCGCGTCTACCGACTGCGTTCCTCCAGGAGCACCGGCGCAGGATTTCGACTACACTTTCGCACTGAATGCTGGGAAAAGCAAAAGGATATTTTCCCCACGCTTAGAAGGTCGTGATACAGTGTGCAGTCCAGTGCCGTAGACCGGACAATGGTCATTGCTTTCCCGGCGGGTGCACTTCCGGCGGTCCTTCCGGCAGGGCTTGGGTCAACGGCGGCGGATCCTGCTAGTTCTGACGGTGCAAGGTCGAAGTATTCCGGTAAATACAATTTCTCCGTGCGCCCAGGGATGGGATCGCGATCCAAATTCCCAGGGGAGCCGGACGTAAAACAGAGAGGCAAGTGTGCAAACCTCCACAGTCTTCAAAATGCAGCCGAAAAACTATAACCGTTTCTTAAAGTTGGTGGGGGGCCTGGGCGGACTGCTCTACGGCATCGATGTGGGCATCATCGCGGGGGCCTTGCCCTACTTGGTTGCCACCTCGGGGCTGAACGCGGGGCAGATTTCGTTTGTAGTGGCGGCCGTGCTGTTAGGCACCGTGATCTCAACCCTTTTTGCGGGCGTACTGGCCGATCGCATGGGACGGAAGTATCTGATGATTTTTAGCGGGGCGCTGTTCGCCGCAAGTATTCCGGTGATCGCGCTCTCACACGGCTACGGACCGCTGATCTTGGGGCGACTGTTCCAGGGTATCAGCGCCGGGTTGATCGGGGTGGTGGTGCCGCTGTACCTGGCCGAGTGCCTGGCGCCGGAGGACCGCGGCCAGGGCACCGCCATGTTCCAGTGGCTGCTCACTATCGGCATCGTGGCGGCCGCTGGGGTGGGGATGTATTTCAGTTTGAGGGTTGAAGAAGTCGCCAGGCTGGGCAATCCGCAACTGCTGTTCGCGTATAAGGACCAGGCTTGGCGCAGCATTTTCTGGGTTTCGCTTCCTCCGGGATTGCTCTTTGTGCTGGGTGGGTTTGCCGTGGCGGAATCGCCGCGCTTGCTGTTCCGGCGCGGCCAAAAGCAACTTGCGCTGCAGGCCCTTTTACGCTCGCGTACCCCCGAGCAGGCGCGACTGGAACTGGAGGAAATGGAAAGCATTCAGGCTACTGAAAAAACCAAAGCGGCCGGAAGACTTTTTGCCGAGAGCTTGCTCCGACGCAAATACGTGCTTCCGTTTTTGCTGGCCTGTGTGATTCTGGCCTTGAATCAGACGACCGGCATTAATGCGATTATCGGATACAACACCGCTATTCTGATCCAGAGCGGTCTGTCGGACGTGGCGGCGCACTGGGGTTACATTATTTTCACCCTGGTGCAAGCTTTGGCTACCGTCGTGGGAATGCTGCTGGTTGACCGAAAAGGGCGCAAGTTTCTGCTCTCACTGGGTACGGCAGGCCTCGTGGCGTCGTTGGTAACGACGGCTGTATTATTCCACCGCAGCGAACGCCAGCGCGTGGACGCGAGCCAGGCTGTCCAGACAGTGCTGGATGCGCGGGCGGACTCGACGCTGAATCTTACACCGGAACTGGAACGGCAATGGCTGACCGAAGCCGGGCAGGCTGATCTAGCGGAAAAGCCGACCACCCTGACCATCATTTATTCTTACGGCGATTTCAGTGCCGTGACTCCGGCCGCGATCTTGAATCATGGGCTATCGGCGCCAATCCAACTCAGCCGTTCAAACTGCGTTCCAGCCAATAAGGTATTGGCCTTCTTCTCCGATCCTTTCGGCAATCTTGAGGAGGCCCGCACCGCTCCGCTGCGCATCCAGCATGCACTGATCACGCCATTGCCCAGCTCGGGGGACGGCTGGATCGTGGCCATCAGCCTGTTTGCTTTTGCTGCGTTTTACGCGCTGGGGCCTGGTATCTGCGTCTGGCTGGCCTTGTCCGAACTGATGCCCACCCGGATCCGCTCCAACGGCATGAGCATCGCCTTACTGATCAACGAGGCCGTTGCCACTTTCCTGGCCGCTATCTTCCTGCCCACGGTTGGCCGTTATGGCTATACCACAATGTTTTTACTTTTCGCCGGCTTCACCGTCCTCTACTTTGTCACCGTGACCTTCTTCTTGCCGGAGACGATGGGGAAGACCCTGGAAGAGATTGAAGCCTTCTTTTCCAGGGCACGTGCGCGGGCCTGACGGAGGCTATCTCTTTCACCCTTTTGACTTTCTCGTGCGGGACGGTCCTCGCCTCGGGCATCATTTAGACGACGCCGGAACTGTGTCATTTGGGAGGTTAGAAACGATGAAGGGTTTGCGGATAATGAGCTTTTTCCTGGCGGCCTGTGTCCTCGCGGGCCCCCTGGGCGCTCGAGCGGTCACGGTGCAGAAGACGAAAAAGCCGGAGCAGGACATCATTAAACAAAAGCTGGCGGCTATCGATTCCGTAGTGAAGGAAGCGATTCGCAGAGGGGACTGCCCGGGGGCTGTGGTCGAGGTGGGTCAGAACGGAAAGGTGATCTACCGCAAGGCTTTCGGAAGCCGGGCCGTGGTTCCGCGTGCGCTGCCGATGAATGTCCACACGATCTTCGACATGGCCTCGGTGACCAAGGTGGTGGCCACCACCACGGCCGTCATGCAACTGGTGGAGCAAGGCAAAATCGTCCTAAGCGCGCCGGTCTCCGAATACTGGCCCGAGTTCAAAGCTAATGGGAAAGAAGCCATCAGCGTGCAGGAACTCATGACTCATTATTCCGGGCTGCCTCCCGATCTCGAGTTAAAGCCGGAGTGGTCAGGGTACGGCACGGCAATGAAGATGATCGCAGAGACAAAGCTCATCAACCCGCCTGGCACCCGTTTCGTCTACAGCGACATCAACTTTGAGACTCTGGGGGAACTGGTGCATCGTGTCTCGGGCCAGCCGTTGGATGTCTACTGCTCGGAGCACATCTTCAAACCGCTGGGCATGAAGGATACTCGCTTCAATCCTCCTGCGAGTTGGCGCAAGCGCATTGCGCCCACGCAATACCAGGAAGGTGACCGGGGAAAAATGCTGTGGGGCGAGGTGCACGATCCTACCGCGTACAACATGGGCGGCGTCGCGGGACATGCCGGTCTTTTCTCGAGCGCGGATGATATGACGGTATTCGCCCAGATGCTTCTCAACGGGGGCAGCTACAAACGCGCGCGCATCCTCAGCCCTCTGACCGTCGAAAAGATGACCTCGCCGCAGAATCCCCCGGATAAGATGGCGGCGCGCGGCCTCGGTTGGGATCTGGACTCGCCTTTCGCCTCCAATCGGGGCGAGCTATTCGAAGTCGGTTCGTTTGGCCACACGGGGTTTACCGGAACGAATATCTGGGTTGACCCGGTGACCAAAACCTACCTCATCATCCTCTCGAACCGTGTACACCCGAACGGTAAAGGCGACGTGGTCCAGATGCGCATACAGATCGCAACCATCGTTGCCGCTGCGCTGGGGCCCATTTCCGCTGAGCAGGTGCTGGCCAGCCGGCGCTCGCTCACCGGTTACTACGAATTAATGAGAGGCTATCGCGAGCAAGGCCTTAGGAACGGGAAGGTGCAGACAGGCATTGACGTTCTCGAGGCACAGAACTTCGCGCCTCTGGAAGGACGCAGGGTGGGCTTGATTACCAACGCAACGGGCGTGGACGCCGAAGGACGACGCACGATCGATCTGCTCTACCACGCGCCGGGGGTAAAGCTCGCCGCCCTGTTCAGCCCGGAGCACGGACTTGCGAGCCAGGTGGACGCCAAGGTCGCCTCAGGCACTGATGCCCTCACCGGCTTGCCGGTGCACAGCCTTTATGGCGATGTCGAGAGGCCTACGGACAAGATGCTGGAAGGGCTGGATGCGCTGGTCTACGACATCCAGGATGCGGGAGTTCGCTTCTACACCTACACCACGACTCTGGGTTATTGCCTGGAGGCCGCCGCGAAGAAGGGAATTGACTTCTACGTGCTGGATCGGCCCGATCCCGTTAACGGGAATGAAGTGGAGGGGCCAGTCCTCGACAACGACTTGCGCAGCTTCGTGGCTTATTTCCCGGAGCCTGTGCGCCCTGGAATGACAGTTGGGGAATTGGCCCAGATGTTCAACGGAGAAAACCACCTCGGCGCCAAGCTCCACGTGATCAAAATGCAGGGATGGCAGCGTTCCGATTGGTATGACGAAACAGGTCTGACTTGGTTGAACCCTTCGCCCAACCTTCACAATCCGACCGAGGAAGTTCTTTATCCCGGCGTGGCGATGGTGGAAGGCGCGAACGTCAGCGTGGGCCGCGGAACTGACACGCCGTTTGAGGTGCTCGGCGCGCCTTGGATCGACTCGCGAAACCTCTCGACGTATTTGAATGAGCGCCACATTCAGGGAGTCCGATTCCTGCCGGCGGATTTCAAGCCTGCAAGTAGTTCGTTCGCCGGCCAGGTTTGCCACGGCGTGCAGATGCTGTTGCTGGACCGCCAGGCGCTTGACTCGCCTGCTCTCGGCGTCGAACTCGCCGCCGCCCTCTGGAAGCTGTATCCGAACGACTTCAAGCTGGATAAAACGCTGCCTCTCGTCGGCGCGCACTGGGTTCTCGATGCCATCAAGGCGGGGAAGGACCCGCGGCGCATCGTCTTCGAGTGGCAAGACGCACTGCAACAGTTCCGCGCCTTGCGCGCGAAGTATTTGCTCTACTAGAGGCCAAGACTATTTTGGATTTTTGATTCTGATTTGTGCCTGGCGTCACGCGCCTTCCGATTCGGAACTCGCGCCCGGTCGCCTGTCATTCTGAGCGAAGCGAAGAATCGCCGCAGTGTTTCTTGGCTTCGACGGTTTACGAACGACTGCAGAGATTCTTCGCTTCGCTCAGGATGACACTGGTTTCTGGATGTAATTTCGACCAAACCACCAGTCGCTAATTGATGGTGACTTTCACGGTTCGTGTGGTCCGCCCGTACTGATTGGTTGAGTAGAGCTTGTAAGTCGTGGTTGCCGAAGGCGCCGCAATGAGAATGCTCGATCCGCGCACCGGCCCGACTTGCGGTGAGATGATGTTGTAGCTCTGGCCGGTGGTCGTCCAACTGAGGGTCACCATCTGCCCCGGGGCCGCCGTAGCGGGGTTCGCCGTGAAACTGGAGATGGTGGGCGAAGCGCCGCTCGGTACGTTCGAGGGTGTGTAGACCGTACCGGTTTCGACCACGTCGAAATCCGCGGCCGTGACTTGCTTGAGCAGTGCCAGGTCATCATTATTCCAGCGGCTATCGGGCGTTCCAGTGATGAAGATGGCGCTGCCATTATCCGCCAGAATCAGACCATACTTCTTCAGGCAAGTAAGAATGACCTGGTCGTCAGCGGGGTAACCGGAAATATCAAAATCCGCCTTCAACCGCAGACGCAACCCCATGGGCGGCGCGTCGGCGCTGGTATTGCTCGACGCCCAATGCGTGGCGGGCAGGACGAAAGCCTCCTGGGTAGTAGGCACGGTGAAGCGCAGGGCATGCTTGATGGCGCCCGCAGCAACTTCGTCATAACGCGCCAAGCCCGCGAAGATCGGCAACCCCGCAGCGTCCGCTGAAGTCCACGTGTAAGGGCGCTGCTCATCAATGGTCATGTCCCATAGGGCGGTTGAATTGGCGCTCCAGGCGCCACTCTTCGATTGCTTGGCGTAATAAAGCTCGTAGAGCCAGCAACCGCCCGGGTCAAGTACCAGCACGTGCCGGTCCCCGGTTCCCGGATTGGGGTAACCCTCGATCAACGCGTTGGAGGGGATAGGCATGGGGCCGGGATCGCTTTCACTCGCATAAGTTCCGAGGGTGACTTTAACCTTCGCCTGGGACCCCGGCACCACTTGGTAAGGTATGCCAATGGTTTGCTTGTCGTAGGTGCCGGAACCAAAGTCGGCGTGCAAGGTGGTGGCCGAGCCGATGAAGTTGATGTAGTTGGCGGAATTGGGGTCTACCGTTGCGTTCGATATATCCGTATTCCATAAGTTGTCGGAAGGAAAGGGGACGAAGCCGTTGAGGCTTGCGCCCTGCCCCACGCTTATGCCGGCGCAGGTGCCGGTCTGGGCACGGAGCGGGAGAGCGAGAAAGAAAAGCGCAAAGGTAACGCAGAGAAGTCTGTGAGAAGCCGGCATGAGACCTCATAACGGAAGCATTAATGCCGCATCAGTATACACAGCCGCGAGGCCCCTCGCAAGTGGTATGTTTTTGCATGTTTTTGCCGTTTCGTCTTCCACCTTTCGCTTGAGTTTGACGGACTCTTGGCGAGAGATTTTCTGCGGGACGCTAAGGGCCCCAGACTTTGGAAGGCAGTTCTGCGTTGCAGCACCCGATACCTTGTTCAGACTTTAGCGTTTGCTCGTTGCACTTTTGTCCTATTGTTTTCGGCGCCGGAGCGGAGTAGTATTTCCACGGAAATTATCGAGTCTGAGTCTCGAGAGGTTTATCTCCACACATTGGAAATGCTGGAGCAGCAGTACGGGAGGAATGATGCGAACTTGCCGACCTAGGTTCCTTTTGCCCGCGGCGTTTTGCGCGCTCTTAATGACGGCGGGACTTCCGACGTTCTGCGTTGCCAAGGAAAAGCCCGTGGCGGTCAGTCCGGATGACATCACGTTGCGCCTATTTCAGCTTCTCGACAGCTCTTACGGTGGGAAACTGGCGGAGTTTTACCTCGTGGGCGACGTCTACAAGGACCCCAAAGACGCCGACAAGGAACTCCAGCATGTTTTCAAAGCAGAATACGATAAAGATAAAGCCTTCGGAAGGTTAAGGATCTACGTGCGCAGTGTCGACAAGCTCAGCCCTGGCCAGTTGAAAGACTACACTCCCAAACAGATCTACGAGTTTGCCGACGCGGATATGGAGAAATTCACCAAGACTGACCCCGGTCCGCTGGGCAGGACGGGCGATCTTTATTTCCAGGCCACGGAGAACGGCCCTCTCGCTACGGCCCCCATCACCGACGAGGCCAGAAAAGAATACGAAGCTTGCGTATCACAGTGGCTTATGCCCGCCCTCGAAAAGAAGTGACCGTGACGCACCGCTGCCTGCTGATCTCTCCAACTGGTTCGATAACTGTCGCCTTACTGGAATAGATCCTCGCGGATGAGTTTCTGTCCTCCGAGTGAAGTGTAGAATCCCCACCCGGCGATGGCGACGAAGCTTAGCACCACGGCAAGTGCGCTGGTGGCGTACCAGTTGCTGAAGTCGAAGGTGTAGGGCACGTTCAGGAGAACGTTGGCGGTGAAGATGGCCACGGCCAGTGAAATCAAGCCAAAGCGGGTGACCGCGTACGCGGCAATCCCAAAGACCACCAGCCAGACGGGCACAAAAATCTCCGGGCGCGTATTGTGGAGGGAGTTATTCGCCGTCCAAAGAGCGATGAAGACGGCGGTTGCCAACCATTTGTTGCGCAGCACGATGCGGAGCAGGAACATGGCGAAGAAGAACTCGATTGTGGCGCCGATGCACCCCATGATGTTCAGCAGCCAGATTCCCACCAGCTCGCGGCCGCCGGTGAGTAGAGCTTGGCTGGGTAATTGCGGAACCTCGCCAAGCCGGTTCAGGATGAAGAGGCCAACACTGATCACCACTGTCCATACGACGCCGAGCAGAACTCCCCAGAGCACGTCGCGCGCCACCAGCGGGTCGCGCACACGTCCGGTGGTCAATCGGCTCCAGGAGACGACCGCCTGCGGCCAATGCCGCCGCACATAAGGTTCGAGGGCCACGTAGAGCATGCCGATGGCTCCCGACAGAAAGAGCCCGGTGCTCACGGCCAACACGAAGCGTCCAAATGCCGCGAGAGTAGGGATGAAGTGGTAGCGGCAAACCCAGACGGCGATCTCGATCACAAAGACTGCGACCGCAAGGCGAAGAGCGCCCCGAAGATCGCTCTTGCCGCGTAAGTAATTGCGCCGCGCGATCAGCGCGCCGGTGGTCAAGAATAGAATTATGAGAGTGACACCCAGAATCGAACCCGTGTGCTCGAGCCCATTCGTGCTGGATTGCTCTTCACGGCCAGGTGTCACCCACGGTCCTATCAGCCGGAAGTAAACCGGCTTGCCGCGCCAGGAGGCGGCTTCCACGCGCAGGGGCCGGCCGGAATCGGGCCAGGCCCCCGTCCATGCGGCGCGGGTGTCAGAAGCACCTAGCTCTACCCATTGCGGCTCTGCAGATTTCAGTTGTGAAGGATCGATTCCAGCCGCCGCGAAAAGGGGTTTCCAATCCAAGGGACACGCCGGCGCGGGGTTCGCGTCGAATTCCTTGGGAATCGCTTCGAAGGAAATCAATCGGCCCTGGGAGTCAATGACGAGGTTGATCATGCCGGACTGAATTGCGGGCGGGTCATCGAACTGAACGATCCCCGGAGTGATCGAGGTGCCCTGATAACCTTCGGGATCCAGATACACGGGACTTTGCCGATAGGCATAGACGAGCACTTGGGGTCTTTCAGAAAGAATCTTCGGCCAGTTCGGCCGCGCACCGTCCTGCTTTTTGACGTAAGTGGTGAACTCAGTTTGATAGTACCATTGAGCCGAATGGTCGACCGGCCGATCGGTGTAGCCGAGGCTTTTGACAATGTCGCCCGCTTTGACTTCCAGGGCGGGGGCCGGCAAGGGCTGTGGCATCAGGCGGAGCCCGTTCACGCGGGCGCCAATAAGACTGCTGATCGTAAGTCCCACAACGACGGCTGCGAAGGCGGTAACCGCAACCCGCGGCGCGATGCCTTCTTTCTCGCCTGCCGCCGCCACCATTTCCGGCGAGGGCGTTTCTCCCGCCGCCAGCGCTGCTGCCAACAGATCGCCGCCGGGCAATGCCGCCGCCACGGCAAGTGCCGAAGCCGGCCGCGCGCTTGGTTCCTGCTCCAGGCAGCGCATAATCACGCGCTCGACCGCGGGATCAAGGTCCTTCACCCAGCTCGAGGGATTGCTGACCGGCCGTTCGTTCCGAATCTGCACCAACTCCGCGAGTGTCTCAGCTTCAAAGGCACGCTTGCCCGTGAAGATCTCATAGAGCACGAGCCCCAGCGAATAGATATCGCTCTTGGCCGTTACTTCCTTGCCGGCGAGCTGCTCCGGCGACATGTAGGCGGGCGTTCCGCTGCGCACATCCGCGCCCTGGATCTGGTCCACGAGTCCGGCCAATCCGAAATCCGTCATCACGGCGCGGCCGCGCCCGTCCAGCATCACGTTCGCCGGTTTCAGATCGCGATGCAGCACGCCTTCCTTGTGGGCGGCGGCGAGCCCGGCGCAAAGCTGCCGCGCGATCTCGACTGCCTTGTCTGGCGGCAGACGGCCGATGCGCCGCAGCAGGGACGCGAGGTCTTCGCCATCGACGTATTCCATGGAGAGAAACACATGGCCGTCGACTGTGCCCACGTCATAGACTCGACACGCATTGGAATGAGAAACCCGGCGCGCCGTGCGGACTTCATTGCGAAAGCGTGTGAGCAGTTCCGCGTTGCCCGCGGCTGCTTCCGGAAGGAATTTCAAGGCCACCGGCTGGCCCAGCACCAAATCGTCAGCGCGATACACCTCCCCCATTCCGCCCCGCCCGAGCACGGCCACGATTCTGTACCGCTCCGCCAGCAAGGCTCCGGGAAGAAAGCGGCCTTCGCTCGCGAGGCCGCTTGAACTCGTGGACGTACGCGAACTGGTGGATGGGCGTGAGCCGCTGGAGCGCGGCCGAGCCTGTGCGCTCACCACCTTCGGAGAGGCCGGTCCCGGTTCGGCTGTCGTCGCAGCGGCACTGGCGGCCGCAGTGACTGCGTAGTCAGAAGCAACGCTCGCCCCACAAGACGAGCAAAACCTCGAATTCTCAGTCAGTGCAACTCCGCATGATTGGCACTTCGGCATGATTGGTCCCGTCCGGGCGCCTACAGGCCACTCCCCAATGCTCTCATTGGCACAGGCAGACTGCTTAAATGATATCATTGATGATCCATGAAAAAGCCAGATTTCGATCCCGGTCTAACGCAACAATACAGCGCCAAGCTGCGGCGTGTGATCCGCGACGACGGCGAGTTCAACGTTAAACGCCGCGGCAGAACCTGGCGGGATGTTAGTCCTTATCTTTTCCTTCTCAACACGCCCTGGACGGTGTTCATGACGCTGCTGTTTGCAGGTTTCGTCAGCGTCAACCTGCTTTTCGCGGTTCTCTACTATTGGGTGGGCGGCGTCGAGCGGGTTCATCACGCATCCGCCACGTCGTTTAGCCGATTTCTGGACGCGTTCTTTTTCAGTTCGCAGACCTTGACCACCGTCGGCTACGGGGCCATCTGGCCGGAGACCGCGGCCGCGAACTTGATCTCCTCCACAGAGGCGATGATCGGCCTGTTGGGTTTCGCAGTAGCTACCGGCTTCCTGGTTGGCCGCCTGTCGCGCCCCACGGCCCGGATCGGCTTCAGCAAGTTGATGATCGTGGCGCCCTACCAGGACAGCACGAGCCTTCAGTTCCGCGTGGTGAATCGCAGCGTCAGCAACCTGATGGAGCTCGAGGCCCGGATGCTGCTCATGACGGTGCAACCCGTGGACGGGCGCCTGGAGCGCAAGTATGAACGCCTGGAGCTCGAGCGACCCACCGTCCTGTTCATGCCTCTGACCTGGACGATTGTTCATGTTCTGGATGCCGAAAGCCCGCTTTATAAGAAGACCGCCGCTGATCTCGAGCAATTACAGGCGGAACTCCTGATCCTTATCAAGGGTGTCGACGACCGTTTCAGCCAGACCGTGCACGCCCGCTATTCCTACCGCTACGATGAGATTGTGTGGGGCGCGAAATTCGCTCGAGCCTTCGATGTCGACGAGGACGGCGACTTGCGGCTCGATCTCGACCGCGTAAGTGACATCGTTAAGGCTAGCTGACCCAGGGGCGACTATGGCGGCCGCGCACGGGCAACCACAAGGGTTGCCCTGACGACGGTGAAGAGGTGAATCATGAGGGTTCTCCTGATTTCCGCCAACACCGATACGATAAGTATGCCCACCCTCCCACTGGGCGCTGCCGACGTGGCGGCCGCAACACGCCGCGCTGGCCACGACGCAGTCCTGCTGAACCTGATGTTCGAAAAAAATCCGAACTCGAGCGTTAAGCACGCCATCGAGCACTTCCGCCCGGACGTCATCGGGGTTTCGGTGCGAAACATCGATGACCAGAACATGGCAGAACCCCGGTTCCTGCTCGCGCCGGTCAAGGCGGTCATAGCCAATTGTCGAAGTTTGTCCGAGGCCCCGATTGTGCTGGGCGGGGCGGGTTACAGCATTTTCCCTCAGAGTGCGTTGGATTATCTGGGCGCCGACGTGGGAATTCAAAGTGAAGGAGAGGCTGTTTTCCCTCTCTTGCTGGATCAACTAGGCAAGGGCAGGGAAGTCTCGGATCTTCCTGGAGTCCACCTGCCCAGCCGCTTCTCGTCAATTCCGCGGAAGCGGGAATCCGCCGCTGGTGTGGGCCCCCGCTTACGCGGGGGTGACAACGGTTGCTCGTTCCGGGGGGGAGACGGAGCGGAGGCAGACCGCGAACCGCGCCGGCGTGTTTTTGTGGAGAACCTCGACGAACTGCCTCTCCCGGAGCCCAGCCTCTGGATTCCGCCGGGCGCCGGCAAGCGCAAGCTCTGGGTGCCGGTGCAGAGCCGGCGAGGCTGTCCGCTGGACTGCACCTACTGTTCGACCAGCCTCATCGAGGGAAGAGGGATACGGAGACGTTCGCCCGCTCGGGTAGTGAAGTGGCTGGCGCAATTGAGGGAAACGGGCTGCCGGAATTTCAACTTCGTCGATAACGCTTTCAACTTACCGCTGGACTATGCAAAGGACCTTTGCCGGCACTTGATTCGAGCGGAACTCGACCTCAATCTCTGGTCCATCATTTATCCCAAGGGGGTCGATACAGAACTGGTGGAACTCATGCGCCGGGGCGGCTGCCGGCAGATCAGCTTTGGATTCGAGAGTGGCTCGAACGAAATGCTGCGAAGCCTCGGCAAGCAATTCGATCAGGAGGAAATCAGAGCCATCTCAACAATGTTCGCGGAGGCCGGAATCGAGCGGATGGGATTCCTGCTCTTGGGAGGCCCCGGAGAGACGAAGGACAGCGTCGAGGAGAGCCTTTCGTTTGCCGAGTCCCTTCATCTCGAGGCTTTGAAGATTACCGTCGGCATCCGCATCTACCCCCAAACTCCTCTGGCAAAAACTGCGCTGGCGGACGGGCTGATCCGAGCCGAGGAAGACCTGCTCGTGCCGAAGTTTTACTTGCCGCCTATTCTGAAGGATTGGCTCCCCGAACGCATAGCAGCTTACAAAGCCGCGCGCCCGTGGGTGAATTAAACGTAGCTGTCAGCTCTCAGCCATCAGCTATCAGCAAACGCTTCGTTACCAACTTTAGTGGTCGTAGGGGGAAGGCCTGTCCCAGCGTGTGTTCGGCCAAGAACGAACGGCGAGACGTCCCCTCTGGCTCGCTGAAGGCTGAGATCTGATAGCTGACGGCTGCTTACGCTTCCCTGGCCTTGCCGGCCGCGGCGTCCCAACATATCTTCTTGCCGCTGCGCACGGAGAGATTCACCATGTGGCCGGCGGCGGCGGAGTGGTGCCCCATGGCGGCGTTTTCCACGGGTTCGCGCCGAGTTCGAACGGAATCGAAGAAGGCGTTCAGGTGGAAGATGACCGCGTCCGGGCCGCCGGGCTTGAAGTCCAAGGACCCTTCGGTTCGCACATAAGGGTTCGACTCCTCGCGGTGGTTTCCTTCCGCCCAGAATTGGTCCTGCAGCTTCTTGGGCCACGGCTCGACCTGCGACTGGTAACTTTCTCTTACAGTCTCGTTGGTCAAGGTCATGTCTGCGCCCAGGCTGACCATCAGCGTGCCTTCGGTGCCGAGGTACTGAATGCCTTGTTGAGAACCGCTGGCGTTGTTCATGGTCGAGCCCATGTTCACGTGGAAAGTCGGGTAGTCGAACAGCGCATCGAGCGTATCCGGTACTTCGCGGCCATCATGACGCGCCAGGATGCAGCCGATGGCGGCCACCGTGTCCGGCATCGGGGCGTCCATCACGAAGTGGATGGTGTTAATCAGATGGACGAAGAGGTCGGTGGAAATGCCGCCGGAGTAATCCCAGTATTTCCGGTACCGGAACACCCGCTCGGGATCGAAGGGGCGCTTGGGAGCGGGCCCCAGCCATTCCTCCCAGTTGAAGTTCACGCCCTCCTTCAAATCCGGCGGGATGGGATAATTCCACGCGCCGGTGGAGCTGTTCCGGTTGTAGAAGGCGACGACCTTCGTTACTTTGCCGATTTTTCCTGACCGCACGATCTCTTTTGCCTTTTTGTGCATGGGAGCAGATACCCACTGGCTCCCAGCCTGCACCATGCGGTTTGTGCGCGTCGCCGCCTCGATGATCTTCTGCCCCTCTTCAATGCAGTACGTCATCGGCTTTTCGATGTAAACGTCCTTCCCGGCTGCCACAGCGTCCAGCAGTATGGGCGTGTGCCAGTGGTCCGGCGTCGCGATGACTACGGCGTCAAGGTCTTTTCGATCGAGCAGCTTCTTATACTGCGCAAAATAGGTCTCAATCGCGCCGTCAGTGCGTTCCTTGGCACGGTCGAGATGCCCTTGGTAGCAGTCGGCCACGGCAACAAGGTTCGCCTGCTCCGTCTGCTTTACGTTTTCCATCAGATAACATCCGCGGATGCCGTAGCCGATGAAACCGACGTTGATCCGATCATTAGGGCTGGCGGGCTTGGGCAGCGGCGCAGCTTCCAATTGGACTCGTTTTCCATTGAGGAATAATCCCAGTGCAGTAGCCCCGGCGGCGCTCTGCCGTATGAATTGCCGGCGTGTGACAAACGACATTTTGTGCTCCTCCATCAGGTACGAATGGACCCCGCTATATTATCTTGCGATCCGTCGGAGGGCAAGCAAAACGGCACCGCGAAATCGGGTGAACGGGTGAAGATCTGATCGCGTGATTGGGTGACCCTCATACCACTTTAGCTGTTATTCTGAGCCCGCTGTATTTTGGCGGGCGAAGAATCTCAGTCGTTGTTTGCACTCTTCACTGACCGTGCGGACTGCCGGGATGCTTCGCTGCGCTCAGCACGACAGACTTCACTGTTGGAGCCCATACCAACCGATGGGAGGAAGGTAGCCGCTGGAGAAATACTCTACTCGACCGGTCACCGGCTCTCCCCATCACCGGATCTCCGGATCACCCCGATCGCAGAATTTGCCAACCCAAAGACACCTCGGTTTGGTATTCTCTGTTTCATATCTTTTTTGGAGAGACAAGAATGGCGATAAAGAAGCACGAAGCTAAAGAGACACTTTTAGTGGCCTATCAGAACCACCATTTTCTGGAAAGCGGTGATGCCAGGATGTTGCGCATCCTGAGCGAATACCTGGAACCGCAGGCCCGGCTGAGGCGTTTGGGCATCCATCACACGGTGGTCTTTTTCGGTTCGGCTCGCATCCGGCCGCGCGCAGAAGTGCTCCGGAGGGTTCAGGAGTTGGAAGGAAAGGGCGGAGACGGAGGCAAGGGCCCCTTTGCCGCAGCGTTGCAGCGAGCGCGCACGGACCTCGAAATGTCCCAATACTACGAGGACGCGCGGGAGCTCTCACGCCTTGTCACGGAATGGGCGCTTACTCTCCGCCCCCTTTTCATGGTGGTCTGTTCGGGCGGGGGCCCGGGTATTATGGAGGCCGCCAACCGAGGCGCTGCCGAAGCCGGCGGCCAGTCCATTGGGTTGAACATCACGCTTCCCGTTGAGCAACGGCCCAACCCTTATATCTCGCCTGAGCTCGGCTTCCTGTTCCGATACTTCTTTATGCGCAAGCTCTGGTTTGCCCAGCCCGCCCGAGCCCTCATCGCCTTTCCGGGCGGCTTCGGCACTTTGGACGAGCTTTTCGAAATGCTTACTCTCCTTCAAACGCACAAGATGGGACACCGCGTTACGATTGTGCTCTATGGCTCGAGCTTTTGGAAACGCGCCATCAATTTCGACTATTTCCTCGAGGCGGGGACTATTTCGGAGGACGACCTCAAACTCATCCGCTTCGCAGACTCGCCCCAGGAGGGGTTCGGTATAATTAAGGAGGACCTGACCCGCATCCTGCAAATCAGAACGGTGGTCAAGCATCCGTTCATTTGATTCTGGATTATTGATTCTGGATTCCGCGGACCGCCCGTTGTCCGTCGTCAGTTGTCCGTCCTCCATGTTCTGAATCCCGAATCCTTCCTCCCGTTCAGCGCTATAATTCCCACCGGAGGGCCCAATGCAATTCTTCAAAGAGAGCATGTTGGAATTGATTATTCAGACTTCTACGAACCTGCCGCCCGACGTCCGCCAGGCCATGGGCGTAGCGATCAAGACCGAGGAGCCGTCAACCCAAGCGGGACAGGCGCTGGTTATCATTGGCCAGAATATTGATATGGCTCACGAAAACGAAGGGGCGATCTGCCAGGACACGGGCATGCCCACCTTTGAAATCAAAACCCCTGTGGGCGTAAACCAGATAATAATGAAGAAGCAGATCCACGAGGCCGTCGCGGAAGCGACGAAGCGCGGCAAGCTGCGGCCCAATTCGGTAGACTCGATTACTGGGAAGAACAGCGGCAACAATCTCGGCCCCGGCACTCCCGTCGTCCACTTCGAGCAGTGGGAGGACCCTGATATCGAGGTGCGGCTGCTCCTCAAAGGCGGCGGCTGCGAGAACATGAACATTCAGTATTCGGTGCCTTGCACGCTCGAGCATCTGGGCCGCGCCGACCGCGACCTTGCGGGCGTCAAGAAGTGCTTGTTGCACGCCGTGTGGCAGGCGCAGGGACAGGGTTGCGCGCCTGGGGCGATTGGCGCCTGCATCGGCAGCGACCGTGCGGCGGGCTACCATTTAGCGAAGCTGCAACTGTTTCGCTCGCTCGACGATGTGAACCCCGACCCCGCGCTGGCCAGGCTCGAACAGGAGATTATGGTCGAGGCTAACAAGATTGGAGTCGGTCCGATGGGCTTCGGGGGCAAGGCCTCCCTGATCGGTTGCAAAATCACCGCAGCCAACCGCCTGCCCGCCAGCTTCTTCGTTTCCGTCGCCTACGATTGCTGGGCCTTCCGGCGACTTGGGATGTTGCTCGACGTCGAATCCGGCGCCATCACGCAGTGGCTGTACCGCGACCCGGAGCGGCCCGTTGAGAAGTTGGTGGCAGGCGCCGGGTTCCAGGTCTCAGGCAGGGAAATACGGCTGGAAACACCGCTCAGCGAAGAGAAGGTTCGCGCCCTGAAAGTTGGCGACGTGGTTCTCATCAATGGTCCCATGATTACCGGGCGCGACGCCGCCCACACTTACCTGATGCACCACGACGCGCCTTGCGACCTTAACGGCGCCATCCTCTACCACTGCGGCCCGGTTATGATGAAAGAAGGAACGCCGCCCGATGTTCGCTGGCGCACCAACGCTGCCGGCCCCACTACCAGCATCCGCGAAGAGCCTTACGAGGCCGATGTGATCAAGCGCTTCGGCATCCGCGCCGTGATGGGCAAAGGCGGCATGGGCGCGAAAACACTCGCGGGCCTGAAGGAACACGGAGCTGTTTATCTCCATGCCATCGGCGGCGCGGCACAGTTCTACGCCCGATGCCTGCCTAAGGTCCACGGCGTTTACCTGCTCGAAGAACTCGGCGTTCCCGAAGCCATGTGGGTCTTTGAAGCCAAGGATTTTCCCGCCATCGTGACCATGGATTCACACGGCAACTCGCTGCACGCCGACGTGGCAGCAGCCACGGGAGCGGAGTTGGAGAAGGTGGGGGCAAGCGCGTAAGCAGATAGGCAGATGGGCAGATGGGCAGTTGGCGGAAGGCAGAAGGCAGAAGGCAGAAGGCAGAAGGCAGAAACATCCTCCTACCGGTTGAATTGTGTAAATTCAGGGAAGCTGCCCCCCCTTGGGGCGAGGGTGGCTCGCTGCCGGCGTTTTCGTCAACCGAAGCGCGCCGGGTGAGGGGTCACTTAAAACGCGAGAGACGGAGTCGCAGCGCGGACCCCTCATATTTTGATTCGTGTTTCGCATCGTTCATCCCCCGTACAGGCTATGCGTCTGAGCTACCTTTTCCACTTCAAGCCGCAAACTGACGGTTCGATCTTATTTCGAAGGTCCTAGTTCGCCGTCAGTATCATGCCACCTCCAGGTGGACTCTTTGGCTCTGCCATGACTGCCCGCATTCTGTTACAATGCCGCTCAAGCCCAAAAGCTGTAGGGCGAGGCAGCAGGCGGGATCGAGGGCCCAGGTTTTGGTGGAATCGTTGAGGTGAGCCGGAGTGGAACAGGAACAGGAGTTACTGGACCGTTGCCTCGCCGGTGAAGATTCCGCCTGGGAAGCTCTACTCAAGGCACACAGCCGAAAAATCTATAATCTCTGTTATCGCTTTACCGGCCGGGTGGAAGAAGCCGAAGATGTAACCCAAGAGGTTTTCATCAAGGTTTTCCAGACTCTGAGGAGTTATCATGCCGCTCAGGGCAGCTTTGGAACATGGCTTAACCGCGTGGCGCGCAACCATCTGGTCGATCACTACCGGCGCGCCCGCAAAGATCGCGTGACTTCTTCGCTTGAGGATGAACTGCCCGAGGCGGAGCAGCAACCCAGCCCGCATATGGAGCCTACGGGCCAGGTGGAATCACGGGAGCGCAGGGAGGTCTTGCAACAAGGGCTGGATAAGCTCTCCCCCGATCTGAGGGAGGCCGTCATCCTGCGCGACCTGCACGACCTCGATTACGAGGAGATTGCCCAAGTCTTGAGCGTGCCCCAGGGAACCGTAAAATCGAGAATCAATCGCGGAAGATTGGAACTGGGGCGGGTTCTTAAACGTATGGAAGGTATGAGAGGCCTCGCAAAGGCGGGGAACGAGCCATGACGCACCTGGAAGTCGAAAATCTGACGAGCGATTACCTGGAAGGGCTTCTCGAACCGGGGCTGAGAACGGAAGTCGAAGCCCATTTGAGCGCCTGCCCTTCCTGCGGCGAAATGGTTGAAGACGTGCGCCGGGCCATGGAACTGTGCCATGCCGCCCCGGCGCTCGAGCCCTCTCCCTGGCTGGTGAAAAAGATCATGCTGGCCACGGTGGGTGAACGTAAGCCTGGCTGGACGGAGCGGCTGGCGGCCTTTTTCCGGCCTACGGTTCAGCCCAGGATTGCTTACACCGTAGCGATGGCGGTATTTTCGCTTTCGATCATCGTGAACGCGGCAGGAATCAATCTGCGGCACCTGACTTTTGAAGACCTGAACCCACTTACCTGGGCCCTGAAGGTGAATCGTGCCCGGCATGTGTACGCGGCACGGGCGGAAAAGTTCTACTACGACCTGAGGGTGGTCATTGAGATTGAATCCAGACTTCGGCAACTCCGCCCCCACTCGGAAGAGGAGCAGGAGGCCCCGAAGCAAGAAACGCCGCCAGGGGGCTCGACCAACACCTTGCCGCCGCCTTTCCCCGCGCTGGCAGCCAATCAGACTCGAATCGTCGAGATGGCTAACACCCGCGCTACTCAGCAGAGTGGATCTGTACTGCCACCGTTGATTATCGAGTCAGTAAGGAGCCAAAACCCATGAAATGCGCCAACCATCCGGAAGTTGATTCCACTGCCTATTGCGGCTTGTGCGGACGCGCTCTGTGCGCGGACTGCAAACGCGACGTGCACGGCATGCTTTATTGCGAGACCTGCCTGGCGACCCGCCTGCAAACTCCGGTGTTCGGCCCGCAGGCCGGCCCCAGTCCCGGAGTTGGCTTGGCCTTGGGCTTCATCCCGGGCGTGGGCGCCATCTATAACGGTCAAATCGTAAAGGCCATGATTCAGGTGCTGATCTTCGGCTCTCTCATTGCCCTGAGCGATAGAGTCGGCAGCCCCATGGACACCATATTTGGCCTGGGCGCTGCGGCCTTTTACTTCTATATGGTGATTGACTCTTATCAAACCGCCAAGGCAAAGCAGTTTGGGCAGCCGATCCCCGAATGGTTCGGGCTCGGAGACATGAAGATGAATGCGCCGGTGGGCGCCGCACTGCTGATCGGCCTGGGGGCTCTGTTCCTGCTGGATAATCTCGGCATACCTGTCTTTCGCCAAATCGGTAGATATTGGCCGGTGTTGCTTATCGTCATCGGCGTGCTCCTGCTGCAACGGAGAATGGGTGGAGGTGGCGGGGGCGGGGGTACGCATCCTCCCCCGCACTCTTCGACGGACGCCCGCAGCTTAAAGCAGGGGCCCGGAAGCGGTTCGGGTCCGTTCTCACTGTAGGTAGCACAGCCACTCCTGGCTGTGCCACACGTAGCACGGCCAGGAGTGGCTGCGCTTCAGGCGCACAGGCAAGAGTGCCTGTGTTACTCAAGGTAGCGCGCACGACAAATCACTAGCCCGGAGGCTCTGCATGGAAAGCATCCTGACCAATCCGATTTTTATCCCGCTGGGAGCGTTCGTGATGGTCATCTTTATCGTGGGCATCACCGCCATGAGAAAAATGCGGGAACGAGAGCTCCAGGCCCACCAGGAGTTGCGCATTCGGGAGATGGAGCATGAACGCAAGCTGAAGGAGATGGACATCGAGAGAGCCAAGCTGGAACTCGAAAAGGCCAAGGCTGTAAAGAGCGTATAGCGTGCGGCGCCTGCCGAAATAGACGCGCTGTGCGGGCCTGGCAAGAGGAGGAGACTTATGTTGGATCCGGGCACCTTGATTCCCATTGTGGCCATCGCCATGCCGTTGGCCATTGTGGGCGTCGTGTTTTGGTACAAGTCGCGGGCAACGGAACTCCAATTCCATCAGGACCTGCGCATACGCGAGATGGAGCATCAGCGCAAGATGAAGGAATTGGAACTGGAGATGGAAAAGGAAAAGAATCGCCGCGCTGCTGACAAGACGGTCTGAGCTGAGTGTTGGGGGGCGCGGGACTTGCCCTTCTCAGCCCACAGCCGCGTGGCCGGAGCGCGGAATTTCTTCGAGTTGCCGGAGGGGAAGCAAGAAGGGGAGTTCAGAGGAGGCTTGCAATGGGGAATATTCCCGACATGATGTTTCCGGTCCTGGGCGTAGGGGTAATAGGGCTGACGACCATTTGTGTCGTTGCGATCATGTTCTGGTACAAGGCGCGCGACAGAGAGCTTCAGATTCAGCGCGAGATGCGCATCCGGGAGATGGAACATCAGCAGAAGATGAGGGAATTGGAGGTAGAACGCGAGAAGGCGAAAGCGGCTCAGGTGCACGAGCGCGTGGCGTGAGGATAGGCCCGCGGACAGCGTGGCAGAGCAAGCTTCGTCTGCCGCGACGGCGGGACCGGAACGACACGGTCGCTCGAGGTTTATTGAGAGGGTGCGGAGGTGATAGCAGCATGGATTCGCCTGTAATGATTCCCTTGGCGGCGTTTGCTTTGGTGGTCGTCATCGTGGCGATCGTACACTTGATGAAGATTCGCGACGTGGAAATCGATACTCACCAGCGATTGCGGCTCGAAGAGATGGAGCACCAGCGCAAGATGCGCGAACTGGAACTGGAATTGGAACAGGTGAGGCGAGGGAAGTAGCATGACGGACGAACTGCATAGGGAGCGGAGCGAGGGGAGGGAGGGGCCACGGCAGATCATGGACTATTCACAAAGCACGCCAATTTCGCGCAGACCTGGTTTGATGGGGCCGGTCTTCCTCATCACCCTCGGCCTCGTTTTCCTCATCGCGGAGTTCGTTCCGGAGTGGGGAGTGAGCAAGACCTGGCCGCTTCTTCTGGTCGTGGTTGGTGTTTTGAAACTGGTTGATTCCACGCGGCCGCCGCGGCCGCCGGAGGGGCCCAGGCTCTAGCAATGAGGCAAGGAAGACTAGCCGCTAAGCGAGACGCTAGGGTGAAGAGGAAACCATGAGCACTTATGGATATCGTCGGGGATCGATTTTCTGGGCGCTTACTTTGATCGGGGTGGGCGCGATCTTCCTCTGGGAGAACTTTAACCCTGCGATTCACCCTTGGCAGGTCATCGCCAAGTTCTGGCCGATACTCATCATCTTTTGGGGCCTTTCGAAGTTGATCGATTACATTCAGGCGCGTACTCACCCCGAAACTGTACCGCCGCCGCTTTTCAGCGCCAGCGAGGTTATCCTGCTGGTGTTGATCCTGGTTTTGGGCACCCTGGTTTCGAAGATCGTATTGAGGCCGTGGCAGCAGTGGCCCGCCTCCTGGGGCGTGAATATGGACGACGAGGGTTTTAGCGGCCTGTTCATGAACTCCTACACCTACACGCAGACCTTTGCACAGGAGGTTCGTCCCCAGCCGCACCTCCTGGTGGTGGACCGCCGAGGTGACGTGGAGGTGCATGCTACCGACCAGACGACGATTGACGGCGTGGTGAAAAAGACCGTCTGGGCTCCCAACGAAGATGACGCCATAAAGCTCTCAAACCAAATCAAGATTGAAATCGTCGAACAAGCCGGCCGATACCTGGTTCAAACCAACCTGGATTCTCTTCCGGGCGGCGGTCACAACGTGCGCCTGGACTACACCTTGCGCGTTCCCTTCGCCACCAGCACGGAAGTCACGGTGGAGCACGGGGATGCTATCGTGGATGGATTAAAGGCGGAG
This sequence comes from Terriglobia bacterium, assembly GCA_050008495.1. GTDB lineage: Bacteria > Acidobacteriota > Terriglobia > UBA7540 > UBA7540 > CAVROP01. Next base: position 12,048 of record JBEKMN010000012.1, on the reverse strand, counting down.
CAGGCCATCACTGCCCGTCACGGAGACGCGCACATCAGCAATGTCGAAGGGTTGGTGCGTCTGACCCGGGGCAGCGGGTTGACGGAAGTGCGCGATCTGAAGGGCAGCCTGGAAGTTGAGGGGCGTGGGGGCGACGTCAGTATTTCCGGGGTCACCGGCACGGCAAGTATCAACGGCGAGTTCAATGGCGACATGGACTTCCGCGACATCAAGCAGACCCTGCACTTCAAGTCCTCGCGCACCGATATGACCGCGCAAAAACTCACCGGCCGGCTCAACATGGAGATCGGTTCGCTCGAGTTGAACGGCATCGACGGCCCCTTCGAAATCTCGACTCGCCAAAAAGACATCACCCTCACGGACTTCAAGCACAGCGTCAAAATCACGGACACCAACGGCGACGTGCAGCTTCGCACCTCTACTCCGCCGACGCATCCCATCGATGTCGAATTGAAGAAGGGTGAGATCGAACTGAGCCTGCCGTCGTCGAGCAGTTTCGAAATCGAGGCAGCGTCCCCTCATGGGGAAGTGGATAGCGACTTTTCCGCGCCGGGCTTGCGGGTCATGAAGGAAGGCAACAACCCGAGTATCAGCGGAAGCTTGGGCAAAGGCGGGCCGTCCATTCGCCTCCAAACGGAATACGGGACCGTACGCTTGCTTCGAGTGGGAGCCCACGCGCAGACGCCTCCCGCTTCGCCGCATCCCGCTCCCGCTGCTGGAGACGAGAAACGAGCCTGGAACCCGCCGCCGCACCATCGCCCCGTCGCCGCTGCGGCGGGCCGGACGGTCAGTTACCGGATCGTCACTCAGTAATTTTGGACAGCGTATCGAAGAAACCAGGGAAGGAAATATCGACGCAACTGCTGTTCTTGATATGCGTGTCGCCTTGGGCGACGAGTCCTGCCACGGTGAAAGCCATGGCGATCCGATGGTCGTCATGGGGATCGATCTCGGCCCCATGAAGGGTTTGCCGCCCGGCAAGGCACAGGCCATCCGGGAATTCTTCCACCTCGGCGCCCATCCGCCTCAAATTCTCCGCCACCGCGGCCAGCCGGTCGCTTTCTTTTAGGCGCAACTCTCCAGCCCCTCGAAAGCTCAGCCCCTGCTCGGTTTGTGTTCCCAGGACGGCCAGAACGGGCAATTCATCAATTAAACCGGGGACCGCGCTTTCCGGAATCTCCCCGCCTTGCAGCTTGCTGGTCTCGATGTGAAGATCGCCGATCAACTCGCCGTTCATCATCTCCAGGTTAACCACTGTAACCCGTCCGCCCATGGGGACAAGGACATCGAGGATGCCGGTGCGAGTCGGATTCAGGCCGAGGTTGTGCAGCATCAGGTTGGAGTTCGAAGTCACCAACCCTGCCACAATGAAGAAAGCGGCCGATGAGAGATCGCCCGGCACATAGAGCTTCTTGCCTTCGAGTCGTGCCCTGCCGCGCACCGCAACGGATCGCTCGTGGCGGCCAATGTCGGCCCCCATTTGCTCGAGCGCAATCTCCGTGTGGTCTCTTGTGCGTTCCTTTTCGATAACTTCGGTCTCACCCTCGGCGAATAATCCCGCCAGCAGGACCGCTGACTTGACTTGCGCGCTGGCTACCGGCATTTCGTAGCGAATGGGCTTCAGCGCGCCCCCTTCGATTTCGAGCGGCGGAAGCCTGCCTTCGCGCAACTTGACCACCGCGCCCATCTGTGAAAGCGGATCGGCGACTCGCTTCATGGGCCGCGCCGAAAGCGAAGCATCGCCCATCATAACGGAACGGAACGGCTGGCCCGCCAGTATGCCTGTCAGCATGCGCATGGTCGAACCTGAGTTCCCTGCATTCAGTGGTTCAGCGCAGGGTCGGAGCCCGCCCAGGCCGGCGCCCTGAATCGTTACGACATTGTCCTTGCGCTCGATCTTCGCCCCGAGTTGTTTCAAACAGGAAAGAGTGGACTGGCAATCGGCGCTCGTCGAGAAGAAGTGAATCTCGCTGGCGCCCTCCGCAATCGCTCCCAGCATGGCGTAGCGATGCGAGATGGATTTATCGCCGGGGAATTGAACCGTCCCCGACAGACCCTTAGCAGGCTTGACCTTCTTCGTCTTTGAACCGAACAGTCCCATGACGAGTATTCAGTCTACCAGGAAGCGTGCCTCCTCCGCGAATTTGCCGATCTGAAGATGTGCGTCGGCGGCGTTGGTGATCGGGTGGCCGTTGAATCGCAGGTTTTCAATGGTCACTCCCCGCACATCGTGCATGGCGTCCAGGCCGGTAAAGGCGGAAGGCAGCATCGTTTTCCCCGCCACCGCGATGTCTTTGAAGAGCACGTCCCGGACCGTGCCGGCTTCCCGGTCACGGGTGATCGCGGTGGGGTGGATGACAATGATAAACAGATTGGGAACGTAGCCGGTGTGCTCGGGCAGAGTTGCGCATCCGCCGCAGGCCGCTGCCGCAGCGTCTGGGCGGGGGCTGTATTTCTCGCCTGGCTTACTCTGAATCACCGGCAAGGGGTTTGAGTCGTCCACTTCCACGCGGATATCTTCATACCGGATGTTGTGAATTGCCGCCCGGTCGCTATGCTGGATGTCCAAAGCGATGTGCGTATTGCGGATCACATCGATGTCGCGATAGACCACGTCCGCCATCTCCGGGGCGCTCGTCTCAGCGCCGATTTCCAGCGCCCGTCCCCAGTCACACCAGATGACCAGCCCGCTCATGCGAATGTTCCGCACCGGCAGTCCATCGTACGATTGACCGGGCAGGGGCCTTGCTCCTCCGGATCGGCCCTTGACGCCTTTGAGAACCATGCTGTCGTCGAAGGAGCGGATGAAGGAATTGCGAACCGTAACGTCCTGGGTATTGCACATATCAATGCCATCTGAATTATAACGCCAGAACCCCACCAGCTTGACCCGGGAAATCGCCAGTTTATGGCAGCCGAAGGCGCTGATGCCGTATACGTCCGAGTCGCGAACGATGACACCATCGATTGTGATATCGGAGGAGTCCTCGAAGTGAATAGAACCGCCGCCCAGGCCGCGCGCGAATTCGCTGGTATCGATAATGCCGCGCCCGAGGATCTTCGCGCCGGACACACCACGGCCCTCGATGGCCGTGTAGACCACGGCCCCGCCCGCCACGTACACCGTCTGGCCACTCTTGAGCAGGATTTTGCCAGGCTTGTGGACGCCCGGGCCGAAGTACAGCACGTTAGGGTCACCGGGTTCGGGAACCGCCGCCTCCGGCGGATCGGCGAACAGGTGCAAGGCATGGTGCCTTCCGTCCAACTCCACGGAGAACTGGCCGGGCTGGGAAAGCTGGAAGCTGATGTGCCGACCGTTGATGATCGGCTTGATGCTCCGCGAACTCGGCCGCACCGCCACCGAGCCAAAAGGCCGCTTCGAGACGATCTCTACGCTGACTGGGCCGGACATCCCCCAGTACGCGAAGCCAGCTAGCTCCGTTTGATCGAGGGGGCGTTGGTAGCCAGGCCATACCTGGTTGAACGGCATGGCGGAGACGCGGCAGGCGTATACCGGCACGGCCCGCCCATTAACGCGCACCTTGTATTCCTCAAAAAGCCGTTCTTCAGCGGGAGCTGCCCAGGTCACAACTACGGCGCCCTGGCTCCCTGCGCCCTTAGCTAATGCCTTGCCGCAGGCTGACGCGAAACAAGTCACAAGAAATACGGCGGTGAATATCACGCCAATCTTTTGCAGCATCAGATACCTTCTTCGATCCGTCATTACACATCTCTAAACACGTGTAGGGGTAGGGCTTGCCCTACCCCGTTCACTAGGGGACGGCAAGCCGTCCCCCTACAAGCCGGTAAGGGAGGGGAGCCGGCGCATTCTCGCGGTGTCCCTGTTCATCCGATCTCCCGATCACCCGATTCCATCATTCCGGCGTCAACTCATAGTGCCGCCGTAGCGGCGTCGCAGTTTCGCGCTGCACTTGCACGATCTGGTCTTCCAGTTTGTCAAGAGCTTCGACAACCGCTGGTTCGCCTGCGAGTTTGTAGTCCTTGAGCGATAGCTGCACGTCCCGCCAGCACGCGAAGTGTATGTCGTTATGCTTCAGCGTCAGGTCGTGGACCTTCGCCGCCTGCTTGGCCATCGGCGTGGGCAGTGTCGCTAGGTTGATTCCTTCCTCGAGTTGTTCCTTGGTAAAGCCGCCAACCTTCTCTCCATCGATCGTCAGGGTGTAACGCGCCGCGGAGAGGCCGGTGACCTTGAGCGGTTCCTGGTCGAGCGCCGCGATGAAGTCTGAGTTGCGGACGCTGAGAGCCACCACTTTGTCTTCCATGTTCACCGGCATGGGCAGGGTGCCGTCGGTTTCCGTCCAGCTCAGGGTTGATCCTGCCTTCAGCCCGGTGATTTTGGCATTGTCCGCGCGCGCCACGCGTCCGGCCGCCGCGTCGATCTCGACCGCAGCCACGGTGGCAGGCGCGTTCCAGGCCTCGAGCAGGGCCTCGGCCATAATGAGATGGCCGCCTGGTCCAGGATGGACTCGGTCCTCGATGATGTTTTTAGCCAATTCTGGATCTTCCGCCTTGGCCTTCTCGAGCATGCTTACTACAGGCGCGTTCAGATCGGCCACCAGCAAGCCCTCGCGCTCGCCCAACTCCTTGACGAACTGGCCGTAGCGAACCAGCACGGCATTGTACCCGTCGTCGATGTTGGGCGGGCGCGTCACATCGTCGTAGGGAGAAGGCTGGATCACGGTGATTCGGATCCCGGGCAGGGCGCGCTTCATCGTGTCGATGATGTGCTGGTAGGCTGTCGAGTAAGTCTTAAAGACTCCGTCGTTCCAGCCGCTATAGTTCCCGTCATTCATGCCGAGCATAATGGTCATCACGGTCGGCTTGTAGGCGATCACATCGCGGGGCAGACGCACATCGATGGGGCCGGCCCATCCGCCCGTCACCCGGTCTCCGCCCACGCCGGAGTGCACGAACCAGACCTTCAGGCGCGGGAATCGAGTCACCACGTAAGTCTCGGCGAAAGTCGTATAAAGGCGCTGGTCTGTGATGCTGTCGCCGTAAAAGACCACCCGGTCGCCGTCCTTCAGCGCAAACTTGTCTTGTGACCACGCCGCGGCAGCCAACAGCAGCGCGGCGGCAAACAAAAGCAGAACACGTCGTATGATCCTCATTCGTTACCTCACAAGAAGATGGGTCAAGAAGTTCGCACTAACTCTAGCGGTTTGGCCTGGAGAGGTCAATAAGCTCGGGGCTAGGTGCTAGGGACTAGGGGCTAGGGCCCAGAGCGCGCCGACCGCCCTCGCCCGTTGCTGGTCAACTGCCCTCTCCCTTTACGCGCAGCCATCCGAGGGGACGCGCCACGACTGCGGGCGGGACGCCCGCACCACACGAGGGGCGGCGGACATTCTTTCTTGACTTCATCTGCCTTTATTCATAATTTGTATCTCTCCTTGGGAGCGAGGTGGCGAGGTAAACTCGCCGCTACATTCACGAAACCTGAAAGGTGGAGGAAATGGCAGGAGAAACAAACAGTAAACCGGTGCACGTCAGCGACAAAATGGTCGAAAAGGGGGCCAGTGCGGCGGCTCTGGCGGGAATCAGCTTTATTACCGAGCCGCAACGGGTGTTTGGCGCCAACGACCGCGTCCGGATGGGCGTCTGCGGGCTGCGTGGAATGGGCTTTCAGCACATCGAGGAATACTCCCGCATGGCAAACGTGGAGACCGTAGCCGTGTGCGACGTGGATGAGAACATCATGAGCGGTCGACTCGCGGACATGGACCGCATGAGCCTGCCGACACCCAAGACTTATACTGACGTGCGCAAACTCCTGGAAGACTCCTCCATCGACGCCGTCTCGGTTGCGACTCCCAACCATTGGCACGCCTTGATCGGAATCTGGGCTCTTCAAGCGGGGAAGGACGTTTACATCGAGAAGCCTTGCTGCCATTACTTGTGGGAAGGCAAGCAACTGGTTCTGGCTGCGAAGAAGTACAACCGGATCGCCCAACACGGAACCAACAACCGCTCGGCGGGCGCGGTCATCGAGGGCGTCCAGAAAATGCGGGAGGGGCTGATTGGCGACGTGTACCTCGCCCGCGGCCTATGCTTCAACCGGCGGAACACCATAGGGCGCGCCCCGGTCGAGCCGGTTCCGGCGGGCGTGAACTACGATCTCTGGGCAGGACCCTCTCCGCTTCATCCCTTCACCCGCAACCGGTTCCACTACAACTGGCACTGGTTCTGGGACACGGGGAATGGCGACATCGGCAATCAGGGAGTACACCAGATTGACGTGGCCCGTTGGGGACTGGGAGTCAAATTCCCGCACAAGGCATCGGCGTTGGGCGGGCACTTCATGTTTGACGACGACCAGGAGACACCCAACACACTCAACGCGGCGTTCGAATTCCGTCAGGAGGGCGGCAAACCCAAGATTCTGGAATTCGAAGTGCGCCATTGGCTGAGCAACGAGGAGGCTGGCATCGGATCGCTCGGGTTCGGAGTGGCCATTCCTGGCTTCCTGGGCCCGCCCCCGCGACATTCTTCCCGCCAGCGACCCGAGGCCGGCCAGGGTTCCGTCGGCGATCTCTTCTACGGGTCGAAGGGCTATATGGCAATGTCAAACGAGGAATACCCGTCTTACCGCACCTGGTTGGGAGAGGAGCAGGAGCGCGGGCCCACCGGGTCGCGGGAAGGGAACAACTGGCAGAACTTTATCAGTTGCGTGCGCAGCCGCAAGCAGGAAGACCTGAATGCGCCCCTCGAGGAAGGGTACATCTCCTGCGCATTGATCCACTTGGCCAATGCCTCGTACCGGCTGGGGCGCACCCTCAATTTTGATCCGGAGACCCAACAGGTAATCGGCGACGACGAGGCGAATAAGTTGTTGCGGGGCACGTACCGGGCGCCGCACGTCGTGCCGGAGACTGTCTAGCCTCTCTGCATAGGCCCGGAAAGGCCGAGCCTTTCCGCAAGGCAGGGCGGCAGAGCCGCAGATGCCTAGCTGGCAAAACGCAGCAACTCGAACGGGCAGCCGCAAGGGCTGCCCCTACGTTCAATTACCGCTTGCGGCGGCCGCCGCAGGCTTTTCGAACAATTTCGGGTCGACGGCAGGATTGACCTGAAGTTCATGAATGTCCTCCGTGCCCGCGTCGTTGCCGCCCTGCTTGATCTTCAGCTTGAACGGCAAGCTCATCCCCTCGACTTCTTTCCACTCCGAGTAATCAACGACCTGCTCGCCCGGCCCGCCCATCCCCGTCGTCTGAGCGGAAGTTCGAAGGATGTGCCCGGTCTGGGGATCCACATACCAGCGAACCTGTGCGCCGTCGGCATTAATGTCGAGGATTTGGGCGTCGACATCGCCGATCTTCTCCGTGCCTCCGGCGGCGAAGATGAACTTGGGATCATCGGCGTGCTGGGCCACAAATATGGGATGGCGCTTTAATTCTTTCAGACCATCTTCCTTCTGCGCACCCGGCAAGTCCTGTGACCCCATGGGAGACTTCATGAAGGCGACGGAAGGCGAAATAACCATGGTCATCTCGCCCATGGGCATGCGCATCTTCTGCCATATCTGGTCGGGGAAAGCAGTGATTTCTTCCATTTCTATCGACATGTCCCCTTGCGGAGTCTTGGCGAGCAGTGTGCCCTTCTCACGCAGCGTCTTTACCGATCTGACCTTTTCCGCACCTCCCAGGCTTTGCACCACTTTGGCCATCAGCGCCTGCCCCGCGGAATTGCTGGCGGTGGCGGCCTTGGCCGCTCCCGGTGGAGATGGAATGGTGATGTCAAGGTTGGTGACCGTGCCATAAGTGGAGAGCGGCTTATCGAAGTCCGCCGCCTTGCCCACCACCAGGGTCGCAAGCTGGTCCTTGTGGACATACTTGCCCGCCACACGGGAAACATCCTCGATAGTCACCTTCGCAATTCCCGCGCGATAGCGCTCAAGGAAGTCCGCCGGATAACCGTAGAACTCGTAAGCCATCCGCTCGCGCAATACCTTCTCCTTCGAATCGAAGCGGAAGACAAACGAATTCAGAATGGCGTCTTTGGCTTTGGTCAGCTCTTTGGGGGTAGCAGGCTTAGTTTTCAGTGCGTCCAGTTCCTCATTGAAGGCGTCGATGGCCGCCGCCGTCGTGGCGCTCTTGGTTCCCAGAAACAGGCGCAGCACGCCCGGGTGGTCATATTCGGTCCCGACCCCTCCGCCCACCGCATAGGCGAGCCCTTTCTTCGAGCGGATGTTGGAGAACAGGCGCGACGAGAACGATCCGCCGAAGAATTGATTGAACACCTCGATCGCGTAATAATCCGGGTTGTTTCGAGTAGTGCCCAGGCCGACCATTTGCACGGTGCTGGCCGTGACGTCGTCCTTGGTTACGAAATAGATGCCGGGCTTCGGCCCACTGAAAGAAGCCTGAATCTTGGGCGCCGCCGGACCCTGCGGCCAGGAATCAAAAGCCTCGCGCAGCTTGGCCTCCATGGCGCTCGAATCGAAATCGCCTTCAACCCCCAGGATGATGTTATTCGGATGCACATACTTTTGGTGCCAGCTCAGCAGGTCGTCGCGCGTCACGGCCGCCACCGTGGCGTACTCGGGCACTCGAGCATACGGCGAATCCGCCCCGTACACCAGCTTGGCTGCCTCGCGGAACGCGATTTGAAAAGGCTGGTCGTTGCGGCGTGAGATCTCGGTATTCAGTTGTCTCTTTGCCAGATCCAGCTTGTCCGCGCGAAACTCCGGCTCGCGCAGAACCTCGACGAAAACCTTGAAGACCTCGTCAAAGTTATCCTTCAAGCAGTCCCAACTGACCGTGGTCGAATCGGCTCCGGCGAACGTCTCCACCTTGGCCGCGTGTGCTTCCAGGTAGTCGTCAAGCTGGTCGCCCGTCCGGCTCTTGGTGCCGCCGGTGCGCCAAGCCTGGCCATAAATCTCCACCAAGCCCACCTTGTCGGTAGGTTCGTTCCGCGATCCGCCGCGGATTTGAGCGGTACCGCGAACGAGAGGCAATTCGTGATCTTCCTGAAGGAAAATCACCATGCCGCTCGAGAGTTCCACACGCCGCGGCTGCTCGGGGTGAAAGGCGTGCAGGGCCGGCGCTTTGATCTGTTTCCAATCGGTCGCCTGGGCGGCCGCCCGCGGAGCGAAGGCCAGCGAGCTGAGGAATAAAGCTAGAACGAAAGTCATTGCGCGTCTGGGCGTCATTGTTAGTTTTCCTTCCCGGCCGCCGGGGCCGCCTGGGCAAGCTGCGTGGACTCAATCATGCCCACCGTACGGTTCGATTCCACAAACGTGGTGTTGGCCACGCGGCGAATGTCCGCTTTGCTCACCTTGCCAATGTCATCCACATGGCGGAACACTTCCCTCCAGTCGCCGAAGAGCGCCTGGGCGCCTCCCAGTTGTTGGGCCAGGCCCTCGTTGTCACCCAGCCCACGCACGAGGTCTGCTTTGGCCCGCGTCTTGATCATCGCCAGTTCCTCGTCCGTGATGTCCTCCTTCTTCACCCGCTCGATTTCGGAGTGGATCGCGTCGCGAATCTCCTCCGGCGTGTGGCCAGGAGTGGACACCGCGTAGAATACGAACAGGTTCGGATACTTGTTGCCGGGAAATCCATTGAACCCGCCGGAGAACACCGCCAGCTTCTTGTCCCGCACCAGGGAGCGGTAGAGGCGCGAAGTGCGGCCATTCGACATCAGGTCCTGAAGCGCATCGTAGACCGCGTCATCCTTGTCGCGTGCGCCGGGTTTGTGATAACCCTCGATGAAGATCGGCTGCGAGGTTTCATGCAGGATCACGATCCGCTCCGCAACTTGCGGCGGTTCGACAGTCCGCAGCGGCTCCGGCTTGGGCCGCGCCGGCAACTGGCCGAAATACTTCTCCATCATGGGCAGGGCCTCGCTGGCCTTTAAGTCTCCCACCACGGTCACCACCATATTCGCCGGGACGTAGTACTTGCGGAAGAAGTTTTCGGCGTCCGTTTCCGAAAACGATTCCAGGTCCGAAGGCCAGCCCACCACCGGCCTGCCGTAGGGATGTGCGATGTAGGCCGCTCCGAGAAACTGCTCCTCCAGCCGGCCGAAAGGCTGGCTTTCACTCAGGCGCCGTTCCTCGTGCACAACGTCGCGCTCTTTATAGAACTCGCGAAAGACCGGATGCAGAAAGCGGTCCGAGTCCAGATAAGCCCAGAGCTCAAATTCATTGGACGGAAACGAATAGTGGTAAGCCGTCTCCTCGTTGGTGGTGAAGGCGTTCATGCCTTCGCCACCCTTCTGTTCTACAATCTCGCCAAACTGGTTTTCCACCACATACTTTTGCGCCGCCGACATGGCGTCCTTCCAACCCTTCTCCAGGTCCGCCACCTTCTTGTCGTCTCGCCCCACTTCTTTGCGCCGCTCGCGGTCATAGGCCTGATAGGCCTGCTCCACCTTTTCGAGTGCCACCTTTTCGGCGGGGTAATTCGTGGTTCCGATCTTATCCGTGCCCTTGAAGGCCATGTGCTCGAACATGTGCGCCAGGCCTGTGATTCCGGGATACTCCCGGTCCGCGCCCACATCCACGTGGGTGAAGAATGAAAATACCGGAGCCTCCGGCCGCTCGACGACCAATACGGTCAGGCCGTTCGGCAGCACCTTCACCGTCACGCGCTTCTCAAACGATGCTATGTCCTGCCCTCGAGATACGACCGCGAATGCCATGAGCAACACGACACTCAGGAGCAACCTGGTCCATAAAACCCTTTGCTTCATTTCGCCTCCAACCTACCGGTCATTTCGAGCCCGTTCTGGCGGGCGCGCTATCCATGCAGTTGTCGTTCGAAGGTGGAATCACCCATTATACACTCGTTCCGCTGGTCGCTACTGTAGCCGGGAGCCGGTGGCCCGACAAAGCGCAATGATGGCTGCGATACAGCATCTGAACTGTAGCAACTCGAGGGCTAGGGCTTGCCCTACCCCGGATCGTGTAAGATCGCTCCAGCCAAGGGACGGCGAGCCCGACAATCCTCGAAATGCCGCTTCGTTCTGCGCCGATGGCCGCTTTTTCTGCGCGAAAATGAGTTCGTTTTGACGCCGCTATTTCAGTTATCCCCTGTCCTTGCAATAAATCTTTGAGTTCGTTCCCACGATTTTTAATGTTTTTGAAGGCGGCGGCGAGGACCGCGCCGAGCCAGATGAGCAGCGCTGCCGTTCCGCCGGCAATTGGCGTTATCGCCCGCTCCTCGTGCCGGACGGCGCCGAATTCCCCGGGGAACGGCTGGATTGAATCGCCCGTTCCAGCCTGTCCCTTCGGGACATCGCAGACCTCACAAGACGAGGTCTGCGCCATCCCCGTCGCGGAAGGGTGTGAAGCCGCCGGGGTGCGGGTTCTAGGGCGGCAGCTTTGCACCCGCGTTGCGCCGTCCTGCGGGTCGCTCGGATCCGGCGGGGATGACGCTTCCAGGCTCTCCAGAAGTTGCGCTTCGCTCTTCCGCTCCCGCTGCAACTCCATCAGCAAGCGTATCTTGCGTTCCAGTTGCCGGGCGAGCGAGTTCTGCTGGCGGATGATGATCGCCCACTGGGATTGCGAGGGCGCCGTCGCCGCCATGCGCGCCGCCCGCGTGTTCTCCACGTGCTCGTGCAGGTACAGCTCGTATTCCCGCCCCACGTCCGCGATCTCTTCCGCCACCCAGCCCGTCATGTCGTTCTTGGCCTTCTCGAGGGCCTCCCCCGGCGGCATCTTCGCGAGCGCGTAGCGGAACTCGTCCAGTTTCACGCCCCGCAGGGTGAAGTCGCTTCCGTACAGAGCGATCAGCGCTTCCCTCATCTCGTAACCGAATTCGTTCTTGTCGATCATCGCCAAAAGGCTGGTCAGAAAGCCCAGCACCTGCTCGAACTTCCCGGGCGAGTCCAGGAAGCGGCGCAGGCCCTTTTCCCGCACCTCCAGCTCCACCGCGTCGCTGTTGAGGTGTCCCACCTTGATGGATAGCTTGTCGCGCTCCAGATCGTGGTGGTGGAGGTTCGAGACCTGCACGGCCAGTTCCGAGCGGTCCAGCCGCGCCTGCTTGCAAAGCAGCAGAGCGATGCCTTCCACCAAGGCCATTTCCAGGGCGC
>JBEKMN010000119.1:0-13174 GCA_050008495.1 Terriglobia bacterium | reverse complement strand
TCTTCCAGGCTATCAGATGAAAATGAGAGAGTGGGAAAAGCTGAGAATAATGCAAAAATAAATTCTTATTGCAATGGAATCAGAGGGTTGAAAGTGTTATTCAAGTGGTAAACAAGGCCGAAAATGTAGCATTTTGACACATATATGCAAGAACCTGCATATTTAGGCCAAAGGCCAGCAGAGCCGCTTTTAGCTCTCGCCCTTCGAGGACTCTGGGAGTAATATAAGCTCACGCGAATCTACTTGTCCCAGCGGGCCGAAACCTATAAACTTGGAGCAGTTGGGAGGTCTTACCGTGGCAGTCGTAATCGAAACGCCGTTCCCGTCCATGCGTAAAGTCGCCAAGACGCTAGGGGTCTCGGTGGAGCGTGGGAAGGAAATCGAGCGTTTGGTAGAAAAGCACTACGAGGCGCTGGCGAAGGGTCCTGTTTTTAAACTGCGGTCCGGCAATAAGCGGGAGAGTGCGCGGCCGCGCAACGGCCGGCACCATTAAAGACTTGCCGCGCGCAAAAGAAAGTCTCTTTCTCAACATCCCCTACGACTCGTCTTTTACCAAGTTGTACCTTGCTTATATTGCGGGTGCCAGCGCCTTCGGCTTAATGCCTCGCGCCACGCTGGAAATTCCAGGTGGGGAGAGGCGACTGGACCGGATCCTGGCCCTGATCCGGAGCTGCGCCTATTCCCTGCACGACCTGTCCAGAGTGGAGCTTCACCCTCACCCACCCAGAACCCCGCGCTTCAATATGCCGTTCGAACTCGGGCTCGCGGTCTCGTGGCAAAAGCTGAAGCGGCCTAACCACACGTGGTTTGTCTTCGAAGCTGTGCTGCGGCGAGCTGAGAAATCCCTCAGCGACATCAGCGGCACCGATGTCTATATCCACAATGGCAACGCGCGCGGCGTCTTTACGCAACTGTGCAATGCCTTCGTCCGGCTCAGGTCTCAGCCTACGCCACAAGATATGGAACAGATTTATCGGGGTCTGACCGATCTCTTGCCCGAATTGCAGGACCAGACCGGGGCAAGCTCACCCTTCGAGGCGCGGGTCTTTAAAGAATTGGTGCTCGCAGCCCGGGCGCTCACGCGCCGTCAAAAACCCTTGGAGGCCTCACCTGGCCTTCAGGAATAGCGCGGAGGTACACTGCTGGCGCGAAGCTCTGCGCTCTTGACGAATCAGAGCCCAGCGACCCGCACGGTTTCGCCGTCCGCCAGCCAAGACTCACGCTTATTGCGGCACTCTTGTGGGGTTGTTCTTGGCCCGAATTTCTCGGGCGCGGGCTTCTGCTTTCGCAACCTCGGAAACTCGATTCTGTTTCCGCAGGAGGATGGTATAGCCTTCTAAAGAATCGGCAACGTCAGGGTGACTGACGCCAACGGCCTGCTCAGACATTCTAATTGATTCGTTGAAGAACCGGTCAGCATCGGCGTATTTCCCATCCTGCAAATAGGTGTTGGCAATGGCAAGCAATGTTTTCGCCCTCGCGCGCGGAGTCTGAAGTATCTTGAGAATCCGTTCGGCTGGAATGACAGCGGCAATGCCACTATTCTGCGCCACAGTTCCCCGAAGGAGCGGGGTCACATCAAGGGCGACATCCGTCCCCTGGGAAAAAAGCCCTGCATCACGCCCAAGAGGTAATATGAGTACCCAGCGAGAACGATCTGTGCACCTTCCCTGATACCACCCACCCGCAAGAACACAGGGGACCCGCTATTACCTCCGAATGAGGTCACCTCTGCCAAGATCAGCTCCTCAGTTAGATTGGGATTTCTGGGGTCGACAGGAATGCGCTCGTCCGTGACGAGTGCTAGTTTCCCGTGCCGCACTATCGGGAAATTCCGCCTGATGCCGCGATATGGTGCGAAGAGGCCAGCAAACAGGACTTCGTCGTTTTCGTTAATCTTAAACTTCTTGAACACGTCAGTCGTCGCGAATAGGTCAGTGGGAAAAGTCTCAACGTCAAGCATTTTTTCATCAGGCCCCACTCGATCTAGCGCCAGATCTACTGAATCGTCGGGGTCAGTACACCATAGAAGGTTGCCTGCATCATCGGTCACGCGAAGGGGGGCATCTACAAAGTGACCGTGTTCAGGTGCGGCCTCCGACGTGTTGGCTCTAACGGTGATCTCTTTGAAGAACGGCCCCCATCCTCCGCCAAGTGCCGGCGGCCTCAACATATGTTTGTTCGTGACCAGCCAAACGACGCCCTTTTTTTCCAAAAGAGGGTCGGGCTGAAATATGAAGAATGCCGTACCATCCCAATCTTTCTGAGCTCCGTTTTCAACATAGCTGCCATGGATAAAAACAACCGTCTTCTTGACCTGCTCTATCAGAAGTGGGGCCTCGCTCGCGGGAGGCTGGGGTTGCTGTTGGGGCCAAGAAAAGAGGACGCCCGGAGTTGGGCACAAAACGAGCAATAGCAACTCACCTAGGGGCCGACCCACTGCACGGGCGCGCAATCGAGGAAAGTTTAATAGCTTCACGGTCCGTAACTTAATGATAGCATGACCGACCCGCGAGTTTCTAGCGCCCACGCGGGCGCCTTTTGCCCTCCTCTGCGGCTTGTGCCGGGATATGACACCCGCGCCGAGGACGGTTCCGCGCGCTCGCTAGAAAAGCCGCAGAGCAGGGTAGCGCAGACTCTCGCATCTTGGGGAGTCTGCGGCTTTCCCCGTGCCGCGACTCGCGGTTCTGGGCTTTGATCGCCGTAGCCGCATGTTCACAAACAGTGGGCCTTTACCATGCTAAGAGCCGCTGACTTTGAACGGCACAAAGTCTGCGCTACCTCACTCTGTCTTTGCCCCTTGCCAAAGGCCCTTGGTGTAACTACAATGTAAGCACGAGGTAAATAACGGCCATGAAGGTTGAAATTGTACGAGTGGGAAATTCACGAGGTATCCGAATCCCCAAGCCCATCCTCGAGGAGTGCGGCTTCCATGACACGGTTGAACTTCAGATCGAAGACCATCGTCTAGTGATCGCACGGGCTCGCGCGCCGCGCGAGGGCTGGGAGGAAGCTTTCCGCGCCGCCGGCTCTTCCGTTCACGATGAACTGTTCCTCGACGCCCCCGCCAATCAATTCGATCGGGAGGAGTGGCAATGGTAGGCGACTCCCCGCGCTTGGACGAGGTCTGGTTGGTAACTCTGGATCCAACGCAGGGGGCGGAAATCCAGAAAACTCGCCCTTGCCTGGTTGTCTCACCGGACGAAAGCAACCGCCACCTGCGGACCGTCATTATCGCCCCCATGACCACCGTCGAGAGACCTTATCCGACGCGCGTGGCGCTCACGTTTCAGGGCAAGCATGGGCAGGTGGCGCTTGACCAGCTCCGCGCCGTCGACCGGCAACGACTGGTCCGTAAATTGGGCAGAATCTCACCTAAGGCAGCCGCGTCGATCGCGACGGTGTTGGTCGAGATGTTTACCCGGAAGATTAGATAAGAACCGCGGCACCGGCCTGTTATTCAGGCCGTCCGCCTCACCATCAGCCGCATGGTTCGTATATCGATACAATGAGTTGGGGACATAAAGAAGCAGTGTAATAACCCCCAAATCCCGGCATAAACTCTTTAGACCCTATCCCCTCTACACCTCTAACGCGTTTAAAACTAACAAGTTACGCTACCGATTCGGCGAATGTTACAGACTTGGCCAGCCTCTTGCTCCATGCAACTCTCATGGTGAAGGCAGTTCGATGCCATGGAGGTAGTCTCGTCACTCGTCACTAGTAACTTGTCACTGCGGTTTGAGGCACAGGCCATGAAAAAGGTACTCATTCTTGGTGCAGCAGGCAGGGACTTCCACAATTTCAACGTCGTGTTCCGTGACGACCCTGCCTTCCGCGTGGTGGCGCTGTGGCGCGCGAAGCGCCTTGGAGTGCGGCGGCTCGACGCCGCCTTCGAAGTACGGGGACCGAATTCTCTGCTGAAGCGGAGGGTCAATGACCGAGTTGCAGCACTGGCGCCTCGGGTGAGTGCGGGCGCCGCGTCGATCCGAAGGCGGCGTCAAGCCGCCGCACTCCAAGGTGCCTTCGGCACAACGATGGTCAAAGGGAAAGAAAGGACTCATCCATGCGCAGACTCAAGGTTGTAACCCGGGTTAATAAGGAGACCCCATTGCCTGCACGGCCTTCCACGCTCGCCCATCGGCACGTGGTCTCGTTGCACGATCTGGCTCCCGGGGAGACTGAGTACCTGCTCAAGCTGGGCAAGGTGGTGAAGGCCCAACCGGGGCGTTTCAAGCACGCGCTCGAGGGCAAGACCCTGGCGATGCTTTTTGAGAAGCCCAGCCTGCGGACGCGTGTGACCTTCGAGGTCGGCATGGAGCAACTGGGCGGGAAGGCGCTTTACCTCGGCCCGCAGGATGTGGGGTTGGGGAAGCACGAGTCGGTGAAAGACTTGGCGCAGAATCTCTCGCGCTGGGTGGATACGGTGGCGATCCGCGCCTTCGCCCATCAAACCGTGATGGAGTTTGCCGCCCACGCTTCGATCCCGGTCATCAATGCTCTCTCGAACTTCGAGCATCCTTGCCAGGCGCTGGCCGACTACTTTACGCTGCTCGAACACAAAGGCCCCTTACAGGGGAAAACCCTCGCCTGGGTGGGCGACGGCAACAACGTGGCTCATTCCCTCATCTATGGCGCCGCAAGGCTGGGCGTGCGCATGCGCATCGCCACGCCGGCGGGCTACGAACCGGATCGCTCCGTCGTGGCCGACGCCAAACGCGAAGGCGGGGACATTACGCTCACTCACGATGCCCTGGAAGCTGTGGCGGGCGCGGACGCAGTCTACACCGATGTTTGGATCAGCATGGGCCAGGAGGACGAAGCCGACACGCGTATGCGCGTCTTTCGCCCTTACCAGGTAAACTCCGAACTGCTGCGCAACGCGGGGCCTCAAGTGCTTTTCATGCACTGCCTGCCGACGCGCCGCCGCCAGGAAGTGACAGACGATGTCATGGATTCACCTCGTTCCATTGTCTATGACCAGGCCGAGAACCGCTTGCACATTCAGAAGGCGATGCTTCTGGCCTTGCTTTCCTGAGAGACGGCTATGCCCACTGCTGTCGTCGCCGAAAACGATCCCGAAGCATTGCAGGGCATGGCGGGTACGCGAATCACGCAGTGAGTTGTCAGTTCTCAGTTCTCAGTTCTCAGTTCTCAGTTCTCAGTTCTCAGTACTCAGTTCTCAGTTTTCAGTTCTCAGTTTTCAGTTTTCAGTAACCCAATCCAACACAGTACAACAGCCCTCTCCCGTGGGGAGAGGGTGTCGCGCTGTCCCGATGCACTTCATCGGGAAGCGTGACGGGTGAGGGGTCTTTTCCCGGCTTGCAAATTGGATTCCCGCTGTCGCGGGAATGACTGCGACATCGCCGGCGCAGCAGTGGTACGATTTCAAAAGCAAATGAGCATTCCAGCGGAAAAATCCGACCGGCGACTGATGCGCCAGATGTTCGGAGCTATCGCTCCTCGATACAACTTTGTCACCAGCGTCTTCTCTTACGGTATGGATCGTCGATGGAAGCGGACTGCCGTCCGCAAGGCGGCGTTGCCGGGCGGCGCGTTGGTCTTGGATCTGGCGTGCGGCACCGGCGACTTTTCTCAACTCGTTCTTCAATCGCTGCCGACCGCAACGGCCGTCGCCGCCGACATCACCCGAGCGATGCTGGAGACGGCGCGAGGGCGGTGTGGTTGTAAGGCGGTCTGCGCCGATGCTGTGGTCCTTCCCTTCCCCGACGGCCTCTTCGATTGCGTTTTTGTTGGCTACGGCCTGCGCAACTTCCCCGACTTGAACACCGCGATTCAAGAGATTCGCCGCGTCACCCGGCGGGGCGGCATGCTGGTGAGCCTGGATTTCTTTCTGCCCGCTCATCGACTTTGGCGCGCGCTCTATCTCGGTTATCTCTACGCCCAGGGCGCTTTCTGGGGCTTGCTGCTGCACGGCCGTCCTCGCTTGTACACTTATATTCCGCATTCTCTGCGAGGCTTCATTACACTCGAAGATTTCTCCTCCTTGTTGCGCCGGATGGGGTATGCGCCTGTCGACGCACACTCTTATGTTCTTGGCGGCATAGGCCTGCACTGGGCAGTCAAAGCGTAGCGCAGGCCTGCTTTCCACTCTTGTGGTTTTCCGTGGAGCAAGCATTGCGGAGTGAGGCGCCGGCCTTCCAGAAACAAAGTGTCAACTAAACAGTTGACATTATCGGTTCTTGCAGCTACAGTTGAAAAATGATTGGCAGCTTCCGGCATAAGGGGCTGGAGGAAATCTACTTCACGGGCAAGACGCACCGGATCGGAGCCCAGTCTGTCAGGAAGTGCGTACGCATTCTTCAGTCGCTAGAAGTGGCGACACAGCCGGAGGAGATGAACGTGGCCGGGTACAGGTTTCATCGCCTGCACGGCAGCCCGGAGAGGTGGTCGGTGCGAGTTAGCGGGAACTATCGCATCACCTTCTCCTGGTCAGGCGAAAACGCGGAGGATGTCGATCTTGAAGACTACCATTAGGGAGGAAACATTGGAGCGTAGAAATGGACTGCCACCTGTACATCCGGGCGAAATTCTCCGGGAAGATATCCTTCCTGAGGTTGGTCTGACGGTGACGGCTGCGGCGAGAGCACTCGGCGTGTCGCGTCAGATGGTTCATGACATCCTGGCCGAGCGGAAGCCCCTGTCCGCAACCATGTGCCTGAAGCTCTCGCGCCTACTGGGCAGCACTCCCGAGTTCTGGATGCGCCTCCAAGCCGATTACGACCTGAAGAAGGCGGCCCAAAACAAGAAAGTCATGGCACGCGTGGCGCAGATCGTGCCGGTGCAGCCGCAGGAGGCAATGTAGCGTCATGAAGGGGAAGACCCGGGTGCAAGGAGATGACCTGCGCCCCGAATACAATTTCGATTACTCTAAAGCCGTCCGTGGCAAGTACTACCGTCGCATCATGAGGGAGGGCGCAAATGTTGCGATCTTGGAGCCCGATGTGGCCAAGGCGTTCCGCACTTCCGCGGCGGTGAATGAGGCCCTCCGCTCGCTGCTCCAGATTTCCGAGACCACCCGGCGATTGACAAGACCTTGAGCTGCAAGCACGGAAGCCCCCCGATGACCGCCCCTTAACCGCCGTAGGGGTAGGGCTTGCCCTGCCCCGGCCCGCACGAAGGGGACGGCAAGCCGCCCCCCTACACTCTTCGAGACCCAGTTGCCGTGGCGGCCACGCCTGGAATACACTGCCTAGCGCGGGCGAGACGCCCGCACCACATCCACTGCGAGTCCAGGATATGCGAGTTAAATCCCTCAGCTTGCTCTTTCTCCTCGCCCTGCCGCTGCCTTTGGCTCGCGCACAGGGAACGGTCCCCACGTTCCAGCGCACGGTCGGCACGGGCACCTACACTTTGGCCGGACGCGACCCGTCGCAAGGCGGCGTCACCAACATTCCCACCGTGCTCGTTCCTATCGCGCTCTCCTTCGAGACTCGAATGGCCGGCGGCAAGCCTTTCGTCATGGACGCAGCCCCAGACGTGCCGGGCCTGGTTGGCTCGCCCATCTTCTCCAAGTTTGACTTTCCCTCCGGCGGCAATACGCAATATGCGGACGCGATGCTGCGCACCACCTTCCCCTCGGCAAGCGGGTGGCACACGCTGCTGGCCAAGCCGGAAGTGAATCCGGTGAAGATCGCCGTTCCTGCCGGTTACGGCTATGTTCTCACCTCGAAGCAGAGCGGCGCATCATTCGCCGTCGTGGACGTCATGTTCCTGCAAAAAGAACTCTTCCGGCAGATTCCCAAGCAGGAAGGCAAGCTCGTCATTGCCGTGACGCACAACACGACATACTACGCTGACGCGGATGCCACGGAGTGCTGCGCGTGGGGAACGCACGGCGTCGATTCTGCTACAGGTAATTCCTTCGTGCTTGGTTCTTATCTCAGCGCCGCCCCACCCGTTGTCGAAGACGCCGACGTGCAGCCGCTCACCCAGCAACTCGGCGAGTTCATCAACGATCCACTGCACGATCCGCTGCTGGGTGGCGACAACACGAAAGGCCCGGGAAACGCCTTTCCTGGATGGCTGCGTCCCGCCTCCATGCGGCCGGGCGACCAGGGCGCCTGCGGAGGCACGCGCGTCGCCAGCGCGTATTTCCTTCTCGAGCCCACCGACACGAATCCCAAGAACAATTTTCCCGCCTCGAAAGCCTTCGTCGCCAGGGCACGTCAAGCGGTTTATCACCTTCAGAACGTTGCCCTGCTTCCCTGGTACACCGGCGCCGCGGAAGGACTCGGCAAAGCCTACAGCTTTCCCGATGCGCAGGCGCTCGCTGAGCCTGCCAAACCGTGCCCGGCGCGCGGCAGGTGGCGTGGCGGGTCCCCCCAGCCCACCGCTAGTCCAGCCCCGATGAGCAGCTCGCCGAACGGCCATTGGCTTATTGGATACTGGGCCGGCTATGGCGGCCCCGGATCCGGTTTGCCGCTCCGCGCGATCTCGCCGCAGTGGGACGTAATCATCGTTGCTTTTGCCACGCCGGAAAAGAATGCGCCGGAAGGGACCCTGACGTTCCACACGCCCGGCGGCTACCAAACCGAGCAGTTCAAAGCCGACATCGCCTACCTGAAGAGCCAAGGGAAGAAAGTGATGATCTCGCTCGGTGGCGGCGGCGTGTACGTCTCGCTCGACGGCCCGCAGAGCGTTTCGAATTTCGTTTCCTCGGTCACGCGCATCGTCGCTGATTACGGCCTCGACGGCATCGATCTAGACTTCGAGAGTCCGTCTCTCAACCTCGCCCCCGGAGATACGAACTTCAAGAATCCCACCACGCCATCCGTCGTGAATCTCATCGCCGGCCTGCGCCAGTTGCGGGAGCATTTCGGGCCTGGCTTCATGATCAGCCTGGTGCCGGAAGGGACTCAGATTCCCTCCGGTTACCCAAGCTACGGAGGCCAGTTCGGCTCTTATCTGCCCATCACCTATGCCATCCGCGATATTCTCACCTTCATTGATGTGCAGGATTACAACACGCCGCCTCTGGAAGGCCTGGATGGTGAAATCTATCAGCCCGGCACAGTAAATTATCACGCCGCCATGACCGAACTTCTGCTGCAAGGGTTCAAGGTTGGGGGCGAAGAGTTCTTTCCACCTCTGCCCGCGAGCAAGATTGCCGTCGGTTTCCTCACCGGAGACGCGACGCCAACCGAAGTTACCGAGGCGATGGACTACCTCATCACCGGCAGGGCTCCCGCCGGAACCCAGTACAAGTTGCATGCACCCGGCGGGTACCCCAGCTTGATCGGCGCCATGTTCTGGACGATTAACGACGATCGCCGCGGCAATTACAATTTCTCCAATGCGGTCGGCCCTGAACTCCACTCCTATCGATGAACAGAAAACGACGCTCTGTCGCTTGTAATGCTCATCACGAAGGCGTATAAAGAGCCGAACGTTAGGGAGCGCGTGCCATGCCTCGCTATCTCTTCTGCCTTGTGCCGGGCGTACCAAAACCTGGCATATCCGCCCGTGAACGACAACCCTATGTTGAGTGGCCTCGGCAAATGCGGTAGGATAATTGAGGAACGCGCAGGGCTCTTAAAGTGCATTGGCCTGAAGGTGGTTTATGGGACAGACGAGCGTTGAGAAGATCGTCGCCGAGATTCAGGACCTCTCTCCCCAGGAGCGGTTGAAGCTGATCCGCATCGTTGTTGACACCCTGATCACGACGGGTCGGCCAGCCGAATCGCGGCTACTCACCTACGGCGAATTCCGAGACGGGAAAATGTCGACGGAGGAGGATTTCACCATCGCAGAGTGGCCGCCGCAGGACCGAGAGATGAATGGCCCATAAATACGTTCTCGATACACACGCAATAGTGTGGCACCTGGAGGGTAATCCACGCCTTGGGGCGAACGCTAAACGAGTTATCGACGACCCGCTCAGTAGCCTCGTCTTGCCTATCATTGCGCTCGCCGAAGCAGCCTACATTGTCGGGCACGGACGCACGTCTATCCCCGAAGTACCCGATCTGCTCAGATCAGTTCTTTCTGACCCTCGCATTTCGATCTTCCCCTTGACCTGGGAGGTATTTCAGGAGAGTTTCAAGGCCACAGTGTTGCCCGAGATGCATGACCGGTTGATTGTCGGCTGTGCGCTCCACATTCAGTCCCTTGGAGACAGCATTACGCTGTTAACCAAGGATGCCACTATCGGTGAGGCCCAACTGGTAACTACCCTCTGGTGACCGCCCCAGGCTGGCAGATCACTCGGCGGGTCCGGCTACGCGCCGACGATCAGCGGCCGGCTCATCGCCAAGCCGAATCATCGAAGCGGCTGAGGTCGGCGTTGTCGTCGAGGACGCCGAGCGCAACGATGGCGAAGGTAAAAACGGTGGTTCCTTCGTGCAGGTGGCCGCCGAAAGCCTTTTGGTCGTCCGTCATGGTGATATGTGCGTGGATTCGGCCGCCCAGCACGTACCCATTGACGGCGATCAGATCCATGGGAGCTGCACGCTCGGTATAGGCCAGCTTTGCCGGAAGGGTGGTGTTGCTCACGGCATGAACGTGATATCGGGTGACTGATCCGACACCGCTCAGGATCACCGCGTTCTTGATCTTTTCGTTTTTCACTGCCTGCTGCAAGCCGTCCAACAGATCCGTGTTGTACTTCAAGCGCACTAGCACGACGCGCTTGATTTCGCTGGTGACGGTCACGACGTCCGGGGGCGACTGATCCGCTGCGAACGCGGGCAAGGCCGCCAGCAACATCGAGACTGCCAGATAGAGAGTCCTCGTCATGATTCCACCTCCCGGGTAGCACAGGCACTCTTGCCTGTGCTGAACCTTGTCACAAACTTTCTCTTCCCGCACAGCCAAGAGTGGCTGTGCTACTGACGCAGGTTCTAGGCTCACTCGAGGATGGTCGCTAACTTCGCCAGAACCTCATCCATGACGGTATCCGGCACACTCTCCAGCCTTCTTCCCTTGCGAGCGCCGAGATCCAGCGCGCGGGGCTGGTCGCAGCGGATAACTCCGGCTGTCCTGGTGCCAGCCCCGGCCAGGGAGACCGCAAACCCGGCCGTTCGAACGAAACTCCCGCCGCTGGTGATAGAGAGGACCACGGGCACTTTGGTGACCCGGTTAAAAGCGTCGGGCGAGATGACCAAGACCGGGCGCCGGCCCTTTTGTTCGTGCCCTTCAGCCGAATCAAGTCCCACCACCCAGATTTCGCCGCGCCGCATTAGATTAGCTCTCCACCCACAGGTTTGTCAGTGAGCCATTCCCTTTCTTCTTTGGTGCGCCGGGCCTTGGGGTTGCATTGCGCAAGCAGTTCGTCCAGGGTGTAGCGGGGACGCTTGTGCGGTTCCACCACCAACCGATCGCGCTCCACCCTGATGCCGACGCTTGCTCCCGGCCCCAAGTGGAGGACATCCAGGACGGCGCGCGGCACGGCCAGCATCACTGATCCGCCCACCTTGCGGAGATTCGTTCTGTGCATCGTCATTCCTTTCGATTATATTCTAATATAACACCGGCGTTGACGATTCACAATGCCAAGGCTCGCCGGCATCTGTCTTATGCTGGACGCAGCGCCGACGTTCAGGTCGCCAAGTGCCCCGACAGGTCGGGGCGCTACCAGCCGCAGTGACGCTTGGCCAAGCCCCAGCCGGCGGGAACCTAAAGGCACAAGGATGCGTATAATCAGGTGCGAATCAGGAGACGCGAATGCAGCTCATTATTGAGGGCGTAGGCAAACTCTACAAAGGCAAGGTCTGGGGGCTGCGTGGATTCAGTCTGACGCTTGGCCGGGGAGTGTTGGGTCTGCTGGGGCCGAACGGCGCCGGCAAATCCACTCTCATGCGCATCCTAGCAACGGTGACGCGAGCGACGGAGGGCCGAGTGATCTGGGACGGCGCCGATGCCGCGAAGTCCCCGGACAAGGTGCGGTCCGTATTGGGCTATTTGCCTCAGGACTTCGGCGTGTATCCGAACCTGAATGCGGTGGAGTTTCTTGAATACCTGGCGGCGGTAAAGCGCATCGACGCTTCCGCGGCACGGAAGCGCATCACCGAGTTGCTCGAACTGGTCAATCTCACGGACGCCGCGCGGCGGCCCCTGGGGGGATTTTCCGGAGGCATGCGGCAGCGGGTGGGCATTGCCCAGGCCTTGCTGAACGACCCGCAGTTGCTAATCGTCGATGAGCCGACCGCCGGGCTCGACCCGGAAGAACGCGTTCGGTTTCGCAACCTGCTCTCGGAGCTTTCCGGAGAGCGCATTGTGATTCTCTCGACCCACATCGTTTCCGATGTGGAAGCGGTGGCGACCGACATTGCGCTAATCGATCATGGCGGGCTCGTCGTGCATAGCGCCCCGGAAGCACTCCTGCAATCGGTCGATCGCCGCGTATGGGAGATTGTGATACCCAGTTCGGAGCTCAGCGAACTTCGTAAGAGCTATCTGGTCAGCAACACCGCACACCGCAGCGACGGAGTCCACGCCCGCGTCGTGGCGGACCATGCCCCGGCGGCGTCGGCGCGCCCTGTTGAGCCAACGATCGAGGACGCCTACCTCAGCGCTCTCGCGGCCCGCCGCAACCAAACAGCCTCCCTCGGAGGCGCGTCGTGAACATTCGCGCCGTCTACCATATTGCTCGAGCTGATTTCCTCGAGCGGGTGCGGCGGTACAGTTTTCTCGTGACGCTGCTCTTCGCCGTCTACCTCGGCTACGCCGCGGCCACGGGAAAGATCGCCTTGCGGCTCGGCGATTACCGCGGCGTCTACACCTCGGCCTGGATCGGCGCGAACATGGCCATGGTGGCCTCCTTCTTCCTCTCGTTGGTCGGCTTCTACGTGGTGAAGAATGCGATCGAGCGGGATCGCGCCACCCGTGTGGGAGAGATTCTGGCTGCCACGCCGCTTACACGCGCCGTCTACCTTTTGGGCAAGTGGCTCAGCAATTCCACGGTTCTCAGTGTGCAGGTTGGGGTGCTGGCCTTGGCCTCCGTGGTCATGCAATTCGTGGTGGCGGAAGACCCGCACGTTGACCTTTGGGCTCTGATCTCCCCTTTCCTCTTGTTGGCTCTGCCGGCGATGGTGGTAACGGGGGCCCTGGCGGTGCTGTTCGAGTCTGTGCCGGTCCTGCGCGGCGGCGTCGGCAATGTTGCGTGGATCTTCGGATGGTGCACGATGGCCGCCTTGCCCGCCATCACCGGTCA
>JBEKMN010000118.1:0-14781 GCA_050008495.1 Terriglobia bacterium | reverse complement strand
TTCAGCCCGAACTACAGGAGCGCCGGTTCCACGCGCCGCTACGGAATTTTGACTTCTACGATGATCATGCCGTTTACCGTGATGTCCGGCGGAAGCTCGAAGTCACACTCGACCATTCCGCCATGACGATCATTTGGGATGCCTCCTGGAACCGGTGGCGACACCTGCTGGGAGCCAAGGTCGAGTTACAGGGAACCTTCGTCCAGACGGGCATGTACCAGCGCCGGAACGGTCAATGGAGCCTGAATAAGTGGGAGACCGCTTTGCCGAGCCGCATCCACGTGAAGGTTCCCGCCAACATCGCTGAGCAGATTGAAGCAGCCCGCAAGAGCTACCATCAGTTTGGCCAGTTTTCGGACGCCTTGCGCCAAATTCGTGCGCGGATCGAGCGTGAGCCAATGGAAAGGGAACAACTAAGCAGCCTCTGTTGGGACCTTGGTTTGCCCGGAGACTTCGACGTCGCTCAGATCAGCTGGCAGCCCGATTACGATGAGTTCTTCTACCAGCAGCTCGGCCGGCGGGCGCGTCGGCTCTACCTCTTCCGCGGCGAGTATATCTTCGATCTCCCCAGATCGATCGCGGTTGAGACACCGCAATTGGGTCATGCGACGTACCTGTTTTCCAAGCCACAGAGCATCGAAGCCTTCCTGGCTGTTTACGTCGCCGCCACGAAGGAGGCAATCCGACAGAATCGTGCCAACATGGCGGACCGGCTGGGATTCCTAGGGCGCGTCGTTCACGGATCGAATCCGCGCGTCTGGCTTCGAGCCTTAAAGGCGCGGCTGGGCGAGGCAGCCGATTCGCCTGAGGTCGCATCCGAGGGAGAGTGAATATGCAAAACGAATCCAACACGAAGTCTGAAATCATTGCCCTTCTCGAAGGCCGGACGCAGGTGAGCCTCGAGAACGTCCGCCAGTTCATCCTGGACCTGGACGAACGAGATTACGTCGAGTTCCTGTATCCTTCCGACCCTGATTTCACCGAAGAGCTTGAAGCGCGGAATTATGAGGCGAAGGGGATGCTTGAAACCCTAAGAGACATCGAAGGAACTCTTCGCGGTCTGGATCGAGGCAAGATCCAAATCCACTGACTATACCTCAATAATGGCAGTGCTCGCCGTCGAGAGTAGTAGCCGGAAGATTACTCAGCCGGACGCTGCATTGTGCGAATTTATTCCCGAGCACTCAGGAGCGATGCGACGAGACGGTAATCGGATTTCATCGGGCAGACGCCCCGAATTGGTCTAAGGCCATGGAAAACATGTGAAAGGATGGATAGAATGCAAAGTGATTGGTTTCCTGGCAGTCATGAGGTCGAGAGTTCGAACCTCTCCAGGTCCACCATATCCCGCAGCGCATCAATAACTTACAATTAATGTAGCCCAGGTTGTACGCTAGAGAGAAGCGAAACTGTGCGACAACCCAGTTAATTTGGTGCGACTGTGCTAAAACTCCGCCGGTGCGACCACATAGTTCCGCTTGCGAGATGTCACGACCGCTTTTCCACTCTGCTGGAGAACGATGGGCCGAAGCGTGGCACGGCCGTCGGAGTGGCGTCGTTGCAATAAGCTCTGCGGAAAGTACTTAATAGTCCAGACGGTCGAGACTCGGGACTCATTCACGGAAACGGACCATGCGCAGACAGGAGTAAACTCCTGTCCATCTTGAGCAAGGTCGGCCGCGAGATCTCGATGCGGTGGAGGAATTCGGGTAGATTTTTCGGCAGCGCGCATGACTACGAAGCAAGGGGTCGGGTGTTCGAATCACCCCTGGCGTACCATAACCACTGCAGAATAAGCAAGTTACAGAAGCCGACCCAGACAACACCTGCTTTTGGTGCAGAAAAAGCATCTAATTAGTGAACTGTAACGAAATCCCCTTTTCACTTCCCAGTGAATAGGTCGCGAAACTCTCTCGCCGAGGCAGTGGCCAGCAACGTTAACGTCGTGAGCCCTGCGATGCCATCGGCCATGAGATTTCCCTGCGATTGCTGTAAATGCGAGAACGCATCTGTAACGTCCTTTCCGCCTAATGTGAGGAGATGGTCGCCGCTGAGGCCCGAGCCCATGCGTGACGCTTGGCCGCGTCATTGTCAAGCTGAGTTCGAATGGCTTGCATCATAAATCCGGCCTTGAGAGGTTCACGGCGTCACGTCGAGCCGAGCAGCGTACGGCAGTCGGCTTGCACAGAGGACAGGTTTCCTGAGAGGTATGCTTTCAGCCTGAACTAGGCCGCCGCCTTGCTGGCCCAGAGCGGTTTCGTGAGCGTTGACACGAGGTTTCGGCCCAAGACGGCTGAAGCCGCCACGGCTCCGCCGAAGAGCGCTCCTGAAACGCCCAGCATGGCCACGTCCTGGCCCGTCAGATAGAGATTCCGTACGGCGGTTCGCGGCGTCAGGCAACGCAGTTGAAACCGCTTTGGAACCGCACTGACCCCATAAATCTCGCCACGCTGATAATTCATGAAGTGGCGCGTGGTAAGCGGTGTAGACAATTCCGCGATTTCGATTTTCCCGCGGATCCCTGGCACGTGTTCCTCCAAGCCGCGACGCAGGCGGTCGGCCAGGCTCTGCTTGAACTCGTCGTAATCCTGGCCCCGGTGTTTCCAGCGAGTGTCTTCCCAGGTCGCGAACCAGTCGTAAGGTGCGGGAGTGATCACTTCCAGGGTACTGCAGCCGGGATGCCGCCGCTCGAAGTTCGGATCCTTCGCGGAAGGAGACGAGATGAACATGAACGGCAAAGGGGCGGCGGGGTCCTGCGCGAAGCGAGTCAAGTTGGCTTCGTGATCGGGCGTGGGGTGGACCCAGAGGTTCGTTCCGGTCAGTCCTAACTCCGCCGCACTTCCCTGCACACCCACATACAAGCAGAGGTGCGCCTTCGAGGGCGGCAAGCCGCGCAGTTCTTTGAGAGCTGAAGCAACGCCTGGGGCTCCGGGCGGCAGCAGCGAAGCGAACGTATTCCACGCTCCCGCATCGCTTACGACAATGGGTGCTCGAAACTCGCGGCCGTCTTGCATGCGGACGCCGGCGGCGTGTTGGGCGCTGTCAAGGAGAATCTCACGAACCTCGGCGCTGAATACAATCCGGCCGCCGGCGGCTTCGATGGCCGGCGCAATACTCGCCGCGATGCTTGGCGCTCCTCCGACGGGGAAACTCGCGCCCTCGAAATAGTGTTCAGCGATGGTGGCGTGCGCAGCAAAGCTGCTTTCCGCAGGGGGTAGACCGTAATCGCCCCACTGCGCGGTCAGGACCGCCTTGAGATCCCGGCTCATCCCCAACTCGCCCAGCACTTCCGCCGTGGTGCGTCGCGCCCAGCGCAAGAAGGGAGCTTGCAGGAGTGCTCCTGCCAGGCGCGCGATCGGACGGGGCAAAGCCTTCTCGGCATAGTACGCGTTGCCCCTGCGGACACATGACTGCACGGCCCGGAGATAGCGGTCGATAGCAGAGACCTCGGCAGGGAAATAGGATATGAGGTTTTCGCGAAAGCGCTCGCGTCCGGCCGGGAATTCGTACTCGCCGTCCCCGATCCGCACTCGATCGTACACCTCCGGCATGGGGCTCCACTGGAGGCGGCCGTCGCTGAGGTTGTCAAAGGCGGCGCGCAGCGGGGAGCCCGGGGTCTGCACTTGGCCGATGTAGTGGACCCCCACATCCCATTCGTAGCCAGGCCGGTGAAAGGCATGGGTAAAGCCTCCCGCTACGTAGTGGCGCTCCAGCACCAGAACCCGCTTGCGGCCGTAGCGCGCCAGGAGCGCGGCAGTGGCCAGCCCGCCCATGCCCGAGCCAATCACGATCGCGTCCCAGTCGTCCCGGAGCGTGGTCTGCTTGTAGGAAGAGCCGACGGTAGTCCTTGCCATGAAATCACCTCCCAAAGCGGTGCAGCCTCTCGAATGTTGACGCTGGCCACATTATCCGTTAATAATGTTGCGCTTGTCAACATCTTTCCTCTATAATCCCTTCCTATGAAGAAACCACGTCCCTACCACCACGGGAACCTCAAACGCGCCTTGCTCGAAGCTTCCCTCGCTTTGATCCGCGAAATCGGTCCCAGCGCCTTCACCTTGCGCGAGGTGGCGCGCCGCGCCGGAGTTTCCCACAACGCTCCGTATCGGCATTTCCGCGACAAGGAGGAGTTGCTGGCGGCCGTCGCCGCCCAGGGCTTTGACCGCTTGACGGATTCCATGCTGCGCGCCGCCGCCGCCGGCTCAAGTCCCCTCGAGAGGCTCCAGTTCAGCGGCCGCGGATACGTGCAGTTCGCCCTCCGTCACCCCCAGCACTTCACCGTCATGTTCGACGCTCCCTGGCATTTCGCGGCCTACCAGCAAACTCACGCCGCCGGGGAACGGGCTTTCGGCACGCTCGTCCGCTGCATCCAGGAGTGCCAGGCGGCGGGCTGCTTGCCGAAGGGCGCCGGGCTACCCCTGGCGCTGCTGGCCTGGTCCATGGTGCATGGGATCGCCAAGCTGGCGATCGGCGGGCGGCTGCCTCTCTCCGGCGCCGCGCAGGTCCTTCAATTCACCGACCTGGCCACTGAGGCTATAAGGGTGGGAATGGCGAACGTCGCCGATCCTCACTTCCAGGCGCGTCGCTCGGAGGTTTGAGATGGATGAACGCCGTCACGCTCAGCGAACTCGAAGTCTACGTATGCCCTGCTTGTAAGAGTCACTTGATGCAATTGGACGGCGCTCTCCGCTGTCCCACCTGTTCCAAAGCCTATCCAATGCGGCAGGGTATCCCGGATTTCGTTCTCGAAGAACTATCCCGAAGCGCCGACCCCGAACTCCGCAGAATGCGCTTTATCGATCAGATTGCGCGGATTTACGAAACGAAGTTGTGGTATCCGGTCGTCCTGAAGGTATTCGGTGGATTTCGCAGCCGGTCTTTTGCTCAACTGATCAGCACGGTGGCCGGAAAGGTTGAAGCGGTGAAGGGCCGGGTGCTGGACATCGCTTGCGGGCCCGGCACGTTTGGCCGGCGGATCGCCTCGCCGTCGAAGCAAGTGTTCGGGATCGACGTCTCCATGGGAATGCTTCGCCAAGGCGCAGCCTACACGGCAAAGGAAGGCATCACCGGCATGAATTTCGCCCGTGCTCGAGTGGAGGCCCTTCCGTTCGCCGACGGGTTCTTCGACGCCACGCTCTGCTGTGGCTCGCTTCATCTCTTTACGGATACGCTGACTGCTCTGCGCGAGATGGCTCGCGTCATGAAGCCGGGAGCGGTTCTTGCCGTCTTCACTTTCACCGCGGGTCGCGGCGGTGTCCTGAGATATCGCCAGGTGCTCGCGCGGATGCGCAGGGATCACGGCCTGCATGTCTTCGAATTGCCTGAGATCGAGAAGTACCTGATTGATTCAGGTTTTGAGGATTTCCAACCTGACGTATCTGGCTCCATTCTGACATTTAGCGCCCGGAAGCAACCGGCCGGCAAGTTCCCTTCCTGAGGCGAACTCACGCCATTCGACATGGACGAAGGACAAATATGCCTTTCATGCTGTTCGCTATTGGCATGGCACAATCCCACAATCGGACGATTCAGAAGCGAAGACAGTGCGAAAGCGGGTCCCACTCCCTTTAATCGCAGCTTGTTACAACTTGGATGCGGATGGCAACTTAGTTGCCTGCCAATAGGCGAGGAGTTGGTGGACATCCTACAAGGGCAATTTGTCCGCCGTCGACGCGAGGGGCCCGATCAGGGCTTGACCCGAGAGAATCGCTGCCTTAGGATTCCGGGCTAATCGCGATTCACCCCTGGCATGCGAGTCGCAACGGGTGGCTCCGAATGGGACAACATGGCTAACATTCTGAGGGATCTGCGTTTTGCTTGGCGAGTCCTGCGTGCCGCCCCTGGTTTCGCGGCCGTGGCTGTGATCACGCTCGGACTGGGCATCGCCGCGAGCACGGTGGTATTCAGTTGGATTGACACTGTCTTGCTGCGGCCGATTACGGGCGTTCGGAACGCGCGTGAGTTGATGGCGCTGGAAGGGATTGCCCCTGACGGAGGACGTCTGGGCCAGTGCACGCATCCGGACTTCCGCGCTTTCCAGCAGGGCCTGACCGTGGCTTCAGGCGTAGTCGCTTCGCACACTTCCTTTTTCACTCTCGGCTCGTCCGATCATCCCGGCCGGGCCTTGGGGGAAGTGGTCTCGGCCAACTACTTCACGGTGCTTGGGGTCAAGCCATTCCTGGGTCGCCTATTTCTGCCTGAGGAGGATCGGGACGCGCCGGGTGCCTATCCCATCGTGGTCATCAGTCACCGGCTGTGGGCAACCCAATTCGGCGCCGATCCGGGCATCGTGGGGCGCGTGGTGCGCATCAACAGCCACCCGCTCACCGTCGTCGGCGTCACCCCGCCCGATTTCCGCGGCACGTTTGGTGGCTCCGCGTTTGACGTCTGGGTCCCGCTCAGCATGATCCTCCAGATGGGCGCCCTGAATACCTGGGCCGCCGACGACTGGAACGCCCGATTCCTCAATATCATCGCGCGGCTGAAACCCGGCGTCAGCATCGGGCAGGCAGGGGAAGAAGTTCGAGTCATAGCGGCTCGAATCGCCACCGATCATGCCGATACGCACAAGGGCATCGGCGCCCGCTTGGTTCCCCTGTGGCAAGCGTCGTACGGGTTGCAGGCAACCTTGCGCGATCCGCTCTACCTGCTCATGGTGGTGTGCGTTCTGGTGCTGCTGATCACGTGCGCGAACGTAGCGAACCTGTTGACGGCCCGCGCGATATCCCGGCAGAGAGAATTTGGCGTGCGCATAGCCTTGGGCGCCACCCAAAAGAGGATCGTGCAGCAACTGCTGGCGGAAGTCTCGCTGTTGGCTGGCGCGAGCGCGATCTTCGGCGTCTGGCTCGCACGCTGGTTAGGAGCGTCACTCTACCGCGTCCTTCCCTCCGTGGAATCCTCTATCCGCGCCGCCCTTGAGCCGCTCTTGCACGTGGCGCCAAGCGCCAACATCCTGGCCTTTACGGTACTGATCTCTCTCAGCGCGGCCGTGCTCACGACCCTGCTGCCGGCTTTTTCCGCTGGGCGCACGGACATAATCGAAACCCTGAAAGAGGGCGGGCGCAGCGGGACTTCGGGTGTCCGCTCGCACCGCGCCCGAGGGGCGCTCGTCGTGCTGGAGGTAGCGCTCGCGGCGCTGGCGCTTTGCGGAGCCGGCCTGGCGCTCCGGAGCTTCCAGAAGTTGGCCGCACTTAATCCGGGTTTCGACTCGCGGGACGTTTTGGTGGGGCACTTCTACCTCTCCACCAACGGCTACTCGCTGAGTCAGGAAAAGCAGTTCTGCCGCAATCTGCGCCTCCGTTTGGAAGCGGCTCCGGGCATCCAGCAGGTGAGCTACGCGGACTCGACTCCGCTTTCCATTCTTCCCGTGGGGAGCGACCGCGTGGAGGTGGAAGGCTTCTTGCCGGATCAGGGCGGGGTGATCTCCCTCCCACGCGCCATCGTGGCGCCCGGGTACTTCAGTCTGCTGCACATCCCCTTGCTCGCGGGCCGCGACTTCACCGAGCAGGACGACAGCAACACCCTGCCTGTGATCATCATCAACCAGACCTTTGCCAAGAAGTACTTCGCTGGAAAAGACCCCATCGGCCGCAGAGTGCGTGTTTCGGATACCTGGGCGACCGTGGTGGGGATAGTCAGAGACAGCAAGTACCGCAACCCGTCGGAGGGGCCCACTCCGTTCTTTTACGGACCGTTCCGGCAAATCTACTATTCGGGCTATACCCCTTTCTTCTACCTCCGAATCAGCGGCAACATGGAGGACGCACGCGCGGCGCTTCGACGTGAAGTCGCAACTCTGGCCCCGGCCAGCGGCCTGTACAACATGGCGCCGCTCAGCGACTACACGGAAGGGGGCTTGTTCGCCGAGCGGATCGTGGCGGGTTTGTTTTCGGTGCTCGGCATGCTGGCGCTTGTTTTGGCGGCGGTTGGATTGTACAGCGTGCTGGCATACGCGGTCAGCCAACGCGCGCACGAGTTCGGAATCCGCATGGCGTTGGGCGCGCCGCGGCGGGCGGTACTAGGTCTGGTATTGAGGGAAGGTTTGGTGCTGGCGCTTCCAGGCCTGGCAGCCGGAGTGGCCGCTGCGATGGCGGGCGCCCGTCTGGTCTCAAGCAAACTCAATCTTCCCTTAGGTCTTGCCGAGCCGAGCGTGTTTGTCTGGGCCGCCCTCGTTGTAGTCGCGGTCACCCTGCTGGCCAGCTATGTGCCTGCGCACCGCGCCACTAAGGTGGACCCGATGACAGCCCTGCGGGCGGAGTAGCATAGCGAATACGAACGATCAACAAAGGAGTCGCCGCGGGATGAGCGACCTCAACGCTTACCCGTTTGGGGCTCCCCTGGTCCCCCCGACGGTTGCGACGGCCCCGTCCCGCTCGGTTACCTCCGAGCGTGAAATACAAGAGTGGTTGGTATGCGGCCAAATCCCGATAGCGCGGTCCCCGGGCGATGGGGCCTGCGGTTCTCATTATGCTGGCCCAATCTCATGCCGCGGATCCCGAAGGCCCGCGCTACCGGTTACCCACCGTCCCCCGCTAGAACATGAAGCGCAGAGCCATCTGAATGGTGCGCGGTCCCGCTTGCGCCACACCCTGACTACTGGAAATAAGCCCGAATTTGCCGGTGATGTTCATATTTGGGATCCCCCAATTGGCCAAATTGAACAAATTGGAGAATTGCGCCTCGTACCTGATGCCGAAACGTTCGTTCAAATGGAACGTCTTTCCTGCCGACGCCGAGAAAGTCGCCGTCCCTGGCCCTTCCAGAATTCCGACGCCGCAGTTGCCGAAGCGTCCGATGGGCTCAGCCGAACCGGCAGCATCCGTGGGATGCGCCGGCACACTGTAAGGCGATACGCTGAAGAAGGCCGCCGTGGTTGGGTTTGACAGGTAACCGCCGGTGGGGTTGGTGCAGTCCGGGCGCTGTTGAGTCACCGAGCGATCTGTGGGGTATGTACCCGAGGAATCATACACCCCTGCTGGATAATAGGGAGTCAGCCAAAGGCCCGAGTGGAGCAGGGTGATTCCGGTGACGCTCCAACCGCCGAGTGCGAGGTCAGCGCCCCGGCTGGAGTTAGCGAGGTAGGTCTTGCCGCGGCCAAACGGCAACTCGTACACCAACGTGCTGATGAAGGTATTCCGCGGATCGTAGAACGCGTTTCCCGTTTGGGAAGTGATGTCGTAGATGTTGCTAACGTTGGCTCCATTGTCGCCTTGCCCGCCCTGGCCGATGGCCGAATTGGGAGCCGTACCCAAGGCATTGGTCTTGTTATAAGCGAAAGTGTAGCTATTGGAAAAGCTCAGCCCGCGCGCGAAGCGCCGGTTCACTTCGACGATGAATGACTGGTATTTATCGCTCGGTCCGTTGTTGCGAGTCAGCACCTCGCGGAAGACGGGGTACTTCAGGTTCTGCTGGCGCAACGCCGGAGTCGCCGTCAGGGCGGCGTATCCATACACCGTCTTGCCGGTGCTTGGATCGGTGTAGGACGCCGTATTCGGCTCCACTTGGTTCATGTCCGGGCTATAGATTAGGTCCACGGCGTGCGAGCCCGTATAACTGAGCCGTAGCAATGTCTGGAAGCCGATGTTCCGGTCAAACGACGCATTCCACTGGTAGACCCGCGGGTCCTTCAGGTCCCATTGGTTGGCGCGGCGATAGCCGGGGTGAGATTCAGCGGCGCCTGTGCCGGAGAACACATTGCTGAAAGTCAATATGGGGTTCGTACTGCTGGGTGTATAGCTCCCAAAGTTACTGGTATCGATACCCAGCAAGGAATAAAGCACCGCTCCGAGAACTGGTACGGAGTATATGCCCGCGGAGGCTCGAACTACCGTGTCGTGATTGTTTGACGGGTTCCAGGCAAAGCCGAGGCGCGGCTGGATATTGTCCCAATAAGTGTAACGCATCCCTGGACCCAAGCCCACCGAACTGCCCAGTACAAAAGGAGTGTTGCCTACAGATGCCCTCCACGCGGGACTGATATTCTCGCCCGGGTTCACAACCAACGCACCCCCTGGAATCTGGTATTGGAAGTTGCCCAATTGGTTGGTGGCATCCTGGAGCGGTGGGTTAACCTCGTAACGTAGGCCGGCCGTCAAGGAGAGGTTAGGCCGCACCTTCCACTCCGTCTGGGCGAAGCCGTCGTAGTGGTATCCAAAGGGTTTGCCGTCGGGGCCATTCTGCGCTTGATCTCCTTCATCCACGATTCCCTGGACCAGTTCCGCCGTCTCACAGGCGGCCGGGTAGGTGGTAGTCTCCGCCCCGGAACAGGTGTACGCGCCGGTAATGTAGTAGTCGCCGTATTCGTCGCCGTTTTCAAAGGTGATGTTGTCGCGATAATCGATGCGTCGGAAATCAAAGCCGAACTTCGAAGTCCAATGGCCATGCATCCATGTCAGGTTGTCGCCTAACTCAAAGATGTGGTTCCCTTCTACGCGCGGATGTCCGAATTGGTCCGTCTGGCCACCCAAAAGGGCGGGAAGGTAAAAGACAGGAACGCCACCCAGGCCGTTTTTGGGCGGGCCGGGAAGCCCCGTGATGCCCAGTTGCGAAATGACCGAGTCGCCTTGCTTAGCCTGGGGGAAGCTGAAGTTGAAGTTCGCCTTCGTCCACCCGCCTCGTAGCTCGTTCAATAGGTTCGGGCGGATGATCCAGTTATAGGATACAGCCAGATTGGTGGAGTCCAGGGCGGTTGTGAAGATCCCCATGAGGGGATTGTAGTCATTGTCGCTGCTGGTTCCGAGCGCGCCGATGGCGCCCGAGGGATCCGTACCGGTGGACGTAGGGCTTTTCTGTGTGACACGGAAAAAGATGCGATGGTTAGAATTGAACACATAGTCGATGCGGCCGTCGTAACCATCCTCGGAGTACTTGCCGTTCTCGGTCGTTATCAGGTTGTTGCCGGTCGAGTCGATGTTGGAGCTGCTGTTGGTCGGCGTGGGGAAGAACAGCGGCAGGATCTTGGCCGCCGTGGGATTAACCGTGATCTTATTGCCGGAAAAGACCTGCCCGGTGAACGGATTTGTCAGAACCAGTCCCGGGACCCCGGAAAAATCCCCATTGGCCCAAGCCGTCGGGACGGTTTCGGTTGCGATGAGGGTGCTCTGGTTCAAACGCACACCTTCGTAGTCGAAGTAGAAGAAGGCATGGTCTTTATAGATCGGGCCACCGATCGAAGCGCCAGCGGTGTTGGCGTCCAATGAGGGGTTGTACTGGGTGATCGGGTCGATAGAATTCCAGTCCTTGCGCTGGAGGAACCAGAAGGCGCTGCCGTGAAATTGATTGCCGCCGCTTTTGGTGACCACGGTCAGGTCGGTGGGCTGTGCGTATTCCGCGCTGCTGCTCGCGGTGTTTACACGAAATTCCGCGATACCCTCGACGGAGGGAAACAGGTCTTTGGTTGGGCCGCCATAACGGACCGACTGGATCGAAATGCCATCCAGAGTAAACGACGTTGCATTCGGCACTTGGCCGGAGAAGGTCAGGTTACCCCCCGGGTCCTCCTGCACGCCCGGGGTGAGCGCGGCGGTGTAGATAGGGCTGGGGGCATTGGTGGCGCGGAAGTTCAGCGGCAGCGAATCGATTTCGTGGCCCGACATCGAGCTGGATTGGGTCAGATCCTCGCTGACCACCTCCTGGCGCGCCGTGACCACGACCTGCTGGCTCATGCTCTGTACATTTAGTTTAAAGTCCGAGCGCACAGTTTCGCGAGCGGGCAAAACGACTCCTTCGTTCTTGACCGGCGCGAAATTCTGCGCGGAAACGGTAATCGCGTAGCTGCCGGGATCCATGTTCACAAAGCGATAGTCCCCGCTGTCGTCAGTGTGAGTTGTGAGTGTTACGTCGGTGTCCTGGTTCCTGGCCTGAACTTCTGCATTTGGGATGACTGAACCTGACGCGTCCATGACCGTTCCCAGGATTATTCCATAGGTCGACTGGCCAACTGCCCGACCGCTGAAACCGATGGCAAAAATGATCGCCGCCAAAATGGGCAGCCACTTCACCCTGAACTCAATCCCCTTCATTCCTACACCTCCGCTTGGTAGTTTCAGACTGCTCTCAGGTTACTCGGAGGCGAGTGTGACTCGGCTTCGTGAAGTGAACGTTACGGCAGAGAGATTTCCTGGTTAAATCCGAAATTGCCTGATGCCGGAACGGCTCTCTCTTATGCCGGGAGCACGGATCTCCGACTTCGTGTCCGCGGCTTTGCCGGACGAGGAGGGAAGAACCTCCCTCTTAGGACCGCCGACGAGCCGCGGCCCCCAAACGACAATGAGTCCGGGTTGTCTGAAATAGTCCGCGATTTAACCGGCCCTTCATCATTCCTTCATTCGTCTTTAATCTGCAGGAGGCAGGCTAAGCTGGGAGTTTTCATTATGGGCCCAATACCCTTTTCTGCCTTCGCCCTGGTTATAGTCGTGCTCCTGGTCACTTGGCTCTTTCTAGCTCACATGATCTCGAGCCGAAAAGATGACGCACGCCTGCACTTCCTTTTCAGTCTCATGGACGCGCCTCAGGCTGGCGCCAGCCATTCTGACGCCGCAGAACCGCCGCCTGCGGCAGTCGTGCCGGAGACAAACCCTGCGAAGCCCGTGCGAGAGAGGGCGGACGAATTCGTGTCTCGCGGATTCAGCGGCGTTGCCCGATATGCCTTTCAGGAGATGCCCGTAGTGTTCGCAGCCGCCTTGCGCAGCCGAGCCATGTAGGCTGAAGGTAGTTAGGAGCGTGCTGACGAAAGTCCGCGTCATATTGCTTACTGCCGGGAAGGGCGGGGCTTTACAGGTTGCTGCAATACCCTTGAACGCTGTCATTCTGAGCGAGGCGAAGAATCCCGGTAGTTGTAGTTTCAACGACCTACGGAGATCCTTCCTTCGTTTCACCCAGGACCGCCTGCGGGTCCTCAGGATGACAAAAACGCTTGCTAGTGGGCTGCCGGTTCCATCGAGACGAATCGTTGGTCGATAGCTCGCTCGATGACCTTCGCAAATATGTCCCATGCACAGCCGGAACTCGCATTTGCGGATTCGCAACTCGGAATCGACAAATCTTCCTCCGCGGGTGGGGCGGACAGGCTGAGCGGAGTTGCGTCTTTCATTTGTTCGAGGGTCTGGGCAAGGTACTGGGCGCGCACGAAGTAATCTGCGGCGCCTGGCCTCTGCCAAATTGAAAAAACGAGCGCGCCACCGGGCGGAGTGTCGTCCGGCTGATATCCCGGCAGGCGCCAGGAGAGGCCCAGCATGCCGGATAGATTCGACAGGTTGGTGTCGTGGCCACACAAAATCAGGACAGCATTTCCCGGACTGTCCAGCGCGCCTGTGGTTGCTTTGCCGGCTGCCGCCTGCTTCATCGACTGCAGAACGTGATAGAGCAAGTTGGAACCCCTGGCACGGGCAAGATAGGATGTCCGTCGCATCAGGTCCGCGTACGCGGCGTGCAGCTCGAGAATCCGCAACAACCCATTCGCGTCGAGGCGGCCCCAGCCCAGATCGTTCCCCTTCATGCCTTCCGTGTACTCGAGAAGCAAATCTTCGCCAAGTGTTGACGCCACGTTCCACGGCTCGTTGAGCCCAATTCCCTTTCCGGTTACAGAAACGCTGATCTCATCCGGTGGGTCCATCCGTTTTTGTGGCGCGCCTCGTTCTCCCGCGAGCACGAACTCAAGGGTTTCAAAGGCGGCGCGATACAACTCCCGGAAGCGGCCGGACGGGTCTGATATACGCTGCCGCACAGCTTGCGCGGCGATTTCCCAATCCGGCTTCGTGACACCGGCTTCAAGCGGGTCGAAGAGCGGGTCTTTGCTGCCAAGCGGTTGCGAGTGGAGCTCTACGAGGCAGCCTGGCAGCAAGGTCTCTGCCAAAGCCTTGCCGGTGTCGAGGGTTCGCTCGTCCGTGTCTGCATAGACATAGACGCGCTTCGCATCAGCGCATCCTTGTTGGTGCAGCAATCCCTCTCGCAACAACCACTCACGGTAGTAACTCCCCATAAGCAGCATGAGGGCTCGTCCGCGGGGGGTAAGGTTGCCCGGCGGAACGCCCCACGCCGGCCACGGCGCGGCTGAGTACTGATTCAGGCGGTCGGCTTTCCAGGTAGGCGAGCGCACTCCGTGGCGTGTCATGATGACCACGTAGCGCAGTTGTGAAGGCGGGCCGGCGCCGGCGACTAATATGCCAGCGCCGGCGGTCGACATTGCTGCGAACAGAAGTAATGTTCGGAGGCCCTTGAAGTCGACGTGGAGATTCCATTTAGACATCTAGCCGTTTTGCTTTTCCTGCAGGGCGCAGAACCGCGAACGTAATCCGCACTCTCGCTCGCGGCTCTGTCACAAGCACGCAACCCCGCCGCTCAGAACTCCAGGCGCAGCATGAACTGAAGGCGTCGCGACGAGCCGATTCCGGTCGCGCCGGTGTTCAGTTGGCTGGTGATGACCCCGAAACTGGAATCCGAGACATCGGAATCCGGGTCGCCGAAGATAGGATGGTTAAGCAAGTTAAACGCCTCGGCGCGGAACTCCAATTTCAGTTTTTCGTTAAGGGGAATCTGCTTCTCGAGCGCCGTGTCGATTTCATAATACCCGGGTCCACGTCCAATGTTGCGTCCCAGGTTCCCCCACGTGTCAACGGCCGGTGTCGCAAAGG
This sequence comes from Terriglobia bacterium, assembly GCA_050008495.1. GTDB lineage: Bacteria > Acidobacteriota > Terriglobia > UBA7540 > UBA7540 > CAVROP01. The sequence goes on along the minus strand of JBEKMN010000118.1, from coordinate 151 downwards.
CCGCGGGATTGAACCAGTTGTTGATCGTTCGTGGCGCCGAGTAAAGGGACATGCCGGGGAGCAGGTCCGGCCGCTGATCTCTACTGTTGCCGTCGAGCAGGTCCGTCGCGCTCCGGTCTATCGTGATGTTAACCGGGCGGCCGCTCATTGC
>JBEKMN010000117.1:0-13964 GCA_050008495.1 Terriglobia bacterium | reverse complement strand
AACGTGGAGGTGCTGTGGCGGGAACTGCTGCGCCTGCTGGAGGAGGAGATCGCGGCCGTGCAGGCGGCGTTCGAGGAGGAGATGAAGGTGCAGGAGGAGAAGGACGCGATCGAGCGGGACGCCTGCCTGGCTCCGGCGGGGGAGACTTGGGAGATGCTGCTGCGGCAGGAAGCGAGCCTCGACCGAGCGATCGACCGGAAGGTGAGGATTATCCTCGCCATGCGCCAAGAACACGCCCGCCTGGGTAGGGGCGGTTCGCGAACTGCGCAACCGTCAACAAGCCCTCCCGGCATTGAGCCGAACGACCGCGCGGCCGAGGAACTGAGCAAGGTCGTGGGGCTGGACGCTGGGACAGAAAGTCCGGCAGAGGAGAACGCCCCCAAAACCTCAAAATCGCCGGAACAAAGCGAGAATGTCTTAGAAAACAAAGGACCGGCCGCAGAAGGGGTGCGCGCATGAGGCATGGTGCGGGCAGCCTGCCCCGACCTGTCGGGGTCCCGCCCGCTGTCCCGGGTGCGTCTCACCTTAACTGCGCGGAGGGGCCGGGGAGCAATCGCTTCAGCGTATCGGCCATTTCCGCCGGCTTGAAGCCATAAGGCCCAGGGTAGCTCTTATAGGCTACGTTACCTTCCCGGTCGAGGACGTAAATGCGGTCGGGCCAGGCGGTGTAGGCGATTTCGGTGGAGTTCGCCAGGTCGTCGACCAAGGGCGGGATTTTGAGCGTCAACTTGGTCAGGCAGGTTTCCGCCAGCGAGCAGCGCTCCTCGAGAGTCTTGGGGCTGCCCACGCTGATCTTCTCTTTGAGGTTATCGTCGTCCTGCCAGGCGTCCACGGGATGGGCTTCCATGATGTAGACTACAAAGAAGGCGGCCTTGTTCTGGTACTGGTCGTAGAGCTTGTTGAGCGCGGGAACCTCCCGGCGAAAGGGCGGTCAAGTGTAACTGCCGAAGATCAGCACCACGGGTTTGTGCCCGCGGAAGGACGACAGTCGAACCCGCGTTTTCCGGTCAACGGTAGGAAGACTGAATTCCGGCGCCTGATCGCCCACCTGCAGATGTCCGGCCCGGGCAAGAAACCAAAGCGGCTTCAAGGGGATGATCATAAACAGCGGCCTCGGCACTTTCGACATCACTTGACCAAAGAGTACCGGTTGCCGCATGACCCCCAGCAACGCTGCCAGCATCAGCACGTAGACCAGAACGACGTACCCTGCCACGGTTTTGAGTGTTTCCACGTTTGGACCCCGCGGAAGAGAGTGGGCAGACGGCAGCAGGCAGTTGGAACCGCCCGGTGACTGAATGCTTACCGTCTTAATCGACATCTCCTACACTACACCAAATCCAACGCGGCAAGCAATTCCTCCACGTTGGTCTCGTCCACCACCAAACTCAGGCTTGCGGCGCGCAGGTCCTCGAGCCCATCGAAGGCTTGGAAGAGTCTCATCTTGGCGAGGGCATATTGCTCGCTCGGGTCGAGTTCCCTGGCATGGGCCGCACGGCAGGCAGCAATCGCCCTCTCTGCGACGAAAACGCGCAATTCAAAAGGGGGCCGCTGGTCCGCGCTGACCACAAAGACGTAATCACTCCCTGGGCCGAGTCCGGCGGGCCGCACCAAGCTGCGGCGCGACTCGAAAAAGTAGCGATAGGCGATCCCGGTTTCAGCCGCGTAGGTCTTGTAACGTCGAGCCATATAAGTTCAGTGACGAGTGACAAGTGACGAGTGGCGAGCGGGAGTCTAAATGCGGCTCCGTGCTGGATTCACATCTTCGGCAGTGCCGCTTCTCACTCGCCACTGCTTTTCTGACTCCTGCTCGTCACTCGTCACTTGTCACTCGTCACTGTCGTTACCGCCAGCTTGTCCAGCGGTCCGGAGAAGTCGAGCTCGGGGGGCGAAAACCCCGGGTCGACATCATCGGAGCGATTCAGCCAGCGGCGTCGAACCTGGGCGAAGTCGGCTGACACGCGCAGGTTGACCGGCCCATCGAAGGGGCGGCTGGCGGTCAGGCTGATTCGGGCGCCGGAACATTCCAGGTCGGTTCGCTTCAACAGTACGGCGCGATCGCGAATCTGGAGATCCAGGGTCACGGAATGAAAGGTTACCGGGCCGCGAACGGGCTCCAAGGCGCCCTGACCGGAGAGGCGCGCAAACGCGTCCAAAGGGTCGAACCCGCCCAACGAGAGAGATTTGGCAATAATCGCCACCTGTCCCTCGAGATTCTGGCTCATCTCTGCCCGGCTCAGTCCCGCCGTGTCGAAATGCCCGTGGATGCTCATTGACCCACGCGCGCCGCGCAAGGCGGGAGGCAGATGCGGCGCCAGCGATTGCACCGCAACGCCGGACAAGGAAACATCCGCAGCCAAGCGGGCCGGCCTGCCCGAAAGGTCCAGCCGCCCATTAAGGCGACCTTGCCCGCCTCCCGATTGAAACGTCGCATGGGAGAATCGAATTACTCGACCTAAAACCTCCGCATCGGTCTGGAACTTGTCCACACCCAGGTTCCGGTAGGTAAGCCTGGACGCAGAGAAACGGCCTCGAGCATTCAAGGACGAAAACAGATTCGAGGCCGCCTCCCGCTGCAGAGCAAAGGAAGCAAGGCCGGGAAAGCGCTGGACGAGCGGACCAGGGTTGCGGTGCGGAAGGGCCACAAACCACGAGGCTCCCTGCCCGAGGTCGAGCCTCTCGGTATGAAGGTCGAAGAACCAAGGGTCGCGGCGGTCGCCGTGGTGTTCCAATCGCCCGGAAAAGACGCTGGTGCCCAGCACGGCCAGCAGATGCTCAACGATGATTTCCGTGCCGTTGACCTGGAGACTGGCGCCAGGAACGTTGATCGGCTCAGTAAAACCGGGAATCACCAAGCGGGCAGCGCGAAGCTCGGCCCGTCCCTTCAGAGCCGGTCGAGCCGGCGCACTCAGCGAACCGGCAAAACGAAACGACGCAGTCCCGTCGCCGAGAGCGTTCCACCCCTGGAGTGTGCGCATTCCGAGTGCGCGGCCGAAGTCGAGGACATTTCGAAGCGGCGCGGCTTTGCAGGAAAAGGTGAACTCGTAGGGATAGGTCCTCGAGCTGAGATCGAGTGACCCTTCAGCTTCCAGGACCACGCGCGAGGCCAGAGTGATCCGTGCCGGTGCAAGCTGCGCCCTGTCGTTATCGATTTGAATCGAGAGGTCGGAGACCGGGAAGGTTGCGCTGCGTGTGCTGAACACCACATTCCGTGCGCCCACGTTTCCGCTGAAGCGGAGTTCGTTCCACGGTCCCTGAACGGCCAAGCTCCCATCCACTCGCCCTCTCAATCCGAAACCCCCTGGCATTGTCCAGAACCGCCCCGCCACGGCCATCAGATCCTCGAGCCGAGAACGCTCGAGTGCCAGGGCCAAATCCAACTCCGGCGATTTGGGGAAGTAATCAATGGTGCCGGAAAGGCGGAGATGGGAATCCGCGAAGGAGGCGTCAGTGCTCGCGAGAGTTACCCGGCCAAGATCCCGGTCAAGTTGGCCGCGGAGGGTGATCGTCCAGGGCATGGAATCGGGAGGCGGGATCCGCTCCCACTGGTGCAGCTCGGTGAGCCTGCCCCGACCTTCGAAATTGAACTTTCGAATTGACCCGGAAACGTGCAGTTCGGCGTCCACGACGCCGTACATTCCGGTGTCGCGGCCGGTCACCAGGGGCGCCCAATCGTAAACCAGCGCCTCGCGCGCCCGAACCACGATATTCAGCGGTCCCTGCAAATCGCCGGCGGGAGTCCAGTCGCCGGTAAGTTCGACTGCGCCCGGCGTGGGCAGAGCCAGGTCGGTGCGTACCGGGTAGCCTGACAGACGGAATCGCAAATGACTGTGGGTCGAATCGAAGCTCAACTGACCGCTCAACTCGGTAATGGCAAGCGGCTTCTTGTTTTCGCCCAGCTTAAAGTCAACGCGACCTTCTTCCACTTCCCAATCCGGCGAAACACCCGGGGCGCTCGGGCGCGCCCCTCCGTTCTCCAAGTTTGCGGCAGCCAGGGGGTTGCGGGGAACTCCGGCGGTGAGGCCGGCGCCGGTTGAAGCGAGCAAAAGACGCCCGATGTTCCAGCCCCCACCGGCCTTACGCACCAGGTTGAAAATGGGATGTTGAAGTCGAAAGTGGGCGAAATTCAGCCGCGCGCCCAACAAGGTCTGCCAACGGACATCGCATTCGATGCGATCCACGCGGACGAACGGCTCGGACCCAAAATCCGGGTCCTCGTCAATGACGGCATTTTCGATCACGAAGCCCGGCCGCGGAAGCACTTGCAGCGACACTCGACCAAAGCTGACTCGCCGGTGAAGGGTCCGCTCCAGGCTCGCCTGAAGGCCGCGTCGGTAGCGGCCAGCACTGATATAGGAGGGAATGAACCATGCTGCGATCCCGCTCAAGAGAAGAGCCAGCGAAGCAATTCGAGCGCGTCGGTGGACCCGAGGGCTCATCAGCACACCATCTGCCAGGCGATTCGAACACCTGCGTTGACCGGAAAGCTCATCAACGCACCATCTTCAAAGTGCGTCGCCAACGCGTCCTGATGGGGAAGTGAATGATCAAGCTAAAACTCTGAGAGAGCCAGTCACTCAAGGAAGTGTGCATGTACTCGTCTCGAGGAGTCTCGTACGACCAGTAGATCAGCAGAGGACGGCCCGAAATCAGTTCCTGCGGAACGAACCCCCAGAAACGGCTGTCCCAACTCTGCTCGCGGTTGTCTCCCATCGCAAAGTAATGGCCCGGCGGAACGACCAGTTCACCCTCCTTGTTGACATGGTTCGGCAGATCGGCAGTCCAGAGCGCGGTCGAGCCCTGGAGGTACTCCGAGTCAGGAGGCGGGAAATCGTCACCCGAGCGCTCCATATCCGGCCAGGCGTGGTAGACGAAGGGCTCCGTGAGGGGCTGCCCGTTTACGAAGACTTGCCGATGGAAAATGCGAATTCGATCACCGGGCAGGCCGATGACACGCTTCACGAAGTGCTCGCCGGGCTCCGATTGCTCTTCCGCCGGTCCGGGGAATTTGAAGACCAGAACGTCGCCGTGGCGGACATCTCGATAAGGCAGAAAGCGAGCCAGCGTGTAGCCATGGTAGGCGAAGGCAAACTTGTTCACCAGCAGGTGGTCGCCGATCAACAGGGTGTTTTCCATTGAGCCGGTGGGGATTTTGAAGGCCTGAACGACGAAGGTGGTTCCAAAGATCGCCAGGATGACCGTAACGATCAAGGACTCGAAGGTGTCCCGCAGCGAAGATTTCTTATAAACCTCAGCCATTTCCTACCGTCTTCTCGCGCAAGCGTTCGAGCACCGCGCGCGCCGCTTCCTGCTCGGCGGCCTTTTTGCTGGTGCCGCGGCCGCGCGCCACCACCGTGTCACTTGCCGACACTTCAACAGTGAAGGTCTTTTGATGTTCGGGCCCTGTCTCCTCCACCACCTGGTACTCTGCCGGAGATTTGCGCATTGCCTGAAGATACTCCTGCAGCGCCGACTTATAGTCGACCGAAAACAGTTCTTCTCCCGAGGCGGACAAATCCGCGGGAAGAATAAAACCGGCCACGAACCGGTTGGCGGCCTCGAGTCCCCCGTCCCGAAAGAGTGCGGCTACAAGGGCCTCCAAAGCATTCACGAAGAGCGCAGACTTGTTGCGCCCCCCGGTCTTCTCTTCTCCGCGTCCCAGACGCAGATAGGTTCCGAGTTCCAGACGCGCCCCGACCCTCCCGAGATGCGTCGCTGCCACCAAGCGAGCCCTGGCTCGCGTGAGTTGCCCTTCCTCCCACTCAGGAAAGGCATTCACCAAGGCCACACTCACCAGGAAATTCAGCACCGCATCGCCCAGAAACTCGAGCTGTTCGTTGTCTCGACAACTGCCAGGAGCTTCCCGGGCATAGGAAGAGTGGGTCAGCGCCTCCAGAAGAAGTTGGGGGTTCTGGAAGCGATAGCCGATTAAGTCTTCCAAGAGATGAACCGGATTCTCAATCATGCCTGCAAGCCGCTACACCATCGAGAGGGAAAGCTGCCGCAATCTCGCCAGGATTCTGGCGCGGCCAATCAATGGGCGGCTTTCAGCTTCTTGAGCTCCACAACCTGCTGGTCGGCATAGGTCTTGATCAGCGTCCCTTGCCCAAGCTCGCCGGCTCTCGTAAACGCCTGAATGGCATCGTCAATTTTGCCATCCAGCTTGTAAGTCTCGCCCAGGCGATAGTAATCCCGCGGATCCGGGTGGGCCGTTTTGGATACGGCAGCGTTGAATTCCTCTTCCGCCTTCCCCAACTCAGTCTTGTCCATACCCGACAAACTTTGGCTTGCCATTTCCAGATGGAACATACCGAGAGGGCCGTGAACCTGACTGCCGATCTCCCCCAGACGCTTCTGATAATCCTCGTCCGACTCCGTGGCTAGCTTGGGGAGCTTCCCAATAAGTTCCAGCGCGTGGTTGGCTCGGGTCTGGGTGTCCTGAAGGATCTTCTCTTGCTCTGCCTTGTGGTTGTTCAGGTATTGCGGTTGGGGCATGATCCCAATGCTTAATATCAGGCTCATCAGGTTATCGCCATTCAACTTCAGACTTTTGTCCGTGTAGTCGACGACCTTGTCAACATCACCCTTCAGCTGATAGGCATTCGCCTCGAAGGAATAGACATAAGTAAGGACGGGGCTATCGGCGTACTTCTTAGCAAAGTCATCACACTCGGCGATTGCCTTATCCGGGTCCAACTCGGTCTTAATGGCGTTATAGGCCGCGCCTTGCTCTTTAGGAATATTCTGCGCCCCGCCCCCCGATCCCATTTCCAGTTTCGCATTCTGCGCGCGCGCCTTTGGACCCGCTTCCTTCACCGCCTGGATCACCTCATCGGCGGCTTTGGCCTTGCGCAGCCTTTTCTCGATCTCCGGGGTCATATCAAAATCTACGCCGCGGTCTTTCACTTCCTTGATCACGGTTGCCGCCGGGGAGCTCTTAATCTCCTTCGTCACTTCCTTCTCAGTCAGCGGTACAGGCCCCTGAGGATTCTTCACCTTCTGGTTGGTAGTCACCTGGCCAGCCACCTGCGGGGTTTGATTGCCTTGTTGCGTCTGATCCTGGGCGGTGGGCTGTTGCGTTTGACCCGCAGGGCTCGGCGCCGGAGCCCCCTTCTGCGCGAACAGACCGCCGGCAATACCTAGTACCGCCAATACCGTAATGATTGCTTTGATTCTCATGATGCCTCTCGACTTTCTGAATTAACCTCGCTTCGTGCCATATCGCTTTCAATGCGTTGAGATTACAAGAACGGCGTACTGAAGTCAATCCACGCCGTCCTGTCACAGCCTCGCTATGCGACTCGTAGGGCCCCGACCTGTCGGGGCGCGTGCCGATCTGAAGGTCAGCGCTACGTCCGGAGTAGAACACTGCTCGACGCCAGCGTGGCTACTGCTTGGAACCGAACTGCTGCGCCTCACCGGCCTGCACGGCCCGCAGCGCCATAGGATAGGCGGCAGCGGTCAAAGACGCGGCCCGGTATTGAGCCAGGGCATCGTCACGCTTCCCCCGCAAGTCATCCAGCCGTCCGAGGTAGATGTGCGACCAGGTCACCAGGCGAAGGTCGCGTGCCGTTTCCAGGGTCTTGTGAAAGTACTCCTCGGCGAGATCAGGCTTACGCATGTTGCTCGCCACGATAGCCAACCCAAAGAGCCCGCGCTCGCTTTTGGGATTCTTCTCGATCACCGCCTGGTAAGCGAGCTTTGCATCGCCGTACTTACCCTGGAAAAACAGGTTGTCGGCGTCGTCGAGCTTCAGTTCTTCCTCGGTCTTTGCAGGGGGTGTGGGGTTCTTTGGCCGAACGGCAGGAGGGGCGAACGTCACTTTAGCCAGCCTTCGCTCCTCTTGCAAAGGGTCGATCTTTCCGATCATGGGCTGGTAATACACTTTCATCGACGCATCTTGCTTCTCAAAATCCAGGAGCGATTCGTAAAAATAGCGGATCAGTATCAATCCTGAGGCCGTCATCTCCGCCAGCTTTTTCTCGGCTTCGGCCGCCGGCAGCTTGTCCAGGCGCAACTCGGCAGCCCGAATCAAACATTCGGTGACTAGGAGGGGGTAGTCCGCCTTGAAGGAAGAATCGAGAGCCGGCGCTTTAAAGGCAATGCCCCGCAGCCGGTTCTTTGCATTGATATCATCGGCGTATTGGGCGGCGAGCGGATCCAGCAGAAAGTGCAGGTATTGGTGCCGGATTTCGCTAATCTCCGGCTGCTGCAAGGCGGTTATTACCAGGTAGTAATCCATCCCGTAAATGCGCGCTTGCGCCAGACCCGGAGCCCCCAGCAGGTCCAGGTCGATGCGGTAGGTCCTCCCCAAGTACCCGCCGACCGGAAAGCGGAAATACGTGTCCGTCATCAGAATGGCTTGACGTACCAACTGAGAATAGCGGGCTTGTGCATCGCGATAACGCGGCTGCATGCTGGTCCACAGATCGTGAAGCTTGGCCTGCACGTACAGGGTCTTAAGAATCGGAAGCAGTCCGGAGACCGCCTTGGCGTCCGGAGGCAGATCCGCTTGTGGAACCGTCAGTTTGAAATCAGGAGGCGGACCCAACAGAAGAGCCAGCGAAATGTACTGACCCAGGTCAGCCCCGGGGTCACCCTCGACGCGATGCTCGGAGAAGAAACCCGCAAGGCGTTTTGCGGCCGGCGCTCCCGTCTGGTCCAGATAACTCCTCACCGCTTGGCGAGCGTCATCTGCGGTCGCGAGGCCCAATCCGGTGTCATATCCGCCCGCGTTCAGCGCCGCCATGACGCAGAACACCTGCTCGCTCGGTTCCAGAACGACTCTGCCCTCCTGCTGCTGGGCGCGCGCCGGCGGCCCGGCCAGAAGGAACGCGAGTATCAAGGCGGGCATACTAACCGCGCTTGAAGCTGGGAAGGAGAACAGGTGGGACTGAAGGCGAGTCCGCTGCCTGAGTGGCAGGAGCAGTGCTTGCCCGGAACGGCCGCAAGGGGCGCCTTTAAAGAGTCGGGGACAGAGCAAGATGGTAGGGAAAGCCTCCAAGATAAATGCAACCCAAAGGATTAGCCTCGGACAGTGATCCTGCGGAGGGACAAGACAAATTGTCCATCCGTGGGCCGGCCATACCACGTCGCGGGCTGGAAATTGCTGAAATAGATCACCCGGTCCAGTTGCCGCAACAGCTCCGGTGAAGTGGCGCCCGACAACACTCGATACCGCATCGGCCGGCCTCCTGCGTCCACCGGCACCACCACGATCACCGGCGCGTCGGGAGTGTTGAAGTCAATCGGCGCCAACTCGCGAACCGAGGGGGGCGTGGGAGAGCCCAGGGGTACATCCGGAGTTTTGCTGACCGGCACGGCCAATGAACCCATAATCAGGCAGAAGCAAACCACCGCCGCCAGCACGCCGCCCGAGGCCGGCAAGAGCACCGGCTGGAGGACATTATCCAGCCACACCCTAAGCCAGGCGAACCACTTTCGATGCGTCGCCCTCGACACCTCGACACGCATTCGCAAAGCCAGCTCAGGAGGCACTTGCAGGCGCCGCATGCCGCGCAGGTCCGCGTGCATGGTCTCCCATGCTTCGAGCTCCTGCCGGCAGGACCCGCAGTAGCTCAGATGAAAGCGAATCGACTTCATCGCCTGAGGATCACAAGAACCATCCAGGTAATCCGAGTAGTGATTCCGAATTTCAACGCATCCTTCAAACATCGGCTTTACCCAAACAACCCATCAGTTTCCGTCGGAGCAGTTCCCGGCCCCGCATCAATCGGGATTTCACCGTTCCCTCCGCCATCCCCGTCACGTGCGCAATTTCGTCGTAAGCTAACCCTTCAATTTCACGCAAAACCACTACGGTGCGATACGGCTGAGCCAGGCTGGCGAGGGCGCGCCGCAAAATCTGCTGGCGTTCCGCCTGCTCAAGCAGGCGATAGGGAGTGTCCTGACTGGCCTTGACTTCGGCCGCCGATATCGCTCCTTCGGCGCCCGTGTCGTCAATGGATAGGGGCTCGTGCCAGTGCCGCCGCATCCAGCCCCGCCGGTGATTCGAAGCCTCATGAATCGCGATTCGGTAAATCCAGGTCTTCAGACTGCTGTCACCATGAAACTGCCTTATCCCTTTGAAGACCTTGATGAACACGTCCTGGAGAACGTCCGGCGCCTCGCCGGGATTGTCGAGAATGCGTGAGATCAGGTTGAAAACCGGGTTCTGGTAGACTCCCAGCAGGTAAGCGAAGGCCTCTTCGGAACCCGCTTGCAGCTCCGCGACCAAAGGCGCTTCTTCCGCGGCTGCGGGTATCCCCCGATCAAGCGCTATACCGACGGTCCGCGCGGTGTCCATCACGCCCATACGATAGCACTCCCCGGCTCCGACTTCAATACCGCGCTTGCCTTCTTCAACACTATTGACACCGGCAACTGAGAATTTGTTCCCGAAAACCTGTCGAAAGGTTTAGGTGACAACGGTAGGGGCGAGGCGGCGCCTCGCCCCTACGGGTAGCACCCTCCGGGTGATACTGGATCGTGAGGCCCCATCCCATGTAGCCGGCTCCTTGCCATCTGGCCGGTCGCTCCTTGCCGCTCGGAACCCTTGACTTCGTTTGCGCAAATCGTGCTGTTTTTGCTCATCTCAGGCTCTAATTTGTGCTAATTTGCGCGCAAAACGCGCATCATTTACACCACTCAAAAAAGTGATGTGCTTTGTTTTCAGCCAGTTCTTGGCTTTGTTCCCGCTATTTTGTATTCTCTCGCGGTCCCTCGCGTTTCCCCCAGCAGAGCAATTCCGATCCCTGCCACATCTCCCAAGATCGAGTTCCCCGCCCCGACGTGGGCGATATCAAAAAGCTCAAATTTTGGGTCTATTTCACGCATTTGAGCACGCAATTGGGGTTCGTTTTGAGTTCGTTTTCAAAGTGCATCGTTTGTTTTCAATGACATACTGGCTTCGATCGTATCATTTTTTGTTTCTTGGGGACCCATGTTTTCCCAAATACCGGGACTATTGCGCTTTTCCTCGCGGTGCGAAGCCTGCTCACGACAATATGTCCACAAAATGACCACACTTATAGGCTACCATACGTCCGTGAGGTTGTCAAGCGAAAAATGCAAAATGCTGCGATTCAATCGGGATGTGTTCTCGACGGCAAGTGACAGCGGCTCCTGCGCTGAAGTGACGTTACGACATTATTCGAAGCCGGACGGCGCGCCTTCGAGAATGCGCCTACTTAGCCAGAGCCACCGTCTTGGGATCGACCGTGACCTCCTTCAAGCGAGCCACTACTTCCGGCGTACCGCCTTCCTGATAACGCCCTCCCAGGTATTTCGCGAAGAACTTTTCCGTGGCCATGAGGGAAGCCATGTTGTTGACCGGACGAGCGAAGCCATGCCCCTCGTCGGGAATGAGCAGGTATTCCACTGGGAAGCCGCGATCGCGCAGGGCAATGACAATCTGTTCCGATTCGGCGTGGTTAACCCGAGGATCGTTGGCACCCTGCGCGATCATCAGCGGCGTCTTGATTTTGGCGGCCGAGGTCAGGGGCGAACGCTCGACCAAGAGAGCCTTGCCTTCCGGGGTGGTAGGATTGCCCATGCGCCGGTAGAACATCTGGCGTCCGGCCTCCCAGTAAGGCGGGATCGAATTCAGCAGCGTGATCAGGTTCGAAGGGCCAAACAGGTCCACCGCGGCTGAATAAACGTCGGGTGTGAAGGCCACGCCGGCCAGTGTCGCGTAACCGCCATAAGAGCCGCCGAAGATGCCCACGCGCTTGGGGTCGGCAATTCCCTCGTCTATCAGGTACTTTGCGCCCCAGGTTACGTCATCCTGCATCTTGCGTCCCCATTCGTTGTTGCCGGCATCGAGGAATTTCTTACCGTATCCGGCCGAGCCGCGGAAGTTCATGTTTAAAACGGCATAGCCCCGGTTGGCGAAGAACTGCGCATACGGGTAGTAACCCCACGCGTCCCGAGCCCACGGACCGCCATGCGGGAAGATGATGGCAGGCAGGTTTTTAGCCGGGATCCCTTTGGGCAGGGTGAGATAGGCGGCGATTTTCAACCCGTCAGAAGACTGGTAGCTAACGAGCTTCATCTCCGCCAGGGACTCGCGGGGAAGGTGTTCGCGCACCTTGTATTGAAGCGTAAGGTTGTGGTTTGTGCGGTCGAATAGGTAGGTTTCGCCTGGTTCGGTGTCACTGCTTGCTACGATTAGCCATAAGTGTTCATCGTTGGTGGCCGAGATGCGGCGCACGTCCTTGTCCGCGAACCTGTCTCCGAGCCATTGGAAATCAGCCTCATCGTGCTTGTCCCGGAAATAGCGGCGTACACGGTCGTCTTCATAATTGGTGTTCGTCAGTTCATCGGTGGCTTCCGAGAAAACCGCTGTGTCAAAATCAACCCTCTTCAACGGATCGGATTCGACAAGCTCCGTCTTTGCTGTTTCCGGATCGAATAGCTCCAGCGCGGTCAAGTCCAGGTCAGCGCCTTTGTTGGTCACCAGGTAAGCGCGTTTGCCATCCTTCTCGAAACGGATGATGTCGCACTGCTCAAATACATTGCAGGAGTAAATTTTAGTGAATTTGTCGGCATCCACGCGAAGGATTTCCGTATCGCCATTTTCAGCGGCACGACTGGCCAGGCGCAGGTTCCCCTGCAGGTCAAAACTCCAATCTGCGATACGCTCCGTGTTTTTGCGCAACAGGGTCTTCTCGCCCGTGGACAGTTTCAATTTGTAGAGGTCATGCCAGGCCTTCTCGCGATCGTTCAGGCCGATGTAGACCACGTCGGGATCGCTTTTGGGAAGGCTATAAATCATTATGCGCACGCCTTTTAATCCTGTCAGGTCGCGGGAGGGCGGGGCCTCAGCACCGGACACGGGCTTGGCTGTAGGGTCAACGGCATAAATGTTGAAGTTCTCGTCGCCGTCGTTGTCCTTGACGTAAAGAATGTATTTGCTGTTGCGCGTCCAGAAATAGCCAGGGATCGGTCGTTTGGTTTCCGTGGTCAGCAGTCTCGCCGCGCTGAACGGCTCATCCACGCCCTTTACGTAGATGTTGCGCGTATCGTGCCATGGCTTCTGGAACGCCAGGTATTTTCCATCCGGCGAAAGTTCGGCGTTCACAATTTCCGGATTGCCGAAGATCAGCTCGCGGTCAATCAGCGGCGGCAAGCCGGTAACGGCTCTATTGCCAATGGTCTGCGCTCGCAGGGACGTTGCCGACAAAGCGAGGCACAAGACGATCTCGAGCAGCTTTTTCATAGCAAGGATCCTTTCTGCCTGGGGAGTGAAGATGATTGAACTCGACCCAAAATAACTTCCTTAAGATTGTAAGCGTAAAGGTTTAGTTTCAAAAGATACAGTCAACAGCTCCAATAACGGGGTGTGGAAGAGAAGAGTCCACGGTCAGCGGGTAGCCCGCCCGCTTGGTTATTCGTAGCGCAGCGCGATGAGCGGATCGATGCGGGTAGCCCGGCGCGCCGGGATATAGATCGCCACCCACGCCACCGCCGCCAGTGTGACCACCACGGCGCAGAATGCGATGGGGTCGCTGGCCTTGACGCCGAACAGCAGGCTTGAGAGCAGCCGCGTGAGGCCGAACGCCGCCGCCAGCCCCACCGCCAGTCCGATGCCCGCCAGCAACAGACCGCGACGGAGCACCATTCGAAGAATGTCGTTGCCCGTGGCGCCCAGCGCCACGCGGATGCCGATCTCCTGCGTCCGTTGTTCCACCGCATAGGACATCAATCCGTATATTCCGAGAGCCGCCAGCAGCAAAGCCGTGCCCGCGAAAATCGTCAGCAGCAGCATATTGAAATTCGCGCGCGCGGTGGATTCGGAGATCACCTGTTCCATCGTGCGGAATCTGGAAACCGGCAATTGATCGGCCACAGCCAGAAACTCGTGCTGAATCGCGCTGGCGAGCGCCGCGGGTTCCATGGACGCGCGCACCACCCAGCTCAGCGGGATCACTTTGTTCGCCAGTTGCGTGAGCCCGTCAGTGATC
>JBEKMN010000116.1:0-24633 GCA_050008495.1 Terriglobia bacterium | reverse complement strand
CATGCCGGCATCGAGGTGGGGGTGGCTTCCACCAAGTCTTTCGTTTCGCAGCTCACCATACTCACCCTGATGGCGATTTTGATGGGACGAAGCCGGGACCTTTCTTATGAGGAAGGAGCTACTCTTTTGCGAGGGCTCGAAAAGCTCCCTGACCAGATTCGAGAAACCTTGAAAGAATCCGAGCGCATCCGGGAGATGGCGCAGAAGTATTGCAGCTATTCTCACTTCCTTTACATCGGCAGGAAATACCAATACCCGATTGCGCTCGAAGGCGCCTTGAAGCTCAAAGAAATCGCTTACATCCACGCGGAGGGTTACGCTGCAGGTGAGATGAAGCATGGCCCCATCGCGCTCATCGACCCGGCCTTCCCGACCATGGCGATTGCCCCGGAAGATGGCTCCTACGAGAAGGTCATCTCCAACATCCAGGAGATTCGCGCCCGCGAAGGCCGCATTGTCGCCCTCACCACCGCCGGCAATACAAAGCTCGGCTCCCTGGTGGATGACGTCATCGAGGTTCCCCAGAACCACGAACTTCTGATGCCGGTCCTCACCGTCGTTCCGTTGCAGCTTTTTGCGTATCACTGCGCGGTGTTACGCGGCTGCGACATTGACAAACCGAGGAACTTGGCAAAGAGCGTTACGGTCGAATAGACCTGCGAGAGGCGGCGCGCGGCCTGCCTTCAGATAATTCATTACTTGCATATTATTAAATCGCGATTACTTGCTTGCCGATTCGGCCGAGGGGGTGCGCAAGGAAGCGGAGATCACGAACCAAATTCCCGCTTAACGTCCTCGACGCTGACATTCCGTTCGAACATTCGCTGTAGCGCGTGGACCCGGAAAATCAGTTGTTCCGCCATAGTCGGTACCCGTCGCATTTCATGGGGTCACCAATAACTTATCATGGTCCCGTATTCTAACACTTGGGCCTTGTTCATCCGGCAGGTGGAGGTCCGGAATCACGGCGTCAACCTTTTGCTTTGCCAGGAGATCCGGCCGCAGGTCGACTCCCCGGCCCAGGGTGACCACTTTCATGCCCAACTTCTCGAATACACTCCGCAAAACCTTCCGGACGATCGGGTCATCATCCACAACCAGAATGCTGAGCGGCTTTAGCCGCTTCAAAGCCGACGGCGTCAGCAGCGAATTGTCGGCTGGAAATTCGCTGGAAATCAAGTCTTGTTTGAGTGCCGACGCGTACAATACCTTCGATGGGTATAACCCCGTCGACTTGCCGCAGTACCCGGCTGGAGGGTTGCCGCCCCCTGCTCGGTCCTTTTGTCCTCTTGACAACGGAACAAAAATAGGCTATGGTTGTACGTTGGCGTCCGGCGGGGCTTCGCGGCCTGCCGGCAACGAGTGTGGCACAACGCCAAGAAAGTTGAGAAGTCGAGGAGTCGAAGAGTCGAGCCGCCGAACCGACAGGAAGTCTCAGCCGCAGCCCGAAAAACGCCGGTTGACTTCTCAACTCCACAACTTCTCGACTCCTGGACTACAGTTTTGAGCGAACAAAGCGAGAATGTCTATGAAAACAAAGGATGAGGTCAAAAAGTCGAGGTGTCGAAGAATTGAAAAGCCGGACGATGGAAAGAAACAGCCGGCTACAAGAGCCGGCCACACTGCGGGGGACGGGGGTTCACTTCTCGACTCCTCGACTTCTCGACTCTTCGACTCCCGATTTGCGCGTTGTCGCCGTGACGCAGTGGGCAATCAGGCACAATCTCGACGCCGAGATGTGCTAGCATGAGAGCAGATTTAGGAGGTCTGATATTCCACCGCTTAATGCTAAGTTGAAGGCCATCCCCCTCGGCGGTATGGGCGAGTTCGGGATGAATATGATGGCCTACGAGTACGACGGAGACATGATCGTGGTCGATTGCGGCATCATGTTTCCCGACGCTGAATTGTTGGGCGTCGACATCGTGGTGCCGGATTTTACTTATGTTCGGCAGAACCGGGAACGACTCCGCGCCATAATATTGACGCACGCGCACGAGGACCACATCGGCGGGCTCCCCTATCTGCTCGACGAAGTGGACGCACCTGTTTACGGCTCGCCCTTCACGCTGGCGCTCGCTCGCGCCAAACTCGAGGAGCACGGCCTGGCAGACAGCACACGTCTGGTAGAAATGCAACCCAGCCAGCCCTTTAATGTCGGCGCCTTCCAGGTGGAATTCATCCACCTTACCCACAGCACCATCGAATCCGGGGCGCTCGCCCTGACAACCCCATTGGGCACCGTCATCCATTCCGGGGATTTCAAGTTCGACCCGACCCCACCCGACCAGCGGGTGAGCGACCTGCACACCTTGGCTGACTACGGACGCCGGGGCGTGTTGGCGCTGTTTTCCGATTCAACCAACATCGAACGGCCGGGCCTGACGCCCTCGGAACGTGCGGTACGCGGGCGGTTGTCAGACATCATTTCGGAGGCGCCCGGCCGCGTCTTGATTAGCTGTTTCGCCACTTCGCTGCACCGTTTGCAGATTGTCGCCGAGCTCGCCCTCGAACACGGCCGTCGCCTTTGCTTTGTAGGGCGCAGCATGTTCCAGAATTCCGAGATCGCGATGCGCCTGGGCAAACTGCGGATCCCGGAAGGCCTGCTCATCCCGCCTCAGGACATCAAGAAAATGCCCCGGAACAAGGTGGCTTTGGTCCTCACCGGCAGCCAGGGCGAGCCCATGGCCGCCCTTTCGCGCGTCGCTGTGGACAACCACCGCTGGGTGAGTGTCGAGCCGGGCGACGAGGTGGTGATCTCGGCGCGGGTCATTCCCGGCAACGAAAAACCCATCTTCCGCATGATCGACCACTTCTATCGCCGCGGGGCTCGCGTCTACTATCAGGATGGCAGCCAGCCGCCCATCCACGTCTCCGGGCACGGCAGCGCCGAAGAGTTGAAATTGATGCTCAATCTGGTGCGCCCCAAGTATTTCATTCCCATTCACGGCGAGTACCGGCAACTCTACCGTCACCTGGAACTGGCCAAAGAGCTCGCGGCGGTCTCCGAAGAGGGCTTCTTGATAGAAAGCGGCGACGTCCTCGAGTTCGACGAGCAAGGCGCCCGGCGGGCGGGCCGCGTACCGGTGGGCCGCGTGTGCATCGACGTGGGCACGTTCGATGAGGTCGAGGAGATCATTCTCAAAGAGCGCCGTCACATCTCCGCCGACGGCATCGTCATCCCCATCCTGGCCATCAACGAACACACCGGCCAGCTCGAAATCCAGCCGGAAATCGTCTCGCGCGGGTTTGTGCCGCTCGAGGAAGCCCCGGATCTGGTGGAAAGCGCCCGCGAGGTCATCTTGAAGACTATCGAAAAATCCAATCTCGAAGAAGTCGGTGATTGGGGTGTGATCAAGGAAAAAATTCGCACCGGCCTCCGCAAGCACTTCAACGAACAAACCGGCAAGCGGCCCATG
Organism: Terriglobia bacterium; assembly: GCA_050008495.1. GTDB lineage: Bacteria > Acidobacteriota > Terriglobia > UBA7540 > UBA7540 > CAVROP01. The sequence continues at coordinate 21,214 of JBEKMN010000116.1, read as the reverse complement.
ATTTTGCCGGTAATCCTCGAGGTGTGACGATTTTGGATTTTGGATTTTGGATTTCGGATTTTGGATTAGACATCCGACGCCGTACACTTCAATTGGAGAACAGTTGATTCTAAATTCGCAGGTCAGACTGGTTACGATATGCCAGCTCTTACATAATTGATATTAGATCACGTATTACTTAATATATAACTGGCCTCAGCTATTTTTCGACGGGCTGGGGGAAACGGCACCAACGAGTGCTGTCGACTCCAAAACCCAAAATCGATGGACGAAGCAACTTTCAAGCAACGAACGAAGAGATTTGGACTCGCGGTGATAAAGTTGGTGGAGACACTTCCGCGAAGCCGCACCGCGGAGGTTCTCGGGCGTCAACTGCTCCGCGCTGGCACGTCGGTTGGAGCCAACTACCGCGCGGCGTGCCGCGGCAGATCCGCCTCGGATGTCGTCGCCAAGCTTGGCATTGTAGAAGAGGAAGCGGACGAATCGATTTATTGGATCGAGTTACTCGTAGAGGCCGGCTTCATCGCGCCGAATAACGCGCAGGCACTGAAGCAAGAAGCAAATGAATTGCTGGCGATGACGGTAGCGTCGATCAAGACGTTACGGATTCGCAACATGCGACCGGCGTAAGATTTGGCGAATTGGGGTTGTAGATCTTGGGATCTGCACTGGGCGTCGCGATTGGGGAATATGAGTTCAATGGTCAACAAGCACGGTGGCAAATAAGAAGAGGAAGACTGCATGAATCCAAGATCCAAAATCGGAAATCTGAAATCAGTTAATCCAAAATCCAAAATCTGAAATCCAAAATCACCATGCCTATCTATCAAGCCATCGTGCTAGCAATCGTTCAGGGTCTCACAGAGTTCCTCCCCGTTTCCAGTACGGCGCATCTATGGCTCGTGCCGTGGTTGCTTAAATGGAAAGACCCCGGGTTAACCTTCGATGTTGCTCTGCACGCCGGCACGCTGATTGCGGTGCTGGCTTACTTCTGGCGCTATTGGGTGGAGATCATACTCCTTGGGTTTGGTTTGAGCGGCGGCTCAGCACCGCAGGGTGCCGGCGCTCGAAGCCATTCCGCGCGCGAGGACCTGCGGCAGAATCCCCGGTTGCTCTGGTATATGGCGGTGGCCACGATCCCGGGGGCACTGGCCGGCTGGCGGTTCGAGCGCGCGGCAGAGGAGCAGTTACGGTCGCCGATAGTCGTCGGCGTGGCACTGATTGTCGTGGGGCTGCTCATGGGTGCGGGAGACTGGTTCGGAAAGCGCGAGCGCGACCTCGGCCAGGTGGGGTTTCTCGATTCATTTCTGGTCGGAGTGGCGCAAGCCTTCGCAGTCATCCCCGGCGTCTCCCGTTCCGGTGTTACCATGACCGCCGGGCTCTTTCAGAAGATGAAGCGAGAGACTGCGGCGCGCTTCTCGTTCCTCCTCTCGACGCCCCTCATCGCCGGAGCGGCCCTGAAGAAAGGCCTGGAGATCCGCCATGAGGGCTTGCCCCCGGAGATGCGCCTCCCGTTTCTTGGCGGAATCCTCGTCTCGGGCCTGGTCGGTTACCTGGTCATCGCCGTGCTGATCCGCTATCTGGAGCGGCGCACCTTCAAAGCTTTCGTTATTTACCGGCTTGCGCTGGGCGTGATACTATTGGGCCTCGGATGGGGATCGTTTCACGGCTAGGCGAGGGAGCAAGGGTTGCGCGCCAGCGATCATTCCCTCGCGCCGGAAGGCCGGTGTAGCGGCGGCTTCTGACCGCGTAGGGGCGGCCCTCGTGGCCGCCCGCGGGCAACCACAAGGGTTGCCCCTACAAGCCGCTACGGGAAGGTAGAGCATGGGCGACTCATCCGCTGCCGCACCGTCCAAATCCAAAGAGGCGGGCGCGAAGAATCAGAAGCAACCTCTCCTCGACTCCCGCCGCCGCTCGGAGTTGCTGGGCTTTCTGGTTGCGGTTGCCGGGTTGCTCATCCTGCTAAGCCTGGCATCTTACCTGCCCGAGGATCCTTCTCTCAATACCTCTGCCGGACTTGGGGCCGCGACCCGGAATTGGGTCGGGCCGGTCGGCGCCTACACTGCGGACCTGCTCTTCCAGGGACTCGGCTGGGTGGCTTACCTGATTCCCGTGCTCCTGCTGGTGGTCGGCTCGCGCCTGCTGCTGGTGCGGCCTTTTGCAACGCCCAAGACCAAAGCGCTGGGCGCGGCCTTGCTGGTCACCTCCCTGACCGCCTTGCTCGAGCTTTTCCCTTACACCCCGGCGGTTCGAGGCCTGATCCACGGCAGCGGCATGCTGGGTTATCTGGCGGCGGCTGGGCTGGTGCATACCTTCAATCACCTTGGGGCGGGGATTGTTGCCGCCACCGTGTTCCTCTCGTCGCTCTTCCTGGTCACACGCTTTTCGTTTTCCTGGGCGGCGGCTTTCCTGAAGGCGCGATGGCAGGCAATCGCACGGCCGATCGTGGCGCGCTGGCAGAAGTGGCAGGAAGCCCGGGCAGAGGCTGCCGAAGCGCGGCGCCGCCGTCGCGCTGAGGAAATGCGGTCACGCCGCAAGCTGACCGTCGTAACGCAGAGGCCGGTGCCGAGCCCGGCCGCTCACCTCATCACTCTACCTGAGCCCGCAGCGGCGGCCGAAGAGGCCGTGGCGGAACTCGCTACTCCCCACGAAGTGCCTGGCCTCGATGTCGAGAGCCCGGTGACTGCAGCGGCCGTCCGCGCGGCTCGGGCGCGCCAGGCCGAAGCGGAGACTGCGGGGTCGCCCAAGATCGTGGGCCGCGAAACGCCCTCTTACAAGTACCCCAGCCCCGCTCTCTTGCGTCCGCCTGACGATTCGGAAGGCATCGACGAAGACGAACTCAAAGACCGCGCCGCGCGCCTCACGGCGAAGTTCGGCGAGTTTGGGGTCACCGGAACCATCACCCAAATTCATCCCGGGCCGGTCGTCACCACCTACGAGTTCAAGCCGGAGGCTGGAATCAAGTACAGCCGGATCACCAACCTGGTGGACGACCTCTGCCTGGCGATGAAGGCCGAGTCCATTCTGATCGACCGTCTCCCCGGCAAATCCACCGTGGGCATCGAGGTGCCCAACCTGCACCGCGAGATCATCCATTTGCGCGAAGGGATCGAGTCTGCCGAGTTTCTGACATCGCCTTCCAAGCTGAGCCTCTGCCTGGGCAAGGTCATCACCGGAAAGATCAAAATCGCGGACCTCACGCAGATGCCGCATCTGCTGCTTGCGGGTTCGACAGGGTCGGGCAAGAGCGTTTCGCTCAACTCCATGATCGTGTCCATTTTGTATAAGGCGAACCCTGAGGAAGTCAAGCTCATCATGATCGATCCCAAGCGGCTGGAATTGGGGCTTTACCAGGGCACACCTCACTTGATGACGCCTATCGTCACGGAGCCCAAGCAGGCCGCCAACGTACTGCGCCGCGCCACCTTCGAGATGGAAGAACGCCTGAAGAAGCTGGCCGCGCACGGAGTGCGCAACATCGAACAGTACAACGAGATCTTCGCTCCGGATTCGACGATGAACTTGTTCGACAACGACGGCAAACCCGAGCGGCCGTTGCCCTACATCGTGATCATCATCGACGAGTTGGCCGATCTCATGATGGTGGAGCCTCAGGGAGTGGAAGAATCCATCACCCGCCTGGCTCAAATGGCTCGCGCCGTGGGCATCCATTTGATCCTTGCTACGCAACGCCCCTCCGTGGACGTCATCACGGGACTGATCAAGGCCAACCTGCCGGCGCGTATCTCATTCCGTGTGGCCTCCAAGGTGGACTCCCGAACCATTCTCGATGCCAACGGCGCGGAAGCGTTGCTGGGCCGCGGCGATATGCTGTTCCTGCCCCCCGCCAGCGCCCGCCTGCAGCGATTGCACGGGCCGCTGGTGACCGAGCAGGAGATAAGCAAGGTCGTTGATTTCTGGAAGTCCCAGTCGCAGCCTCAATACAACGAGGAGTTCCTGAAACCCGTGAAGGACCGGGACGGCGACGAAGCCGCTGAAGTCGATGACGAGGAAGAGGCCGCGGAACTCGACGCCGTTTACGACGACGCTGTGCGCATCGTGGTGGAATCCGGAAAGGCCTCCACTTCCCTTCTCCAGCGCCGCCTGCGCCTCGGCTACGGGCGCGCCGCGCGGCTCATCGACATGATGCAGAAGGACGGCATCGTCAGCGCCCCGGACGGCTCCAGGCCGCGCGAGGTCCTGAAGCGCCCCGAATGGCTGCGCGAGGTGGGCGAGTCGTTGGGCTAGCGCTGCGGGTTGAGCGTCCTCCGTGGCCACCGAATTCCGGCCTTGGTTCTGGAAGGGGCTGAACTCCCAATGTCACGACTTGTGCTGGCGGTGCTGACAGCGGCACTGGCCGTTTACTCCTACTTCGAGATCAAGACGGGCCTGCCTTTGCTGGCCGCGCACATCACCACCCATAGGGGCGCGACCGTCCCGGTCAGTCATGTACTGAGCTTAGGGGTGCACATCACTTGGTTCTTGCAGGTCTTTATTGCCGCGTTGTTGCTCGGCTCCCCTTACCTTGCCCCTCAATCCATCCACTTCGGCTCGTGGCGCCTCAGCCGCTATTCACCCGCGCAGCAGCAGCGCGTCCTTCCCTTGATGCAAGAATTGACGGGACTGCTGGCTCTTCTCGTCAGTTGCTACTTCTCCGCCCGCATCTACTTGGAGATTCACGATGCGGGAGCACACGGGCCCGTCCTTCCGGCCGACTGGCTCAAGAACGTAGACCGGACGGAGATTGAATGGCTGGCAGCGCTCATGGTCATCTGCGGAATGGTCATCTATCTCTACGTTGCGAAGTTCGATGATGCCGCCGACGGGGAAGAGACCGAACTGAATTAAGAAGCGCTCAAGGGCGCAAGAAGATTGTAGGGCTTCACGTCGGCCGCTAACTCCTCGACGCAAACAAACTTCACCGCACACATGCCCAGGGCCCGCGCCGCTTCCACGTTATCGGCGCGATCGTCGATGAAAAGGCACTCTTCAGGCTTCGAGCCCACTACGTTTAGGCAGGCATAGAAAATGGCGGCTTCCGGCTTGGCGAGTTGCACTTCCGCGGAAAAGCACACGTAGTCGAAATCTCTGAACCAGGGAGCGTACCGCCGCATGTGGGTGGAGATTTCAATGGGCATGTTGGAGAGGACGGCAATCTTCAGGCCGTGATTCTTCAACGCGCGGACCCACTCCATCATGACGGGGTTGGCACGCATCCAGATGTCAATGTCGGCGGCAATGAGGCTGCCGATTTGGGCCGGCGTGATTTCCACGCCCGCCACTTCTGCAACGCGATGCCAATAGGCGGGACCGGCGATGGTTCCCCGGTCATAGTCGGCGCGCTGGCTCCAATAGATCCCCTCGAATACGTCACCACCTATCCCCGCCAGTTTCGCCAGGTTCTGATAGTCTGACACCCGCGGGGGCAGGCTCAACACATAGCCGAAATCGAAAATCGCCGTGGTGATGTTCATGTCCGTCTGTTCAAAATGGAAACTAGCCCGGCAGCCGGTCATTCTTCGCTGCGCTCTCCTCGAGAAATACGTCATTCCCGCGAAAGCGGGAATCCATTGGCCTCCCCGCCGACGATGGACCCCCGCTTCCGCGGGGGTGACGATGGCCGACTTTCATTTCGCGGGTTGGGCCGCAGGCCCATGACCGCTCGGAATGACAACGAATGTCCGGCCGTTCCTATACGCCATCACGATTCGAAAAGTGAATTCACGAAATCGCGCGGGTCAAAGGGAAGAAGGTCATCCACCTTCTCACCGACACCCACATACTGGATCGGCAATCCAAGCTCGCGCGCGATGGCAATGACCACCCCGCCCTTGGCAGTGCCGTCAAGCTTGGTCAAGATAATTCCGGTGGCGCCGCCGTGATCGATGAACTGGCGAGCCTGCGCGAGGCCGTTCTGGCCCGTGGTTGCATCCATGACCAGCAGAACCTCGTGCGGGGCATTGGGGATTTCGCGCCCCGCGATGCGGCACATCTTCTGAAGCTCCGCCATCAGGTTGTCCTTCGTGTGTAGGCGGCCGGCTGTGTCCACGATCACCATGTCGTAATGGCGGGTGCGCGCGGCGCTCAGGGCGTCGAAAAGGACCGCGGCGGGATCGGCGCCCGACTTCTGCTTGACGATATCCACGTTCAGCCGGCCTGCCCACACTTCAAGCTGTTCAGTTGCGGCGGCGCGAAACGTGTCCGCCGCGCAGAGCAGCGGCTTGCGGCCTTGTTGGAGTTGGAGGTTCGCCAGCTTGGCTATACTGGTGGTCTTTCCCACCCCGTTGACGCCCACCACGAAGATCACGGCAGGCATTCCGGCCGGGGGTTGCTTCGCCACGGGGGCGCCCGATTGCCGGCCGAGCGCGGGATTCTCGAGTATCTTGAGTATCTCCTGCTCGACGGCGGCGCGAAGCTGCCGGGGCTCGGTGAGTTTCTTGTAGCTTACCTGCTCCTTAAGACGGTCGAGAATCTCGCCCGTCGTCTTTACTCCCAGGTCGGCCGTAATGAGCGTGGCTTCAAGGTCGTCGAGGACCGATTGGTCGACCGTCTGTTTCCCTTCAACAATTTCCTCGATGCGTTCCACCAGTTGGGACTTGGTGGAAGCAACGGCCTGTTTCAGTCGCTCGAAAAAGCCAGGCTTTTTCTCTTTATCACTGGATCCGAAGAGGCTCAGAGGCATAGAAGTGCATTCTAACACGTAGCAGGGGAAAGGCAGTGGGCAGTCGGCAGTCGGCAGATGGGCAGTCGGCAGATGGGGAGCGGGCAGCGGGCAGTTGGCGGTAGGCAGTCGGCAGACGGGGAGCGGGTAGTTCGCGGTAGGCGGTAGGCGGTGGGCAGTGGGCGGTCCGCAGTGGGCAGTGGGCGGTCCGCAGTCGGCAGTGGGCAGTCGGCAGTGGGCGGTCTTTGTCATCCTGAGCGAAGCGAAGGATCTCTGCAGTTGATTTCCCAATCTAACGACTGCCGAACAACTTCTGGGATCCTTCGCTCTGCTCAGGATGACACGGTCACCATTTCCTTACAGGTTCCAAGTATTGAAAGAGCCGCCAACGAGGAGAGATCTGCCTTCTGCCTTCTTCTGCCTTCTGCCTTCTGCCTTCTGCCTTCTGCCTTCTGCCTTCTGCCTTCTGCCTTCTGCCTTCTGCCTTCTGCCTTCTGCCTTCTGCCTTCTGCCTTCTGCCTTCTGCCTTCTGCTTTTCCCTAGCCCCTAGCCCCCAGTCCCTAGCCCCTCTTCTCTGAACCATTCTACAAACAACCGGATGCCTTCTTCGAAGGAAACCTTGGGGCTGTAACCCAGCAGCTTTCGCGACTTCTCGAGGCTGGCGAAAGTTGTGGGCATTTCTACGGGGCCCGCGGGTTGGTACGATTTCGTTGCGGCCTTACCCAAAGCACGTTCTAAAACATCGATCATATAATCGAGGCGGATCGGGCGGGAATTACCGAGGTTAAAGATTTCGAATGGATAGCTGCAAACCAAAGCCTGCTCGATGGCGGCCACCGCGTCGCTGACATAGGTGTAATCGCGGCTCATACTGCCGTCACCAAAAACCGGCAGTTCCTTTCCCTCTTGAATAAGCTGGGCAAACTTGCGGATTGCCAGGTCGGGGCGTTGTCGAGGACCGAAGACAGTGAATATGCGAAGACAGATGACGGGCAGCGAATAGATGTGCGAGTACGAAAAGGCGAGCATTTCACCGGCCGCTTTCGAGGCGGCGTATACGGAAAGCGGCTTGCTGATGGAGTCGTCTTCGCAGAATGGCACACGATGGTACTGGCCGTAAACCGAACTCGAGGAGGCGAATACAAACTGCTGCACTTGATACTTTCGGCTGAGTTCCAACAGGCAAAGCGTCCCGTTAATATTCACCGAAGCGTAGAGTGCCGGATAGAGCACGGAAGCCCGCACGCCCGCACGCGCCGCCAGGTGGACCACCGCATCGGGGCGAGCCTTTTGAAACACTTCCTCGAGCCGGCTGGAATCGCGAATGTCCACGGGATAGAACTCGAAGTCGCCGGCAGTTTTCACCACCTCAAGGTTGGTGCGCTTGAGATGCGGGTCATAGAAATCGTCCAAGACATCCACAATCACAACCTGCCTTCCGGTGCGGAGAAGATGCTCGCACAAGTGCGAACCGATAAACCCGGCTCCCCCGGTCACCAGAACACGATTCATGACCAAGCCTCCGCTGTCGGCAGTGGGCAGATGGGCAGGTGGGCAGATCGGCCGTCGGCTGCGTGCTTTTTGCTACCGATTGCTTACCGCTTCCTGCTCTCTGCTTTCTGCCTTGCTACGCTGCTTCCTCGCGCCGCGTGGCAGAAGCAATCCAGACTGCGATTCCCCACAGAATCAATCCCGCTATAAAGCCTTCCACCGCCGTGCCGGCCAGTGCTTGCGCCAACCGGGCCGGCACGTTGCCATGCGAGCGATCGAAGAAGTGAGTCCTGTACAGGGTAGAAATCGCGCTCATCAGCGTGGCGATGTAGACCCAAAGTCTCCACGTCCAACCGAGCACCAGTGCCGGAGTTAAAAGCTGCCGACCGCCGCGCAATCCCAGGAGCGGTCCCACGCCCCCAAGATAGAAGCCGGCGATCAAAACCGCGACGGTGGAACTCCAGGCAGCGGTATTCGATCCTGGCACGCCCATCGCCTCCAGCCAGTACCGAATCACGACCAGTGCCCCGATTACGACTCCCGGTCCGACGGTCACTGGCCAGCGCCACAAAAGCTGAACGAGAGCCATGAGCAGGAGCAGCACCACGAACAGAGCAACGATTCCGATCAGGTGTCCGACGACGTGGGTGCCCAAGTGGCCCCAGTTCCCGTAGTCCTCGCGCTCTGCAAAGTGGCTCCGCTCCAGGCGGAATACGGCGGATACGATGGTAGCGAGAATCACCCACCCCTCAGTCCAGGCGGACAAAACCAAGGCAGGCAGGACGAGTTGAGAGTAACTAAAGGGCCTTCGCTTCAGTGGCCCGATCGCCGCAAGGTACATCCCGGCGAACACCAAGCCGGCGGTGGCCGAGACGTAGCGGGCCACCGCCTGAGGTGTGCCGGTCACCTCTAACACAAAGCGGGCGATAACCAAGGCCGCCAGAAAGAACATAATCCTGTACATTAACTTCCGGTACGCGTTCCCCGTGCTTGGGTCAGATACTGGAGACATCCCGCACCTCCTCGCGATCCCGATTGTATTGATTGAATCAAAGGGATTATCCGGTCTGCGCGGCAGGAAGTCAACGGGAAGCAGACTCCATCGCGTTGTTGTCGATCATTCGCACGGACTGCCGCACTTGCGATCCGCGACTCTCCGTCGATCGACTGCTGGACTTCTCGACTTCTGGACTTTCGACTTTCAACTGTATAATCAGTGCATGAGCCGCCAACATTCTACACGCTTGTCAAGTCTGTTGCTTTTGCTTGGCATTATGTTTACCGTCAATAGCCCTGCACAGGAAACGCCCGGGTTTGCTGGAAACTGGGTCTTAAGACTTGGAAATCGCATTTTCATCGTCGTGACTCTATCGCCAATTCTGGGGAGCGAAGGCCATTTCACCGGCTCGCTGGCCCGTCCCAAGCACTTTTCAGTCGCCAATGGTGCGTTCTTTTCCGGTATTAAGGGGCCGGCCGTTCGTTACCCGATCGTCCACAGCAGTAGCAAGGCGAATTGCGTCGCCTTCACAATTCAAAACCCCGCGAACAATGACGATAAGGATGACTTCCAGCTTTGTACCGATCGGCAAGGGCGTGGAAGCCTGCAAATCGACCTCTCCGGTTTCGAGCCATGGCCAGTGACCAAGGAAAAGCGCCCCTTGGTCATCGCGACCGATTGGGACAGCACGCGCAGTTATTTCCTGGATGACTCCGACATTTCGAATCCGGAGATGCAACGGATCTTTGAGGCGGACCAGAAAGACCGGCAGCCTGGCGTGGGGAAGATCGACTGGGGGGTGGTTGAGAAAGCCGACGCGGCCCGCCGCGAGGAAACCCGCAAACTCCTCTCAGACGGAAAACTTCATACGGGGGAAGACTTCGAGAGAGCTGCGTTTGTATTCCAGCACGGCGATACGCCGGACGACTACCTTTTAGCCCACACGCTGGCTATGGTCGCTGTAGCACGAGGGCAAGGCGGTGCTTTGTGGATCGAAGCCGCAACGCTCGACCGGTATCTGAACTCCATTCATCAACCGCAGGTTTACGGCACGCAGTTCTACTTCAAGCCCAATGAGCCGACGACTCAGGAACCCTACGACCGCGGCTTGGTCCCCGACGCTCTGCGCCGCAGTCTGGGCGTACCCTCCCAAGCCACGCAGGAAGAACAGAGGAAGAAGTACGACGCGGATCAGTCACGCCATTAGGCGGGCGCGGAAAGCGCATCAGAGCTACTGCACTACTAAGGGTGAGTTTCTGCGCGGCGCGAAGAAAAGCAGATCCTTCGCTTCGCTCAGGATGACATGTCATTCTGAGCGAAGCGAAGAATCTGCATTTGCGGGTTTGCCGCGTTGTGTTACTTTGCCCGGCAGGGGCAAACCGTGACAAGCCGTGCAACCTGATGGCATGCACCCACATCAAACGGTGTACACTTGGCGGGGGAGTTCGCAGTCAGGGGCCGCGCCCATGCTGGAAGTACGAGGCCTGACGAAGTGTTACACACGCCTGCCGGCGGTAGATGCCGTCACGTTTTCGGTGTCGCCGGGCGAAGTCACCGCCTACCTGGGCCCTAACGGGTCCGGCAAAACCACCACCATGAAGATGATCGTGGGCTTGCTCGAGCCCACACACGGCAGCATCCTCTACAACGGCCGTGACGTTCGCACCCAGTTCCTGGACTTCAAACGCCGGCTCGGATACGTCCCCGAGGAGCCCTACCTGTATCCTTACCTCTCGGGATGGGATTACCTTCACCTTGTGGGCCGCCTGCGCTCCATTCCTGAAGGCGTACTGGAGGAGAAGGTCGATCGCATGCTGCGTCTCTTTTCGATGCACCTGCACCGCCATGCTCTCAGTTCTTCCTACTCCCGCGGGATGAGGCAGAAGATCCTGATATCCGCCGCGCTGCTCCATGACCCCGAGGTGGTAATTTTCGATGAACCGCTCTCCGGTTTGGACGTCGGCGCGGCGCAGATTTTCCGTGACCTGCTAAAACTCCTGGCGCGCCAGGGGAAAACTATCCTTTACAGTTCGCATCTGCTGGAAGTTGTGGAGCGGGTCGCTACGCGCGTGATCATCCTGCACAAGGGGCGGGTTGTCGCTTCCGACACCGTCGAGCGCTTACGGGACCTGACTCAAGTCCCCACTCTGGAGGGCATCTTTTCACAGCTCGTCCCACAGGGTGATTCGGAAGCCGCGGCGCAGCAGATGGTCGAAGCCATGAAGCTTGCTGATTAGGACCGCCATGCCCCGATTCGACGCCCTTCGCCGGCTCGCCCGCGACGACGAAACGCACCTGGTCGAGCTAACCAGGCACTTCTTCGGACGATTCTTCGACAACGAGTTCGTTTCGCAAAAGGGAGAATCAGGGCTCGGTGTTGCACACTTCGTCGTCCTCTTGGCAGCGCCGGGTTTCATCTATTTTTTCTTTCTGTATACGGCCTATTCACAAATGGCGGAACTCGCTCCCGCCCGCTTTGACCCTATTTCGATGCGGGATGAGTTCATCTATGTGTGCCTGTCCATGTTGGTGATCGGATTACTGGCTGTCCTCGAGTGGGACTCCTTCTTTCCCGACCGCCTGGACTTCCTTACACTCGTACCGCTGCCCATCCGGGCCGGGAGCATCTTTCTTGCTAAAGCTTCGGCTCTGATCTTGTTCCTTTTTCTGTTTGCTACGGCAGTCGGAGGACCCGGCGCGTTAACATTTCCGATGGCAGCCTGGGGGGGGAAGCACGTCAGCTTCGGCGCCCTGTGCTGGTGGTCCTTGGCTCATGGGCTGACCATGGCTGCGGCGAGCGCTTTCAGTTTTCTCTTTTTCGTGGCACTCGAAGGGGTGCTGCTTTCGGTGCTGAGTTATCGCTGGTTCGAGAAAGCGTCCGCTTACCTCCAGGGCGGGTTAATCGCCTCCTTGCTGATGTTTTCCCTGCTCCTGCCAAAGCTGGTAGGTGATCTTTCCGTGCTGCTTCACTCCCATGGCCCTCTCGCCCGCTGGCTCCCTCCCTTGTGGTTCTTGGGACTTTACCGGGCGATGCTTCGTTATCCCGACCCCGCCTACCTCCCGCTGGCGCGGAAAGCGGTGCTGGGCGTTGCCGTGGTGCTGGTGATTTCAATTGCAACTTACCTGGCGAGCTACCGCAGGCACTTGAGGCGCTCGCTGGAGGCCGGGGAGACACTGCCACGGGAACCTTGGCATGCGGGGCGAGGCCTGAGCCGGCTCGTACAGAGCGTCTTCCTGCGGGAGACATTGGAGCGCGTCACGTTCAGCTTTGTATTCAAGACCATACTCGGCGACCGCCGCCATCGTCTCCTCTTTGCCTCCTACACAGGCGTGGGCGTGGCGCTGGCGCTGGAAAGCGTTGCCGCACTTCTGTCGCGCAACGCTGTAGTGACCGCGTCAGGCCACGCCGCAATTTTCCTGTCTATCCCACTCATCATCTCCTTTTTCGTGCTGTCCGGAACTCGGCTGATCTTTGAAATTCCGGCGGAGGTTCGCGCGAATTGGATTTTCCGACTTACCGAAAAGCAAACCAACCCCGCACTTTTCTCGGGCGTCCGCAAGGCCATGATTGTCTTGGGGACGCTTCCAATCTTGACGCTCGCCTTTCCGATTTACGCCCTGCACCTGAGTTTTGGAGAGGCAGCCGCCGCTTGCCTGCTGGATTGCGTCCTAACCCTGATCCTCATCGAACTCCTGCTGCTCCGCTTTCGGAAAGTACCGTTTACTTGCTCGTACCTCGCCAGCAAGTCCGGGAACTTCGTCGTCTGGTTTGGGTGCTGGCTAATGTTTTCGAGTTACGCCTACTCGCTGGCGCGCCTGGAAGACTGGATTCTGGGGCAACCCGCAGCACTCGTGGTTTCGCTGGCCATTCTTCTCGCGGGACTGGTGTGGCTGAGGGTCTACAACCGCCGTTTCGTGAGAGAGGGAAATCCGATTGTGTTCGAGGAAGAACCGGAGCCCGCCGTGCAAACGCTCGACCTGAGCCACAGCGCCCTCGAGCATGTAAAGGGTGACGCAGAACGGCAACAGACGCTGCCCCTACATTGGGACTCTTAGTTCGTCCCAATAAACGTACCCCGCCGCGCAGGGTAGGCTGGCCCGTGCGGCCGGGTTGGGCGACCCCGAGGGAAACCGCGGCGAGATAGGTTACTCGTTCGCTTTTTCAAGCAGCTTGCGGATGTTCGGTTTCACACTTCCGGGTTGTGGCGGGGGCAGCAGCGCCAGCCCGTCCCTGGCGACTGCGCGGCTACGTTCGATCTGGCTAGAGGCACGGTAGGCTTGGGCGAGGGTCAGCAGTCTCGCAGGAGTCTTTGCGCGGCTCCTGGCCATCTCGCGCTCGGCGCAGGAGACGGCCAGCCGTGGATCCCGAAGGGCCGCAGGTTGGACGGTTATAAAGGCATTTGCCGCCTGGTCGAGCACCATGGGGGATGCCTGAGGCTTCGCAGCCACTTCCCTCAAGACGACGAGCGCCTTTCTCGCTGATTCCTCCCAAGCTCCAGCAGTATGCAGGCTGCTTTGGATTACGGAGATTCGCACCTCCCCGCTGGCGTGAAACGCGATCCAGACATCATTTGCCGGATCTTGTCTCAGCAAACGCTCCATAGCATCCGCCGCCTCTACCAGTTTCTTCTCAGCAAGAACCAGGTTCGCGCGCCGATCGCCAGGGTTCGAAGCCAAGACCGGATCGGCCGCATCTTCATAACACTTCGCTTCATCGTCCAGCACGGTTACTAAATCGAAAAGAGCCCGGCTATCCTTCGGGTCCTGGTCAGCAATGCGTGTGACGAGCACAAGGGCCTGCTCGAAGAGCGGGACTGCCTGCGCAAACTCACCCAATCGCTCCAGAGCGTTTGCCTCCTTGCGAAGCAGCATGTGGCGAATTCGCACGTTGGAAAGGCTGTCCTGGTCGGACCTGGGCATTGTTTCGGCACGCTGCAAAGCAAACTGAAACTCCTTCAGCGCTTCCGCCGCATCGGTCTCCATTTCCACACTGCCGATTTTGAGTCCGTTGATGGAGAGACCCCGCTTGGCGCGTATGAAATTGGGGTCGACGCTGAGCACGCGATTGTCCAACACCACAGATTGCCGGTAAGCGGAAATCGCACCGGCGGAATCCGCGAGGCTGGCGGTACCGCTCTGCCCTAATTCGTCGCCGAGTGTGCCATAGGCTGAAGCAACGTCGCAGACCAGCGCGGCGGGGGCATGCGGGTCTCGAATCAGCGCGTCGAAATTCTTGACGGCTTCCCACATGACGGGAATTGCTTCCGGGGTCCTGTCGGTCTGCCAAAGAATCTCGCTGCGCGATTGCTGGACCAACGCCAGCCCCCGAATGGCTTCGCGATCCTGCGAATTGAAGGCCGCGAGCGGCTGCGCAATGGCCAGAGCCTTACTGAGACTGACCAGCGCGCCCGCCGGATCGCCCAAGTTCTGATCGTAGGCATTGCCTTGAATATTCCCCAATCGCGTGTACGCGTTTACAAGATCCAATTGGGTTTGGCGGTCGCCCCTCGCATCATTCGCCATGCGGTCCAGGTGTTCGAGCACGCGCGTGACGAGTAATTTCTGGACCCCGGTCGAGCCCGGAAGTTCCTTAATAGCTTCATCCAACTCGGAAAGCAGGCTGTTGCTCAATTGGCGCAGGTCTGCGGAGCGCGCCTCAGCTTTGCGCCGCTCCGCATTGGCCACTCGAGTCTGCCATAACACGCCGACGACGCCCGCGATTAGGGAGGCAGCCAGCAGTGCCGCTGCCGCCACGCTGAACCGGCGGCGGCGGATGAACTTGGCGGCTCGATACCGCAGCGTGCCGCGGCGCGCGGCCACCGGCAGGCCCTCGAGATAGGCGCGAAGATCAGTTGCGAGTTGCTCAGTGCTGAGATAGCGTTCCTGGGGCTCCTTGCGCAGCGCCTTCAGGAGGATCGACTCGAGATCCGCGTCGAGCCGCCCCTTCAAGGCCTCTTCCCGAGCCGGTTTGCGAGGAGGTTCCTGGCAAATCACGCGCAGCATCTCGGCGGTCGTCAGCTCCTTCAGTTCATAGGGCATGGTTCCAGTCAGCAGCAGGTACAGGAGAACGCCGAGCGAGTAAGTGTCCGAGGCAGTCGTAATAGGATTGCCGAGCACCTGTTCCGGGCTCGCGTACTGCGGCGTAAACGATTGGTATCCTTCGCGAGTGAGTTTGCTGGCGGGCCCTAATGGAGAGGGAGAAAGGAGCTTGGCGGTTCCGAAGTCCAGTAAGCGGGGAGTACCGTCTGCAGCCACCAGGATGTTATCCGGCTTCAAGTCGCGGTGGACGACGAAATGCTGATGAGCAAACTGGACGGCTTCGCAAACGCGAATGAAGAGCGCAATCCGTTGGGTCGTCGAAAGGCGCTGCTCTTCGCAGAAGCGATGAATGGGAACTCCATCCACGTACTCCATCACCAGATACAAATCGCCCTGCGGAGTGACGCCGCCATCGAGCAGCCGGGCGACATAGGGATGCTGGAGTTCAGCCAGAATCTGCCGTTCCTGGCGGAACCTCTCCCGAAACAGGTCAGTTGCCAGGGGAAGGTCGATGAGTTTGATGGCGACCTGCTGCTCGAACTGGCCATCGACTCGATGCGCCAGGTAGACGGCGCCCATGCCGCCGCGTCCAAGCAGGCGGTCCAACTCATAAGGCCCGATCCTCTTGCGACTGCGCTGATCGTCCTGGCCGCCTTCCGGTTGCGGCTGCTGGGGTGCGCTCAAATGCTCTTGAGCCTCGCAGGCCCGAAGCAGCGAACGCACCTCGGCTGCGAGATCGCTGTCCCCGTGGCATCGGGTATCAATTAATCCCGCTCGTGCTTCATCGGGAGCTTCGAGGACCTCGTCGAAGATCGCCTCAATCTGTAGAAAGCGTTCCGGGATTGGGTTCATCAGGCCACGTTCTCAACCATGCCGGGGTGGATGCGCCGGTACAACCAGCTTTTGGTGAACCTTAAGTCGCGGTCTACCGTCGCCTTCGAGACCTGCATCAGTGCCGCTGTCTCCTCAGCCGTACAACCAAGAAAATAGCGCAACTCGATGAGTTGTACCTTGTATGCGTCGAGCACGTTCAGTTCGTCGAGGGCGTGATTCAAGTCCAGCAATTCCGGGCTGCCGATATTAACCCACGTCAGGTCGTCGCTGAGAGGGATGCGATCAAAAGTGCCGCCTCGCATCTGGGCTTGGTTCCCGCGCGCATGGTCGATCAGGATCATCCGCATTACCTTGGCGGCGAAGGTGTAGAAATGCTGCCGATCGCCCCACTCAGTCTTCTTCTGTTTCAACAGCCGGAGGTAAAGCTCGTGGACCAAAGCCGTGGCCTGAAGGACGTCCGGATTCCGTTCGCGACGAATGTAGGCTGCGGCCACCTCCCGAAGGTGGGGGTAGACGAGGGGCATCAACTCCTCAAAGGCAGACAGATCGCCGCCCTTCCATTTTGCCAAGAGTATAGTGATCTCTCCGTTCGCGAGTTCCAAATCTGCCTCCATCGGCGCGCTATTTCCGCGACAGCATACCACGTTCTCCTACCAGTTACATCACTCGTTAGTACCGGCACTCGGTAGTACTACTCGAGAGCTATGCGGGCAATTTGGCGCTGAAATGACCTGCCCAGAACCGCTTGTGCCCGGCCATCCCGCCGCCCGAAAAAACTTTGAGTCATTTTTCCTCCGGTTTGCGCAGTCTGAGTGAAATCGAGAATGGGAGGGTGACCTACTCATGAAAAAGCTTGTTTTGATATTATCCGGCATATTTCTCTATTGCGCTTGCGGTGGGAACAACCAGCCCGCAGCCGTGATCTCTGTTTCTCTTTCGCCGTCCGCTCAGACAACCATCGATCAGGGGCAGAGCTTGAATTTCACCGCCACGGTGGCCAATGACACCAGCGGCAGTGGGGTAACTTGGAGCATGTCTGGAACGTCGTGCAGCGGGACCGCTTGCGGGACCTTCTCGAATACAACCGCGACCGCGGCCACCTTTAATGCACCCGCTACCGTTTCCGCCAATATGACCGTAACGGTCATGGCAACTTCTGCCAAGGACACAACAAAGTCCGTGACCTCGACAGTGGTCGTTACCCCGCCGCCCAGCATTACCACCACATCGCTCGCCAGCGGTACCGTCGGCACAGCCTACAGTGCCACGTTGCAAGCCAGCGGCGGCGCGGGCACGCTTACCTGGAGCCTGGCCTCCGGCTCGTCGTTGCCCGCGGGCCTTTCGTTGAGCGGCACGGGAACGATTTCCGGCACGCCCACCGCTGCGGCGAGCACAACCTTTACGGTAAAGGTCGCCGATTCCTCGGGAGCGCAAGGCGGGCCACTCTCGGCGACACAAAAGTTGAGTGCTACGATCAATCCCATTGCGCTGACCGTCACCACGACATCGCTATCCGACGGGATTGCTGGTACGGCTTACAGCGCGTCGCTTGCCGCTTCGGGCGGCACAGGTTCCATCAGTTGGAGCGTGACCACCGGAAGCCTGCCAGGAGGGTTGACTCTGAGCGGTTCAGGCGACATCTCCGGCACCCCCACGGCTGCGGGCACGACGAACTTCACGGTCACCGCCACAGATTCCAGCACCCCACCCCAAACCGCAAAGCAGCCATTGACCATCACCATCAATCCCAAACTGGTCATTACCACCACGACCCTGCCCTCCGGTGTGGTCAGCGCAGCATATACCGCCACCCTCGGATCCAGTGGCGGCGCGGGGACCATTACGTGGAGTGTCTCCTCCGGCAGTCTGCCGGCGGGATTGGCCTTGAGCGGCAACGGAACGATCACCGGCACACCCACCACGGCCGGAACTTCGAGTTTCACCGTCCAGGCCAAAGATTCAGGCACTCCCCAGCAGTCCGTGCAGCAAGCGCTCAGTATCGCGGTCTACACGGGCTTGACGATCTCCACCACCTCCTTGCCCAACGGCACGGTGAATTCCGCTTACAGCGCCACGCTCAAGAGCGTCGGCGGTACAGGCACTATCACTTGGAGCATTAGCCAAGGCAGCTTGCCAACCGGTCTGAATCTGAGCGCTTCCGGGGCGATTTCCGGAACGCCAACCGCGGCAGGCACATCGAGTTTTACCGTTTCGGCCAGCGATTCCAGCACTCCGCCGCAGACCAAGACCCAAGCACTGAGCATCACGATCAATCCCCCGCTGAGCATCACCACCACGTCACTCCCCGCCGGCACTGTGGCGATCGCCTACAGCCAAAACATTCAGACCAGCGGTGGCACACTTCCCATCACTTGGAACCTCACGGCGGGGACCTTGCCGGCAGGATTGACGCTGGCAGGCAACGCCAGCGGCGTGGGGGTAATTTCCGGGACGCCCACTGCCTATGGCAGCTACCCTTTCACCGTCACGGCGACAGATTCGAGCAGTCCAACGCAGAGTGTCAACCAGCAGTTCACACTCGTCATCAATAACATAGGTCTCAGCATCACCACGACGAGCTTGCCCAACGCTACGGTAGGCGCGGCCTACAACGCGTCGCTCCAAGCGTCTGGGGGTACGTCGCCCTACACCTGGACCGTGGCCAGCGGTTCAACGCTTCCAGGGTGGTTGACTCTGAGCGGTTCTGGGAACCTCACGGGGATTCCCACGGCAGCCGGGACCGCGAACTTCTCGCTCACGGTGACAGACTCAAGCTCGCCAGCCCAGAGCAAGACTGCGGCATTGAGCATCGCCGTCGTCGCGCCGTCAACAGCCTGCGGCACGGGGAACGAGAAGATCCTCACAGGGCAGTATGCTTTCAGGCTTGTTGGCTTTAACTCTTCGGGCTTCCAGGCCACCATCGGATCCTTCACAGCGGACGGGGCAGGGCACATTACCGCCGGCTTGGTGGATTCCAACGGCGTCTCACCGGGCGTCAACTCGGGCAGCGTCACGGCCACCGGCAGTTCCTATTCCGTTGGCTCGGATGGCCGCGGTTGCGCCACCATCGAAACGCCGTTCTACACTTACACGACCCGCTTCGCTCTTGCTCCTACCTCGGGCGTGGCGGCGGCAGGCAGTGTGCAGGAATGGGAGTCTGGCTCGACTCCGTATATCGCGTCGGGGCAGATTCTATTACAATCGGTTCCCAACGCCCTTCCCAGCGGCACCTATGTTCTCCAGGAGAGCGGGATATACGACGTGACACATCAATACTGGGCGGGGGGCGTGGGCGCAGGCTCGGGCAGCGGCGGACAGTTCTCGAGCGGGGAATATGACCTGAACGTGGAGGGACACCACTTTAGTTATACCGGTGTCACAGGAGGTTATTCCAACCTCGATCCGACGACCGGCCGTGTTACCTCGACGATCACCCTGAACGGCGTGACTTCGCACGGGGTGCACTACCTGGTGTCCAGTACATACTTGATTTCAGTCACGGCGGACACTTTGGCTACCGATACCTTCGTGGCGTCCGGAACCGGCCAAGTACAGGCCAACTCCTTCCCCTTAACTAACGGCCAGAATCTCGTCTTCTATGCAACGGGGCTGGAAAATATTGAGTTTGCCGTGGTCTCTATTACCGGTTCCGGCTCCCTCTCCGCCAACGTCTACCACGATGTCGAAGGGAGTTGGACATCGCCCAGTCCGAGCACGGCGAGTTGCGCCTACACAATCGACACGTATGGCAGGGTTGCGACCAGCGGCGCCGGTTGCGGAGTGTACTTTGATGGAACGAGCTGGCACTATCCTCCAGTCTTCTACCTGACCGGGAATAACACGGGCGTCATGCTCTCGACGGACGACCCTGGGGTCTTACTCGGACAGCTCACACCGCAGTCGGCGACCTCGATCACCGCGGGCACTTATGACATCGGCGTGCAAGAGGTGGTCAACCAGGGTGTCATCGAAACGCTGACTGGCGAGGTCGCAATTACCAGCAGCGGCGCCGTGACGGGCACCGGCGACAGCACGGCAGTCGGTTCAGTCCAGAAGGGAGGCATACCCCTCGACGCCACGCTGACGGTCAACAGCGACGGAACTTTCAGCTCCTCGCTCTATCCCGGGATCGTCGCGGGCGTGATCATTTCCGGTACCCAGCTCATCCAGGTGGACGGGCCGAGCAGTGCTTATCCGACCATCCTGGTATTTAACGGAGGGACAGACGACTAGAGCTGGGTGCTAGGTTGGGGGACTGGGGACCGGCGTACTTCATCCGGTCCCCTTCCCCCCCTCCTTTTCCAGCAGAGGGCTGTGCACGTTGCCCGGCCTCAGCTTGGCCCCCAGACAATCATGGCCCCCTCCGTGGGTGCTGGAGGCTCTGAACGTTGAAAACCCGACTGGCCATTGCATTCAGGAGCCGCTAGGACTATAGTGCCGGTCGAGCCGGAGATCATAATGGAGATTCCGGCCGATGTTGCTCACAAGATTCCGAACCCAAAGATAAGGAGTGCTTTCATGCGTAACACTGTTTTCAGTAACGTCGCAGCGCTTTGCCCCAGGGGAGCTCGCAGGTCACTCGCAAGCCTTCTGCTGGCATTCGGTGCGATGGCGTTTCTCTTCACCGCGCCCATCTCCGTTGCTCAGGATTCCAAAACTCCCGGCGTACTGCCCGCACCATCCAGCGGCAAAGCCATCGTCTGTATCTACCGCACGTACAGATTTACCGGCTCGTCCGCACACGACGAGCTTTATGTCAACGGCACTCACCTCGGTAAACTCCTCAACAGCGAATACGAATTCATGGAAGTGCCGCCGGGTACTGTTGTGATCTCCGGATTGCCCAAGGAGTACTATGGAAGCGTCGTCATGTCCGCCATGGCGGCCGCCAATCAAGCCAGGCAGAAAGAAAACGAGCGGGCCCGGTTTGAGGCGCAGGCGGGCCAAACCTATTACTTCAAATGGACCTCCGGAGTCGCAGCAACTGGGATCAAGGTCACCCCTGAGGATCCCGGGAAGGGAGCCAAAGAGATACGCAAACTCCATCTCTCCAAGCCCGTTGACGACAAGGAAGAAGCGAAACCAGGAACGACAGACACCGACAAGCCGCCGGCGAACTAACAGCGCCGACGGTTGACTATCCCTCGTGGCCGCGATTAGACTCGCTACTTCGGTGCGGCATGTCCGTGGGC
>JBEKMN010000115.1:0-14349 GCA_050008495.1 Terriglobia bacterium | reverse complement strand
CGGTAGCTGCCGAAAATCCCCTTCTTACAGGCAAACGCGGGTGCAATCTCCCCTGGCGGCCTACTGTTGACGAACCGACCCGGCTGGTTCGCGGGCGGGTGGCGCCTACGCGCCCCTCGTGCCGCTAAGGCCCCCGCCCCCTTCCCACGGCACGCTGTCCATCGCCAACCGGGAAGGGCATGCCTCAAGCCCCAAAGGGGCGAGCTAACAAAGCCTAGGTCAACGGCCTGGATTGCGAACGAGACCCCATCCTACTCTGCGAGCAAGCCCTGCAAGGGCGAAATAACCAGGCGTTGGCCTCCGCGCACCGTCGCCTCCGACGCGTCGAGCGGCTTGTCACGCCCCTTCAGGGCTGGCCAATTGCGCGGCATGGATTCCTCACCCAGGCCGTTGGCCCATAGGCGTTAACCTAAGTACGCGAGGGCTACTAGAGCCGCGGAGTGGCGCCAGAAAGTAGCCTACGGCGTAAGCCGTGGGACCCCGCACGGCGTTCATATCCGCAGCCCCGGAGGGGCGACAGAGACAGTGCCGGGGGATCTGTCGCCCCTCCGGGGCTTGTACAACCCGGGGCCGCTCCTCGATCCCACGGCTCACGCCATGGGCTACCCTCTGTCGGCCCTCCGGGCCTCTGGAGGCGGGCAGTGAGTGCTACGTAGCGTGACCAGAGCCATTAGGTTAACGCCTATGGGCCGTTGGCTTGGGCTTTGTTAGGCCGCCCCTTTGGGGCTTAAGATACAGCGTGCGCTAACCAACCGCTGATCTTTCATTTACAGCTTTCCCCAGCGAAACTCGGAGCCGGATAACTGTTTTATTTCAAGGAAATAGCGGCCCGGCATTATTGACCATTTGTCCATCCCAGCTTAGCCTAGATCAATCTCAGGGACTCGGGTGAATCTACACTATGAAAAGAGTCGTCAAGCAGGGGTTCTGTGCTTCCATACCGTTGCTGGCCTTCATGCTGGCAGGCGCACCGCTTCTTGCCCAGGAGGTTACGGGCAGCATCCGGGGCGAGGTGCTCGACCCCAGCGGCGCCGGCGTGCCTTCGGCGGAGGTCACCGTGTCGCAGGTTGAAACCGGCCTGACGCGCGTAACGGCTGCCGGGCGTCATGGTGGTTACTTATTTGTACTCCTGCCGCCAGGGCACTATCGTCTGGTGGCGACGGCGCAGGGCTTTCAGAAGTTCGTGCAGGAAGGGATTACGCTCAGCGTCAATGAGAGCGCCAACGTTCCGGTCCATCTGGCGATCGGGTCGCCCGCGCAGGTTGTGCAGGTGCATGCGAATGCTTCCTTGATTGAAAGGGCGGACACCACGCTGGGAGAGACGGTGGGCGCGCGCGAGATCGTCGACCTGCCACTCAACGGGCGCAATTTCTCTCAACTCGGATTGCTTCAACCGGGAGTCGTCCCTCTTACACCGGGCTTGGCCGAAGCCGGGGGCTCGTTGCGCGACGGGCAACCCTATTCCGTGAATGGGCAGCGGCCTGAGTCCAACGATTTCCTCATTGACGGCGCTTCCAATTTCAACGCCGTGGATGGGGGCTTTGTGCTGAAGCCCCCCATCGATGCGATTGCGGAATTCAAGATTCTCACCCACACCGCCGACGCCGAGTTCGGCGACACATCAGGCTCGACTACCAACATCGTCACCCGGTCCGGGTCAAACCATCTGCACGGCGACGTGTGGGAGTTCGTGCGCAACGACGCCGTGGATGCCTCGAACTTCTTTGAGAACGCCGACGGTCTTGCGAAGGCCGAATACCGGCAGAACCAGTTCGGCGCCACGCTGGGCGGCCCGATCCGGCGGGACAAGACCTTTTTCTTCGGCTATTACGAGGGCTTCCGCAATCGCCAGGGCGAAACGCTGAGCGATGTGCGCGTGCCTTCCCTGCTTGAGCGGCAAGGGGATTTCTCTCAAGACGTCGCCCAAGACGGCCCGCTCCTCAACCTGTTTGCCCCCGGCGGTCCTGCGCCGCTTCCGGGCAACAAAGTTCCTGGCATCGACCCTACCGCGCAGCAGGTGCTGGGGCTTTACCCGCTCCCCAACGCCACCGACCCTAACGGCGTGCTCGATCTCTATAACGTCAGTCAAGTATTGCGCGACAGCGAGGACCAAGCCGGAGCGCGCGTCGACGAGTACCTCTCCTCGCGCGACACGTTGAGCTTCCGTTATATGTTCTTGAACGGCACTCTGTTCGATCCCTTGTCCACTTCGGGCGCAGGAGTTCCCGGCTTCCCGGTCGGCGAAAACCATCGCACCCAGAATTTCGTCGCCCAGTTGACTCACACGTTTTCGCCGACGGTCGTAAACATCGCGCGCCTGGCCTTTCTGCGCAACAAGTTTCTTTTTGACGAGCACCTCAATCACATTTCTCCCGCCTCGCTCGGCTTCGAGTTCCAACCCACGCTGGGCATTGCGGCCGGCCCGCCCTTTATCCAGTTTGGAGGCGGAGGTTACGCCAGCATTGGCGATCCCATCACCGGACCGCGCGATACCAACGAGAACGCCTTCGCGGCGGCGGAGTCCCTGACCTGGATTCACGGCCGTCACGAGCTGAAATTCGGCGGCGATTATCGTCGCGACCAAATCAACGTCGTGAATGGAATCGCCTCAAACGGCTTCTTCGTCTTCATCCCGGCGCCCCTGACCAATGCCTTCGCCAACTTCCTGATCGGGCAGCCCTATCTCTTTCTGCAAGGCGGCGGCGACCAGCCGGACGGGGCGGGCGACCTGTCGCGAGGGTTGCGGGGCAACGACTTTAACTTCTATGCCCAAGACACTTACAAGGTGAATTCGCAACTAACACTTAACCTGGGACTGCGCTACGATCTGCCTTTCCCTTACACCGAGATTCGCAATCGCCAGAACCTGTTTGTGCCAGGAGCGCAATCCAAGGTGATTCCCAGCGCGCCGCTCGGCCTGCTTTATCCGGGTGACGCGGGCGTCCCCGGCGGCTTGATCCCAACCGACACGCGAGCCTTCGCACCTCGCGTCGGCTTGGCATGGGATCCTCATGGTGATTCGCATTGGCTGGTGAGGTCCGCCTACGGCATCTTCTACGACCCGTATTACAACGGCCAGGGCGGTCCCCTGCAGACTCCCATCAGCGCGCCGCCCTATCTGCGTACCGCGCAGTTGCTGTTCCCTGGAAGCCTCTCGAACCCGTTCGCCAGCGGCGATCCGTTCGCCTCGCAATTTGCCGAGCCGATGACGCTGCTGACACTTTCTCCCCAGTTGCGCCTCCCCTACGCGCAGGATTGGAACCTGGCCATCGAGCGCTCATTCGGAAACGACTGGCTGCTCGAGGTTGGCTACGTGGGCACGAAGGGAACTAAGTTGCCGCGGTTTATCGAAGGCAATCCCTCCCTTCCCGAGGCCGGCCAAACCTGGGCAGGGCAGCAGAACAATATCGACCAACAGCGCCTCTACTGCATGCCGAATGCGCTGGGCAACTGCACCTACAGTTCCGTCGGGCTGGTCGCAGGCATCGCCAATTCCTCCTATAACGCGCTCGAGACCAGCCTGCGCAAGCGTTTCAGCCGCGGCGTCACTTTTCTTGCTTCCTACACCTATTCGAAATCTCTGGACGATGTCTCGTCGTTCAATATCACCGGCTCGGCGTCCCAGCCGGTCGCCGGGGAGAACGACTTGGCGCAGAATCCTTTCGACCTCGGCGCCGAGTACGGGCGCTCCATGTTCGACGCGCGCCACCGGCTTGTCCTGAGTTACCTGTGGGAACTGCCTTTTTGGAAGCAGGGACACAATTGGTACCAGCGCGCGCTGGGGAACTGGCAGGTGAACGGGATTACGACGCTTATGAGCGGCACGCCATTCACTGTGGAAGACCAGAGCTATAACGATGACGCGCCCGAGATCACCGGGTTTTCGTCCTTCCGTCCCAACCTCATCGGCAACCCCAATAGCGGTCCCAAGACGGTCGCGCAATGGGTCAACACCAGTGCGTTCCAGCGCATCGATCTGACGACGACGCCGGCGGGGGTGTACGGGACGGAGGGCCGCAACGTGGTTCAAGGGCCGGGCTTGGCGCAGTTTGATTTTTCGGCCTTCAAGAATATTCAACTCGCCGAATCGAAAAGCCTCCAGTTCAGGGCTGAGTTTTTCAATCTGTTCAATCGCGCCAATTTTGAGCTGCCCAACAGCGATATCAGCTCGACCACTTTCGGCGAGATTCAGCAGGCCCTTTCACCGCGACTCATCCAGTTCGCGCTGAAGTTCCTGTTCTGATCGTACCGGCCGGGCTGTTGTTCTGGACACCAACACTACGCAGAGGAGAAATACAAATTATGGCGTGGATTAAGACCATTCCGATGGCAGAAGCTGACGAGGCTTTGCGCCGCGCTGTGGAAGGCCAGCGGGCGCTCTATCCAATCGAGTACGCAACACCCGTACACGCATCCGAAGGAGGCGGCGCACAGATCGTGGAATCACACAGCCTGATCCCAGACGCGCTCTACCACGCCTTCGCGACCTTTGGCGCGCTCATGTCGCCGCAACTTCCGCTCAGCCGCCGCCAGCACGAGATCATCACCACTATGGTCTCGGTAACCAACCGGTGTGTTTATTGAATCGAGTCCCACGCAGAGTTTCTGCGTCGCGTCACCCTGGATGAAGCATTGGTAAGAGCGCTGGAGTCGGATTACACGACGGCGCCGCTCACCGCGCAGGAGCGCGTGATGGTGGATTACGTGGTCCAACTCAGCAAGGATGCCACAAAAATCAGCCGCGCCCATCACGAGCGGCTGCGCCAAGCCGGCTTCGATGATAAGGCCATTCTTCAAATCACCCTCATCGCCTCATGGTTTAATTACATCAACCGCGTTGCGGACTCGCTCGGCGTGGGCCGGGAAGGATAAGGGCTGCCGCGAAAACAGGCAATATGGTCACCACCCAGAGTGCCAAGCGGGCGCCCGGCCTGAGCGAAACTGATCTGCATTATTACGGCTGGCGTGTGGCGCTGGCGGCATGCCTGGGCGTCATGGCGGGGTTCGGCTCGCTGTTCGTGTACACCTTTGGCGTGTTCGTCAGGCCTCTCAGTGCTCAATTTGGCTGGGGTCGCGAGGGAATCTCGCGCGGCTTCGGTTTCGCGGCACTGAGCGTGGCCATTTGTTCCCCCACGCTCGGCCGCTGGCTGGACCGCTACGGCCCGCGGCGGGTCATCCTTCCCTGCGTGACCTTGTTTGGCTGCGGCATTGCCTCCCTGGCGTTGCTGCGATCACACTTGTGGCAGTTCTACGCCACTTGCATTTTGCTGGGCGCGGTTGGAAACGGCGCCGCTCACCTTTCCTACGCACGTGCCATCTCCACGTGGTTTCGACGCCGGCTCGGAATGGCGCTGGCGTTTGTCATGCTGGGGGCAGGCTTGGGCGCTATGGTCCTGCCGCTGGTGGCCCAAACCATCATTAGCCGATCCGGCTGGCGTGCTGCCTACCTGTGGCTGGGGGGGATTGCATTGGTGCTCGGTCTGGCGCCCACCTGGGCCTACGTCCACGAGCGTCCGCAAACACAGGACGATCCTGCTCCTGTCGCACGCTCCGGCATGACATGGCAGCAAGGCGTGCGGACCTATCCTTTCTGGATTATCGTCGCTGCACTTTTTGTGGGCTCGTTAAGCATGAACGGGGCGATCACCCACATGGCGGCGTTGCTGACGGACCGAGGCGTCACGGCCGGCAGTGCGGCGCTGTGCGCGTCCCTGCTCGGCGGATTGAGTGTGCTTGCCAGGTTAGGAGTGGGTTCGCTGCTGGACCGCTATTTTGGTGGCCGCGTTGCCATGTTGGTTTATCTGGTCACCGCTGCCGGGATTTTTCTGCTCGCCCGAGCGAGCAGCTTTGTCACGGGCTGCTTGGCCGCCGCGCTCATCGGAGTTGGAGCGGGCGGCGAAGCGGATATCACACCTTACTTGTTAACTCGCTATTTTGGACTGCGCGCCTTCTCCACGCTCTACGGTCTCACCTGGACGTTCTACGCCGTTGCCGGAGCCATCGGCCCGATAGTCTTGGGCCGCGCATTTGATCTGACTGGCTCTTACGGGCCGCTTCTGGTAGCCCTCGCAGTGGCGACGGCATTAGCGGCTGTGTTGCTTGTCCTGCTGCCACGCTATTCAAACTCATCAGTAATTGATCAGGTCTGACCAAAACCCCTGCCCAGCTCGGACTGGCAGAGAGCGAAGCTCTGCGATCGGGGCGGCAGTGTTCGGAATCCGCAGAGCATTCGCCCTTCGCCTTCTCGCGTACCCGTGCGATGCCCGCCAGGTCCATGCTTACTCAGTGAACGAACGAGGCTGCGAGAATGATACGCTGCCGGACTCCGAGATCGACCAAACCCGCCACCTCCAAGTGCCCGGGGAATGCCAGAGCAGGCCAGCGGAGCAATGCTCCGTGGCCGGAGCAGGTCCGGAAAAGAAGACTGTGATCAGTCGTGCATCGTCGTTGTAAGCGAACTCGATGACTTCCGCCACCTCGCCGCTTGACGGGCTGGGGTGCCAACTGAAATCGCCGAATCGATTCCCCGGCGCGGCAGCGGGGTATTGTCCGTCCGGAGGAGAGAGGATGCTGGGAGGTTCTGGGACGTTGCCGGGAGTCCAGGTTTTCGTGATCAGACTAACAATAGCTGGTATTTCGCTCACGAATGACTTATTAGAAACCGGGTCGGTGCTGGCGGCCAGGAGGCGCCACTGGTCGCTGAGTTTTCTGAACACCATCTGCCTGCTGACCCAGCCGATGGTTCCAGGAGACGTGTAGCTTGCTATGGCAGGCACGAAGGCCAGATGGTCCGTTCCCCAATACCCGCAAGCCTTGACCGTCTCGACACGGCGCTCCTTTGGCTCCCTCACGCTAGTGTGCAGACGATCGGGATCTTCGAGATTTCTGAGGGAAGGGTCATTCTCGAGATAGGCGCGGGCGGCCCGCATAGCAATCTCGCTAAGCTCTTGGGGCAGCGCCGCGTCGGCACTGGCTCCGCATTCCGGCGGCCTTAACGCCAAGGTTCGCGCGGCCTCGAAGTTTGGCGAGGTGCGGATCAGGTATTGCCAGCTTCGCGCTTCGAGAGCCCCCAGTGACTCCGTCACCCGCAGCAATGCCGCGTGGATCTCCGGGTCGGATCCTATCCCTGTGACGCTTCCGATCGGCGTCGATCCGCCCTCGAGAACTCCGTTATAGTTGAAAACCAGAATGTCCGGCGGCTGATGATTCTCGAACGCGCGGAAAAACAGGCTGGCGAAACCGCGGATGGGGAAGGCCTCGACTCTCAAATCGTACCCCAGTTTTTCTGCGGCGAGTTCGAGGGTCGGAGGGACGGCCGTGTCAGGAGTGCCGCCCGTATAAGGGTCTCCGACTTTCCACACTGTAATTGCTTTTGCTCCAACCCGGAGTCCGTGTGGGTTTGCGGTCGTAGCTGAGTTTTGTGAGAAGATGCCAGGAGTGACGAGGAACAGTACCACTAGGGTGGCGGCACGCGGTGGGGCTGGGGTGTGCGTGGTCATGCATGACCTCCATGTCGGGGTTTCTAGCTGTTATGATACTCCCGAGGGTGCTGGTGTTGCCTGCTTTTTGATGGAGAGCTGATGAACGTCATTGAGACAACAGCTTTAACCCGCCGTTTTGGGGATTTGACTGCCGTGGACGAGTTGAATCTCGTCGTGGAGTCAGGCGAAGTGTTCGGCCTTTTAGGGCCGAATGGGGCGGGCAAGACGACGGTGATCAAGATGCTGACGACCCTGCTGCCTCCAACCTCGGGCCATGCGAAGGTGGCAGGATTTGATGTTCAGCGTAAGGCGGCACAGGTGAGGGCTGAGATTGGATACGTTCCCCAACTGGTGTCCGTTGACGGGACACTGACGGGCTACGAGAACCTGCTTATTTTCGCCAAGCTTTACGGTGTGCCGCGCGGCGAGCGCCAGGAGCGGATTGCGGCAGCATTGGGATTCGTGGGCCTGGGGGACGCCGCGCATCGGCGAGTTGCCGGGTATTCGGGCGGGATGATGCGCCGCCTCGAGATCGGTTTGGCCATGCTCCACCGCCCGCGGGTACTTTTCCTGGACGAGCCCACGGTGGGGTTGGACCCGGTGGCACGGCAAGCGGTATGGCAGCATCTGCGCGCGCTGGCCGCCGAATACGGCATGACGATCTTCCTCACCACGCATTTCATGGAGGAAGCGGACGCTCTGTGCGGCCGGGTGGCTATCATGAATCTTGGGCGCGTGGCCGCACTGGGACGGCCGGAGGAACTGAAGATGTCGATCGGAAAGCCCGAGGCCACGCTCGATGAAGTGTTTGCGCACTTCACGGGTCATGAGATCGATAGCGCGGGCAATTTCCGGGAAGTTTCGCGAACCCGGCGCACCGCGGCGCGGCTGGGGTGAGGCCAAGAGAATGCTGTAGGGGCAACCCTTGTGGTTGCCCTCGGGCGGCCACGAGGGCCGCCCCTATGACGAGATTGCCGAGTGAATCACGCGGAGCATTTTAATGCATGACGGTGAGAAGACAGGCGGGCTGACAGGATTCGTGCGGCAGTCGCTGGCGTTGGCGGAGATGGAGTTGCGCAAGCTGCTCCATGATCCCACGGAACTATTGACGCGCATCATTCAGCCGGTGCTGTGGCTGGGTATATTCGGCGAAGTGTTTACGCGCATCCGCGCCATTCCCACGGGCCAGTTGCCTTATCTTGACTTTATGGCGCCGGGCGTGCTCGCCCAAAGCGTGTTGTTCATTGCCATCTTTTACGGAATCGCGGCCATTTGGGAGCGCGACCTCGGGTTGATCCACAAATTGCTGGTGACCCCGGTGCCACGGCTAGCGCTGGTGCTCGGCAAGGCACTGTCCGCCGGTGTGCGCGCCCTTCCGCAAGCCGCCATGGTTTATATTCTGGCGTGGGCGCTGGGCGTAAGGATTAACTGGAGGGTCCCAGCGCTGGCAGGAGTGGCTTTGACCGTGCTCCTTGGCGCAGCCGCGTTTTCGACGCTCTCGCTGATTGCCGCGTGCATCGTCAAGACACGCGAGAGGTTCATGGGGATCGGACAGGCGCTGACCATGCCGTTGTTCTTTGCCAGCAACGCGGTTTATCCCATCTCGATCATGCCGAGCTGGCTGAAGGCGTTCGCTCAGATCAACCCTCTGACCTACGAAGTCGATGCGATGCGGGCCTTGATGGTGGCGGGCGGCCGCAGCCTCTACGGCATCGGCCTGGACTTGGCGGTGCTGGTTGCAACCACCGTGGCCCTGTTGGGGGTGGCGTCGCGATTGTACCCGAATCTTGCCCGCTAGCGAGCTTGCTCGTCATCCTGTGCATCGCTTTGCGAAAGAGGTTGACCGAACGAGGAGCGTGGTGTACGCTCAGCGCCAATTGACGGCATTTGGTTGGGAGCGCACGCAGGGCAACCGCAGGGGTTGTCGCTGCGCGTATCACCCGGGTCGGGGGGGAGGGCTGGATGGCGCAAGTACTACTCCCGCGACTTTAACTACTGTAGAGGAGGGTTCGGAGATGGTTCAACGGTTCATGATATTTGCGATTTTGTTTCTATCGGCGGCGGCAGCAGCGCTGGCCGCACCGGCGAATCCCGTAGACGGCCACTGGCAGGGAACGGTCAGCGGACCGAACGGCGATTTCACGCTCAATTTCACATTTAAAGCGGATGGTACTAAGCTGACAGGAACAGTCGAAACGCCCAACGGGGAGCAGCCTATTAGCGACGGGAAGATCGAAGGCGACAAGCTTTCGTTCAAGACGCAATTCCAGGACAACACCATCGAACACGAGGGGACGATCTCCGGCGATACGATCCAGTTAAAAGCCAAAGGACCGTGGGGCGAGATGGATATGACCCTCAAGCGTGTGGAAGAGAAAAAGACTTAAGGGCTCTCCTCAGTGCCCCGGCGAATCCATAGTTGATTCCGCGTGATTCTCTCCGGTGTAGCGGCGATTACGTGAAAGGTCGTATCTCGCCCTTACCGTGCCGGTGGTGGTAATCGAAAAGCTCTCATGAGCCGAAAGGCCGTCGACGCCCTTGACCGTGAGGCTTCCCGTATAACTCCCGCCCAGAGTGTACGTGTGGGAAACGCTCCGTCCCACGGCCTTCGCTCCATCGCCAAAATCCCATTGATATGAAAGGGCCGGCACAGAATTGCTGCCTAGCGTGGCGGAAAGCGCGATGGATTGGCCCGCGCTTGCCGAGGCCGGCGCCTGCACGGTTACCTGAGGCGCGGCGGCGGGGATGGAGTCATCCACCAACTTGATCAGCCGTACGGAGTGCGCCGGTTGATCTGCAATCGCTAGAGTGCCGCCTTGCAGGGGAACTCCCTCGTCCTTATTCAGCACGTCGAAGGCGTGGAAGGGATGATCGGCCGGCAGGGTGAGGCCGGAGAGAGTGAAGGTGCGAGAAAGCGCGTGCTCCGTCCAATTGAAAACCGCAAGCATGGCTTGGTGGGGATCTTCAGCAAGGAAGAAGACGCTGGGTTCTTCGTCCTCCGGCCGGAAGGTCATCAGGTCAAGCGGCAAGGCGGCGCGGCCCAAGCGGTTCATGTCGATAATTTCCTGGTTCTCAACCAGCGCCAGCCGGTCGGGTTGCGAGCCGAGAGTCGGCAGATCGTCGCCGATCTCGTACATGCCACCGGCCAATGCCGCCAGCACAATCTGCACCTGCGCTTCGCTCGGGGTAATTCCGGTTCTCGACCTGTGCCATCCCTGGTCGGGATCAAGATTGACGACCTTGGTTACGGAAAACGCGTCCGGATCGCTGAGGTAGAAATTGCCGTGCATGTAAAAACGCGCCGCAATGTTCGGCACCGCGTCCTTACTGGCCGAAAATGAGTGCCCCGTGTCGGGCGCGATGCGTCCCTCCTGCACCAGGCCCACGGGATTCAACATGGCGCTGCCGTCCTTGTCCAACATCACGTCGTCGCCGACCGCTTTCCGAATGATCTCGAGGCCGATGCGCTGCGCCTGGAGCGCCGTGGTATTGGGCCGGTGGAAGAACCCTTCGATGGCGGTGCTATCCATGAAATCCAGCTTGATAAAGCGGATTCCCCACTCGCGGGCGATGATTTCATAGGTCTTGCGCAAGTATTCCTGGGCGCCGGGATGCGTTGGGTCGAGTACATAAAGATCATCCTGGCGCCGTGCGACTTGTCCGACCTTGATGGGTTTGCCTTGTGCGTCGTGGACCAACCAGTCGGGATGGCGTTCGAAGACCCAAGCACGACTCGAAACATAGAAGGGGGCAGTCCAGATGCCGGGTATAAGTCCCAGGTGGGCAATTTCATGCTCGATGTTCCACATTCCGTGCGGAAACTGCACGGAGTTCGCGGTGGTGTATTCGCCGCGGGCATAGGCATAGCCTTCGTCGATGAAACAGTAATCGAAGCCCAGCGATAGCAAATGCTGCGCCAGCCAAAGCGCGTTTGAGGCAACCTCGCCCTCAGTGACTCCCGCATAAAAAGCCGTCCAACTCCACCATCCAATGGGGGCGGGTTGTGGAAAATCGAGCTTATAGAGGCGGCGAACCGCTTTCCCGTAAGTCTCAAGCTCCTGCAAATAGTCTGTGCCGGCTGAAATCATGACCCGTTCGGAAGAAAGCGAATCCCCGGGAGGGACTGACAGGTTCAACTGGAGTTGCTGGCTGGGCGCGATCTGGTCCCGCTCAAGAACGAATTCCGTTGTGCCAGTTGAATCCACCGTAAAAGAAGTAATGTGCGCGTCGCGCGACGAGGGCGGGCTGACCTTCAAGTGCGAGACAGTCAGAAATCGATCCGAGGTGAGAGCCGACAGCATCAAACTCTGTTTGCTGGCGAGATTATAGATGAGATCGTTACAGGCACCGGAATAGATGCCATGGGGAGCTTCGGCGAGCGTGCCGATCTGGATGGCCGGGTCCTCGGTGAAGCCCTCGAACATCACTCGATCATTCTCTTCACTCGCACCCAGATTGACGAGCGGGTTGCCCGCCGCGTCAACCACTCGAATCGCCTGCACTGAAATGCTGTTGCCTGTTCCATT
Source organism: Terriglobia bacterium (assembly GCA_050008495.1). Lineage (GTDB taxonomy): Bacteria > Acidobacteriota > Terriglobia > UBA7540 > UBA7540 > CAVROP01. Next base: position 2,342 of record JBEKMN010000115.1, on the reverse strand, counting down.
GCGCACCAGCACCGTGACGTCGCCGTAGGGCGCATCCTCATAGAGACGTAGGGTGCATACCAAATCGGGCTTGTTGGCGAGTCCGCTGAAGGTGACTCGAATGGCGCGGCCTTGGCCCAAGACGTCTTCAAACGATGTGGGCGTGGCTTCGTGGTGCGGATACTGGGAAGAACTCAGCCACTCACCATTCACTTCCACACCGACATTCGAAACCAATACCGGCTGCTGAAGCCCGAGCGAGCGGATTTCGTAAGCACCGTCTCGGGCCCTCACTGCGATCGTCAGTTGTTTGTTCTGAATCAACAGGTCTTTCTGTGCTGAGGCCTGTAGAGCTGAAACCACGATTAACGCTGCGACGTACATGAGTCTGGTCTTCATGAGCAGAGGCACCTCCCGGCGCACTGGGCAGAACGCGCCACGTTGTTAAAGAAGATTAACACGGCGGCACCCGCGATGCGTAGCGTAACCTTGGTCACTACTCGCGCCAATGCAGGCCGACCACACGGGCCGCCATTCGAAGCGGCATCACCTCAGCGGACGGATTTGGGTTATCCTGGCGAGTCAGAGTTGTTGCTGCCAGATTCTGGAAAGGATGTGAAACCTGACAATGACCCATCAACAGCAGATTCTAATCATCACTAAAGGTCACGGTGACATGCACGACCTTACCGAGCAAGTTGCAGAAGTTGTCAGTTCCTCGGCAATCCAACGCGGTACCGTCAATGTCTTCAACGTTGGAAGTACGGCCGCCCTGGGCACAATCGAATTTGAGCCGGGGCTTCAGCATGACCTGCCTGCCATTTTGGACAAGCTCATTCCGCCCAGCCGTAACTACGGGCACGAACAAGCGTGGCATGACGGGAACGGACACTCGCATTTGCAGGCGACACTACTCGGACCGTCGTTCACGGCGCCCATAGCGGGCGGCAAACTCATGCTGGGGACATGGCAACAGATCTTCCATCTCGAATGCGACGTTCGAGGGCGCCAGCGTACAGTCGTGGTGACGGTTGTCGGCGAGTGAAGTGCGTCATTAGAGTTCTCGCAAAGACGTGAAGTCCGCAAAGATCGGCCGGAAGAACGACGCGTCGCGAATGTTTTCGACTCCGCCCTACCTTGCACGGCGCGGGTGTGAGTCCAAGCCGGATCACGCCAGTCGGCGGCAAGTTCCATCGGAGCATGAGGACCCATCCGCCTCCCGCGCTTGAGGCTCGGTCGGCTCCCTGCGCTGTATCCCTTTCACCTTCTACTCCCATCCCTTCGCCAGAACGCCATGCCGCACCGGAGTTCACCTCGATCCCTATTTAACTAGGCACCCTTTGCCGGGTCCGGAACGGGCAGGCTTTGCCCCTTTCTCCAGTTTCAGAAAGGCGCGCACAAGAGTCGTCGTCACAACCCTCGATAAATGTGTCGATTGGGGCAGATCAGCGGCATGGTGTATCTGGCATGAAACTTGTTCTACACCTGTGCGAGTGGCGGCCAACGAAGCCCAAGCCCATAAAAGGGCCGCCTGGAGCAACGAGCCATAAGCTCCCAAAAGGAGAAGCGATGCCCGCACACGGTATTTCCAACAACGGTATATTGACTTATCTCAATTGTCATATTCAGAACATCCATAAGACGAGCAGCGGCAGGTGGCCGTCCCAGCGCGCAGTTCTTCCACTGGTTGTGATCGTGTTCTTTTGCGTCTTAGAATGTGCTTCGGGATCGGCCCCGCTCAGTTTGAGTTCAAAAAGCATCAGCTTCGGAAGTGTCACGGTGGGGAGCAGCATGACGCATGTCGTGACTCTTACGAATCCCGGGACTCGCAGTGTGCGAATTCTTGAAGCGGCCGTGAAAGGCGCCGAATTCAGTATTAGCGGGCTCGAGTTGCCCCTTACCTTGGGATCCAATCAGAGTACGACCTTTGGCGTGAGCTTTGCGCCTACGGCCGCCGGCAGCGTCTCCGGTAGCCTAACGATCGTCATTAATTACTATTACACTTTCTTACGCATCGCCCTGTCTGGGACCGGAGTCGTACAATCGCCTTCTGTCGCGATGTCTGCCAACAGTCTTGCTTTTGGAAGCCAAGCCGTTGGCGCCACCAGCGCCGCCCAAACTGTTACTTTGAGTAATACCGGCAATGGAGCCTTGAGTATCAGTGGTATTGCGCTCACCGGCGCGAATCCCAGCGACTTTGCGCAGAGCAACAATTGCGGGGCCAGCGTGGCAGCGGGCGGCAGTTGCACGATCAGCGTGACCTTCACGCCGGCCGCCAGTGGTTCCTTCACAGCGGCGGTGAGTGTTGCGGACAATGCCAGCGGCAGCCCGCAGACGATGGCCCTGTCCGGCACGGGGGCGAG
>JBEKMN010000114.1:0-14364 GCA_050008495.1 Terriglobia bacterium | reverse complement strand
CTCGCGGCCAACCGTTCCAGCTCTTGCCGATCCTCCGGACCACAACTAACTGCGGGCGCAGTTCTTGGCATGCGCCCTTTATATCATATATCGCTTATCAGTGCAACTAAGCACTAGCCTCATGAGAGAAGCTGCCCGGCATCTGGAGGGGAGATACATCTGCTTGCAAGTCGATTTGCAAAAGGCTCATTCCCCAGCGGACGCCATCGTTGAATTAAGCATTGCGACTCGGCCGTACCTTTCGTTATGGGGCAAGACTACGGCACTTTTCGGAGAGGCCTTCAACAGAGTTGCGGGCAAAATCGAATCGTTAAAACTCGACGAGCTAACCCTCACACTCCGGAGTGGCATCACGGGCGGCGATTGGCAGGCAAGAGGCGACCGCCTGTTCGAGGTCCTGGCCGAATCGGATAAACCAGTCATCGTATTTCTTGACGAAGTCCCAATCCTTGTTAATCGCCTTCTTCAAGGATCCGATTACAAGGTGACTCCTGAGAGTCGGCAAGCGACCGACGCATTTATGTCCTGGCTGCGTGAAAACACCATCAGGCACCAGGGAAGGGTCAGAATAGTAATAACAGGATCTATAGGACTCGAACCGATTCTCCGGTTTGCCGGCCTGAACCCCACGCTGAATACTTTCACGCCATTTTCCTTGGGTGCTTGGTCCCCAGAGATAGCGGTCAATTTGCTCCTTGAATTAGGGAGAGAGTACGGGCTCTTAATTGGTCCCGATTCTGCCGCGCGCATGGTGGACCGACTGGGGTACTGCATTCCCCATCATGTTCAGGTGTACTTCGACAACTTGTATCGCACGTGCAAGCTGAAGGGCATTGAGCAGGTTACGACGGCCTTAGTTGATCAGGTTTATGAGAATCAGATGCTCAGCATCCAAGGGCATGCTCAGTTAAGTCACTTGGAAGAACGGCTCAAGATGGTCCTCGAGCCGGAACTACACCCCTTCGCATTGGAACTTCTCACGGAAGTGGCAACGGTCGGCATGATTACACCTGAGACCGCTGACATCATAAGCAGTAGTTACAGTATTGAAGGCCGACCGAACCGGGAGGTTCTGCGCGAGATTCTAGGGATTCTTGAGCACGACGGATACATTCAGCGAGACCCCCATGGAGATTACAGACCCGTGTCCAAACTAGTGAACGATTGGTGGAAGGCCCGTTTTGCATTTGGGTATACACCCGCTTCCGAGAGGAGGGGATAATCCCAATGAGCCAATTACCTCTCAAATATAACCCTGGGTTCGCCGATGACGAAGACCTGATTCGGCTTTTTGTCGTCCGGCAACAATGCCTTGATTTCATTCTCCGCACGATTGATGAGAACAATGGACCCTCGAATCAGCATGTGCTGGTCGTGGGGCCTAGAGGGAGCGGGAAAACCACACTGGTCCGGCGAGTCGCCTCTGAACTTCGCACTAACTTGAAATACAGTGGCTGGTTTCCGGTAATCTTCGCAGAGGAATCCTATGAGGTGTCCACGCCTGGAGAATTCTGGCTCGAGGCTCTTCTTCGACTCGCGGATCAAACCAAGTCGGAGCGGTGGTGTAAAGCCTATCAAGAAATCAAACTCGAAACCGATGACGTACGCGTGAGGGATCGCGCCTTAGTACAACTCCTTGAATTCGCCACAGAACGCGGCAGGCGAATCCTCCTCATTGTCGAAAACCTCAACATGCTTCTCGGAGATCAACTTAAAGGTCACGACGCATGGGACCTCCGGCATACGCTGGTGAACGAACCGAGAATAATGATGCTGGGTACGGCCATTACCCGGTTCTCAGAGATAAGCAACAGTGGGAAGGCATGGTTCGAGCTTTTTGCCGTCCACACATTGGATCCCTTGAGCCCAACGGAGTGCTCCGTGCTCTGGAATGCGATTACGGGTAAGGATTTGCCTCCCGCACAGCTTCGGCCCGTCCAAATTCTCACAGGCGGAAACCCTCGCTTAGTAAGAATCCTCGCTGAGTTTGCCGACAAAGGTTCTTTTCGCGACTTAATGAACGATCTGATTCATTTGATAGATGAGCACACTGAATACTTCAAGTCTCAGCTTGATACACTTCCAGCAAACGAAAGAAAGGCGTTTGTATCCCTACTGGACCTATGGGACCCCGTCACCGCTCGAGAAGTGGCCCGGAACGCTCGAATGCCAGTCAGCACTGCAAGCGCATACCTAAACCGCTTGATTACGAGAGGTGCCGTATCACTAGTTGAGTCTTCAGGCCGGAAGAAGCTTTATCAGTCGACTGAACGTCTCTACAACATCTATTACCTAATGCGCAAGCGCGGTCACCCTTCTGATCGAGTCCGCGCGTTCGTGAGATTCATGATGATAGCTTATCCTGGCAGGCAACTCGTCAAACCAGTCGCAGCACTTGCTCGGGAGGCCTGCAAGCTGGAACCGAGTCTCAGGGGGGATCACTACCTAGCATTTGAAGAAATTGTGCATGCGTGTTCTGGTAATCTACGCCCGGAAATCGTACAAGCGATTCCCAATGAGTTTTTCGAGTCATCGGACGCCCCTCCCTTGGTCCAGGCGTTTGCGGCATTGAAGAAGACAGGGCCTCACGGGTCAGAGCGCCGGCAAGCTCAGGATGACGCTGTCACTCTGGTGTTACACGGGCACGACCTCCTGAGCAAAAGCGGAAACTGGTCCGGAGCAGAGGAGGCGTTTAGAAAGGCCATCGCGATTGATCCCAAACTCGGCCATGCATGGGCCCACCTTGGCGAAATGCTATATTCCAGAGCAAAGAAATACGATGAAGCGGGCGAGGCCCTCGCGAAGGCTGTCCAACTTTCTCCGAGGGATTACTGGGCTTGGTACCATATGGGAAGACTGCTTTCTATCAAGGGAGAAGAAGCGCGAGCGGAAAAAGCATTGCGGAACGCAGCGGAATTGGAACCATCCGATGCCAATGTGTGGGTAGCGCTGGCGGAAGCGTTGCACGACCTTGGTCGATATAAGGAAGCCGAACAGGCGTGCCAGAGGGCGATAGGGGAAAGCAAAGGGGGCGAACATGCTCAAGCGTGGGCAGTTTTAGGTGAGTTGTACCATTACCACCTCGCTCGGCATCAGGAGGCAGAAGGCGCTTATTTGAAGTCGTTAGCATTACATAATTCTGGGGACGGGTGGGTTCGTTTTAACCTCGGGAATCTGCTGCGAGACCAACTGGGAAGGGAGACAGAAGCACAGGAGTGTTTTTTGCGTGCGGAAGATTGGTTCAGGAGACAGGTTGAGAAGGACCCCAGAGACGATGCGGCTTGGAGATATCTCGGCGAGATTTTGGCGAAGAACAAAACTACGCAGAGCGAAGCAGTGGAAAATTTCCGCAAGGCAATCGAAATTAATCCCGCCGACATGATCTCGCGGCGCAACCTATTTGACCTGTTGCCAAGATTGGGGCGTTTCGAGGAGGCGGAGCAGATTTGCAGAGAAGAAATCCAGATAAAGCCTTCTAACTTCGCTTACGAACGATTGGGGCTCCTCATGGAATTCACCGGCCGGTTTGAGGAAGCAGAACAGGCCTATATAAAGGCCCTCGAGTTCAACCAAAAGGGGGCTTGGGCATGGTTCCATCTTGGTCGGTTACAGTTCAAGGCTCTAAAGAAAAATGAGGAGGCGAGGCTTGCCCTTCAAAGAGCGACTGAGATTGAAGGCTGGAAATCAAAGGCATGGCCAGCCTTTCTACAGGTACGACTCACGCTAGGAGAAGACGTGGGTTCGATCACCAAAGAGGCGGAGAGATTTCTGCAAGAACAAGCTCAAGACCCAGGACAGCTCAATGGTCTTGCGTGGAAGTTCTGTGAAAGTGGCCGGGAAGACATTTTAACAGAAGCTGAGAAACTCGCCCGCGGGGCAGTCCGAGGAATGAAAAACGAAGGCTGGTCTGCCGTCCATACTCTCGCGACGATTCTGGGACGTCAAGGCAGATGGCGAGAAGCACTAGAGGTTGCTCCACCTTTCTTCGATGCCGCTTCGGAAGCCGATTCGGCGATTCGTGACTGCATCGAGTTCGCGATCCCCGCAGCGTCCGCTGGGTATGCCTCAGACGTCTTGAGAATTCTTAACGAATCAAAAGGGAAAACTGCACTTGAGCCTTTGGAAGTTGGACTTCGAAAATTCTTGAAAGAGAGTCCCCTAACAGCGCAAGAGATTTCTGAAGTTGCGAATGATGTGGCAGAACGAATTCGCCAGCAGCAGGCCAAGACTGACGCAGGGCCTGATCCGATGAACATTCCAAAATCAGCGGGTTGAAGCCTCGGCGCTCCGTCGATTCAAAGCGGTAGTCCTAACCATGGCCTTTCTCATGTCCGATAACTCAGCAAAACCCCACACCGGGGCTCCCCGGGCGGCATCTGCTGTTATGGTAGGTATGTCAATGGCTACCGCACTCAAGCGCGTAGCGCACAACCATGCGTAGCTACTCCTCTTTTGCGAAAGTCAATTCGGTGGAGAGGGTAATTTCGTGGCATTAAATTTCAGACCGCCCGCAGCACTAATGGCGCCACTCGGACTTTTAGGGTGAAAACATGGAATCAAGTTGGTTGGGAGGTTGCAGTGGCGGCCCTGTAAAAAATTGACAGGTCCGACTGCCCGCTTGTCGAGGTGAAGCCGCGAGTGCAATGCGGCGCCCCTGTTCTGCGTGGTACACGGATGCCGGTCGACGCCATCGTTGAAAACTTCGATTATGGCGTCAGCGCCGCCGAAATCGCCGAACAGTTTGAAATCCCGCCCGAGCGAGTCGAGGCGATCTTGACTTACACCCAGAGTCACCGCTTTGCGCACCCTGTTTGAAAAACAAGCCCTCGCTTGGCGCCCACAGTATACCAATGTGTCCGCTTCGGATGAGGTACTCGGAAGTGCCGCGCTAAAGGATGACGCTACGAACCGTACGTGGTGAACTGAAGTTCGAGGCCTGGGACCCGCAGCGAGCTGGCGGGCGAAAAAGCGGGAGCAAGCTCCCGCACTCCAAAAGCTCCAAAGATTCGCACCGCGTACCAGCGGAGACGCCACCTATGGCGTAACCTTCAGCAGCCCTTGAAGAACTATATCCGCCGACGATTTTCCTGCCATGATCTCAAAATCGCCGGGTACGACCCGCCAGTGCATGTCGATATCGAGCAACTGAAGATCTTCCGGAGTGAGCTTCATAGTTACGGTTTTGGTTTCTCCAGGCTCGAGCGCCACTCTTTCGAAACCCCGGAGCTGCTTGACGGGGGTCGAAATCGGGGCGAACTTCTCGTGAATGTAGAGCTGGACGGTCTCCACACCTGCCCGGTTGCCGGTGTTTTTCACGTCCAGAGTTACGCGCGCCTCGCCGCCCGGGTGGATCTCCAGAGGCTCAACACGCAAATTGCTGTATTCAAACGTGGTATAGCTCAACCCATATCCGAAGGGGTAGAGCGGTGTGGCGGGCATATCGGCGTACCCCCGGTGGCGGGACCAGCCCTCGCCGATCCAATAAGCCTTGGAGGGTTTGTAATTGTAATAGACGGGCAGTTGGCCGGAGTGCCGGGGGACGGAAATGGCCAGGCGTCCTGTCGGGTTGTAATTCCCAAAGAGCACGTCGGCCACCGCCTCGCCGCCGCGCTCGCCGGGTTCCCAGGCTTCCACCAGTGCGGGCACGTGTTCGGACGTCCACCGCGTGGAAAGCGGCCGGCCGTTGATGAGCACTACCACCGTGGGAGTTCCGGTCGCGACCACCGCCTGGATCAGATCCTCCTGCTCTCCTGACAGGTCCAGATTCGCCAAATCATGTCCTTCACCATCGGTGGGCTGGCCATGGCTGTCCACTCCGTTCGTCTCGTGCTGTCTTTCTCCCACCACCACAACGGCGGCGTCCGAGCCCTTGGCGGCCTTCACCGCCTCGGCAAATCCACTCTTATCCGTGCCCGTGATATCGCAGCCGCGCACGTGGATGACCTTGGTTTGGGGTGAGACCGCGCCCTTGATTCCCTCGATGACGGTTGTCACGTGCTGCAAGACCTTTTTCGGCGAATAGTCGCCCAGTTGGTTCATCACGTCATCAGCGTTGGGGCCGATCACTGCGACCGATTTCAAATCCTTCTTGAGGGGCAGCAGGTTCTTTTCATTTTTCAGCAACACGATCCCTTCGCGGCCCGCGCGCAGAGCCAGATCCTGATGGGCCTGCGAGTGCACGACCTGCGCGGCGCGATCCACATCGACATAGGGATTCTCGAAGAGGCCGAGGCGGAATTTCAGTTCCAGAACTCTGCGCAACGCGCGATCCACCAGCGCCATGGGGACCCGGCCCTCTTCGACGCTCGCGACCAAGTCTCCCATGTAGGCAGGCTCGTAACTGATGCCGACATCAACGCCGGCCCTGAGGGCGAGCAGACCCGCTTCTTTTTGCGTGGGGACGATTTGCTCGTAATTCAAGGTCGAGATCCCTCCCCCTTCGCCCACCACGATTCCCTTGAAGCCGATATCCTTCCGGAGGATATCGTTCATCCACTTTTCGGAGGCGTGCGCCGGCACATCCTCGATTTCGGGGTACCCCGCCATGACGCCCAAAGCGCCGGCCTTCGTGATCCCCCCAATCCAGGGAAGCATATCGTTTTCGCGGAGCGAGCGTTCCGACATCTCGATAGCCCCGCGCTCCAGGCCGCCGACGGGTTCGCTTTGCGTGGGAAAATCTGTTAGCAAGGCAATGACTTTATCGGGCTGCGCGATGTCCGGACCCTGCGCGCCATGGACAAGGGTTTCGCCGATGCGCATATAAAGGTAGGGATCTTCGGTGTAGGCTTCCTCGTTTCGGCCCATGCGCGGGTCCCGATCCAGCTCCATCACCAGGGTGGAGAGGATGTGGATACCGACCGCGCGAGACTCTGCTGCCGCTGCCGCGTAAACCGATTTCACCAGGTCGAGGTCGAACGAACTGCCGATAGCCAGTCCTTCCGGGAAAACCGTTGCGCCGGAGAACATGCCGCCGTGCGTCCCTTCTTCATCTTCCATCACCGGTATCTTCAGGCGTGTATGGGTGAGCGCGATCCTTTGCAGCTCGTTGAAGTATTCCGCCTGCTGGCGCGCGCCTTCACGGAGAATCTCATTGGCGAGGGTGAAGAATCCGCAGGCCGGACCGATATCCTGAGTGTAAGTTCCGGCCGTGAATTTCCTGCACGCCTCCTGTTTCGAGGGGATGTCTTTTCCCAAATCATCAACATAAACACAAGGCAAATTGAGCTGCCCGACTTTTTCCTTGAGCGTCATCCGGCTCATGAGGTCATCGGCACGCTCCTCGACCGGCCGCTTCGAATCGAGGTAGACAGGGGTTGTGTCCCCAGCTTGCCCGAGGATCACCGAGATTGACGCCAGAGTCGCGCCAAGCGCCGCGGCCAACCACCAAAGGGTCTTCTTTCTCATCTCCTTGAACCTCCTTAATATGACCGAGCACTTTCACCACTGCCGTTTTTCGATTCGCGGCCGTTCCGCGCGGCCCATGGCCTTGACCTCGATGGCGGGATGTTTGAGTCCACGCAGTTCCTCGATGTTCGCGCAGACCTTTAGCACGGCGTCGGCGATGTCGTCGGTATCCTTCTTCGAACCGAGAAAGATATGGTGCGGGAGCCAAACGGCCTCTTCGTAGGCGGCGCGCTCGGAGACGGGGCAGTGGAAGCTCGTTTTCAAATCGAGGGGCGTCTCGCGGCCCCAACTGAGCGCCGGCCATACGCCCGGCTCGAGCGGGAAGAGCGCACTCTTGTAAACCGGTTCGTAGAAAAGGCCGTCGCAGGGAATGCCTTCCATCTGGAGCGCGCCCAGAACCGCCGCGCGGGGAATACCGCCGAAATGCTCGGGCAGATACTTGAAGACGAATTGGTACGCCGCAGTGCGCGTCTGGCGCTTGTCGCGCTTGAGGAAGGCAAGACCGGGTGTCCCGCGCAGTCGCTTCTCAAAGTGGTCCATGTTGGTCTGGCGGACTTTGGCTTGCTTCGGCAGGCGCTCGAGTTGCGCGGCTAGAATCACCGCCTGGAGCTCGGTCATGCGGTAATTGAATCCGATCATCCGGTGCTGGTATTGATCGGTCGCGCTGGCTCGGCCACAGTTCGTGTAAGACTGCGCGCGCTCGTAGTATTCCAGGTTGCTGGTGATGATGCCGCCGCCTTCCCCGGAAGTCATCAACTTGCTCGACTGAAAGCTGAAGCAACCCATGTCTCCCGTTGCCCCCGCGCCCATCTTGCGCCACTTGCCGCCGTGGGCATGCGCGCAATCTTCAATCACCACCAGGTTGTGGGCCTTGGCGATGCGGCAGATTTCATCGAGGTCGGCAAAGCGCATGGCGAGGTGCACAGGCAAGATGGCCCGCGTCTTGGGCGTCAGGGCCGCTTCGATCAGCTTTGCATCCAGGCAGTACGTGGCGGGGTCGATGTCCACAAATACCGGCACCGCGTTGAGCAGCAGGATGGGCCCCACCGTGCCCTCCCACGTGTAGGCAGGCACAATGACTTCATCACCGGGCTTGATCCCCGCAGCTTTCAAGGCGATCTCGATCGCGATGGTTCCGTTTGCGACGGCCAAACCATATTTCGCGCCGTGATAGCGCGCGAATTTCTGCGCGAAATCATCCGCGATCTTGTTGGGGAAGGGATAGCCGCCCCAGTTGCGGCTGGCGAGCACCTTCTGCAACCCTCGAGCCTCCTGCTGCGTGTAGGCCGGCCAGGGCGAGAACGGTTTCTTGCGGCTCGGCTTGCCGCCAGTAATAGCGAGTTTTCCCATGAAAGTCCCTCCTTCGGGGAGACAATTCAGACCTTGTTAACTACCTCGCGACGCGAGCAATGTTGGAGTACGCGGATTCGCCCGCTTCGTTAAGCGCCCGCACCCGGTAACAGAGCGCCTGTCCCGAGGGCGCGCCGGTATCGCGATAGGATTTTGCATCCGCGGGGAGCTTGGCGACACGTTGCCACGTGCCGCGGTTGCCGCTGCGACGCTCCACCGCCACGCCGGTCATCCCGGTGCCATGCACTTCCCAGGAAAGGTCGACGGCGCTGCCGGAAGCACGGACGTCGAGCGAACTCGGCGCCTCGGGAAGCTGATCCCAGTCGAAAAAGTCTTCGTCCGCGATGGCCATCACGCTGTCGCGGACGGGAACACCTGCCAGCGTATCGGTTGTCCCTCTCTTCCAGGTGAGGGGCGAGATTTCACCTGAAACCACATCGATGAGCACGGGGTGCTTGATGCCGGAATTCGTCAGGGTCAAGGTGGCGGCGAGCGGCGGGAAAACATTTCCGGGATTGCTGTGGGCAGCCATCCAGTAAGCCACGATGGCTTTGCCGGAAGGTCGCCGGAAGCCGTACGCCAGAAACGCTGCGGAGGCCTGGCGGCGAAGGCCCGGGATATCGCTCGACTGGATCTGGACCTCCGGGTCGAGCTTGGTGTCGGAGAACAGCGCGTTCAAGTTCTGATAGGCCGAATACACCGGGCGTGGCGTGAAGTCATCAGGCAGATAACGCAAGCCGTGGATGAAACCGAAATCGTCGTACTCGTTCGCGTCCGTGCCGGAGGCCAGCAGCCAGACAAACGTCTTTACGCCCGCGGCCCAATTGTAGAGCAGGCCGCGCGGAATGTACTTGGCCTGCACCGATTCGTCGCTGCCGGTCCAGCTCGGGATGGAATTGAATTCATCGTCCCAGAAGACGATGTCCTTACGCATGCCGGGGTAGTTGCGGACCAAGTCGCGCAGCTTGGCCGGCGACTCCAAACCGTACGCCCCCCCATCCATCGCCTCGGGATTAAGGTTCTGGCCGTAGCCCGGGTAGGTGTGGTAGTCGAAGACATCAATTCCCGAAGCACATTGGCAGGCGTCAAGCGCGCGCTGCGCGAAATCGCGGTTGGGATCGGCCTGGCCTCCAAAGATGACCTTGGCTTCCGGATCGGTTTCGTGCACGGCGGGGATGAACGCTTTCAGCAAATGCCCGAATTCTTCAGGGTTCCCCCACGGGTTCCAATAACCGATGTCCTCCTCGTTCCACAGCGCGTAATAATGAATGCGCCCGCGGAAGTGATTCACCATCCAGCGGACGTACTTCGTGAAGGCATCAATCTGCTCTGGCGTGGTGGGCGGCCAGAAAATGGAGTAGAGGCTGCGGTCGTCGTTGTGGAAAGTGGGGGGCGCTGGCGTAATCTGATCCGGCTTCTTTCCCGCGGGCGACGTGTACATGGGATTGCCGTAATGGAGTTGCACCTGAACGTCCACGCCGTTCTCGACCAGCGAGTCCACGTAGTCGTCCACTTCCGGCGCGACCGCATAGACGCCGCGCTTCTGCTCGACCCAGTCCCAACTGGTGTAGTCGGAACTGTTCTCGTACTGCCCAATGCGGATCCACTTCGCCCCCGCGTCGAACATGCGAGTCCACCACCAGCGATTCCAGGGGAGGTAAGGGGCGCGAGGCAGGTCGGAGTTGATGCCGAACCCATCATGAATTTGAGACGAGCGTCGAGGTGGGACGTGGTCCGGCAAGGTCCCCGTTCGTTGGGCAGCGGCGCGGGGGACTGGGACGCAGAGACAAGAAGTCGCAAAGGCGAGGGCGAGCCAAAGTCGACGTAAACGGTTGCTGGTGTTAGAGATAGGCACCAGGGTCCTCCAAGTGGGAAATTAAGTCCGAGCAGACAGTTTGAGTCGCAGACTATACCACAGGCGACCTCGGGCAGCGTGTCGCTTCTTACCGTCGCTTCTTACCATTGGCGCCTTCCCGAAGGTCGCTATCTGAAGCGATTGTCCCCCGCAGATCAAGGTCGCGGCCATATTGTCCGGAATCGCGCCATTCACCTCCCCGACGGACAAGATTACCGAATCTGCGACCCACTCGACCACGCCCCCGGCGCGATCTTCGCGCCCATTCGCCGGGAATGGCGGGGATTAGCCCTTTATCCACAATGGGCCCACCCGGCCCAAGGGCAGGTAGCCCAACCAATGGCAAATCCGCCGGACTGACAATATTAGACCGTGAGTTTGTGCAGATACTCGTAACTCATCTTGGCGCTCTCGAGTGAGTCGCGATCGCACTCGTCCTGCTCGACGTAATAGTGTTGCATGCCACCCTTGTGCGCGGACTTGAAGATCCGATGCCAGTCGATGACTCCCTGGCCGACCTCGGTGAACGCCCCCGGACGGTCGTCGTCGCCCGTGCTGGGTGGAAAGCCGGGCTTCAGGTCCTTGATGTGGAGCTGTACGAAACGCCCGGGGAAGCGATTGAAATAATCCACCGGGTCTTTGCCGGCGCGCACGCACCAAAAGCAATCGAGTTGGAAATTGGCCAGCTTGGGATCGGTGCGCCGAAGGAGTTCGTCGTACTCGATCACGCCATCGACGCTGGCGAAATCGAAATTATGGCCGTGGTAAAAGAAGTGGCCGCCGGCTTTGTTCACGGCCTCGCCCACGTGGTTAAACCAATCGGCATCGCGCTTGATGGCGTCGAGCGATTGCCGGTCCTTGTCATCGAGGCTGGCGAGGCCGATATAGGTGATGCCGCACTCGCGGGCGTCGGCGATGCTTTTGTCGAGATGGGTCTTGAGTTGTTCCTCCTCGTAATGGAGACTGAGCGGGCGCAGACCATCGGCGTTGAGCATGCGTTTGAGTTCCGCCGGCTTCTTGCCGTAGAAATCCGTGGTCCCGCCGATCTCCACATCTTTGTATCCAATCTCGGCGACGCGCTTGAACGTGCCCTCCAAATCCTTTTCCAGATGGTCGCGGACGGTGTAGAGCTGGAGCCCGACCGGCAGTCCATAGGGATCGGCGGCGAGTTGGGGCACGCCTGATGCCGCCACCGCGCCCATTCCAAGAGCAGCGCGCACGATGAAGTCTCTGCGATTCAGGTCCATGACGTTTTCATTCACCTCGTTGCTGAATTCATTGAACACCGCCGCCGAACCACCGGCAGCACTCGAATCGGTTCCAAGCGGTATGCGCCCCTGCGCTCGGCATTCCCTTGTTTCTTGCTTCTTTTCGAGGTACGCCCAGCGCCGTCTCGCAGCGAATCAAAGGGGCGGATCGCTTTCCCGCCGTGCGGTGCCGCAATCGGCAATAGCCGCAGTCCGAAACTCGGATGGCACAAACGCCCGGCGCAAGTTAGTATACACAGCATAACCTCATGTCAAAGGGAATTCCGCAGGGATCCTCGCACAGGACAGGGGGGTGGCGGCTCCGTTGATTACCAGCCTGAAGTCAGGATACACTGTGCGGCTGATCGCGACAAACAAGGAGGGATGCCGATGCCAGGTCCGGGTATGGAATTGATTGGGGAAGAGGAAAAGAAGGAACTGCTGGAGGTTTTGGAAGCGGGGTATTTGTACCGGTACGGGAGCACCGATGATCCCGGGTTCAAGGCCAAAGTCATCAAATTTGAGCAGGAAGTGGCCAAGCGAGTCGGCGTGCCCTACGCGGTGGCGGTGAACTCGGGGACCTCGGCGCTCCTGGTGGCGCTGATCGGCCTGGGGGTGGGTCCGGGCGACGAGGTCATCGTACCCGGTTACACTTTCATCGCCAGCATCTCGTCGATCATTTATGCGCGGGCGGTTCCGATCCTGGCGGAGGTGGATCGCACGCTTAATCTGGACCCCGCCGATGTCGAGCGCAAGATCACGCCGCGCACCAAGGCGATCATGGCCGTGCATATGCTCGGCAACCCGGCACGGCTCGATGAGTTGAAGAAGATTGCCGACGAGCACAAGCTCCTGCTGATTGAGGACTGTGCGCAAGCGTTCGGCGCCCGCTACAAGGGCCGCGCCGTGGGCTCGATTGGGGACGTCGGCACTTTCAGCTTCAACGTCTACAAGACGATTACGGCCGGAGACGGGGGCATGTTGGTGACGCGCGACGAGGCGGCCTACCGCCGGTACTTCGGCCTTCACGACCAGGGACACTCACCCTTGCGCACGGGTGTGGAAATAGGCCGCCGGCCCTTTGTGGGGCTGGATTTTCGGATGACCGAACTGGCGGCAGCCGTCCTGCTGGCACAGTTGAAAAAGGTGGGAACCATCCTGGGGCACCTGCACTCGAACAAGCAGCGCTTCAAGCAGGCTATTGCCGGTCTGCCGGGACTCGAGTTCCGCGAGATCACTGACCCCCAGGGCGAATGCGCGACCTTGCTGACCGTGTTTCTGCCTTCCGAACAGATTGCGCGCCAGGTGGCGAAGGAGTTGGGCACGCGCGTGGTGGCGGATTCCGGCTGGCACGTGTACTCAAACATGGAGCAGATCCTGGAAAAGCGCACGCCCATCGCGGAGGGTTGCCCGTTCCATTGCCCGCTTTACACGGGGCCGGAGCAAAAGTACTGGAAAGGAATGCTGCCGCAAACCGACGCCCTGCTGGCGCGCGCCATCAATATCGGCATCGGCGTATCCGACCCGGGGTTAGGCTCGGCGTTTGGGGTGACAATGCGGGACGGTTTCGACGCGGTAGACGTCCGCGCTGCCCAGTTCCGCGATGTGGCGCAGAAGTATTTGTAGGCCCGCGCTCCGTAGGGGCGACCCTCGTGGTCGCCCCCGGGCACGCACGAGGCCCATAAGCGCTAACCTAAAGAGGGTCCTTTCCGGTTTCCCCGTCACTCGGCCAGAACTTCGAATTTGCCCAGCAGATTTGTCGGTAAACACTAGGCGACAAGGGAGGACATATTTCCTCAAACCCCGTATCTCGGGAGTTTGAATGCGCGAGGCACTTCTTCGGTCTAGAGACTCGGCAAGTGATCGCAGGTTACGGAATGTAGTTCCCCTTTTAGCGGCTGTACTCAGCGTTGGGTGACAAAACGCTCCTTGTGGAACTTTCACCCGGCGCCCTGCGTACTCATCGCCATGGGACAAGACATTCGGTATGCAATCCGCACTCTTCTGAAGAATCCCGGCTTCACGTTGGTGGCGGTCTTCGCCCTGGCACTGGGGATAGGTGCGAACACGGCAATCTTCACGGTGGTTGACCGCGTACTTCTGCGGCCATTGCCTTACAGGGACGCTGCTCGTCTGGTCAATGTCGTCCGCAAGACCCGCTACGGGATCAGCTCTTCCATGTCGATCCCGAAGTTCGTCGCCATTCGCCAGGCCAGCTCACTCAAGGCGACCGCGCTATACGATTTCATGGGGCCGGGAATGAACCTCAGCGGAAGCGGCGCGCCCGAGCAGGTGAGGGGCGTGCATGTCTCGGAGGCGTACTTCCGGCTGTTCGCCGTCTCGCCGGTGCTGGGGCGCACCTTCACTCCGGAGGAGGACCGGCCAAGCGGCCCGCACGTCGCGATTATCACTTACGGACTATGGACGCGGCGCTTTGGCAATGATCGCGGCATTATTGGCCGCACGATCAGGCTGAACTCCGAGCCCTTCACGGTAATCGGCGTTATG
>JBEKMN010000113.1:0-14905 GCA_050008495.1 Terriglobia bacterium | reverse complement strand
TCCCCACCCCGCCTTGCGGCGACGCAGTTGCAGTCGGTTTCAAGTTACGTTGACTTGGAGAGGACTTCCACCTCTCCGGTCGATTGCGCTTTCAGGCGCACAAGCCCAGGCCAACGGCCTGGGTTTAGAGGATCCCCCAATTTTGGCCCCAACCCTGAAAGGGCGAAATAGGTGTTCCTGCATGCCGCAATCGCTTTCGCACGCGTACGGAATCGCCTGCGACGAGCGGTACGTGTGGGACTGAAAAGGATTGTTCCGCCCCTTCAGGGCTCGGGCTCGATGGGCATTCCGTTAACCCAGGCCTTCAGCCTGGGCTTTGTTGTCTCGCCCCGTTGGGGCTCACGTACGCAAGAATCGGGGAGGAGGATGATGAGCGACAAAAACAATCCGGCAGCGCTGGCCAATGGGCCCTCGCGGCGGCAAGCGATCGTCAGCGTTGCGATCGCGTTCGGTGGAGTAACTCTGTTTTCAACGGAGGCTTGGGCGGGAGCCGAGGAGGAGATTTCTCATACGGCGGAAGCCATTCACCAAGAAGCTGTTTTCAAAGCGAGCCGGAAGCGCGTCTATGAAGCGCTCACCGACGCCCAACAGTTCGACAAGATCATACAGCTCAGTGGAGTCATGCAGTCCATGCACCTGGGCAGCAAGCCCGCGGAGATCAGTCGTGAAGTGGGAGGCGCGTTCACGCTCTTCGGCGGGTACATCACGGGACGACACGTCGAGCTTGTGCCGAACGAGCGAATCGTGCAGGCTTGGCGAACTGGCGGCTGGCCTCCTGGCGTTTATTCGATTGCGAGATTTGAGCTGGTGGAGCAACGCGCCGGGACCGGGATCGTTTTTGACCATACGGGCTTTCCTAAAGGCGAAGCGGAAAGCCTGGCGGCGGGATGGAAAGCGCACTATTGGGAGCCGCTCGCGAAACTCCTGTCTTAGCTTCTGCGCGGAGAGTGAGAGACACAGCTCGCGAAGACGCTGAGTACCCGGTCCGTTGTTCTCATGCTCGATCCGCGGTCCGGCCCGTGAACACCGTGTCTCTGGCAACAAAGCAGAGCGGATTGTCGAATGGGTCCGTCGCATAGAAGGATCGCTCTCCCCACGGTCTCTGTGCGATCCGGCCGAGCGGGCCCACGTCTGGAACGATAGCAGCAGAGAGGGAGGCGCCCGCCGCCTCGGCGCGTGCGTAGGTCGATTCGAAATCGTCGACGGCTATGTAGATTGGTTCCGGCAACGGCTTGGCGACGCGCCCGTCACCGTCGGCCTGGGGATCGTAGCAAGCCAGTATCGTCCCCTCGCATTCGAAGTAATGCCGACCTGGTGACACACGCTGGCCCTCAGCACCTAGCAACGCGCCGTAGAAATGGGCAGCACGCTCGATGTCGCTGACCGGCACAATCACACGGAACAGGTGTGGCATGGAAGCTCCTCGTCCGGCTAACTCTTGTTGAGGCTGACCCGGATAAAACCGGTCCTGTTTTTCACATCATCAGCGCCCGGAGAAGTAAAAGTAGTAATCGGCTCGATAATCCACGCGGACCTCATTATTTAGGTGCGCCTGATCGCAACCTGAAACTGGAGCGACTCCGCCCTCCGTGCCCACGCGTTGGATACACCACAGCAATCAGACAAAAAGCGAACCCGAGCGAACCCGTTTTGGGGCTGACGCTTGTGTTCATGGAAAAACCTGCCGCCTCTGGCTTTCGCAGTGTTTCTAAAGAATCGCGAAGGCGACAATATCCTATATTACCAGCCGGACTGATCGTCACCCAACGTGAAGGACTTTGTGTTGGCTCACATTGTCACCATCGCCGCTTTTCAATTTGCGGAAAATGATTGTGGATAAGATGGTGAATCCACCCAGAACGAGCAATGCCTCGTGGATGCCGTGAATCATTTCCCGTGGATTAGACCGAACGCGATTGGGAATGAAAAATGCGGTAGCCAGCCCCGCCGAGGCAACGCCGAAGCTGATGGACATTTGCTGCATTGTGCTCGCGATGGAACTTGCGTTGCTCGTCTGCTCCTCGGTGACGTCAGCGTAGACGAGGGTGTTCATGCTCGTATACTGCAGCGAAGTGAAAGCCCCATAGAAGAACGCCAGCAGCACGATGACCCAAACCGGTGTACCGAGTCCAATGGTCGCGAAAAGCATAAGAAGAAGACCGAGGATCACGGTATTCGAAACCAGCACGCCGCGGTAGCCAACGCGGTTCAGAATTCGCGGCAGGAGGAACTTCGTGCTCATGGCAGCTATCGCCTGGGGCATAATGAGCAGGCCAGACTGAACGGGTGTTAATCCCAGGCCAACCTGGTAGAGGAGCGGCAGGAGGAAGGGCACTCCGCCGATGCCCAGGCGGGTGAAGAAGCTACCGCTCACGGCCGCGCTGAACGTGCGAATGCGAAACAGGCTCAAATGCAGCAAGGGAAATGCGATCCGTGTCGCATGAAGCCAGTAGCCGGCGATAAGCGCCAGAGAAATCGCCAATAGCCCTGAGATTTCGCCCGTACTCAGCGTATGTTCACCGAATACCTCAAGCACGTACGACAGCAGCGCGACACCGGAGCCGAAGAGGATGAGCCCGATAATATCGAGCGGGTCGGTTCGTTCTGCGCGGTAGTCCGGTAGATGCAAATAGACCATCAACAAACCAACGAGGCCGATCGGAATATTTACGAAAAAGATGAATCGCCAGTGAAGGTATCCGACGATAAGACCGCCGGCAATGGGTCCGAGCATGGGGCCGATCAAAGCCGGAATGGCGACGAAGCTCATGGCGCGGATGAGTTCGGATTTTTCAAACGTTCGCACCAGCGTGAGCCGGCCCACCGGCACCATCATCGCTCCGCCGCAGCCCTGCAGGATGCGACACGCGACCAGCAGATGGATGGTGCTCGATATGCCACAGAGAAAAGACCCGAGGGTGAAGAGGCCGATCGCGGATGCAAACACCCGGCGCGTTCCGAACCGATCCGCCATCCAGCCGCTGATCGGAATGAAAACCGCGAGGCTCAACGTATAGCTGGCCAGCACTGACTTCATGCTCAGCGGAGCCACTTTCAGGGCCTCCGAGATGGCGGGCACCGCCGTGTTGAGAATCGTCGTGTCGAGCGACTCCATAAAAAACGCGACGGCCACCAGCCACGGTAAGAGTCGCTTACTCGAAGCGGACGGGGAGAATGGAAACGAAATGCCGCTGATGGAATTGACTAGACGCATAGCTATCGCGTGGCGCAATTACTTTGCTAACGAATTAGCAAATTCGATCGCCCCGGCAGACTTCCCGTAGCATCTACAATGTCTCACGTCCAGAATGGGTCATCAAGGCTCAAGTGGCACCCGCGGGGATCAATCACGGGTTACGGCGAAGCGTTTACCTATCCCAGTTCACTTGACGATGTGCCGGCGTTTCGGAAACTGGCCGCTGCCGTGTGCAGGTAACTTCCCACAAAGAAACAGGTCCTTGATGGCCGCCTTGTGTTCACGAATGGCCGGATTGCGATTCAATCAAATGCCGCCCACCCTGTAGAGTTTGATATAGAGTCTTTACCGCGTCTCCGCCGATAAGGCCCTCAAAACCTGGCGCTGACAAATGGCGTGGTTTTCGAGATAATGCCGCGAGGAATCTCGCTCGGGTCTTGGGTCCGCAATCCCCCTGAAGCAAAGCGAGGTTCCCCGTTGCGCTCGTGATGACGTTACGCAAGGGGATGTTTTGTCCGAAAGCTCAGACAATCGGTGTGGAGAGGACTTCCTGTGTCAGAATAGCGGTGCAGAAAGGCTGCTTGGGAACCGGAAGAGGGCGGCCTGCGTATGGAACAATACGAGAGGGTCTTGCCCTGACTCTAACGCCGATCCCTCTCAGGCTGCCGAGGAGGAAATAATGCGCACCTTGTTGAGACTATTGTGTGTTATGGGAGTTCTGCCGGTGATCGTGGCCATGGCCTCGCCATTGCCCAAAACAGCTTCTGGTGACGACGACCGCTCTGTGGTGATCATCTTCAAAGACGGGCATCGACAGACCTTCCGTTTGGCCGACATTGCGCGGATCGAATTCAGCACGCCGACGACGACCACCCCATCGTCAGTAAGCCGCGCCCATTTTCTGGGGGTGTGGAAAGTCGGCCTCGGCGGCGGCAACTCCGGAACTTTCCTCATCACGCTGAAGCGAGATGGGGTTGCCGAAAAAACCGAGGGTCCTCATAACGGAACTTGGAAAGTCGTCAACGGCGAGGCTCAGTGCAAATGGGAAGACGGCTGGACCGACGTGATCCGCAGGAACGGCAGCCTGTGGGAAAAAGCCGCCTGGTCAAGTGGCCGATCGCTCGACGACCCTCCGGACAACGTCGCCGAGGCCGTTTATACGGAACCGAATTAGAAGAGCCCTCGCAAGATTTCCAACTCGAGTGTTTCCAGAGTTTGGACAACGAGGTCGGCCTGTGTGCGAGCACGCAATTCGGCGGCGGGAAACGTGGAGGCAACCGCTACGCATTTCATGCCTGCGCCCTTGGCGGCTTCGATGCCTGTGAATGAATCCTCAATGACGACACAGGCGGCGGGCGGGATGCCGAGCTTCTGAGCGGTCATGCCGTATATTTCGGGATGCGGCTTGTTGTGGGTGATTTCGTCCGCGGTCAAGACGACGTGGAAACGCGGCCGTAGCTTGAGGGCGTCGAGGATGAAGAACACGTTCTTGCTCATGGCCGCGGAGGCCACCGCCACCCGCACGCCGTTTTCATGACACTCGGTGATCAGTCTCTCAACTCCCGCAAAAGGCTTGGCGTGCGGAGCAAAAGCGGTCCGAAACCTCGCCTCGAGTTCTTCGCTGAGCCGTAGCCGGTCGTCCGCGGTGAGCCGTTCGCCAAAGAAATGACGTAGCGTAGGATCATTGCCGGGTCCGAGGACTTGCTTGGGCAGGGCTTCCCGGTCAAACGCGATGCCGTGTTCCGTCAGCAGCGCTTCCCACTTTTGAACGTGAAACGGGTTGGTGTCCACGAGCACGCCGTCCATATCAAAAATCACGGCGGCGGGGAGAAATGAGTTCATAAGCCAGGATTCAGGAGTCAGGAGCCAGCGGGTTTCGTTCCTGGACACCTAAAGTACCCAGTCATTCCGAGCGGAGCGAGGAATGACACGGTCGCTCAGAGTTTCACCAAAAAAACGGCCGACTTCTGACTCCTGTCGTCTGCTTTCTGATTTCTTGCTCGTCACTCGTCACTCGTCACTCGTCCCTGCTTTATCGGCCGCAGGCTCGACAGCAATTTCTCCGGCGGCAGCGTATTCAGCACGTCTTCCTTTCTCAGCCACCCGCGCCGCGCCGTCTCGACGCCGTAGCGCATGAATCTGAAGTGCTCGGGGCTGTGCGCGTCCGTGGAGATGATGACTTTCATGCCTCGATCTCGCGCCAGTTTCAGGTGCCGGTCACAGAGGTCGAGGCGTTCGGGATTGCCGTTCAATTCCAGAATGACGCCGTATTCCTTCGCGGCGGCGAAAACCTGCTCGAGATCGAATGTAAACGGGTCACGCCTCAGGATCTGGCGGCCGGTAGGGTGCCCGAGAATCCTGACGTAGGGATTAGCGAGAGCTTTCAGGAGGCGGGCCGTCATCTCCGGGCCGGGCATATTCATCCGGGAATGCACGCTTACGAGCACGATGTCAAACTGTTTCAGAATCTCATCCGGATAATCGAGCGTGCCGTCGCCCATGATGTCAACTTCCGCTCCTGCCCAGATTTTGATTCCGCTGACTTTCTTGCGGGCCGCTTTGATGCGTTGGATGTTCTCGACGGCGCGTTTTTCGTCCAGGCCGTTGGCAATAGTTACGGCCTTCGAGTGATCAGTGATGAGGATGTATTCATAACCGAGCTGTTTGGCGGCTTGCGCCATCTCCTCGACGCTGGCCCTGCCGTCCGAGGCCGTGGTGTGCATCTGCAAGTCACCCTTGATGTCCTCCAGTTCCACCAGCTTGGGAAGCTCCCCTTTCTCGGCCGCTTCGATCTCGCCCAGGTTCTCGCGCAGTTCGGGAGGAATCCAGGGCAGATCCAGCTTGGCGTAGATCTCTTCTTCCGTCCGGCGGGCTAGAACTTTTTGCCCATGGAAGAGGCCATACTCGTTGAGCTTCCAGCCGTGTTTTTTGGCACGCTCGCGCAGCGCCACGTTGTGCTCCTTGGAGCCGGTAAAGTATTGCAGGGCGGCTCCATAGGCTTCGCGCTCGAGCAGGCGGACGTCAACCTGAAGGTCATTCTGAAGCTTGATGCTGACCTTGTCTTCACCTTTGGCCAGCAACTGGGCGATGCCGGGATACTTGGCAAAGTGGTCCGCAATGCCGGCGTGGTTATGGCCCGTCACCAGCAGATCCAGGTCACCCACGGTTTCGCACCCGCGGCGGAGCGAGCCGGCGGGGGTCACTTCCTCCACCCCGCTGAACTCTTTAAGGTAACTGGTGAGTTGTTGCGCGGTTTCATAAGCCGTGTCCATGCGAAATCGTCCGGCGGCCC
The DNA here is from genome assembly GCA_050008495.1 of Terriglobia bacterium. GTDB lineage: Bacteria > Acidobacteriota > Terriglobia > UBA7540 > UBA7540 > CAVROP01. Next base: position 8,417 of record JBEKMN010000113.1, on the reverse strand, counting down.
GGCGGTAAACCTCGAGGGCTTTCAGGATGTTCTCCTCGGACTTCACGCTCATGCCCGGAAGTGTCCGCAGGCGACCCGCTTTGGCGGCGGCTTCCAAATCTTCGATGCTCTTGACGCCCGCTTCCTTGTAGAACAACCGAACCTTCTGCGGCCCGACGGTTTGCAGTTGCAGTAGATCCAGCAGGCTTGCCGGGATTTTGGCGAGTTGCTCCTGGTGGTATTTGGACTTTCCGGTCTCAACCAGCTCGACGATCTTCTTGGCGAGGTCTTCGCCAATTCCCGGGATATCCGTCAGTTTTCGTTGGGGATCGCGAGCGATATCCTCCAGTCGTTCGTGAAAGCCCTCGATCGAGCGTTTGGCGCGATCATAAGCCGCAGCTTTGAAAGACCATTTGGGGTCGTCCTGGTTGATTTTCATCAAGTTCGAGATTTCTTCGAAGATAGCTGCTATTTCACGATTCTCCAAGGGACGCCTCCGGTGCCGTGCGAGGGTGAGTAGCGCTGGCGTTAAGGGCCGAACTCCACGCTCACGCAAAAGTTAAACCCAATGAAAGTAATCACTTAACAGCATCCGACGAGTGTTTCTTTTTGCCACATGCGGTGTTAGAATCACAGCGTGGCGGAGTTTTGATGACTCAATCGCGTTTTGTCCTCCAAACCAAGATTATCATTATATTCGCCCTAGCGGTTGTCTCGGTAGTGGGTGTTTCGACCTCCATCGCCATGCTCTTGACCCGGCAATTGGTCGAGGAGGAGATTTACAGCAAGGCCTGCACCCAGGCTAGATCCACGGCGCACCAGTTGGTTAACGAAGACGCACTCCAGGACACCGCCAAACTGCAGCAAGTCTTGAAGCAAATCCAGCACGATATGCCGGGGGTGCGGCAGGCGGATGTTTTCCTGCACGGGTCGCCGCATCAACTTGAGGCCACAACCGCACCGCAGGCCGAGCATCTCGAGTTGGACAATATACCCGGTATCGAACACTACGACGAATTCGAGCGCCCCGACGATGAGTCTCTCACCATCGAGACTGACCACGGCCGGTTTTGGATTATCGGAGTGACGATCCGATCCCAGGGACAGCCGGTAGGATGCCTGAACCTGAAGGTCTCGAAGTCGCAGACCAGCGTTGTGACTCGCCAGTTGGTCATCCGCAATCTGCTGCTGATGCTGGCGAGCCTGGTGGTGGTCATCCTCGCCGTTCATGTGTTCTTCCTGCGTGCGGTCAGGGCCCCCGTGAAGGACATGATTCGCGTCATGGAAGGCGCGGAAAAAGGGCAACTGCACGTCCGCGCCAGTCTGCGAAGCACCGACGAGATCGGCATGCTCGCGGCGCATTTGAACCGCATGCTCCGGCGGATTGAGAATTTCAATACCGAGTTGGAACGCAAAGTCCAGGAGTCGACAGCAGGTCTGGCAGAGGCCAACGAAGAGCTGCGACGCATCAACGAGGAGCTTTTCGAGACGCAGAAGAACCTGGCGCGCTCGGAACGGCTGGCCATTGCCGGCCAGCTTGCCGCCAGTTTGGCCCACGAAATCGGGACGCCGCTCAACTCCATATCCGGACACGTGCAGTTGCTGGCTCGGCGCAAAGATGCCGACGAATCCACCCGGCGCCGGCTGCAGATCATCGAAAGGCAGATTGATAATATTGTGCGCACCGTCAATCAACTGCTCTCGTGGAGCCGCAAGTTTGAACTGAAAGTCGAGATGGTGGAGCTGCGGCGTATTATCGAAGAAGCCGTGCTGCTTTCCTCCCCCGCCCTGCAACTGAGAAAGATCCGCGTGAAGCTGGACCTGACAAAAGATTGTCCGAAGATTTACGGAGACGGCGGCTATTTGCAGCAGGTGCTCTTGAACCTCATCAACAACAGTATGGATGCCATGCCGCGTGGGGGCGACCTGCGGATCGAAACACGGGGCACTGCGAAGCAAGTCGCGGTGGGCGTGACCGACAACGGCTCCGGCATGTCGGCGGAAACCGTCGCCCATGCGTTCGACCCGATGTTCACAACCAAAAGGCTGGGGACCGGCACCGGTTTGGGGCTGGCGATCTGCGATCAGATCGTCCGCCAGCACGGCGGCACGATCGAAGTGGAAAGTACGCCTGGAAAAGGAACAACCTTCACCTTGATCCTGCCTGTCGAGGAGCGTGAAAAGAGCGAGGCGGTGGGAGTGACAACGGCCGCGGAAAACGGCAAAGGCTGAAGGCTAAAGGCTAAAGGATAAAAGTCGGAAGACTCCTCATTGATCTTGATGCCCTCTCCCCCTTGGGGGAGAGGGTGGCCCGCAGCCGGCGCTTTCGCGAGGCGCGGCGGGCCGGGTGAGGGGGTCGCAGGCCTGATCGCGAAGTGAAAGGTGAAGGATTTGGAGACAACAAAAACTGAAGATACCGCCGGAGTTGTCAGACCGGCGAGCTCGAACATCCTGGTGGTTGATGATGACGCGGAAACGCTGGAACTGCTGCGGGAGATTCTGGGCGAAGCGGGCTATCGGGTGGTCACTTGCTCGAGCGGTGAGCAGGCCCTGGCGGTTGGGAAGCAGGAACAGTTCGACGTCATTATCAGCGACATGAGGCTGGGCGACAATCTCGACGGACTCGATGTTCTGCGTACCTACAAAACCCTTCAACCGGAGTCGGAAGTAATCCTCATCACCGCCTTCGGAAGCATGGAAACCGCCATCGAAGCCGTCAAGGCAGGGGCCTTCGACTACCTTTCCAAACCGTTCAAGATTGACGAAGTGTTGCTGCAAGTGGAGCGCGCGCTGGGCAATCGGAAACTGGTGCGCGAAAACCGCAGCCTGAAGCGTCAACTTGAAAGCCAGGCACAGCTCTCGAGTCTGGTGGGCCGAAGCCCCAAAATGCTCGAAATCTACAAGAAGATCGCCGTGGTGGCGGACTCGCGTTCCACGGTGCTGATCTGCGGAGAGAGCGGGACGGGAAAAGAACTTGTGGCGCGGGCCATTCACCTCAACGGTCCGCGAGCCGCGGAACGGTTCTTCGCGGTTAATTGCGGCGGACTGGCGGAGTCGCTGCTCGAGACCGAGCTTTTCGGGCACGTGCGTGGCTCCTTCACGGGAGCTGTCGAAAACAAGCGGGGCATCTTCGAAGAGGCCAGCGGCGGCACAGTTTTTCTGGATGAAGTCAGCGAGATGAGCCCCGCACTCCAGGTTAATGTGCTTCGCACTGTCGAGGAACAAGAAGTACGGCGCATCGGCAGCAACCAGGTGATCAAGGTGGACGTGCGCATCATCGCCGCCAGTAACCGCAACCTGGCTGCGCTGGTCGAAGAGGGCAAGTTCCGGCAGGACCTCTATTACCGACTGCGGGTGATTGAAATTGACCTCCCGTCGCTGCGCGAGCGCGTCGAAGATATCCCCTTGCTGGTGGAGCACTTTCTGAAGAGGTTCGCCGCCGAGCGCGGAAAACAGTTTTCGATCTCTCCTTACGCGCTTTCCGCTTTGATGAGCTACGAATGGCCGGGGAACGTGCGCGAGCTCGAGAACGCACTTGAGTCGGCGGCGGCTCTGACCCGTGCCGGCTTCATCGCGCCGGAAAACCTGCCTCCCAAACTGCTCGGAAAACCGCGCGAAGATAACCGCCTGGTAGACTTCTACACCGATTTGCCGACGCTGGCGGAGATGGAAAAACGCTATGTGGCTCATGTCCTGATGGTGACCGGCGGAAACAAGGTCAGAACCGCTTCCATCCTCGGCATGAATCGGAAGACTTTGTACAGGAAAATTGACGAGTACAAAATCAGGGAATAGGGAACAGGGGACAGAGAACAGAAAGAGGTTAAAGGGTAAAGGGTGAAGGGCGAAGTGGACAGTGGCTGGAAGTATAGCCCTCTCCCTTGGGGAGAGGGTGGCCCGCAACGGCGCCTTCATCAGCCGTTGCGGGCCGGGTGAGGGGTCACGCGCAGGGCTCAAAGAGATCAGCACGACAAGCGGAGCGAATTCAGGTATCCTGAGTAAGGGGCTACCGCAGCAGGTGTCATTCCGAGCGGAGCGAGGAATCTCGCCCTGCGCTCACGCCTGAGGAAGGCGAGTGAGGGCGAGCCAGAGCGAGATTCCTCGCTCCGCTCGGAATGACACGGTGAAGTGGCCAAGCCGAGCAATGCGGTGGCGCGAGGGTGAGGTTTTTCGGTGAAATTCTCCTATATCGCCAAATGCGGGTTAAAGCACCTCGCGTCAGGGTTCAAACGCCCTTACATGGTGATGTTTGAAACCACGCTGATGTGCAACATGTTTTGCGAGTATTGCATATTTGGCGAAGAGGGCAAGTTCAATGACTTGCAGAGCCGCGCGGTGCGCGATCGCATCTTCAAGCGCATTGACGAGTTTTGCGACATGGGCATCTTTGCGCTCAGCTTCTCGGGCGGCGAACCGCTGCTGAATCCCAGCACCTGCGATTACATCGCCTACGCCGAGGACAAGGGCATGTGGACCTCGATGCCCACCAACGGCCTGCTGATCCGCAAGTACGCGGACGGCGTGGCGCGCCTCGGCATGCTGGAAGTCTCCATCGACTCGCTGAACGTGCAGCGCTTTGCCAAGCGCCGCGGCGTCGATGCGCTTCCCAAGATCATCGCCAATCTCGAATTCGTATTGACGAAACGAAAGCCCTTCAGCACGCAGATTAACGCCGCGGTTAATCTCGAGAATCTCGAAGACCTTCCTGAGCTGGCGGAGTTTTGTAAGCAGCACAACCTGGTGTTACACCCGGAGGCCGTTCACAACGTGATGCGCGACGGCGAACTGCTTCCTGATTCGGAATTGCACGGGACGGAAATCGATAAAGTCGAGATGTTCTTGCGTGAATTGCGCGCCGCTTATCCCAAGAACGTGCGCTTCTATTCCCACTACTATGCCTTTTATCGCAACGGCGGCTTCGGTCCCCGCTTCCCCTGCCGCCACCCTTCCAAGTTGATTTCCATGAAGCCGGACGGGTCCATCCATCTCCCGTGCGCGTTCAAGACGCTGCACCAATCGCAAGCGCCTCTCAAGGAGATCTTCGCCTCCGACGCCGCCAAGCAGATCATCGCCCAAGAGACCACCCTGTGGGACTTCTGCAACGGCTGCAAAATTGGCTGCCCCTACGAAGTCAGCGCCTTCACCAACAGCCCCATGCTGGCCCTCGAATCCGGGTTGAACTTCCTGCGTATTATCTGACGAGGTAGCGCAGATCCTTCGCGCAGTTTACCCTGCGCCAAGCGAACGGGATCAGGATGACATGTCATTCTGAGCGAAGCGAAGAATCTGCATTTGGTTGCGGCTTTGCGGCGCTGTATCACCTCACTTAAACCTGAAAACAATCCCTGCGCTGGGAACAATGTTGTGACTCAAACCCGTAAACATGGCGGGCTGACCGCCTACATAGTCCCTCAACTCCAGCCGCAAAGCGAGTCGCCAACGTAGCGCGATATCACCCCCGACTCCGTAGTTCCAAACGAATTTGAACGGGTAAGAGGGATTCGGGACCCCACCACTGAGACTGAAGCGACTGCCTCCAAGCCCGACGGTGATGAAGGGCTGCACCGTCGGCTTTAATAGAAGATAACGGACGTAATTGAATGAAAAGAGATCTTGGCGATTGTACAGACCCCCCGGGTTGTTGCTATAGGAATAGCTTGCCTCGACGGCGTTATGGCCTGTGCGCAAGCGTGCACCGGTAAAGAGACGACCCGCATACGAAAACCTGATGGGCGGCGGGCAGGGTGAATTGCCGGAGAGAATCTGCTGGCAGGTGATATATGGATACTCGGTATTCCTGATGAAGGAGCCCCCGCCTTCAACGAAAGCGTCGACGCTCAGTGGTGCGCCTTGACTCCAGGCCAAAGAACAGGTGCAGGAAAGAAGCAGAATCCCTTGCGCAGCAATTCGTCTAATTCGCATACGTATCCTCCTCGATCCTCGACGCCCCGTGCGAAACGAACCTCAGCGGCCGAGGCCTCGATGCCCGCATTTCACGCCGGTATTCCCGTCCCTAATAGGAGCGGGGAGCAAGGGGTGTGAGGCAAGAGTGATTGGAAATCCGAACAGTGCTGAGATGCCGAATTGCCGTGGGGGGTTATCCAAGATTAAAACATCTGTCGATTGTCCGCGCTGCCTGCTGGCATTACGTGCGAGCCTCAGACAATTGATAAATGACGGGCTTAAAGGAGGGTGGGGGAATCGGCTTGCCTTCGGCCTTGGCGGCCTCCAGCCAGGCTGCTTTAGCCTTGAGCACTTCGGCGAGAGCCTGTTCTGGGCCCGCGCCGAAAGCAGAGCAATGCGGGAGGTCGGGGATGTCCGCAATGTAACCGCCGTCTTCCTGGCTATAGAAAATGTTGATATGGTAGTCGCTCATTCCTCACCGCCTAACGACAGGTTATACCCTTCGACGAGAGCAAGCAACTGTTTCACTTGGTAAGGCTTGGCATTTCCTTTCACCTCTTGCAGGTTCACAAGCTCGCGGACATTTGGGTGAACGTAGATGTGATGACTTCCCCTCACACGGGATAGGTGGAAACCAAAGACGCGGGCAAGGGCACAGGCCTCCTCAAACCGCAGATTGGCCGGAGACAAGAGCGCCTTCTTGAGCAATTTGTGAGGTTTCACTTAACTCCTCGAGGTGCTGACGAAAATGTTCAGCGCGGCGACCGCATGACTGCGATCTCGATCGGCAGCCGGAATGCGTCTAAGCGCCTTTCTTGCGGGCCCGGCGAGGATGACGGGCCAACTCGCGGAAATATTCGTCGAGGGTAATGTAATCGCCCCGGCGACATGCGGCTTCGCCGCGACGAATGGCACGCAACTCGGGGGGCCTGGGTATCTCTGCCGGGGCGTCGGAATAATCGATGGCAGAATCCGGCATTGCAGCCAGTCTTTCGAGTTCTGCGCGCTCGCGATTACCCAAGCGACTCGTAAAGAGCGCGCTCGCTGGGATCCGCTTTTCTCGCGGAGATGCGGATTTCTTCTTCGCCATTTTCCTCCTCTACAGTATGCGCTTATTAAACCAACTACGCGCCAGGGGAATAAAAGCACAGACTGAAGGTATACTATTCTTAGGAAGGGGTGCGGGGCATGTTAATCAAAAGGGTGTCGGAGATTCCGTCGTCCGAGGTCACACCGAAATGGCTTTACTTGAATCGCAGGAAGTTCCTGGCCGGCGCATTGGGGGTGACCGCGGGGGCGCTACTGGGAGAGAGTCTGAAACAACTTGCCTGGCCCTCGCAAAAGGTCCTGGCGGGGAGCAAGCTGAACGTGGCGGCGAAAAGTCCCTTCAGCACCACGGAGCAGGTGACGCCCTTCAACGACGTGACCCATTACAACAACTTCTACGAGTTCGGGACGGAGAAGGAACAACCGGCGAAGTATGCGACCAATTTTCGAACCTCGCCTTGGAGCGTAAAAGTCTTCGGGTTGGTGGACAAGCCACGCACGTTTACGGTGGAAGAGTTGCAGCAACTGGCGCCGCTCGAAGAGCGCATCTACCGGCACCGCTGCGTCGAGGGCTGGTCGATCGTGGTGCCCTGGGTCGGCTATTCCTTCAGCGCGCTGCTGAAGGAAGTGTCTCCCCAGCCGAAGGCGAAGTTTGTGGCGTTTGAAAGTTACTACAGCCCCAGCCAAATGCCCTTGGGAAGCCGGGCGGGCATACAATTACCCTACGTTGAGGGGTTGCGGTTGGACGAAGCCATGCACCCGCTGGCCCTGCTCTGCTTCGGCATGTACGGTGAGACGCTGCCCAACCAGGACGGCGCGCCGGTGCGCATGGTGCTCCCCTGGAAGTATGGCTTCAAGAGCATCAAGTCGCTGGTGAAGATCAAGCTGGTGGAGAAACAGCCGCCCACCACCTGGAACATGGAAAGCTCTTCGGAGTATGGGTTCTATTCCAATGTCAATCCCCACGTGGACCATCCTCGCTGGAGCCAGGCCAAGGAGCGCCGCCTGGGCGAGTTCTTCCGGCGGCCCACGCTGATGTTCAATGGTTACGATCAGGTGGCGTCCCTGTACACGGGGATGGATTTGAAAAAGTATTTCTAGGTAGGGCCGAACGGCGTTCGGCCTTGGGGCGAGCGTCGCTCGCCCCTACATGATTCCCGTGCAGGGCCGTACGGCGTTCGGCCTTGGGGCGAGCGTCGCTCGCCCCTACATGATTCCCGTGCAGGGCCGTACGGCGTTCGGCCCTGGGGCGAGCGCCGCTCGCCCCTACATGATTCCCGTGCAGGGCCGTACGGCGTTCGGCCCTGGGGCGAGCGTCGCTCGCCCCTACATGATTCCCGTGCAGGGCCGTACGGCGTTCGGCCTTGGGGCGAGCGCGGCTCGCCCCTGCATGATTCCCGTACAGGGCCGTACGGCGTTCGGCCTTGGGGCGAGCGCCGCTCGCCCCTGCATGATTCCCGTGCAGGGCCGTACGGCGTTCGGTTTTG
>JBEKMN010000112.1:0-25061 GCA_050008495.1 Terriglobia bacterium | reverse complement strand
TCATAAACCAGCATGAACTCCGGAAGCGAGGCGACATCGAAGCTCGAGCCCGCGCTGAACAAAGTGCGTACGATCTCCGCCGCCGGATTCGCCTTTACGGCGTAATAGGCCTGAACTCGAGGCAGGTGCCTCTTGTATTTGGCGTAGTTGCGGCGGATGATCTCGTGATCGATCACCACAACGGGCGTCCCGTGCTGCGCGGCGATTGCTTGAAGCTGCCGGGTTGTAGCCATAAGCGCCTCTCTTCGTCCAGCACCTGTAGGGCCCAGCAGCGCTGGGCTTGGCCGAACGCTGTTCGGCCCTACCAGTCAACAGCAGGATCCGTGCCGTCGATCATTTTCACTTTGTTGTGCGTGAAGTATTCTTTGGTCAGCGCCTTCATCATCTGACCGCGCTGGTCGTAAAGCCTTCGCAATTTCCGCCGTGGGTGCCTGGCAAGCGCATAATGCGTGAGGATCGGCATGGCGATGGTCGTATCCGTGTAGCAAACCACGGCATCGGGCAGGCGGTCGGGATCCACTTTCCCCCAGCTTACGGCTTCGCTGGGGGTAGCTCCGCTCAGTCCGCCCGTGTCCGGACGCGCATCGGTCACTTGCAGGAAATAATCCATCCCAAATTCCTTGATGCGCAGCACCTCCTGGATCTGGGGTTCCGTCTGGAGCATAAAGTTCTTGGGGCTGCCTCCGCCCCACAGAACCACGCCACTCCTGCCTCCTCCCCGTTTGGCAGCGAGGACGTAAGCGGTGGTCTCATTCACGTCGATCGACGGATTCACCCGCAGCTTGTTGCCGCGCAATTCTACGCCGGCCACGTTCATCCCAATGGTCGAGTCGCCGGGCGAGGATGTGTAGCAGGGCACGCCGGCGCGATAGGCAGCGGCCAATACCGAGACGTCCTTGAGGCCCGCTTGGCGCTCCCACTCGGCCGCATACTTGCCCAGCAGATGGTGCAGTTCACCGGTGCCGATTTCCTTCTGGAATTCGGGTTGAATAAGAATATTGCGCAGGATTTCATCCGTCGCCATCAGGCAGTCGCTGTAACCGAGCAGAACGTCGTACACGCGCACGATATCGTTGTCGCGCAGTGCCGTGTCGTCCATCTTGAAGTTTCCAACACGCACCGGGTAGTTCAAGGCAAAATGCATGTCGTGATACAAATTGGCGCCGGTCGAGACAATCCAATCCACAAACCCGGCTTTGATAAGGGGAACGATGCAGGAGCACCCTAACCCGGCCGGGGTGAGCGCTCCCGATATAGTCATGCCGACCGTTACGTCCGGCTCCAGCATCTTTTCCACGAAAAGCTTGCAACCCTCCTTAAGACGGGCCGAGTTGTAGGCAAGAAACACCTCGTCCACGATGTCCGGAAGCTTCTCTTTGCCTGTCAGATTCTTGGGCAGAATCCGCTGTCCGGCGAGGTAACGGTCGCGGTTCGGGCACTTCTTCTTTTTCATCCAATCGGGCATCTCCTTCATGTCTTCGCGATAACGATGGTGTGACTTTTGGGGTTTAGCCATGATCGAATCGAATTCCTCCATTGAACCAAGTGCGGCTTTCGACCGCAACCAGACACGTAGGGCCGAACGGCGTTCGGCCCGGGGGCGAGCGCCGCTCGCCCCTACATGACCCGCAAAATCGTCGCGGCGCAACGACGTTCCGGAAACTAGTGCTACAGCGAAACGCTCGCATTGAATTTGGGCATCGAGTCCATTAGACTAGCACACCGAGCCGACCGCGGCAAAGCGTGCACCGCGGTTGGCTGTACCCTAATTGCGTGTTGGTCGGGTAAAATCTCGCTGGGACGAGTTGCGTACATTCCCGCGAAAGCGTCCCACCCCATCAACACCATACGGACGGGAACAATCCGAATTTCTTATTCGTAGTTGAGGATGGAGGTAATTCATATGCCCGTGCAATGGCTCTATATTTTGGAGGCGCTTTTCGGAGTCATTGGAATCTTGGCAGCGTCAATGCTGACGCAGCGATTCCAGCGCAGGGGCAGGCCGGTGGACGTCCGCGACTGGATTGCTCGTATCGCCATGGGGGGAGTTTCGCTGGTTGGCTTGGCCGCGCTGGCCTTTCTGGTTTTCGTCGCTCATCGGGCGTTCCGACCGGGCATTGCCCAGACTGGCCACTCCCTGGCGGCGTTTCGGTTTCAATCCGTCAAAGACGATTCCTGGCACAGCCTGAGCGAGTACCGAGGCAAGGTCGTTCTCCTCAACCTCTGGGCAACGTGGTGCGGGCCCTGTCGCGGTGAAGTGCCGGATCTGGAGCGGGTCCAGCAGGACCTGGGCCCGAAGGGCGTCGTCGTGCTAATGGTCTCGAACCAGGAGCCCAAGCTCATTCGGGAATATCTCGACAAACATCCGGTTCGGACCGAGCAGGGTTATGTGTCGGAGGACTCCGAGAGCCTTTACCTCACCGGCATCAAAGGCCGGCCGCTCACTTTTATTGTGGATCGTCAGGGCGTGGCGCGCCAGTTCCTCGTCGGCGTCGGAAATTCAAAGCGCTTCGCGGACCTGATTCGCAAGTATGAGTAGCCCCGGTGGCAGGTGTTATGCGCCCAGTGATAGGGCAAGCGATTCGATATGGTAGGTCTGCGGGAAACAATCGAACGTTCCAGGCTAGCAAGTTGGTAGCAGGCTTTAGCAAGAAGCCCAGACCGCGCTGAATGGATTCATGACCCTGGTGTGTGCCCCGATGCGCGGAAAGTCCGCTCTCGTCAGCGCCGTTCCAATTTGCGTCCTGCCGACAGGGGTTGTACCGATAAAACGGTTTTAATCCTTGTATGGTCAGTGAGTCGCAGCGGCGTTTCTCATTGCGAACGACAGCTATGACACGGTTGTTTGGAACACCAACGTGAACGCAATGAACGATTCGAAAAACACACCCTATTCAATGGGCTTCTCGATGCCCGCGGAGTGGGACCGACACGAAGCGACGTGGCTCGCCTGGCCTCATAATCCCACCGACTGGCCGGACAAGCTCGATGCTATTTGCTGGGTTTACGGCGAAATCGTGCGCAAAATTTCGCCCGGTGAGCGCGTCAGGATGCTGGTCAACTCCGCGGCCGGCGAGGGGACCGCGCAGCGCTACCTCGAGCGCGCCGGAGCTGACCCGACGCGCGTCGAGTTCATCAGGCACCCAACCAATCGCGGCTGGATGCGGGACAGCGGCCCCATATTTGTTCGGCGCCAGCGGAGACGAAAGACCGAAACCGCCATCGTCCATTTCCATTTCAACGCCTGGGCCAAGTATTCCGACTGGAAGAAAGATCGACAGGTTCCTGCGGTTGCGGCCCGACACCTCTCGAAGCGCTTGTTCGACGCGCAGATCGGCAACCGTAGTTTCGTCCTCGAAGGGGGCGGCATCGAAGTCAACGGGCGCGGAACCTTGTTGACGACTGAAGAGTGCTATTTGCACCCGGATATCCAGGTCAGGAATCCTGGCTTGGATCGGAAAGGCTTTGAAAAAGCGCTCAACGATTATCTCGGTGCGACAAACGTCTTCTGGCTTGCAGGTGGCGTCGCTGGGGATGATACGCACGGCCACGTCGATGACATCTGCCGGTTCGTCGATCGAAAGACCCTAGTCCTCATTAAGGAGGAGAATACCGAGGACGCTAATTATGGCCGGCTCAACGAAAACTGGGAGCGCATTCAGGATCTGCGGCTTGAGGATGGTTCCAGGCCGGAGGTCATCGCGCTGCCTATGCCCGGCCCGATCTTCTTCGACGGCGACAGACTCCCGGCGAGTTATGCAAATTTCTATATCGCCAATCAGTCTGTGCTGGTACCCACTTTCAACGATCCCAAAGACCGCCTGGCGCTTGGGCTCCTGGGTGAACTATTCAAGGACCGTACCGTCGTGGGTGTCCATGCCGTTGATTTGGTGCTGGGTTTCGGCACGCTCCATTGCCTGACGCAGCAACAGCCGGCCTGAGTGCAAGGCCCGTTCTGCCCCCCGAGCGGGCAGCAGGCTGCAAGTTGCTGTCATCCTGAGAGCGTGTGACTTTTTCAGTTTTACGTGGCACTGCCAGGCAGAGCCAACCGCCCAACCTGTCATCCTGAGCGAAGCGAAGGATCTGCAGTTCCGGTAGGTTGAACTAATTCAGATTCTTCGCTTCGCTCAGAATGACAGCGTGACTTGTTCGCTATGAGCTGCCGGCGATTGCCCCGCAGTTCATGCAGCGATAGTCGGCGCCATTGAGCGGCATGATGGCGCCGCACTCGGAGCAACAGAGAAAGTCGTCGGACTGCTCTATACCCGCAAGGCTCGGCTGTATGGAACCATCAGGATATACCGTGGCGCGCTCCTCGGTGGCGGGCGGGCTCTGTGTGGCCAGCCCGTTGGCCTCCTCAGTGGCCTGGGCCTGGCCCGGGAGGAACTTGATCGCCAGCCAGCGGAAGATGTAGTCCATTACCGACTTCGCCATGCGGATGTCGGGATTGGATGTCCAGCCGCTGGGCTCGAAACGCGAATGGCTGAACTTGTCGCACAGCACTTTGAGCGGCACGCCGTACTGGAGCGCCAGTGAGACGGCGGTGGCGAAGGAATCCATCAGACCCGAAACCGTCGAGCCTTCCTTCGCCATGATGATGAAAATCTCGCCCGGAAGCCCGTCTTCGTACAACCCCACCGTGATATAGCCTTCGTGGGCGCCAATCGAGAACTTGTGGGTGATGGCGCGGCGCTCGTCGGCCAGCTTCCGGCGGTAGGGCTTGGGGCTGGGGGCTGGGGACTGGGGGCTGGGGACTAGGGACTGGCGTTCCACTTCGCTCCGAGCTTCTGACTTCTGTCCTCCTGGCTCCTGACTTCTGACTCCTGACTCCTGTTTTTTCGTGTTGAGCGGTTGGGTGCGCTTCGACCCGTCGCGGTAGATGGCGATGGCCTTCAAGCCCAGGCGCCACGCCTCCAGGTAAGCGTTGGCAACGTCCTCGACCGTCGCTTCTTCCGGCATGTTGACGGTCTTGGAAATGGCACCGGAGAGGAACGGCTGCACCGCCGCCATCATGCGCACGTGGCCCCTATAAGGGATGGCGCGCTTACCGTTGGCCGGCTTCAGCGAGCAATCGAAAACCGGCAGGTGTTCCGGCTTCAGGTGAGGCGCGCCTTCGATGGTGCTTTGCTGGTCGATGTAGTTGACGATCTCCGCGGCCTGCTCCTCACGGTAGCCCAGCTTGAACAACGCCGTGGGCACCACATTGTTGACGATCTTGATCAGCCCGCCGCCCACCAGCTTCTTGTATTTCACCAGCGCCAGGTCGGGCTCGACGCCGGTGGTGTCGCAATCCATCATGAAGCCGATCGTGCCGGTGGGCGCGAGCACCGTGACTTGGGCGTTGCGGTAGCCATGCTTCGTGCCGCTGGCCAGGCAATCGTCCCAGGTTTGCTTCGCCGCGTCCCAAAGGCTGGGCGGCACGTTGCGCGGGTTGATGTTCTCGAGCGACTCGCGGTGCATGGAAATCACGCCCAGGAAGGGATCGCGGTTGACGGCGTAGCCGGCGAAGGGACCAATCTCCTCCGCGATGCGCGACGATTGGAGATTCGCTTCGCCGTGCATGACCGCGGTAACGGCAGCCGCCACGTCGCGCCCCGCGTCGGAATCATAGGGGAGGCCGCTGGCCATCAGTACCGCGCCGAGGTTGGCATAACCCAAGCCCAGCGGGCGGAAATCGTGGGAGTTGCGCGCGATCTTTGCCGTAGGATAACTCGCGTTGTCGATCAGAATCTCCTGCGCGGTGATCATTACGTCCACGGCGTGCCGGAAGGCTTGACTATCGAACTTGCCGTCGGGTGCGAGGAACTTCATCAGGTTAAGGGACGCCAGGTTGCATGCCGAATCATCCAGGAACATGTACTCGCTGCAGGGGTTCGAGGCGTTGATGGGCGCGGTAGCTTTCGAGGTATGCCACTTGTTGACCGTGGTGTGGAATTGCATGCCCGGGTCGCCGCACTGCCAAGCGGCTGCCGCGATTTTCTTCATCAGGTCGCGTGCGCGGTGGGACTTGTCGGGCTCGCCCGTAGTGATCCGGTGGGTGACCCAGTCCTTATCTTCGATGACGGCCCTCATGAAATCGTCGCTGACGCGCACACTGTTGTTGGCGTTCTGGAAAAAGATGGAGCTATACGCCTCTCCGCCCAGCGACGGGTCATAGCCGGCGTCCACCAGCGCCCAGGCCTTACGCTCTTCCTTGACCTTGCACTGGATGAACTCCTCGATGTCGGGGTGATCGATGTTGAGGATCACCATTTTGGCGGCGCGTCGCAATTTGCCGCCCGATCTGATCACCCCCGCAAACGCGTCGTAGCCTTTCATAAACGAAAGGGGACCGGAGGCCAGGCCGCCACCCGAGAGTGACTCGGCGGAGGAACGGAGTGACGAGAAATTCGTGCCGCTGCCCGAGCCATACCTGAAGAGCATCCCCTCAGTTTTCGCCAGCTCGAGAATGCTTTCGAGGTTATCCTGGACGGAGTTGATAAAGCAGGCTGAGCACTGCGGATGCCGGTAGGCTTCGGTCTCCTTTTTGATGTCGCCCGTGGCGGGGTCCCAATAGAATGCTCCTCCCGCAGCGCTGCGGCGGTACGTGTGCCACAACCCGCAATTAAACCAAACCGGAGAATTGAACGAAGCCTTCTGGCGAACCAGCAGGTGGAGCAACTCGTCGTGGAACGCCCGGGCGTCTTCTTCCCTGCGAAAGTATCCGTCCTCGACGCCCCACTGGGCGATGGTGTCCGCCACGCGGCTGATGAGCTGCTTGACGCTCGACTCGCGCTCGGCCGTTCCCAACTTGCCGTGAAAATACTTGGAGGCGACGATGTTCGTAGCGGTCTGCGACCAGTCCCTCGGCACTTCGACGTTGCGCTGCTCGAAAATCACCTGGCCCTTTTCGTTCTGAATGGTGGCGGTCCGCAATTCCCACTCGATTTCGTCGAAGGGATGAAAGCCGGGTTTGGTAAAAAGGCGTTTCATCCTCAAGCCGTGTTTAACCTGCGTGGGCATATCGGAAGGGGCAGATTCTGGTGCTGTGGAGACGGCCCGCTCTTCAGACATTGTGATCCTCCCTGGGGTCAGTTGCGCCGTTGGCTATGGGATTCCTGTGCTGAAACAAGAATTTGGCGACACCGCGTGGCGCGTGCTCTACTCCGGTCGGCTTGCCCCCTCGAGGCAGGTCCGGCTCCAGACAAGCTGTAGGGGAAGTTATCTCTAGGCGGGAGCTTTGTCAAGCCCTAAAGTGCAACCTATAGGGGTATTCGGCAAGGCGAGCCCTACAGATCGTATATCTGCCCGCCGGCTGGGGGCAATTCATTCCTGCCCCAGGGAACTTTCCTGCGACAGGAAGTCCACGAGCAGTTGCGACCAGGTCTCCAGCGTGTCGCGCATGGAGATGAGCTCCGGAAGGGTGCGGAAGCTGAGCTTGCCGATGCCTCGCTCACCTCGTATGGCGACGCTCGGTTTGGCCAGCTTCATGACAAATACCACGCCGAAGTGCACCTTTCCCACGTCGTTGGAATCATCGTTGACAAAGCAGATGAGTCTAGGCTCCTGGGCGTTCGCTCCCTCGATTTGGACTTCTTCGCTGACCTCGCGCCGGACGGCGTTCAGAACGAAGTCTTTCCAGGCCGCTTCCTTGCTGCCGAATAAAGTTGGTTGAATCTGGTCATCCACGTTGACGTGCCCCCCGATGCCGATCGAATACAAGGCTTTGAGGCGGGTCTCGGTGGTCTTGGGGGTGCGTTGATAGCTCAGGAAGGTCTGTTCATGATTGATGAGGACGTAAACGACAAGCTGTTTGGTGTCGTAGTCGTGTTCCGCGACGGATCGCGCCTTGGGTTCGAGGCGGGCCAGGATCTGGTGCCAGAGACCCTCGTCGTAGAACGTCTTGGCGGGATAAGCCCGCAGGATTTCCCGTCTGAAGCAGAGTATTTGCTCTTCCACTCGTTACCCTCCTGGGCGTGTGGCCCATGCTTTCCGACTGTTTCATCCTATAGACCCGCGATGATACCACTGGCCCAGCCTCATCCGCCCGAGTTTTTCTGCCTCGGGAAGTGAGACAGTCTACGCCACCCATGCTGGCCGGTTCTGTGCCGCCTCGGACAAGTTAAGTTGTGAGGCGATCAGACCCTACATTTCCTCTTTTGTGGAGACGGGGAAGATCCCTAGGTGGTACACACGGAATTTCAAATTAAGCTTGAACCTATTGATGAAAAAGTACTTAGCATGGTGGAGGCGGGGGGAGTCGAACCCCCGTCCGAAGAGCCGAACGGTCAGGAGACTACATGCTTGTCTCGTTCGCTTCCGGCATTCGCCGACGGCCCTAAGGAACGGGCAACAACGAACCGCCGGCTAGCCTCAATTCCGCCGAAGCGGATCTTACCCGAAACCCCGAGGCGGTGAGTTCCAAGCCAGCCCGCCAATCGACGCCTCTTTCCCTTATGCGGGCCTGAGGGAGGAGACGCATAGGCATACTGCGTGTTGGCAGTTGTCTTTGTCCCACGCCGATCACGGGTGGTGTGGACCCCCGGCATGCCTCCTAAGCGCAAGGACTCCCGTCGAAACCGTGACGCCCCCGCTCTATTATTTAGATTATCTCTTGTGCCCTGGGGTTGTCAAATGGCCGCGGATTGCGATCCGACAAAGGCGTTGCGCCGACGCGACACGTTGTACCATAATACGAAGTCGATTGATTTTGACGAGGGTTGATCCTGCCCGCAGACGACACAAACGCACTCGTATTGCAAATTCGGGAGATGCGCGAACATCTTGGCGAAAAGCTTCGCGCCCAAGCCCTGGAATTACAGAGGCTTGAAGAGAGGTTGCAGGAATTGCGCGCTGAGCATAGGCAATTGGAGGCGGAGGCCCGGGACCAATTTGAAGCTCTGGTGAATCCTGAGTTCTCCTCCCAATCGACTTCGCTCGCTGAAATTCTGACTGCCGCGCAAAACCTCCGGGCCGCAAGTTCGCCCAGGCAGTTGTTCAACACTCTGGCCGAAGAAAGTCACCGCTTGGGAGCCCGGGCAGTGTTATTTGAGGTGCGCGGCGATGCGGCCTGGGCCGCCGCAGCGCAGGGATTTGGGGCAACTCTGAATGAACAAGCGCTGCGCTCTTTAGTGGTCCCGCTGAGTGTGGACACGCCTTTTCGCCAAGTCTTCGAACTGGGCGTGGACGTCGGCGGGACACCTGAGGTCTTAAGCAAGAACCCCAATGTCCTGAGCCGCCTCAGGCCGGATCCCCTCGACTCTGTCCTGCTTCTGCCGATTCGTGTTGGAGGAGCGGTGGCGGCGATCTTCTACGCTGATTCGGGCGGAAGTGGGGAACTTCCCGAAGACGCCCTCAAGCTTCTGGCCGAACTTGCGGGCGCACAACTCGAGCGTTTGATGGCTCGCGCGGATAAGGTGAGTGCGGCTGTGAAGAACGGTTCTGGTCCTTCCGTGTGAAAATCGGACTTACAACATTGGCTGTAATCTGCTGGGCGCTGGCCCCAGTTCACGGTTTCGCAGCAGACCGCCCGGCGGGCGAGCCCGTTCCGGCATCGCTCCGCGAGTTGGCGGCCCGGGCGACGAAACGCGCAGTGTGGCCTGAGTTGCGTGCTTACGCGGAATCCCGGAAGGCGCCTGAACAAAGCGATTTGGCATACTTCGCCTTAGGCTACCGCGAATACGAAGCGGGCGAGTATCCCCAGGCGGCGCAGGACCTGCGCAAGGCCGCAAATGCTCAGTTCACGCTTGCTGACTACGCGTCGTACTATTCCGCATCGGCCGCTTTCAAAGCCGGCGACGCGGCCCTGGCCGCGGATGGCGTTCGCGGGTTCGCAGCGGATTACCCTGCAAGCCCTTTGCGTGCGCAGGCGTCCCAGTTGCTTGCCCAGGCCCTCATGGGTTCCCAGAAGGCGCAAGAGGCAGTTCAGGTTTTGACCGCAGATCCCAGCGTCCGCCGGCATCCGGAGTCCGCCCTCCTGCTGGCCCAGGTTTACTGGCAAGCCGGCGACCAGGCCCAAGCCGCACGAACCTTCCAGGATGTTTATTATGCCTTCCCGGCGTATCCCCAAGCTCAGGCGGCGGGCGAAGCCCTGGGGCGTCTCCGTTCCCTCCTGGGGGCGAGTTTCCCTCAGCCTACGGAGGAAATAGAAACTGCCCGGCTGGAGTTGCTTTTCAGAGCTTCATTGTTCAAGGAAGCGTTGAAAGGCTACGAAGGGCTGCTCTCTTCCATGCCCAGGAGCGCCCATGCGGGTGAGTGGCAGTTGGGCCGGGCGCGCTGTCTGCTCCGTATGCGGCGAGACTCCGAGGCTCTGGAAGCGCTCTCCAGCCCGCTTCCCAGCCCGTCGCTGAACGCGGAGCGGCTGGCTTTGAGGATCGAGGCTTTTACTCGAGCGGATAATGCAAGCGCCACTCTCGACGCGCTTGCCCAGATTCAGGCCATTGATGCGCATTCAACTGCCTACGAGTCGGCGCTCAATTCTGCAGGGGGACTCTTCTACAGGCTGGGCGACTGGCAAAACGCCGCGCGCCAGTACCAGACGCTGGTGGAGGCTTTCCCGCAAGGCAGCCACGTCCAAGACGCGGGATGGCGGCTCGTTTGGTGTCATTACTTTTCAGGGCAGCGCGAACAGGCCCTGCAAGACTTACAGGGTTATTTAACACGCTACGCACACTCGAGTCGCATCCCTGCGGCGCTTTACTGGCTAGGCCGACAGGAAGAGGAGCAAGGCGATGCGGCCGGCGCTCAGGCGCTCTATGCGCTGCTGCAAAACCGGTTCGCGCATAGTTTCTACGCGGCGCAGGCGAGTTGGCGGGAACGGAACCTTCCGGCCGCCGCCCGCGCAGTTGTGACGCCGGCGCCGGATTCGGTAGCTGGGCAAGTGGCGCAGGCGATTCCTCCGCGCGACGCCGCGCCGATCTCAGCCTGCTCTGAGCACGAGCCCGCGGAGTTATTGCAGCCGGCGCTGGAGCTTCAAGCTCTGAGCTTAAATGATTTGGCCGAGGAGTATCTCCGGGCATCGCTCGCTGCGCGGCCGCAACAACCGGAATTCCGCTTGTCTCTCAGCAGGCTCGAAACGGGGCAGGGAAATGTGAGCGCGGGGCTTATGGACGCGGGCAGAATTGTTCCTGACTACCCCTCTTACCAGTTCTCGGAATTGCCGAAGGAGATCTGGGGCCTGCTGTTTCCCCAAAACTACTGGAGTCTCGTGCAACGTCAAGCCCGCGTTAACCGGCTCGACCCGTACCTGGTGATGGGCTTGATCCGCCAGGAGTCGGCGTTTAACGTCCGCGCCACCTCCTCCGCCAACGCCCGCGGACTGATGCAGGTCCTCCCCACAACGGCCAGCAGCAGCAAGCGCGCCTCGAGGATCCGGTCCGCCGGCGTGCGGCTTTACGACGCCACTTATAACATCCGCTTTGGCTGTGCTTACCTGCGAACCTTATTGAACGAGTTCAACGGCAAGCCGGAGCCGGCCCTGGCGGCGTACAACGCTGGCGACTTCCGCGTCCGCGACTGGATGAAGGACACTTCCTTCCGTGATTCCTCGGAGTTTCTTGAAGCGATCCCCATTCACGCCACGCGCGCTTATGTGGAGTCGGTGCTGCGTGATGCCGCGATCTACCGGCAGTTGTTGACGGGACAGGCGAAGTTCGCGACGTGCGGGAAGTGAAGGCAGAAGGCCTTGACCTTCGCGCCTTTCGGAAAGAACGAAACCGAGCTGTCATTCCGAGCGAAGCGAGGAATCTCGCTCTGCGTAAGGGAAGTCCATGAAGAAAGATCAGGGCAAGATTCCTCGCTTCGCTCGGAATGACACCGTGTATTCGAAGCGGTAGGAAGAGAACGACTAGTAGAGGACAGATGCTGTTCCGGCGACGCATGCAATTCACCATTCACCCTTCACTATTCACCAGTTTTCTGCTGAAGTTCGCCTTCACCTTGTTTCTATTGACCCCCCTTGCCATTTGCGCGCCGGTCGATCTCGATAGCTCCATCCCGGGGAGCATCGGAATCAATATTCACTTCGTCGATCCGAGACCCGGAGAAATGGAAATGCTGACCGCCGCCGCGGTCCGCTGGGTGCGCATGGATTTTGCCTGGGATAGCACCGAAAGGGCGCCGGGCCAATACGACTTCAGCGCCTACGACCGCCTGGTAACCAGCTTGGAATCCTACAGGATCTCACCTTATTTCATTCTTGATTATACCAACAAGCTCTATGACAACGGCTTGTCTCCCTACACGAAGGAGGGCCGCCGGGCGTTCGCCAATTGGGCCTCGGCGGCGGTCGAGCATTTCGAGGGGCGGGGCATTATTTGGGAATTGTACAACGAGCCGAATTTTCGCTTCTGGCGCCCCAAGCCATATGTCCACGACTACATCCTGTTGGCTCTCGAAGTAGGAGAGGCCATTCGCGCCGTGGCTCCTCACGAGTTCTATGTCGGTCCGGCGACCTCGCTGATTGACTTCAGTTTCCTGGGCGCCTGTTTCAAAGCGGGACTGCTGAACTACTGGTCGGCGGTTTCCGTGCACCCTTACCGGCAACGCGATCCGGAGAGCGTGGCGGAAGAATTCCACACCCTGCAGCGCGTCATCGCAGCATTTTGCCCGCCCGGGAAACCCGTTCCTATCATCGCCGGGGAATGGGGCTATTCATCCACCTGGAACTGGAAGGGCATGGACGAAGCAAAGCAAGGCAAGCTGTTGCCGCGCGAATTCTTGAGCAACCTCGCCGAGGGCGTGCCGCTTACCGTCTGGTACGACTGGCACGATGATAGCGCCAACCCGCAGGACCCCGAATCGCACTTCGGCATCGTGCATTTTCCCTACTCGGCGGATACCCGTCCCGTGTATTCGCCCAAGCCAGCTTATCTTGCCTTGAAGACGCTGAGCGGCGTTCTCGACGGATATCGCTTTACCCGGCGCCTGCCGGTTGGCGGAGCGAACGACTATGTCCTGCTGTTCACCAAGGGGACGGAAACTCGACTGGCCTCATGGTCGACGTCCGCAACCTCACAAGAGGCCGCCATACCCGACCTCCAAGGCCAGTTTGCAATTACCGATTACCTCGGCCAGAGTCTCAAGCCGGCCAGAGCCCACAAGGGGAAACTAGCGATTACGCTCACCGATGCGCCGCAGTACCTGGCTCCGGAATCCCATTAGAATCTGCTGCGCTCAGCATGACAGCATCACGTGGTTCCGCCGTATCCTAAATCGAATGTGGCGCCGACCTTCAGAGCCTGCCCTGAGAATGACAGATCAGGGCGATCGCTTCGCCCAGAATGACAGGCGAAAAGGCCGTCACTGTCATGCTGAGCGCAGCGAAGCATCTGCAGTTCCGTCCCGTACAAAACCCATTCAGATTCTCCGCTTCGCTCAGAATGACAGGCGAAAAGGCCGTCACTGTCATGCTGAGCGCAGCGAAGCATCTGCAGTTCCGTCCCGTACAAACTCATTCAGATTCTTCGCTTCGCTCAGAATGACAGAAGATGTACAATCCCGCCCATGAAGGACTACTACGTCTACATCATGGCCAGCCGCTCGCGCACCCTTTACACCGGGGTAACCAACAACCTGGAGCGGCGGGTGGGGCAGCACAAGCTGAAGCTCCTGCCCGGGTTCACTAGCCACTACCGCATCGACCGATTGGTCTGCTTCGAACACACCGGGGATATCCGAGCTGCAATATGTCGCGAGAAGCAGATTAAGGGATGGATTCGGGAGAGGAAGCTAGCGCTCATCAGATCGATGAATCCCGGGTGGTGCGATCTGAGCGAGGGTTGGTTTGGGCCGACGCCGGCGAATCCCGCGTCCTAGGTGGCCCACGTGTCTTGAGCTCGTGCCAGGGCGAGCGAAAGAACAAATGCGGATTCTTCGCTTCGCTCAGAATGACAGATCAGGACGACCGCTTCGCTCAGAACGACATGTCATCCTGAGCGAAGCGAAGGATCTGCTTTTCTTCGCGCGCCGGTGCGACCCTACAGCGGAATCTGAAGCTTGGGTGGTGATCCGGAAACCAGGTAGTTCACCAAGGCATCCAGCAACTCGGTGGCATAAGGATCGGTTCCGTAGGTGGTGTCGAGCGACAGCGTGCAGATCAAGAGCGTTCCTCTGCCGCACTTGGCTGCTACCAGCACACCGACGTTCGAGTGGATCCAGCCGTAGAACATGCCCGCCAAGACATCGCGAAAGTCCTTGGCGGCGATTCCTCGTATCACCGAGGGTGCGTTGATGGCTTGGGCCTCGAACCCAACCATGGCATCAAACCCCAGCGCCTGAAAAGGAGGTTGACTGCTGCGGAGCCAGAGGAAGTTGGATATCCAATTTCCTTCATAATCGGTGCCCGCGCGAGGAACGATGTCGATGCCCGGGGCCAGGGTCTGCCGTTCGCTCGAAAGCAGGAGAACTCGGGCGCCCGACTCGAGCTTCTTCTTTACCTCCGCGTCGAGGGTGGAAGTAATCACCACCGGCACCGCCTCCGAGCCGGATGAGGCCAGATAATTGCGGGCCCGCATGGCATTGACCAAGCGCCGTAGCTTGCCTGCCGGGTCATAGTACGAAACCGGCGGAGCCAGGTCGGGTTGCCGGTCAGGGTAAACGTAAATCGTCAGGGAATTCTTGGCGAGGGTTTTTCCTTCCAAAACCATCTCGACATCGAGTTGTTTTTTGCTCGAGGCAGCCGCAGGGGGCGCCGCGAACTGAATCTTGAAGGCGGGACTCGCCGAGGCGGCAGGAAGGCTGGGGAGCAAGAGAGTTCCCGCCAGCGATGTCCCCCCGACTTTCCAGGTTATTCGGCCTTGGTCGAGGAGTTGTGGCCCGAAGTGAGAGGAAGAAACCGTGACCGTTACGGTGTTGCCCGGATTGTAGCTTCGCTTATCGGTGCGCAGCACCACCATGTCGTCGCCCTGAAGCTCGCCCAGAGGGCCGGCAAAGGCTTTGGGATTTCGCCACATATCCAGCAAACCATTCGATTCCCAATTGAGGTCTGTGAACTCGGTGATGACGTACCCTTGGATTTCCGGATGGGACCGAATCGACTCGATCTCATATTTCAGGGAAGCGAACTCGTGCCATTCCGTGGCCTCGGTGAGAGCCTCGAGAGTCGGGAAGAGACCCGCGTACTGATAATCGCCATACCTCTGCTCAATCCCTGCCGGTTCAGTAATCTCGTTGTCAAAGCCACGCCTGGAAAACCACCAGGGTTTGTCGTGGGGAATGCGAGGCAGACCCCAGTTGCCGAATTCGGAGAGCAGCAAGGGTTCGTTGCCCTTTGGGGATGCGTCGCCGTAGGGACTGAAGAGCCAGCTTGGGCGCTGCGCCAGATCCGTGACAAAGCGGTCGAAGTCCTCGGCGCGGTCGGGGATGCTTGAGTAAGTGTGATAGTCAGCGATGTCCGTTGAAACATGAAAATTGTCATAACACGCGCTGTTATCAACCACTAGCCAACCGGGGACAATCTTCTTCGCTTCGTTGTACGCCTGCATCAACCATTGCCGATCCGCAGCCTCTTTGAGGTTGATGCCCCAGCTCTCATTGATGAGGCTGAGGATGACGAGGCAGGGATAATTCCAATCACGCTCGACCATGCCGCGGAGCGTCTCGAGGCCGCGGCGCTTCGAGTCGTCGGTGAGCTTGTCCCAGTTGGGGATTTCGTACCAGATGAGGATGCCAACTTCGTCGGCGGCTTGGAGGTAACGCGGGTCGGGAACCTTGATGTGGCAGCGCAGCAGATTCAGCCCCATGGCACGAGCCTTGCGCATCTCGTCCTTGATGTAATCGAGTGAAGGCGGAGTGTAAATCGTCTCAGGGTAAAAATCCTGGTCAAGCGCCCCGCGCAGATAAATCGGCTGGCCGTTCAAGTAAAACTTTCCGTCTCGGGTTTCGAAAGTGCGGAAGCCGAAAGGGAAGTCCTGAGAGTCGCCGGAACCAAGACTCGCGTGCAGGCTATAAAGCGCCGGATCGCTAGGGCTCCATACGCTTGGGTTGGCCAGATGTCCCGTGAAGTCCGCAGGCGACTGGGGGGCATTGAGTTCTTGAGAGGCCTGCCAAACGACCTTTCCGTTACGGTCGCGGATTTCCACGCTAAGGCTGGTTGAGCCGCTCACCGGCGCCTGCGAGGGCGATGTCACAACCGGCACCGTGATCTTGAAGTCTCCATTCGCTCCAGCCAGGATGTGCGTGGCTCCCAGGTGAACGCGCGGTCGAATCTGGATTTCGACGCTTTGCCAGAGGCCGCTGGTTTGCACGTACCAGTTCTGTTTTCCATGAGGAATCTCCGCGTAGTTGATTCCCTCCACGACACTGGGCTTGGCTCCGGGGTCGACGACTCGTACCGCAATCTGGTTTGTTCCCGGCCGAAGCAGGGAAGTGATGTCGAACTCAAACGGGGTATAGCCCCCTTCGTGCCTGCCAACCTTCTGGCCGTTGAGGTAAACATCGGCAAGGTAATCAACCGCTCCGAAGCGGAGAATGGCCACCTGGTCCGCCGAGAGAGATTGCATGCTTACGTCGCGCCAGTACCAGGCTGCCCCGGCGTAATCGCGCAGGTCCGGGAACTGGGATTGCCACGATGAAGGGACGCGAGTCGGGCGCACATTCGCCGCCGAGGCCAGTTGCTGAACCTCGAAGGCGCCGCCGGGATCGGCGAGCAAGTGCCAGTCTCCGTCCAGCGATATCGTGGCAGCGTGGGCCGCCGCGACTAAGGAGGTGAGACAGAGGAACGACAAGATACAGAGGTATCGAAGCATAGTGTTGGCCCGCATAGGGGAAAACTTTAGTCTATGCTGGCGACGAGGGGGAAAGCAACCGAGAGCCGGAAGTCGAGAGTCAAAAGTCAAGAGTCGAAAGTCCAGAGTCGAGAGTCAAGAGTCGAAAGCCAGAGTTCAAGTCTCACCGCTTGACACGTCCGTACTTGCCCCCATGGGTTTTAGACTTTTGACTTTTGACTGTCGACTTTTGACTCTCGACTCTGGACTTTCGACTCTCGACTCTCAACTGTGCTACGATGGCGTGGTTGGAGGGTTTCAATCCTGATCCCAGCGGAAAACAGACCATGAGTGCGAACATCTCGACGCAAACCACGGTTGGCCACCTGCTTCCTCCTGAAACGCTCGTGGAGACCAACGGCGCAGGCCCTGCCTACGAACTTGGCGCCCTGGAAGGAAAGCCTGTTATCATCGTGCTCAGTGTTACGGAGATCATCGAACAGGAGTCCCTGCACGTCTCCGTATGGAGCTCGGCGGACGGAAAAGCATGGGGGCAACAAGCGCTCTTCTGGTTCCCTCAAAAGTTCTACGCGGGGAGTGCTCCGGCGGCCCTCGATTTGAAGCAACTGCCGGGCGTTAAGTTTCTCCAAGCCAGATGGGAAGTCAATCGCTGGGGGCGAGGCGACCCGCGGCCCCTCTTCAAGTTTGGCGTTGAGATTCAAGAACTCGTCTCGTGACGAGGGACCCTGCGGTGAGCGTGGTTCTCTAGAGGAGTTTCGATAGGCCTGTACTTCACCCGAGGCAATAAAATTAGCGTCGTCCCCGCGAAAGCGGGGACCCATTATGGGTCCAATGGATTCCCGCTTGCGCGGGAATGACGTGACTTCAGGGGAGCAGGAGCCTGCCATCTTTCTTCGGGGAACCTGCCTCTAAATTAGCATGCGATCAATGAAGCGGTTTCTTTTTCTTCCCATCGCTCTGTGCGCCTACTGGGCGGCGGCGCAACAGCCGGCAAAGATCCCGCCTGCGCAAGGCGCCCAGGCGGGAGCGTCGCCTCAGACAGAAACCATTCCGTCTCCCCAACCCGCCCCGGCCAATCAACCCGTCAACGCTCCGGGATACATGGATCGCGCCCAGGTTGAGATTCTGGTGCATAAGATCGGGGCGATGGACTTGCGTATTGAAGACCTGCTCAAGGCCGCACACCCGGAAAAATGGATAGTCTCGAACATCATTCGCAATTCACTGACCCAGACCTTGGAGAATCTGCACACCGCGATGAACGCGCTGGAGGCGTGGCGGTCGGAGTTTGAAAAACGGCCGGACAGCATCTACTATGGATTCCAGACCTACGCGGCGATCAACGCGGCGCTGCCACGTCTGGACGGCGTTGCGCACGCCGTCAGCCAGTATGAGAATCCCACCCTGGGTGCACAATACAGCCAAGCCGGCGACCAACTCTTCGACTTACAGCAGACCCTGCAGCCCTATATCGCCTATCTCTTGCGCAGCCCTGACCAGGTCCTCTTTGTGGCCCAAACCAATCTGGCTGCCTGCCAAACGGAATTGGGAACTGTCCTGAATGGGCAGAGCGGTCCGGCCAAGCCACTAAAGAATACGTTTGTCGAATTCCATGCGCGGCGAGGCCGCCGCAGGCAGCCGGGGGACCAGAAATCGGATCGGGAGTCGAAAGATTCTTCGAACAAGGCCGGCAAGAAGGTCGAATCTCCGGCGCAGCAACAGCCGCTGCCCTCGCATTGAGCGACGCGTTTGGCCGCCGAAAGTGCCTTGATCCGGATGACTAGGCTAAACTGGGACGTGCTACGTGAGTTAAGTGAAGGATGGCGAAACCACTTAAGGGGTCTACCGATGAAAGGCAGGAGTCGGCGCGAGTTCGGAGCACTCGGTCGGTGCAAAATGAGCTGTTTACGCGCCGACGTCCTGATAGAGGGAAATAAGTCAACCCAGTTGGTAGACAAAAAAAGGTCTCAGCGCATTGCGAATGCTAAAACCCTTCAATTATAGATTAGCTCTATTACGATAATTTGTCAAGTTCTTTTCTCCGGGAGTGGGGCCCTCTCAATCTACCCCCGCTGCAAGCAGGAGTGACTCCCATGAGCACCGCGCTTTCTCTTGCCAAGTACTCGCTCGGTGTAGGCGACAGGTTCGCACACCAAGGCAAGGCACAGTTGCAGGCTTGTAAGATGGCGCTCGAGCAGGGGGTGGAAGTGATCCCGGTGTGGAACAAATCGAACCGGGAACACACTATCATAGGATCCACCCCGGCCGATACTCGAGCGGAGGCTGACCAGGCGGTGAAGGCGCTAGGTTGGGACAAGCCGTACCACGTGGACGCCGACCACATCAATCTCAAGACGGTGGACAAGTTCATCGACGCCAGCGATTTTTTCACCATCGACGTGGCGGATTTGATCGGCCGGCCCTGCGCGGCCTCGGCGTTGCAGCGCTTCGTGGATGGTCACCCGGAGCTGTTGGAGGATTTGGCCGTGCCGGGTGTCTCCCACGCCTTTCGCATCGACCCCACCTTCTTGGCACAGGTTGCGAACAAATACCTGGCGGCGGTGCAGGAAGCGGCGCGGGTTTACCGCCGGATCGAGGAGGAGAAGGGAAGAGGACAATTCATTACGGAAGTGTCGATGGACGAGACCGATTCCCCTCAGACTCCGGCCGAACTGCTGATCATCCTCGCGGCTGTGGCGGATGAAGGGATTCCGATTCAGACCATCGCGCCGAAATTCAGCGGTCGCTTCGACAAGGGCGTGGACTATGAGGGCGATGTTGCCCAATTCAGCCGGGAGTTTTCGGATGACGTTGCAGTCATCGCCTTTGCCCTCAGTCGCTACGCGCTGCCCTCCAATTTGAAACTGAGCGTACACTCCGGGAGCGACAAGTTCTCACTTTATGGGCCCATCCATCAAGCGCTCCTGACATTCAATGCCGGCGTACATTTGAAGACCGCAGGAACGACCTGGCTGGAAGAGCTGATCGGCCTGGCGGAGGCCGGCGGAGCCGGGCTCGAGCTGGCGAAGGAGGTTTATGCCGAGGCCTATCGCCAGCGCCAGGATTTATGCGCGCCTTACGCCGCCGTGGTCAACATCGATCCTGCCCGCTTGCCTGATCCCGCGCTACTGGCGCGCTGGGCGGCGGAACAATTCGCATCGGCGCTGCGGCACGATCCGAACTGCCCGGCATACAATTCCAGCTTTCGCCAGCTTCTTCACGTGGCCTTTAAGGTGGCGGCGCGAATGGGAAACCGTTATTTGGATCTCCTCACGATGATGGAGCGCGCCATTGCCGGGAATGTAACCGGCAACCTTTTCGAGCGCCACATAAAACCGGTGTTTGTAGGGTGATCTCCCGTTCACTCGTTCCTCCGATTCGTGTTACGTTAGTAGCAGCGAGGCGCAAAATGACAACTACGGTCCCGTCGATTCCGCAGTCCGTGAAAGGGAAGATTACCGAGGCGCAAGTAAAAGTTTCTGTGGATGCGACGCGCCCCTTGCCTTTAGTCTGCGCGCTCTATGCGGTGGAATCTGCTGCGGGCGTCTGGCTCTGCGCTTTTTATGGAGCCAACCGGAGCGTCTTCGACTTCTTGCCGCAGAAGGGCGCCGAAATCGAGGAAGGTAACCTGGGCATCGCTTTCCGCACTAAACGGTTCATCCCCAAGGAGCAGTATCTTCAGGCTCAATGGGAAGAGTTTAAGAAAGAGAATTTCATGGCCTATGGCGGCCACGGGGAATAAAGCGCAGTGGGTGATCGCCTGAAGACTAGACCGGGCCGGAAATGCCGTTCATGATTGATCCCCCCACCGAGATCGGGTGAATAAAGGCCTCAGCCCGTAGCATCCCCCTAAGCAAATCCCTGCGGAATCGCGACGGCTCTGTCATTCTGAGCGAAGCGAAGAATCTCGCCCTGGCCTTGCGATTGGGGTGCGATCGAGCGAACCAGAGCGAGATTCTTCGCTTCGCTCAGAATGACAGGCTTTCGAGGGTGGCCCATACATCGACTTCAATGTATGCGCCACCCCGGATAAACCAGCCAGGAACGGGGCGTTTGCTCACCCGATCACGCTGCTCGTCCCGTCATTGCCAAGCCACGCGTGCTTTGGTATATTTATAAGTTGCCTGCATAAAATTACATGGAAAATCTCTACCGCCGCACGCAAATCTTGAAACTCCTGAGGACCGACCCGGAAGTCACCCAGGATGAGTTGCGTCGGAAGTTGGCCAGGCGCGGCATCCAGGTGACGCAGGCTACCGTATCGCGGGACCTTGACGAGCTCGGCGTGGTCAAGACGCGCACCGGTTATCACCTTCCGGAAGCAGTCGAGCCTGCCGCCCCAGTGCAGCCGACCTTGCAGTTAATTCTGAAGGAGTTTTTGCGCGAGGTCAGCCTGGCTTCCAATCTGGTGGTCCTGAAGACACACCCCGGCAATGCCCAGCCGGTGGCCGCGGTGCTCGATTCGCAGGAGTGGCCGGAGGTGGTAGGGACGGTGGCCGGCGACGACACGGTGTTTGTGGCGACGCCCAACGTTCGAGGCGCGGCACAATTGCGCAAAAAGATCCGGGCGATCGTTGCCGCATGAGCAGGATCGTGCCGCAGCCTCGAAGCACCTGGGTGGCGCATACGTCCCGCCGCACTTTGGCGGGATGTATGCGCCCTCTGGACCAGGGGCGCAGACATGCCCAACTACGGCCCGTCTGCGCCACCCGTGTTGCCGCATAAAAAGTTCAGAAACGGAGTTCAAAACAACCCATGACGTCAGCGCATGATTCGAGCCACCCGGTCAAGCGGGTGGTTCTGGCTTATTCGGGGGGCTTAGACACCTCCATCATTATCCCTTGGCTGCGGGAGAATTATGACTGCGAAGTATTCGCCATGGTGGGAGACGTGGGCCAGGGTGACGACTACGTGGCGCTTCGGCGCAAGGCGCTCCGCAGCGGGGCCTCGAAGGTATTCGTCGAAGACCTGCGCGCGGAATTCGTTACGGGCTACGTTTGGAAGGCGGTGCGCGCAGGCGCCATCTACGAAGGCAAGTATCTCCTGGGCACCTCCCTGGCGCGCCCCGTGCTCGCCAAACGGCAGGTGGAGATCGCGCTCGAGCACGGCGCGGACGCGCTGGCCCACGGATGCACCGGCAAGGGGAACGACCAGGTGCGTTTCGAGCTTTCCTACCAGGCCCTGGCGCCCCATTTGCGCGTCATCGCCCCATGGCGGGAATGGTCGATTAAATCGCGCGAAGATGCGCTCGCCTATGCGCGCGCCCACAAAGTCCCCGTGCCCGTGAAGAAGGGCGAACTTTACAGCCGCGATCAGAATTTGTGGCATCTGAGCCACGAAGGCGGCCCCCTCGAGACCAAGCTCGGCGAGCCGCCGGATAGCGCCTGGAAGCTCACGCGTAAGCCGCAGAAGGCCCCGGCGCGCGAGGCGGAAGTGGTGTTGGGTTTTGAGGCCGGTGTTCCGGTTTCCGTCAACGGCAGGCGCATGGCCCCCGTGCGCCTGGTCGAGATCCTGAACGCCTTGGGCGGGCGGCACGGCGTGGGCCGCACGGACCTGGTCGAGAACCGGCTGGTGGGAATCAAGTCGCACGGCGCCTACGAAACTCCCGCAGGCACGATGATCATGCTGGCCCACCAGGAACTCGAATCACTCTGCCTGGATCGGGAGACTTACCATTACAAGCAGCATGTGGCGCTGCGCTACGCCGAACTGGTCTATTATGGGCAGTGGTTTACACCCCTTCGCGAAGCCCTGGACAGCTTCGTGGAGGCCACCCAGCAGAACGTGTCCGGGACGGTCAAGCTGGGGCTTTGCAAGGGCAATCTGCGCGTTCTCGACCGGCAGTCGGAGAATTCTCTCTACGACACCAGCATCGGCAGCTTTGTTATGAACTCGGATTATAACCAGAAAGATGCTGAGGGATTCATTAACATTCTCGGTCTGCCGCTGCGCCTTGCGGCTGCCAAGCGCGCGGCCAGGAAGTAGCCGGCTGTCGGGCACCCAGCAACCATGAAAACCACCCCTCGGTGGACGGATGTGGTGCGGGCGTCCCGCCCGCTGTGGCACGGGCATCCTGCCCGTGCGCGGGAGCGGGACGCTCCCGCGACCGCGGGCGAGACGCCCGCGCCACGATTTTCAGGTCAGTGCGAGATTCCTCGTCGCCTGCGGCGCCTCGGAATGACAGACCTGGCGCCTCCGCGGCGTCAACATGGAGAACCGAATGAAACTCTGGGGAGGACGCTTCACCGGCCGCCGCGATCCGCGCTTTGAAGAATTCTCCGAGTCCTTCTCGCTCGACCAGCGGTTCATCCTCTATGACCTGCGAGTGAACCTTGCCTACGTTCAGGAGCTGGGCCGGGTGGGCGTGTTGACGCCTTCGGAGGCGCGCCGCTTGGGGCGCGGCCTCGAAGCCCTCCGCCGCGGCGTCGAACGTCATCCCGGCTGGGCCAGGGGGCAATCGAGCGAGGACGTGCACACCTGGGTCGAGGCGCAACTGGGGCGGCGAATCGGCGCTCTGGCAGGCAAACTCCGCACCGGCCGCAGCCGCAACGACCTTGTGGCCACGGAAGCCCGCTTGTACGTCAAGGACGCCACCGCCGATCTCGAACGGGCTCTGGCCGCCATGCTCGAGGCGCTGCTGGGCCAGGCGCGGCGCCACACTCGCGTGGTGATGCCCGGCTACACTCATCTTCAGCCCGCCCAGCCGATACTTTTTTCGCATTATGCGCTTGCCTATTTTGAAATGTTTAAACGCGACGCGTCCCGGCTCGAAGATTGCCGCCGGCGCGCCGACGAACTGCCGATGGGGGCGGGAGCGCTGGCCGGGACCGCCTACCGGTTGGACCGGGAGCGCCTGGCGCGGGCGCTGGGATTTGCGCGCCCGGCCTCCAACAGCCTGGACGTCACCTCGGACCGGGATTTCGTCCTCGAGTTGGCCTTTGCCTGCGCGCTGACCATGCTTCACCTCAGCCGCTGGGCGGAGGACCTGATCATCTACTCCTCGCCCGCTTTCGGCTTTGTGGAATTGGCCGACGCTTACAGCACCGGCAGCAGCCTGATGCCGCAGAAGAAGAACCCCGATTCGCTGGAACTGATCCGCGGCAAGTCGGCAACCGTGCTGGGCAGGCTTACGGGACTGCTGGCGCTGATGAAAGGTCTTCCCCTGGCTTATGATCGCGACCTGCAGGAGGATAAGGGGGCGTTGTTCAGCGCCGTCGATACTACTCATGAGGCGCTCGAGATCGCATCCCGTGTCGCCGCCACGCTTCAGCTTCGTCCGGAAAGAATGGAAGACGCCACCACCCAGGGTTTTCTGACGGCGACAGACCTGGCCGACGAACTCGTTCGCCGTGGCGTGCCCTTCGCCGAAGCTCACGAGCAGGTGGGAAAACTGGTCAGCTACTGCGCAGCCCAAGGCAGGACGTTCGCCGGCCTCACCGCTGCCGAAGCCCGGCGCATCATACCTTCCTGGGACGAGCCCTTGCGCCGCGTTGCGGTTTCCCCTGAAAAGTCAGTCAATCGTAGAAATGTGACCGGCGGAACCGCTCCCCGCCAGGTCGCCCGCCAAATCGCCGCCGCCGAAATAGCCCTAAGGCATCTCAAAAAAAGATAACGCTGCGGGCGCAACCGCAGTAGTGTGTTGAGAGGGGGGAAGCGGCAAAACTAGAGTGAGAAGAGGAACCTAAGGAGCACGTTACACATGACTGGAATTCAGTTTATCACCGACTAAAAGGGCCACAAAACTGCGGCAGTTATCGACCTCAAAAAGCACAGGGCCCTTTGGGAGGACATCGAGGACGTCCTGGTTTCCCGCGCGCGGAGGCATGAGAAGCGCATTCCGTGGGTAAAGGTGAAGGCGGACCTTATCAAGAGCGGAAGGCTCCGTGGCTAACTACCGAAGCACAATGTCTGCAAACCGCATAGCTTGGCTATGCGCCAAGCCTGCAGCGCGCGAAGAAAAGCAGATCCTTCGCTCCGCTCTGCAGAAAGATGACGCGTATGTCCTTTGTAATCAACGAGACCTTTTCGACGAGCACGCGTCATCTTTCTGATCAGCAAGGGCAGCCACTGCGGCTGTCAATGCTCAGGATGACGTGTCATTCTGAGCGAAGCGAAGAATCTGCATTTGGTTGCGGCTTTGCCGCTCTCTGTTATATGCAGTTTTCTGCATATATGTGTCAAAATGCCACAGTCCGACCCCCGATTTTCACATTGTGAAAACTGCTCGCCTGGCCAACCTCTTGATTCCATTGCACTAAAAATAATTACTCCCAAATTTCGCACCGTTTCCCACTTTCTCATCTCCGGCCTGATAGGCTAGAAGCCGTAGGGGCGCTTCGCGAAGCGCCCCTACCCGTC